>NZ_FMZD01000047.1 GCF_900101525.1 Marinilactibacillus psychrotolerans | reverse complement strand
TTAGCTTCTGACAAGTTTTCTTTTGTTGTAGTTAAGTTATTGATCGTGTGATCCAAACGGTTTTGAGTTGCACCTAGGTTCGCACGTTCAGTTGAAACGTTTTTGATTGCTGAATCAATTGTATCTACTACTGCGTCGAAGTCAAGTGCATCTGTTGCTGTTTTTAATGCAGTATCATAATCATCTTGTGCATCAGTTACAGCTTGTTGTAAAGCAGTATCAGCAGGATCAGCCTCTAAAGCTGTTTTTGCTGCTGCTATAGCATCACTTTGTGTTTGCAAATCATCTTCAGATACACTTAATTTTAGATTAGATGTAGTAGCATCCGCTTTAAGATTTAAACCTTCTGACGTCATATCCCCAATGTTTAATGCAATGTCTTGACCAGAATTAGATCCGATTTGGAATTTAAGAGAGTCAGTACTAAAATCTCCATTTAAAAGTGTTTTCGTATTGAATTGTGTTTGACCAGCAATACGATCAATTTCTTCAGTTAATGAATCCATTTCTTTTTGGATTGCTTGACGGTCTTCGTTAGTGTTTGTATCATTTTTTGCTTGAACAGTAAGATCACGCATACGGTTTAAGATTGAATGTGACTCATTCAAAGCACCCTCTGCAGTTTGGATCAAAGAGATTCCATCTTGTGCATTACGAGTAGCTTGGTTTAAACCAGATACTTGGTTTTTCATTTTTTCTGAAATTGAAAGTCCAGCTGCATCGTCTCCAGCTTTGTTGATTCTTAGTCCTGATGATAATTTAGCTAATGAACTACTTTTTGCTCCGTTTGCCGCTGTCAAACGTGAGTATGTATTCATAGCTGCAGTGTTTGTATTAATACGCATTTTATTTTCCTCCATTATGTTTTTATAGTTTTAAAGACTTTATCGCCTTCTAATTATAGTATCGTCCAGTTCTTTAAAATGTTAATAGTAAATATGCATTTATTAGTTAAAAAATGATTTAGATTGAATTTTACAAGATTAGTATAGAACAAAAAAAAGCCAGATCTTTTAATGATCTGACTTTTTCTAAGAATGATTATTAATTGATTAACCCAATAATTGTAGAACGCCTTGAGGCATTTGGTTAGCTTGTGCAAGCATAGCTGTTGAAGCTTGTGAAAGGATGTTAGACTTAGTGAATTCCATCATTTCTT
>NZ_FMZD01000023.1 GCF_900101525.1 Marinilactibacillus psychrotolerans | reverse complement strand
CTTTGTCTCAATTAAGAAATTAACTAAATGGGAACTGCAAAGTTATGGATAAATTTCCTGCACTCTTATGGATTTTATTCTTGCAAAATACATTTTTCCTAGAAGAAATAAAATTATTATAAGAATTATTAGATATTGAAATACATATCCATTAAATTTCTTTCTATATTTTACTATTTTTTTTGTTGATATATGATATGTCATTCCTAACAAAAACATAAATAAAATAGTCAATATGTTACTTAAAACTTCTAATAAACTATATTCTATAAATGTCAGCCCTAAAATCAGTCCACTATAAATTATCAATTTGTGAAAATGTTCCGACAATAAGAACCATTTCACCTTATTTAATGGGCTTAGATAACCTAAATAATAGTATGCAGTTGTTTTTTCAATTTCCCTAAACTGTTGATCAGTGATCAACTCTAAATCAAACAGATACAGAAATATTAATATGCTTGTAAAATTAATATTAACTGTAAAATTTTTTGCTATTACTATATATAGAAAAAATATGAAAATCAGCATTAAATAATTTTTAATTGTTATACGTCTAATATATGAGAGGAATAATTTAATGTACATATTTTTATAATTAAAGTCTATTTTTTTTAACTTTTTAGATGGCTGGTTTACAATAATATTTATCCCCTGAAGAAAAGAATCTCCAGATCTATGTACTTGAATAAATAAATAAAATAATAATAGTACTAAAAATACATTTATATAAAAATTGACTATGATAATATTCACAATAATAGCTATAAAGGTGAAAAAAATAATCGCCAGCTTTAAAAAAGTATTTTGTATTAATCTAGAAAGAAAAATACTAACTTGAATTAATATAGTTAAAATTGTTATTAAGACTAGTTGGATGTTACTTAGATATATTAGCAATAGTATACTATTGAAGGCCATTCCGATAATTATCAATAGATTGTTCTTCAAAATTATAAAAAGTATATATTTATATTCTACTAATTTGGAATAAGTATAGTGCATGGATTTTTGAGACTTTATAGTATCATTTATCAGCGGAACATTATATTGAAATAATAAACAGTTTGTAATTAACAAAAATATAAACTGATTCATTATTAGATTAGTTACTATCAGCAATAATAGTAATGATATTGAAACAATACCACTTAATGTAAAGTATACTAGAGGATCTTTGATTAGTTTAAATTCTCTGAAATTAGAAATTAATATATATTTTAACACGTAACCCTCTCCAAATTATTAATTAAAATTATATAAAAAAGGCATAAAATATAATATTTTTACACCTTTTTATATATATACAGGAATTTACCAAGCAGCAGCATAAGCCTTACCATATTTTTTAACTAACGCTTTTGCAGTTGCTAAGATAGCAACTCCTATTCCTCCTCCACCAACAACAGCGGCTATAATACCCGCTACAGCGGCAACACTTGAAGCAGCTGAAATAATATCAATGACTTTTTTGGATGCATATGCACTAATACCTAATGTACTGGTTAGGTCTGGGGAAACAAAAAAGAAGACCCCTGTCAAAATAGTTGCGAAAATAAACATTTTTTTCATATATATCACCTCCTTTATACGTTTATTACTAAAAATGTGAACAAAATTGTACTATTCACAATACTTACTCTATCAGAAAAATCTGTTGTTTATAACGGTGGTAAACCACCGTTTTTTTAATTTTTATTAAAGTTAGAAATTTAAATTTAACTCTTTATACATACAAACCTCAACTCATTTATAGATAAGATGCATAAGCAAAAAAATGCAGGAGCCCAGCAATTTCAACGTGCCGATTCCTACATTTTATAGTTTTTATAAAAGCCTAGGTGTTGAAAGAAATTATAAATAGCTGAAAAGAAGGTATTCAAATTCTTTATTAATTAATAATTTCATATCCTAAATTTATTGCCTTACGTATTAGCTTTTTATCATTCTCAACATCAAATTTAAGCATCAGATTCTTTTTATGCCGCTCGACTTGCCTTAAAGTAACATTCAATTGTTCACTTAATTCTTTATTTGTGTACCCTTTACATATAAAAAAAAGTGTTTCTTTCTCACGCAAAGTCAGTTTAGGTAATCTTTTTTCTTCCATCATTCCCGGTTTTTTCCCATTAATAGCTTGTATAATTTGAGTCAAAAACTGCCTTGGTTTTGGATCTTTTAAAAAGAAACCAGCTGCTCCAAATTCACGTGCTTCCGTTCTGAAATTTGCTTGATTACCGTGACCAGTCACAAAAGCAATTGGCATTTCTGGAGCGACATTCTTAATGTTTTCTGCAAAAACAAAACCACTCATACCGTCCAAGTTAATATCAATAATAAATAAATGAATTAAATTGTTCTCTAAACATTCAATTATTCTTTTCACTTCTTCAGGATAAAACGAAAAAACTTTTTCCACTTCTGGAAACTGTTCTAAAGAATAAGCAAATCCTTCCATGAACATTCCATGGTTATCTACAATAGCCAATCTCAAAATTATCCCTCCACTTCAGGCACTCGAATATCTACCTTAAATCCTTTATTATTAGCAGTCTTAATCATCACTTCTCCACCAATTGCTTCAACTTGACGATATAAAGAAACTAACCCAAATCGAGTTGTTGAATTTACATCTCCATTCCAACCGATGCCATCGTCTTCTATCCTTAAATACCAATGTGTCATTTGTTTTTCTAATAAAATAACCAAATTTTTAGCATTTGAATGCTTATAAGTATTTACCATACATTCTTTGATCGCACGATAAAGTAAACTCTTTATTTCTATTGGACTTTCTTCAAAAGAGTCTACATCAATATCCATATCTAACGTAATATCAGTAGGTAAATGCTCTTCTAGTGCTTGTGAAAGTTCATAGACTAGCCGATCAATTTCTTTTCTGTTTGAAGGATACCCCATCCATTCAATGGTTCTTAATTTAATAGATTTCTCCAATTCGTTGGTTATTTTTTCTGTTCGCTGCCTTATACGATTTACTGAATTTTCAGAAAAAACCATTTGTTTCAAATAATAAATATGTTGTTGAACATCATCATGTAAATATCGAGAAATCATATCATGATAAACATCCACTGACTTCATTTCGCGTAAGTACAAAGATTTTTCTAAAGCCGTGTATGAACGATCCTCTATTTTAGACTTTAAGTTTAACAACTCTTCTTTTTCTATTAAATAGTGTAACCATTTTTTTATCTCTCTAATGATTTCCTCGCTTTCCTCTTTACTAAAAGGATAAGAACGATTAATTTCGACTTCATAGGACAAAACATTTCGGTTAATGAAGGATCTTACATTATTGTTTTCTGAAAATTTCCCTTTCTCAGCACCTATGTTCTCATTGGTAAATAAGATGGTTAGCTCATTTCCATCTCTTTCAAACAATGTAATCCCAGCAATTTTCCATTTTTCATTCCAGTACTGACTCATTCTCTGAAAATCTTGTGCCAACAGCTTATTTTTCAACTGATAAAATGTTAATGTCTCTCGTTCTTCTTGAAATGTACTGAGTTCTTTTTCCACTGCCTTCTTTCGATATTGTGTGTAAAGCATTGATCCAATATAAATAAAATATCCAAGTATAATGAAGAAATGACTCCCTCTAATAAGCTGCATTACTGATGGATTAAATGATAAATATAATATCACCAAGATCAAGCCCAGTAGTAATAAAACCAAAAAATAACTAGAGAGGAAAGAGACTTTCCAATAACGGTGTAAAATCAAATTATTTTTATTTAGTAAGTACCCCATAACTACTGGCAACACCAAAACAAACCCTAGAGTCCACAAATAATGGAAAACTCCATTAAAAAATACTGCGGGTATTAAACTAACGACTATAAACGGAGCGATTGAACTTAATGCGGCGACTAATATTAATCGAACTTCTTTAGACTTCCATTTTAATGTACCTTGATTTTTATTATCATTGTAAAGTTTATAAGAAAAGAATAACATCAACAATAAATTACTGAAGAAAAAAACGTTCGAATCAACTGTTAGTATTTCAAAGCGGGAAAACTCTCTTAAAACTGCCAATAAACCGAGAATTAAAATCCAGATGCAGCTCTTATTAGTAGATGGTTTGTGTTCGCTGATATTTTGATTGATAAAGTATAAAAATAAGGGTGGGAAAAAAGAAATCAGTGATACCATACTTTGCTGAACATAAACAGACATGGACTCATTAAACCCTGTGATAATCCACGAAAAACTCATCACAACTAATATAAAACTAAAGTTCAAAGAGGAGAGTTTAGTTCTTACAGTCCAAATACTCAATAAAATATTTAGGCATATGACAATTAACATTACTGTTAAGAGTATGGGAGAAAAAGTTAGATTCGTTATATAAAATATATACGCATTAAGACTTAAGAATAGCCCTACTGAAAACCAGGCTACATACTGAAATTTATTAAATGGGGTGGTCATCTTTTAAAGCTTTCCTTTCTCACTAAAAGAGAATCAACTTTCTTTTTATCTGAACAGATAGATAGTAAAAGATCTCTTGCGCGGTTACTGTATGATATAGCCAACATTTGACCATAAGTTTGAATACCATACTCGCTCAATGCATTTTTAATCTCTTCTATGTTTCCTTTTCTTTCCTCATAACTTGAATGAATTAATAAATGCAGCATTTCTTTTTTATTTTGCTTTTGCGCATAAGTAAGTAATTTGAGAAGCGGAAGGGTTCCTTTATTGTTTAAAAAGTCTGAGGGAAGTTCCTTATTAAAGTTATTTAGATCATTCATAATTTGAAACTTGATAGCTAAATATTCAATAGCCTTCAAAAGAGTCCATGATGGCTTAGGATCTATAAGGTAAATAAACGATTGCATTAATTTAATAGAACGTTGAACCAAATAATAGTAATCATCTTCTGAACTAGATTCATTAAGTTTATAATGGTCTTCTGCTGATTGAACAACTAAAGACTGGGCGATACAATCAACAAATTTTTTGAAATTAGATTGGGGGACAAGAATTTTTATTTTTTCCAAAGTAGTCCATAAGTATTTAGATAGTTCCTGTGTATGCTTAATTAGATAAAAGTACTCCGGTTTATCTTTATCCATTAAATCATCAATTAAATCTGTTAATAACCCCAACTGTTCAACCAAATCAACTAATTTATTATTAGATTCTACGTTCAAAAGTTCTTCAAGTAAAAGGTAATATTTTTTCCACGTTAAAGCATCGTTCGTTTTCTTATGTTTTGTTGTAACAAAAAATGTATCAAAACTTTCTGTTATTTCCATAAACCTCCCTCAGAAATAGGTATATCTAAAAGTTCTAATGTTGCATCATGAAAATCACTTTCTGACAAATGAAGTGTGCTCAAAGTTTCAAGACCATCACTATTTAGTTGAAATGTTTCTTTGCTTTCTTTCCATTTTTCAACTAATTCCCATAATTTTTCATTCTCCATTATTTTCACCTCTTCCTATTTGTACTATATTAAGCATACCAAACTTCAAAATATAATTCCATTATTATGTTACGATATTCACATTCTTTTGAATCTATTAATAATGGGGCTTAAATCTTTATAAACTAAAAGATATATTGATTGAATGAAGGGTTTCTCAATAGGTTGCCTATCGATAAAATAGCAACTGAACACTATATTAACTTTACTTTTTCATTATACTTTACCTAAAGAATAATCTTAATAAAAAAGCATTAATTAATGATTATTCCCAATTGAAATAAACCCTTATTCTTTTCATAAGTGTTTCTCGTTTTAAAAAGTAAACATTTTCGTTATAATGAAGGGAAAGAAAGATTCAAACTTAATATTAGGAGGAAAATAATTATGAAATTTATTAAAGGCGCTATCGTTGGTGCAGCATTAGCTTTGTTATTCGCACCTAAAAGTGGAAAAGAAACACGCAATGATATTTCAAAAAAATTCGGTGAAAAGAAAGAAATGGCAAGCGGTTATGCAGATATGGCGAAAGCTAAGTCTGAAGAAGTGTCACATGCAGCAAGTGAAGCATCGGATAATATCAAAATCACTTTAGCTAAAACAGCTCAAGACTTAAAAGAACAATTACATTCTGCTTCCGAAGAAATTAAAAACGAAACAATGAGTGCTGAAGCTGACGTAGCCCGTACAGCTCAAGAAGCTAAGGATGAAGTATCTAACAATAATACACCGAACAACAAAAATATGTAAGTTCACTAAGTAAAGCCTATTCCTTAATCGGATAGGCTTTTTTGTGGCTCTTTTATTGATATAACTTGAGTACCAGCTAATAAATCTCCTAAATGTCGCTTATCTTTCCTAAAAATCCCCATACATAGCAACAGGATGGCCAGAGCTATCCCCGCATTCGTAAATAAGATAGAATTCAATGTTGTAAATTCTGAGTAAATTCCATCAACCACACCAATATGGGCGAGCTGCCACGGTAGAAACTTTATCGTATTTCTAATCAAACTTCTACTAAAAGTATGATTTTTGTACTGCACCCTCAGTCCTGCGACTCTCTTTCCATAGGTTCCATATGGTTTTTTATAATCTAATAATGAGAAAATCAACACTACTGGAATGACCGATTCAATTGTTGCAATCATCTGAGACTGAAAGACAGTCAGTTGGGGTATACCATCTAATATAAAAAAATAGA
This sequence comes from Marinilactibacillus psychrotolerans, assembly GCF_900101525.1. Taxonomy (GTDB): domain Bacteria; phylum Bacillota; class Bacilli; order Lactobacillales; family Carnobacteriaceae_A; genus Marinilactibacillus; species Marinilactibacillus psychrotolerans. The sequence goes on along the minus strand of NZ_FMZD01000023.1, from coordinate 29,407 downwards.
AAAAGAGATTGAGCAAAAGCAACCCGACTAGATAAAGCAAAATAACTACATAATCAACAGCTAGTTCTTTAACTCTAGATTTAAATTGGATACTATTGTTTTTCACCATGATTCATCCCCTCTCAACATTGCTAGTATAAACAGAATATAGCATTCATTGACTCATAAGTTTCATTTATAGTATAAAAGCAACCCACCAAAACAGAAGGCTAAGTCCTATCACCCCGATAGAAGTTAAATATCCAAAAATAAGCAACCCAATCGGTATATAATCAGTCCACTTATCTTTTTTCTTATCCTTAAAAAGATTTATTCCGCAAATCAATAATAAAACTAGCGCGGTGATCAACAAAATCATTTGAACAATCCCTATGGGATAATATCCAAGGTTAATCGGACTCAACAAATAAACTGCATAGATACCAATAAACAAAAAGTCTATAATCCCTAAAGCAGCTGTACTTTTTCTGGTATTCATTTCAAACAACCTTCCTTAGTAATATAGGTTTTCAATTTGCTTAATAATCTTTTTTCTATATAAGAATAAACCGTTACTTCTACTATACTAATTATTTATATAGACATAATGTCCTATTTAAGATCTTGTAATGTGTATCCTAAACTCATCATCTGCCTTTTATTTATAACAATTAAAGGCTTTTTTTCTATCAGGATTGTTAACTAGTATTGAAGTAATTCAGGGAAGAATATTCTTATGATTCCTCCTGATATTAGTATACCTATTGATAACGGAATAATATTAAGAGAACCCTTTTTATAGAATAGACTTGTTTTATAGTTAATATGATTAGATATTGTCATACCTGCAATCGTTAGAAAACTTAAAGTAGGAACTGAGATAAATATGTTAAAAACATTATCCTCGTCTATACTTCTTACTACATTGATCATCATTAATGATAAAAGAAATCCCAAAAGAAACTGAAGAATTAGGTTACCTACTTTTTTACTCACACATTGACCTCTTTTCAAAATACTTATGTACTCTATTTTCTTTACTATCTATTACGCTCATTTCTACCAAGCTCTTTTCTTTATACTTAAAATACTTCGATCTAATAGATAAAGAGTACGTTATAATGATCTGAAAAACAATCTATTTTAGTATAGTTATTTTTTCTATAAGAAAGTTAAGTGGATTAAAACAAGCATTAGAAAGCTTAAAAACAAGGGCAACGAATTATTGCTAGACGAATCACGTTCAATAGAGTATTCTTTTATCAAATAGCAATGATCAAACAATTCATAAGGTAGGTATAGTATGAAAAAAAATTTAAGAATCGTATTAAAATTTGGTTTACCTTTTTTGTTATTATATATGATTAATGGCTTACTCAATTTTATTGATGAAACTTTCATTTCCAGTTCAGAGGGAATTCAAGCCTCCCTTTTATTAAGTCTATTGATTTTACTGGGGAAATTTTTATTTGCTTGTTTATGTACATATATTATTTTTGAATTAGCCAAGAGACGTAATAAAGGTCATTTTCTAATAGATACGCTGGCTTCCGCTGTAAAATGGATATTATCCTTTCTATTTTTCCCTATCGTTAATAACATAATCGGTGTTCCTTTAGGAAATCTATTGCCGGGTATAGAGGAAGCAAGCTGGGTCATTATTGTCTCTTTAATTATGTTATTAGCTGAGTTTTTATTAGCCTGTCTATGTGCTTCCTTTGTATTTGAAATCGCTGAACCCGGGAAAAAACGTCCCTTAAGATTTCCATAAACAATCATAAGAACGGATGATACGAATGAAAAAACTATTAACCGGCGGCTCTATAGCTTTGATCCTTATTTTAAGCTTTTATTTATATCAAAAAACCACTGAACCACCGCCCAGACTACTCGGAACTTATCAATCAGAAACCAATCCTCCTAATATTATTATGATGTCTTTTACCCATGAGGGAGAATTTGAAGAATATTTCAATTCAAAATTGGTTGATTCAGGTACTTTCAAAAAAGAAGAGGAGGGTGTCTATTCTATCCACAGCGAAAACAAAACAGACTTACTCCTTACTCAAAAAGGAGATCAATTCTATTATTATTTTGATAATGACGAAGTTTATCTTTTAAAGAATTTAGATAAAGCTCCCTCTAGTATTTTAACTGATTAGGTCTCTTTAAGAACATAAAGAACACCCAAAGACTATGATTACTTAGTATTTGGGTGTTCTATCATCTTTACTGACTATATTTTTCGATCTGTTCTCTAGAATGACGAATCAGATTGATTATTTTATCATAATTTTTTGAAGCATATACGTAAAACAGGATATCTACCAGAATAAATTGAGCATGCAGAGAACTTGTTGCCGCGCTCCTTAAAGCACCTTCTTGAGCTCTAACATGCTGGAGAGAGATGTCTGCTTTTTTAGATAAACTATTTTTTCCGAATTGGGTTAAGGCAATCGTTTTATACCCATTTTCTTTAGCTAGTTCTAGTATTTTCACGACTTCTTTGGTTTCTCCTGAGTTAGATATACCAAAAAAAACTTGATTTTCTTTAGGCGAAGACATCGCCGCTAATAACACATGTGGATCAGACATACAGATACATGTCTTGCCGATTCGATTCCACTTGTGCGCAATATTCTCCGCTACCAGATTCGAAGCCCCGATCCCATATAGATAAATAATCGAGGAAGATTTCAATGATTCTACGGCTTCAAGCAAATCCTGCTCATTCATGACTGATACTGTATCCTGCATAGACTGAAAGGCATTCCCCAATAACTTGTCCATAATATCTTCAAGTGGCTCATCTGGTGTAATATCAGAGTACCCGATGGGATTTGTCTGGATGACTTCTCTCGATATGAGCACTTTGAGCTGCGTGAAACTAGGAATATCCACTCTTTTACATAATCGAATCACTGTGGCAGCACTAGATTCTGCTTCTTGTCCCAATTTTGAAGCAGTCATGTTAATGACTTGTTCCGGTTTCTCTAATATAAATCGAGCAATTTTTCTTTCTGCTTTCGGTAATTGATCAGAAATGCTTTTAATTCTTCCTAAAATATTTTTTCCTGTCATATTTCCCCAGTCCTTTGCCCTTAGGATATGCCTATTTCCGAGAACGAATGGCTTCGCGAACACGACCTTGTTTTTGATTCAGTAAATTTTCTGCTTCATCTAATGTTACTTCTGCCAATATTTGAACGATAGCAGTCTTCACCGAATGAGATTGCTCATAATATTTTTCGGCCTCTTCAAATGAACAGTCTGTAGCTTCCATAATGATTCGTTTAGATCGATCAACTAATTTTTCATTTGTTGCTTGAACATCTACCATTAAATTCTCGTAGGCTTTTCCTAATTTTACCATAGTCACTGTAGAGATCATATTCAGGACTAGTTTTTGTGCTGTTCCAGCTTTTAGTCTTGTTGACCCCGTTAATACTTCCGGCCCAGTTACGACTTCTATGGGATAGTTTGCCAACCTACTAATAGCGGCTTCAGGATTATTAGAAATTGATCCAGTCTGCGCGCCCACCTCTTGAGCATATTTTAAAGCACCCTTCACATAAGGCGTACGCCCACTTGCCGCAATTCCGATCACAATATCTTTTTCATTCAACTTTTTATTTTTTAAATCTTTGATGGCTAACGCTTCAGAGTCTTCTGCACCTTCTACCGCTTCCAAAACAGCTTTTTCTCCACCGGCAATTATTCCTTGGACCCACTCAGGTGATGTCCCAAATGTCGGTACACATTCTGCGGCATCTAATATGCCCAGACGTCCACTCGTTCCTGCACCAATATAAAATAATCTGCCACCTTTTTCCATTTGCTTAATAACAACTGTGATTAAGTCATTGATCTGATCCATGCTTTGACGAATAGCTGTAGTAACCGTTGCATCTTCTTCGTTCATCAATTTTGTCATTTCCGGTACAGATAATGTATCCAAATTCATTGAACGAGGGTTTCTCTGTTCTGTATTCATTTTATTCATCATAGTCCTCCATAAATTGAAATTTGACTCCTGCAGCTATGTGCTCTAGTAACCCTAATGAAGCGTCTTTGACTTGACCTAACACATTTACTCGATCATCTGCAGGTAATGCTCTCTTCGTCACTTGGAGTTCTCCTGCGTATCTGCCATATAAATCGTTATCTAATGTAATAGAACCTGTTGGTCGTTGCTTAGCTTGAATGGGGTCAAATGATTGCCCTTTTAAAGCAACTCTTGAATCTTCTGAACGAAGGACATCTCTTGCTACATCTTGTCTATTCTGATGAATTTCATAAAAATTTTCCGGTAGATTAGTATGCACATTGGTAACAGGTAAAACGATAACTTCCTCTTCTATCCATTTTTTGATTCTGATAATCGTTTTTTCTTTCATCAACACGTCCCCAATTAAAATTTCATCTACAAGGTTCTTTTCTTTTAAGTCTATATAAGCGGCCAGCGGATCTATGTATCGATGCTCTTCTAGAGTAGGTAGTCCAGCATATACCGGTCCTCTTTTCTTCAAATCTCCTGGAATAAATGCTTGGATCTTAAATCCCTTTTCTTTTAAATACTGATTTCTTTTTAAGAAAAAATTCTTATCAAGTCCTGTATTTTCCCTAGGATAATAATTATGACAGACCGTAATTTCTGACAGGTTCATTCCAGCATCCTCTAATGAAGCACATATTTCTTCAGTAATCGTACTCGCATTCAAGATGATCTGAAACTGCTTTGAAAAATTTTTGATTTCTGCAAACGAAAACCCATAATCAATTCTTAAGCACGTAATCCCAAATTCCTTAAAAAAATCCGTTGCTTTTTCTTTCGTGATTGAATACTGTTCTAATGTACTGGACGATACATCTGCCATCAAGTTCATCCCATAGCATTTGGTCTTCTCTGTCATTCTTTTTAACCCACTTAATGTTTGTTCAGGATCTTCTTCTGGAATATGAAGAGAGGTAAAAATCGTTTTGACTCCTACTTCATTTAGCACTTTCAAATTTTGCCTATTCATTTCTTCAGACTGAGATAAGTAAAGTGATGCTCCTAACATAATCGAACGACCCTCTCTACTAAATTTAATATTTGAGTTCTCTTTTATTATGAATGAAATGAAATAATATTTCAATTTATAAAGCAGATTTTATAAAAATATTTCACTTACAAAAATACGTATGACTAATTGACCCCCTAATTTAAGAGGGCTAATATAAAGTCACAGAATATAGTACGAATTAGAGGTAAATGTTTTTATAATATATAAATTAAAAGCAGCTTTAGAAATAGCCAAGTAGGCAGAATCCTATTTGTTTGCTCCGAAGATATTTTAGACTTCTGGAGTAAGAGACTACATTCTTTTTCAACCCTTATTTGAGTAAACGATAAACTTTATGAACTATTAGGATAAAACTTACTTAGATTATTGGTTGAACACTATACTCCTTACATCACAAGGATATTAATTTATAAAGTATAAAAATAGAGGTATGGCAATGGAATCGAAGAGAATACATCTCAGACCTATAGCAATAAAAGATACTGAAGAGTACTTTAAAAGTATTCAAAGAGAGAAAATAATAGATATGACTGGAACTAAGCAAACTTTTACTTTTGATCAAGTAGAAAAACATATAGAGACAATTATATTAGACGACTCTAGAGAAGATTATGCAATTAACTTTAATAAAACAAACGAAAAGGTTGGCGAGTTATCTATAATTGATAAACGTGATAAACGGCATATGCCGCTGACTTAAGAATATCAATGAATAGTACAAAATATATTGGTATTGGACTTGGCTCAGAAGCGATTGATCTTGCAGTTAATTACGTATTTAACTCATTAAATTTAAATAGATTCCAATTGGAAGTTTATAGCCATAATCCTATAGGTATTAAAGCTTATGAAAAGGCTGGTTTTATTAAAGTAGGTGTTTTGAGAGAGACTATTGTACAATGGAAACTACTCTGATGAAATCATAATCTCTATTTTAAAGAAGAATCTATGGATCGCTTTTTAGTCTCAAATTTTGATCTGTATAATCAGAAATTTTCAAATCGAAGCCACCGTGGTTTTTAACAAGTTGAAGCAGAACTTTGAGAAATGTTTGGAGAACTAGAAGAAGGATAATTTTTTTACAGAAGGAACTTTTTATTTACACAAACTTCTTGACGCTCTCAACAGGCTTTTATGTTATAGTATATCTAAATTAAAAAGAGGAGATTTATATGCAATATCCATCGAATGTCATAGTAGCAATAGTTATTTCTATAATACATATTTTTATTTCATTTAACCTCAGATTTCCTAACAAATATAAGAATAAATTTCGTATTTATTCAGCTTTGATAAATTTTAGTTTTATTATATTTTTAATCGGATTTCCTATGTTTTTTTATGACATTTTTTCCAATCCTATCGAAGCATCTGGTATTTATTTTGAAGGCTTAGCGATTTTGTACATTCTACTTTTTCTACCCTTAATATCAGTAATTATATTTCTATTTGGAAAATGGATAGTGAAGTTAGATACTTTTTCAAAACTCACAAAATATATCGCATTAATAGGACCATCTCTTATATTAGTTGGACTAGGGATTATAGGATACTACCCTTTTATGTTAACTTTTTATGGGTTTTCCTGATTGATTTTGAGAGCTTTTACACACATGTCTGTTGAAATATTAGATTGATGTAGCAAAAACATATTTTTATATTTATAGCACTTTACGTATAGATAACCTTTTCAAAATTTGCTAATGTCATGCTTTTTTTGTAGGAAAAAATCAAATTTTGTTTGAGAAGTATTTATACGCTATTACCGCTACTGTGTGTTTTGTCGAATATTTATTGCTGGATTGAATTACTGGTAAGAGGTTTCTCATAAATGCTTTATTACATGTTTTATTATTTGCTCCTTTTTCATGACTAAAACATAAGTCATATTTTCTACATTGTGCATCTAGATTATCAATAGGTTTTTTTGACCAATCATTTCCACTTTTTCCAACAGATCCACAGTAATTTTCGTAGAATGTTAATTTAACATTCCCCAAAAAAGATCGAACGCTTATTCTAACAGTTTCTTCAAATTGCCACCTACAGTTTTAATGAGTGATGTTGTTACCAAAGAACTAATTAATATTTTTTTGAATTTATCATTTTTTCTCCTTTTTTATGAATTTGATAAATAACGTGTATCAACTTACCTAAGACTATCAAGACTCCAACCAATAAAAAGCTGTATTCTTGTTGAGCATTATTTAAATTTACGGATAAAGGGAAAACAATGACAAAGCCTAATATCATAATAAATACTAGAAAAACGATAGAAAACTCTATCTTTAAGCTTTTAAGTGTTCTTTCGCGTTTTTTTATCACTTCTTCACCCCTCTTTTTATATCTCTTCATTAAACAGAATTTCGCGATTTCGAAATGAATTACATTAAATCTCTTATCCAAAATGATTCTATCATAAAAAATTACCGCACTTTTTTCTTAACAAATTCAAAACATTTCTCACTAAAATTAAACATGAAAATAAAATCTGTACAAAGTGATAATTATAAATAATACTAATAAGTCCCAAAACAAGGCTAGTAGTATGTCCTCTAAGTGATAAATCATGATATACTCTTCATGCAGAAAGTTAAGAGGGTGGTACCTATAGCAGATAAGAACTACAATCTTATTAGGGATAAACCTTTTTATCAGTAGCTGATGCATTGCAGCTCATGGTTGCCTTTGAAAGCCTCTTGATTTTCCTAATTAATCTTGCAATCTTATATATTGATCAAGCTGAATAGTGACAAAAAATAAGTAGCCGTATTTGCCAATAAATAAAACAGCCATATACATGTGTTCAACTGTAAAGTTTTTTCTTTGATCATTCATTTTTTTCTTAGTTACATAGCAATTAAGATAAAGAGCTCTTTTACATAAAAACGAGTTCACAACAGCTTTCAGGCTGCTGTGAACTCGTTTTGTTTAGCTTTCAGTTTCTGCTTCTTCTAACTCATCGATTGCCAAATTTGCCATGGTTATGAATCGTTCATTTTGCTGAATATCAAAAACGAAAGCAGCCTTCTTGTACGATTCTACAGCTTGGCGGCTTTGATCTAAATGCTCCAGACAATGTCCTTTCTGATAGAAAAAGTCACCTAATAAGAAAAGTGTATTATTTTCAATCAATAATTCAAGTCCTTGCAGTACCTTCTCTAAAGAGTCCCGATACTTCTCTTGTTTAGATAGACAAAGAGAATAGTTCAATAGCAACTTTGCTTTCTTCTCATGTCCCATCCATTCTGAAAATGACTCAAATCCTTTTTGATAGTATTCTTCAGCTTTATTATACTCCTCTTTTCTTTGATACTGATTTCCGATACTATCGATAATTTCGACACGCAGTTCCCCTTTTTTCGTGCCTTCTTCAATTGCAATCAAATGATCCAACGCTTTATCATAATCTCCGTCTCTATGCGTGTATAATAGTCCTTTAATCCATTCAAAAAACAATTTATCTTCTCCAACAGAACGGGCTATTAGCTCATAATTTGTTTCTACCAAATAAGCGATTGAGTCATATTCTCTTCTTTCAAGATGCTGTCTAATCATTTTACACAATTGGCTAACTTGAGAATGTCTTGTCTCTAATGAATCTTCCCCGTAGAAATAACTCATCGGTGTGTCCATTCGGTCAGCTAACTTTTCCATCAAATCACGACTGGGACGCACTTTCTGTTTCTCCAGTCTACTAACCATAGCTTGAGTACAGATCCCTTCAGCAAGATCAATTTGTGTCATACTGATTTCTTTTCTTCTTCTTTTGATTTTCTCCCCTAATCGCATATATCTGATGCCTCGTTCCTTATAAAATATAAATGTAATTATAATAGTCTCATTATACCTAAGCCTCTATTACTTTTCTATACTACCCAGTGAAATTTTACTGATATAATTCCATTAATAAAGCACTTTAGCCAAGTAGAGGCTAAAGTGCTTCTAATGATTATGCCTATTTTTGTTGGATTAAATGTAAATCTCTCTGCGGGAAAGGGATTTCGATATCATTCGCCTTGAACTTTTCAAACAACTTGAATCTTAAATCACTTGGAATGCGAAATTCTCTTTCATCCGCTTGTTGATCTATCCAGAACCAAACCTTAAAATCTAAAGAAGATTCTCCAAAATTTTCAAAGAAAACTCTTGGTTCAGGATCGGCCAAAATATTATGCCAAATTTCTTCATTTAATTCCTTTATCGATTCTTCTATGAGCTGTTTAACTAAGCGAACATCACTATCATAAGCAACGCCTACCTCAACAGAAATTCGAAGCTTAGTGTCTGCATAAGATCTGTTGATGAACTTTTGTTCTAAGAAAAAAGAATTTGGGATAATCATTCGTTCATTGGCTCTTGTTCTTACAATCGTTGCCCGCATTTTAATTTCTTCCACATCTGCAATTGTGTCCTCAATAATAATACGATCCCCGACTTTGACAGGACGTTCAAATAAAATAATTAAACCTGATATAAAATTCGACATGATGTTTTGTAATCCAAAACCGATTCCGACACCTAACACGCTAGCAAATACAGTTAAACTCGTCAAATTAAATCCAAGAGAAGATAATGCAACTAGAATGGCCAACGCTACAACTACATACTGAAACAAGGTGTTGAACGTAGCTTGCATCCCTCTATCCAATTCATATCTAGAATACACACTGGGTAACACATGTTTTTTTACCGCATTTGAAAAACGAATCGCTACGGTTACTACAAATAAAACAGCTAAAATCAAGAAAATCGTAACACGGGTATCTCCAAAAGTAAAAAGTGTTTCATAAAGCCATGGTGTATTGGATAAGTAAGATAACAGATAGACAACTAGAACAAAAAGCGTAGTCCAATTTACAAATGCTTTCCATAGTACTTGCCATCTTTCTGAATGAATTAATCGTTTACCGACTTTTTTTAAGATAGACCTAACAACTAGTATGCTAATTAATCCTGCTATACCCCCAAGCCAATAAGCAACACCTACTTCATTTAAATAATCTAACCAGCCTTCTAAAATTGCCAATTTATTCGCCCCTCTATTTTGACCTGTTCGTTAATTATAGCAAATATAAAGATAAACTCTAAAGAACTCTTTACATTGATTCAGAGTCTCGATTCCATTGGACTTTTTTATTTGAAGTAATCTTATTGTATTGATAATTGAATAGAATAAAACTTGTATATACACAAGCTACTGGCGTCATCCATACAAAAACGGCTATACTCATTTCAAAACTTGCATAAATCAAGAATAGAACTATCATAAAGGATCCAACAGAATAAAAAATTCTGGCAAAAACCAATTGTTGTGCTCTTTTCAACTTCCAAATAAACGGCATCTCAAAATGAGCTTGAAAACAGAATAATTGCACCATTATGATTAAAATAAAAAGCAAAGCGATGAACGCTATAGTAAATAGAATAAAACTAACTGACCAACTATAGTATAAGAGAAGACCAATCCCAGTAAATAGCCCTGATAGTAGTATCCCCATTTTTAAACTTTCTTTAAAGTTACTGACCCAATACCTCCAGAATGTTTTTACTGTAGACACCGGCGTTTGCAATACTACATCTCTTACTAGACAAAACAAAGCTTGGGTAGATGAAAAAAAGAAAAGTGGAAGCCCTAAAGATAATAGAGGTAATAGCACATAGTAGCTACTGGGTTGAGTAACGGTTCTAAGCTGAATCGCTACAATCAGAAGCGGACTATTCAAAATAATCCATAACAAGTTGGCAATAAATAATTTACTGATTTTATCTGATAATTCGTATGCCACAGAATAGGCCTTATGCTTCCACATATCTTTTCTCCTTTGCTGATTTTATAGCTATTTAAGAGCCCCTTCTGCTACACCTTCTACGATTTGTTTCTGAGAGCTAAAGTAAAAAATGATAACTGGAATGATCGCAATGGTCAGTCCCGCTAAAGCTAAATGCCATTGTTTAGTATATTGACCAAAGAAATAAAACATGCGAATGGGAATCGTCTGACTATTGTTTCCTAATACTAATGAAGGGAGTAGATAATCATTCCAGATCCAGATAACGTTTAAGATAGCTACTGTAACCGAGATTGGTTTCAATAATGGAAAAATAATTTTCCAGAAAATCTGAAATTTATTCGCTCCATCCATTCTTGCTGCTTCGTCTAACGTAACCGAAATACTTGTCATAGCTCCATGATAAAGAAAGATTGATAAACTGCAGCCAAACCCTAAATACATCAATATCAATCCAAGTCGATTGAGCATTCCGATTTGACCAAAGTTTGAGGTCAACGGAATCATTACGGATTGAAATGGAATCAGCATAGCTGCTACAAACAGCAGTAACAAAACACTACTTAATTTACTTTTATTTCTAGCCAGTGCATAACCAGCCATAGAAGAAAAAATAATAATAACGAGAACGCTGGCTACTGTTATCAGAAGAGAATTAAAAAAAGAACGAACAAATTCTAAATCTTCAAATGCTTGCTGATAATTTTCAAAGTTTAATTCTGAAGGCGGTGTTAGCACATTGGAAAAGATACCTCTCGGATCCTTGAAGCTATTAACGATCATCAAATAAAATGGTGAAATCCAGATCATTCCCAAAAGGATACCCAGTGCCTCTAATATATAGAGAGATTTTTTCTTCTTTTTCATTATAAATCCACCTCTCTTTTCTTATTGTAGTAGACTTGGCTAAGAGAAATAACCGCAACAATCAAGAAGAATATGATCGCTTTAGATTGTCCATAAGCCATCTGGTTCCCTGAAAATGCTGTATCCACGATATTCATAGCTACCATTTGCGTAGAATTATACGGACCTCCGCCTGTTAAAGATAAGTTTTGGTCATATATTTTAAATGAATTTGAAAGGGTTAAAAACATCGTGACTGTAAATGCTGGTGCAATCAAAGGAAAAATAACATGTCTAAATTTTTGAAAAGGTGTAGCTCCATCAATTTCTGCAGATTCCAATAGTTCTTTGGGAACTCCTTGCAAATAAGCAATATAGATAATCATGATATAGCCTGCCATCTGCCAGACAGTCAAAATGACGAGACCCCAGAAACCAGTACCTGGCGTCGCTAACCACACTTGGAGTGACTCCACTCCAATCAATTCTCCAATAGAAGCAAACACCCTAATAAAAATAAACTGCCAGATAAATCCTAAAATCAAACCACCAATCAGATTCGGCATGAAGAAAACTGTTCTCAAAATATTTCTACTTTTTAATTTGCTCGTTACTAAAAGGGCTAAACTCAAACCAATTACATTCAATAAAATAATACTAGCAATTGAAAACTTAACGGTAAACCAAAGTGACCGCAAAAACTGCCCGTCTCCAAGTAACCGCTTGTAATGATTAAACCCAACAAAACTGGTAAAATTCAATCCGTTCCAATTAGTAAAAGAATAAAACAAACCCATGACTACGGGAAGAATCACAACAAGTGTAAGACTAAGTAATACGGGAGTAATAAATAACCAAAATGTAAATTCTTTATTCTTCATCTCACTACTTCCTTTCTGAATCAAACATTCAATTCTTTAAAAAAAGACAAGGACCGCGATTCATCAAGCTTCACCGGTCCTTGTCAAGCGTATTACTGTCTCATAGACTCCCAAGCTTGTTTTGATGCTTCGATTGCTTCTTCCCAACTCATATTTCCACCAAGATATGCTTGTAAATTAGGTCCGAATTCATTTAATTGATAACCTGTAGGGAATCCTGTAAAGACCCAGCCCAACGTTTCACCGTTTTGTGAATAATCGTAAACTGTTTGAGAAAGTGGATCGCTGATTTCCATGTCTTCATATCCTTCATAAGCAGGAACAAAGTTAAATTCAGAAACTACAAATTCTTTTCCTTCATCCGACAGATACATCCAATCCAAGAAGTCTTTCGCTGCTTGTACTGTAGCATCATCGTTATTACTATTTACTGCCCAATAGTTAGGAACACCGACTGGCAATTGGTCCTCGTACCCCTCTAACGGTATTGGAATCATTCCCACATTGCTTTCTGCAAATTCAGGATCCATCTGCTCTAAGGTAGGATAGATCCAGTTCCCTTGTTGAATCATAGCAACTTGTCCAAGTGAGAAATATTCTTCTACCTGTTGAGAATAATCTAAACTGAGTACGGGTTCTATAGAATATTCTGCCTGTAAGTCTAGCATATTTTTAAATTCATCAGCTCTTTCAAACGCTAATGATTCTGCATTATATGCATCAACTGGATTTTCATTCAATTCTGGTGATAAATAAACATTTGCTAAATGATCTCCCATGACCCAGCTTTCAGCACCAGGTAATGCAAATACCGCTTCAATCCCTAAGTCTTCTTTTTGACTATCAATTGTTTCAACCGCTTCTTGTAATTCTTCATAAGTGGAAAGTTCTTCTGGATTCACTCCAGCTTGTTCCAATACTTCCTTATTATAAATAAATCCATAACCTTCTAAATTATATGGAATAGCGTCAATTCGTCCATCATCATGCGTGACATTTTCAATTGTGCCTTCTAAAGCTGCTTCTGCTGCTTCTGTATCTGACATATCTGCCATTGTATCTTGAAATTGTTCAATTTCATTTGGACCAGCCACACTGAATATGTCCGGCTCATCACCAGAAGAAAATCTCGTTGTTAATTGTGTGAAATAATCAGTCCCACCTCCGACAGAGGTTATTTCTATTTGAACATTTTCATTCTCTTCCATGTATTGATCCGCTAGTTCATTGAATTGTTCATTAAATTCGACTTTTCCTTGCATAATATTCAGTTGAATGGTTTCGCTATCTCCATCACTTCCTCCAGACTCTGTCCCCATCCCGCCTGGTCCAGCACCACTATCGTTACCACATGCCGCTAAAAGCACTGCACAAGCTCCTGTAAAAAGCGCTCCCATTCTGACCTTAGAATCATGATTTTCTAACATATTGATCTCCCTTTCTATAAGTGTATCACCCATACAAAATGATCATAATAAGTAAATTATTAGGTAAACTAATTGTAATACAACCGTTTTCATTTTTGCAATTCATATGATTTCACTTGTTTATTTTTTTATATAATAATTTACCATGAGCAATCTTTTAAAATAGCTATTCACTGAACAATTATGATAGAATCATAGTATATTAATCTATTTGTTTTATTGTATAATGATTTACTGGCCTTTTTCTTAATCCATCATCATAAAAGTACTCTTTACTTAACCGATATATAATAAACAACTTTCTATAACAGCCAATTAACGAAAGAATTCCGGAGGCCTGTACATGTTAACAAGGGAACAACTTTACGATGTAGAAAAACTTCAAAAAGAAGTAGAAGTATTTGATAAAATTGAATTAAAATTGAATTGGGATCTGCTTCGCGATAGAGAAGCAGATCACTTTGATTTCTTACACTATGAAAATAATGAATTAATAGCTTTTATTGGGTTATATCCTTTTGGATCAACTGTTGAAGTAACTGGTATGGTTAAACCCAGAGAACGCCGGAAAGGACAGTTCACAAAATTATTTAAAAAAGCAATGAAATCAGCGAATAAAATCGGTTATAAAAAAATCTTATTAAATGCTCCCTCTACAGCTAGAGAAGCAAAGGATTTCCTGAAGAAACAAAAAGCAGGCTATAGCTTTACTGAACATCAGATGCGTTGGGAACCAAGACCGCTAACCGTTTCTTCCTCTGGATTTAACCTACGCCCCACGGAAAGAAAAGATGCAGACTTAAGAATTCAACTTGATATGCTAGCATTCGATTTATCCGAAGAAGATGCCTTGGCAAATGAAAGCAATATTATCAATGATCCAGATACTGATTTATTCATGATTGAAGTGAACCATAAAGCGATTGGTAAAATACAGATCTATATAGAAGATAACGAAGCATGGATTTATGGCTTTTCAATTTTACCCGAATTTCAAGGGCAAGGAATTGGAAGCAAAGTTTTACGTTATCTCGTACAAGAGCAAAGTAAAAAAGGCTACTCTGTCCATCTAGAAGTAGAAACAACTAACACTAATGCATTAGGATTATATAAAGCTGTTGGCTTTACAATAAGTCATGCTCAAGATTATTACATTTATAAAAAAGCATAAACAATTAAATGCTTATCAATACATTAATTGATCTCTAAGAGTTTTGAAGTACAAGTTTATATGAAAATAGGTCTTAATACACTATTTTCATATAAATTTGTATCTATCTGCCATTAATGAGATAATAAAGTGCTAAGTATGACTTATCGCACGCAAGGATCATAAAATAGGAGGTTAGGATTATGCTAAAAAAACCATTCAGAACAATCGGTTTTATCAACAGTCACAAGCCAGGTGAAAAACGTATTGCCTTATTACCTAAAGATATAGTAGAGTTACAACATCGTGAAGCGTTATTCTTTGAAAGAAATTATGGAAGCGATTTAAATATTTCTGATACTGAATATGCAGCTTTAGGTTGCCAAATCGTTTCTAGGAAGATTGCTTTGGCACAGGATATCGTATGCGATCCTAAAATCGGAGATGCTACTTTTATAAAAGATTTACATCCAGGTCAAACATTATTTGGATGGGTCCATGCAGTACAGAATAAAGAAATAACAGATACTTTAGTTGCTAATCAGTTATCTGCCTATGCATGGGAAGACATGTATGAAGACAATCGCCATTCCTACTGGCGCAATAATGAACTAGCTGGAGAAGCTGCTGTTATGCATGCCTATCAATTAAATGGCGTAATGCCGTATGATACAAAAGTAGCTATTTTAGGACGCGGTAATACTGCACGGGGAGCCCAACGTATTTTAATCGGTTTAGGTGCAGATGTTAAAGTCTATAACCGTAAACAAGAAAAGTTATTTCAAAAAGAAATGACTGAATTCGATGTTATTGTCAATGCGATTTTGTGGGATACTTCTCGCACGGATCATCTTATTTACCAAAAAGATTTAAAACAATTCAAACCTGGTACACTGTTTATTGACGTTAGCTGTGACGAGCAAGGTGCCATTGAAACCACCGTTCCTACCTCTTTAAATAATCCTATCTACGAAGTTGATGGAGTTGTCCATTACGCAGTCGATCATACCCCTACTATTTTCTATCGCTCTTCTTCAAATGCCATCTCTTCAGAAACTGCTAACTATATCGATAAATTAGTAGAAAACCGTCCCAACAAGATTTTAAAGAATGCTCTGATTGTCGATAACGGACGAATTATTGATGAAAGAATCAATCAATTCCAGCATCGATCTATACATGACTCATTAATACAGTCTGACAGACAAGATCCAGCTTCGTTGGTTTAATTGTTAAAAAAGTCTTTTATAGTTCAAAAATTTGTTTTTGATTAGATATGAGAAAAAACTCTATACGTAAAATTAAATTGGATCTCATGAAGTCGATGTTGACTTTATGAGATCCAGTTTATCCTTTACTTAGTTCCATTTTTCTTTCCCTAAGAGATTGACAATAACACTTTTGCTAGTTCCTAAACGTGTATATTCGTCTCTTCCTTGCTGTGTTTAAATGATAACTTAGTGATCTTCCTTCAGCATTCTTAAAAGGTCTTTAAGGCTTGATTCAGGGATTTTTATCTCCTTCATCAATTCTTTTCTCTTCATTTGAATAATGGGTTGTTTGTTCGATCGCTTGAATTAGATCTAGTCGATACTCCAAATAATACGTTTTCTCACGTTCTCCTCTGGGCTTTGCGAACTTATACCAGGCGCCCTTATTTAAGCTCTCAGAACGATTTTGAGTGATTCCCAAACGTTCTAATATACTGCGCAGAAGCGCCACTATAACGTCCTGAATAAGCGGATCTAACGATCTTCTTCACTTCTCTATCGGATAGTGGGCTCGCCAAAAACGTATTGAACTCGTCCATTAAGTCAATACAGTCTTCTTTCTCCATTTTTGAAGAGTAGCACGCCAAAGAAGCCGTAAAAATTACGGAATTTCGTCCCAGCAATCCTTTACCACCTTTTATCGTCTTCACGTTCAATAAGCTTCTAAACCAGCTTGTTTTTGTTTGCTTAAAATCAGCGTTTTTAAAATTGTCTTTCTGAAGTAATTGTCTTTCTTGTTTTTGATCATCACTAATTTTCATGGACCAAGCCATTAGCTTTTTGAAATTGAATAAGTTAGTCGGATCATAGTAGACAATGTTATCTTCACGTGGAAATCTAAAAATACCGAAGGGATTGCAACCAAAGTCGACCCCTTCAATTTCTTTTGAAAAGGCTACTTTTAACGACCGAGCAATGGCCTTATTGGTTCTCAAAGATTTGAACTCATTTGCTTTAGAAATATAGCTAGGTTGGGTCCAAAACAAAGTAAGCTTGATAGCCGTTAAGGACCTCTAAAATCAACGTAGGGACCGTATTAAGTTCAAGACCCGCTACTAAAATATCGTCACTGCTTACGTTCTCTTTAGAACAATCAAATTTTATCACGAATATATTAATCCACTCTATGATTATATTTGGATCGACATTGGCTCAAGTACTTATATTAAAGTTGACAATGCAATGGTATGTGTAGATTACTTCGTTATTCCCAGGAAACCAAAACCTATTCCTTTGAAGGAACTTTGGATATTATAAACGTATACTTACAGACTTTAATAGACGACTTTGGAGAAGATTTTAAAGGAGAAGTATTAGGACTATTGCCGTTTTTACTTCAACCCAAAAGAGACTTACACGAGTCAATTATTGCTCAAACGAAAGAAGCTTTTGGCGAGAACTTCACTTTCAATGCAATAGTGAATAATCAGAAAAGGATTGACGATTATTCTGAGTATGATATTTCAGTAATAGACCACCACGATAGAAAAGTATTCGCTTTGTTTGCTGATATCTTTAAAGAACTTGAAGAGCGAATTGAATTATTTGAGAGTTTGGGTGATATACCTGAAGACTATACGTATAAACCTAAATATTTGAACGGTAATAAGCTTACAGAAAGTTCTCGTAAATTAGACTTAGGTACATTTGAACCGAAAGCAGGTGCTTAAAATGGCTCTTACTAACAGAAAGAAAAAAGACAGACCCGTAGTCGAAAGTCCAGTATCTGAATCAAGATTTAGTGAATCTGTAAACTCTGAAATAACACCTAAAAAAGAGAAATTGGTAACAGAAAAAAGTACAACTAAACATTATTCAAAAGTAGAAACAGACGTAACAAGTATCGACTTCAATACTGAGTATTCCGCTAAGGACAGAAAAACCATAAAAGCCGATCCAGATATTAAATCATTAATTGAGATTTTTCGGACTTTAAAAGGCGACAAAGCGTACGAGACTTTACGTAATATGGCAAAATTTTATTACGTAAACAATTATGACGAAAGAGCACAGAGAATTATAGCTAGTATTCAAAACAATAAGTTTCTTGGATAAGAAAAAGAGATTAGGACATTTTAGCCTAATCTCTTTTTATCCTAAATACATTTATACACTATCTAAGAATTGCTAACTTTTGACTTTAATTTACTTCTCTATTTCAAAATGTCATAAATTTTTAATCAAGTCAATAGTAACTCTTTTTATCACTTCTTTTTTCATCTTTTTTTCTTACCTATTCTTGGGTCGTATAAATTATATTATAGACTAGATGCAAGTTTAGACACAAAAATTTTCCCATTTCTATGTTTCTTTTTAATAAGATTTAACTCTACAAGTCTTTCCAAAATCGAACTATTAAAAGGATTATCATCATAGCTAGGATTTTTATTTAAATTGATTTTTTCGAATTTTTCAGATAAACCAAGTTGCGAATCAAGAGACAAAAAATCCCCAAAATGTAATTTATCAACCTTATTTATTACTAAGTCTTTCTTCGTGGAGATTTCCATATCTGATAATAGCAGTGCTTTCAACAATTCCTTATCTATATCTATGTTTTCATCTATTATGATTGATATACTCTCGATAGCAATGTTTACAATATAATTTTTTATACTTTGTATATATTGATTGAACTCACTGAAGAGTATTTTTTTATCGCTCTCTTTGAGATGTTTTGCAATTAATGTCTGCATGAGTGGGTGATCTCTCTTGATTTCAGCTAAACTTATTTTCTTAGAATTACCTATTGTAGATAAAATTCTATCCATATTCTCCACGCTAAGATTCGAATTCAATAGACCAATTATTTCACTCTCATTCACTTGATCTGTCACCAAACCTAGATAGGCTTCAATATCTGACTGTATAAAATCAATCAAAATATCTCGGTAGTTTTCTCTTATATTCTCTAGGTTAGTAGAGTTCATTGAAATCATGCCATGCTTTAGTAATAGACTAATTTTATTATCTTGCAGATTTTTAATAGTGAATTGATCGTTAGTTAATTTATAGTTGCTCTCTCCAATAATATCTTCGTAACGATTATCACGTAATTCATTCAAAGCTAAAGTAGCCTCAAAAAATCCAATCTCGTCAAACTCTTCAATAACCTCATCATAGTCAACTTTTATTTTATGTTGAACTTGATTAACAAAGTTTATTAATTCCTTATTCCAGTTATTATCCGGTTTTTGGAAATATCGTATTATATTTTGGATATTTGGAACAACTTTGTTATTTAGGATTAAAGCTGTTCGTGTTTTTTTATTATTAATTTCTTCAAGGTTCTCAACATGGTACTTCATTGATTCTATATATTTAATCTTAGTCTTGTCCGCTACGTTATTACTATTTAAAACTAATAGTACATATTCTTCGATATCATATGTATCGCAATCGGAAAATAACAAATACTGGTTCAAATAATCATTCAGATTATTCTTGATTCTTGCTTTTAATATATCGTTTTCTGAATTCATTAATCGAGTTAAACTTTCGTGCTTAAACTTCCCAATACCTGATCTGTCTGGTACTATTCCTTCAAATAGAGCAATTTCCTCAATATTTTCATAATTAAATTCATACAAATCATTCTTAATTATTGACTTAAACAACTTATTGTACATTTGTTCATGATTAATTTTAGTTAATTTAATTTCCATTTTTTCAAGTTTAGTAATTCCGTTTTCGCTAAACTGATTCCATGTTGCCTCGGAGACGTTTTCTAATAACGAGCTATTTTGATTAATAAACTCTACTAAGATTGAGTTTTCTTTTTCGTAGGCTTCGTTATCGCTATTCAAATAGATTAATCCGTCAAACACCAAATCTTTCAACAAGTTATCTCTTTCTTCACTTATACCCTTATTTTCATATTTCTTGATTGCGTAGGAAAGGAAATTTTTCCAAGTCGAGAACAAAGTCACAGTAAAAAATAGTATATTCTCAGTACCTTTTTCGTCATTATATTTTAAGAGATTCTCATACAAATCTAGTACAAATTTATAGTTATGGTTTTGTCTAGCCACAGATAATATTGTAGAAAACTGGTTTTCCATCTTCTTGTCTATAATGTACTCAGATAAACTAAAGTTAAGAATACCAACTTTTTTATAATCTTCATTCTTCAATATCTCAATAAGTGACTCTATATTTCTTAACTTTTTACTTGGGTCACCTTTACTAGATGAAAGTAAGTTTCTTACAAACAATTTGTCTTCCCTTTTTAAATCGTTTGGATAAAAGTAATTCATATAATCCTCATAATTTTCATCTATATAACCGTTGCTTAGTAGAAATAATATTAAATCATAGTAACCGCTATTCTTTATATCCTCGTGTCCTTGGAGTTCCTTTTCAAAATGATTACTATCAAAGACCTCTGAGAGAGGTTGCGTCTCTACTTGCTTTTTTTTTATTTTTAAATCCTGAATTTTAGAACTAACTATTACTTTTTTTCCATTTTTTATATCTTCCACTATTTTTTTATCTTGTTGATATTCAGGTGTATCTTCCATTTTCTTCAAAAGCGATTCGAGTGAAATAGGTTCTGAAGATTTGGTGTACAGATTACTATAGTTTTGATATTTTTTTAATTTTACTTTTGATAAATTCTTTCCTTCAAGTACTTTTCGTACGTACTCCATTCTTGTGGGGTACGTATCTTCAGATTCACCATCAACTAAAATGCTTTCTGTTGTCAAATGAGTTTCTTTTAGTCTATCGAAAGAAACTAGTGAACTAGATTCCAACTCTTCTAGTTCACTTTCCAGATTAAAAATTTCACTATCTATAATACTTTTTTCTTGATCATAAGTATCTCGCTTATTATTTAGAATCGAATAAATAAATCCTTTCCCATATTGCAATTGAGAAAAATCCCTAGGGAAAATATTTTTATATGTTACCATACCTAACAATTTATTTTGATCTAATGAAGACGTATTAATTTCACTATCGTATATCGTATACTCGTTAAAAATATTTTTAATTAACCTCATATCATCAATATAAAATGATAAGTTTCTCAAAAAAGTTCTATCAATTTCTTTAATTGATCCAAAAATTTCCATCATCTTATTGAAAGAATTAGACGAGCTAACAGTTGGTACTACTGGAATAATTAAATCAAAAAATTTTGTCCTATCTTTTGATACAAAAATATCATCTTTTATGAGGTATAAAAACACTAATTTCTTATGAGTGTCTTTTCCTGCTAAATCATCTTGCTTTCTTTTATTTATTAGCTGGTTAAGTTCTCTAAGTTTTCTAAATACATCAGTACTTCCAAAGCGATCTAAATCTTCAAATACGATAACATCTGCACCACTATTTTCAAATAGATAAATTACTTCGTTTAAATGCTCATCAAAAAAAGAATTTTCACTATTTTTAAAAAGCTCAATTTCATTCCCACGAATTGAAACCTTTCTGATTAACGATCTGTTGATTTGAGCACTTCCAAAAACATAAGTTAAATACCCAATCAGCCCCAAAAGTGCAGCAGCAGCAAACACCCTTAAAGAAGGATTGATTGTACGGTACAGCAAATTCATGTGATTGATTTGTACGAAAGCAGCCCAATCGTCAAATCTTAATAAGAAAATTGAGAATGCGAGCACTAACGGTACTATAATCGCCCACACAATAATTTTTCTAACTGAATTGTTCTTTTTAACTTTAGTAAAAGCTTGAGGAACATTTTTAACATTAACCTGGTGCAGTAGCTGATTAATAATTTTACCTTCTATTTCTTTGAATTCTTTAAAAGGCTGAGTAGGAGCTTCACTTATTTTTTGGTTAACCGATTTCATTTCTGGAGTTACTTCTTGTTGATTTAATACTAGTGAATTGCTATCATCATCAATAGTATCGTATTTACCAAGAGCTACATGAATAAATTTCATTTGTTCATTCTCTGTTTTGTAACTTTCAATTATACTACTTTTTCCTGCACCATAGGGTCCAGTTAATCCTACATTGTAAATACTATCATCTTCCATCATTTGATTAAGAGCGTCTTCGTATTTACCTAACTCAACATCATTAACTGGACCTAATGATTCAAAAATATACTTTTTTTTCTTTATTTTTTTACTGTTACCTGTGTCTGCTTCAGACTTGTTTTGACTCAGTGTCTCTATTTCCTTTTCTGAAATTATCAGTCCTTTAAACATACCTCTCCAAGACATTATTCTTTCTATGTATTTATCATCCACATATAACACCCTCTTTTTTACTTAGGATTTACTTCTAAATATTATTATACATCAAAACATTAATTTATTTGCTTAAACTAAGTACCAATAGGGTATACTCTATCGTTACTACAGAAAAATATTGGTATAATAGCTTCAATTATGTATCAATAGACTTAACCTGAATTATAATAACTGGAGAACTTGACTGAAGCGCTTTTATGTTGATAGGTCACACTAAACGAATAAAAAACTGAAATTCTGATGGAGGAAATAATGATAGAAATATATTCGGTTCAACAGTACATTACAGAAATAGATAATCTAGGTGATAAAAAATTTCTTTTTCGTGGAGAAAGTGATTATCATGAGGAAATAACAGCTAGTGTATTGAGATCACATAAAGGTCAATATTACGACTCTGAAAAATTGCGCAAAGATTATTATAGAGAAATAGCACATGAACTGAGTCAAAGTGAAAAAGACAATTTTTTGGCATATTCACAACACCATGGGTTGCCTACACCTTTAATTGATATAACTACAAACCCTTTAGTAGCACTTTACTTTTCCACTGCTTACAATCTACCTATAAAAACAGGATACGTCCATGTATTTGATAGAAATAACTGTATTCCTTTTGATATACTGCCGAAAAACTACATAGATCGTCCCTTTGGACTTAGCACAATTGATAAATACGAGGGTTTCTTAAAATTTTTGGAAGAAAATAGACCTGAAACATACGATTTAGTAGTGTATCTATTAACAGATTTGTTGAAAAAAATTTACACCATAGAAACTGGTCAAACTTTTAGTGAGAAAATAATACTGAATATACGAAATCACTTAAAATCGACATATAAATTAGAAGAAATCTATAAGTCAAATCTAGAAAGTATTATTTGTGATTTAGAAAAAGAGGAAGTCATTTTTTCTGAATTAAATAAAAGTGTGCGGTACTACGATAATAAATCAGATAGTTTCTACTTTTATACAAACACAACCCATAATAGCTTTGGTAGAGAGTTTACTTATGGATTTTGGTGGATATTTTTAATAAACCGTTATGATAATTGTTTTTTCACTTTAGATACTCATGTTACTTTTCATAAACGTAAAGACTACTCTATGATTCCTAAACCAGTTATCCCACCTGTTTTGTATCAATCTGAAATATCCTTTGATAGAATGAAAGTTCAAAATGGGTTATTTTTCTATCAATTATTTTCAAAATTTGGAAGAAAACGACCAATAATTACTCAACACATTATGAAAGATCATACATTTAAAATTAATGATAAATTATCTATTTTAAAACAATTGGATAGAATAGGAATAAATAGAAAAACGTTATTTCTAGATCATGATAATACAGCGAAGTATTTAGCCGAGAAACAATTTTGAAAATACTAACCGTTAAAAAATCGTTTCTAATTATTTTAACCTTGAAAAAAACGCAACAATACTGATTAATGTTGCATGCAAAAAAAGAATCCTATTTAAAAATAGGATTCTTTTTTTATTTATGACTATCGAAATTACTACTATACTTGTTATTTTCCTACTCTTTTCGCATATTCTTTAGGGTAACGTTCCCCTGAAATTTCGATTTTCGAAAGAGCATTGTTCAGTTCACTCAATTCATTCTGAGTTAGTTGAACCTCTGAAGCAGCAAGATTTTCTTCTAAGCGTTCTAATTTTCTAGTTCCAGGAATAGGGACAATCCATGGTTTTTGGGCAAGTACCCAAGCAAGCGCAACTTGAGGTAATGTTGCTTCTTTTTCTGCAGCAAATTTTTCTATAAGGTCAATGAGTACCTGATTAGCTTCCATATGTTCTACTTCAAATCGAGGAACAAGGCTACGAAAATCGTTATTATCAAATTTTGCTTTTTTATCGATTTTTCCCGTAAGGAATCCTTTTCCTAAAGGACTAAACGGTACAAACCCAATACCTAACGATTCAAGAGTAGGAAATAGTTCTTTTTCAGGGCTTCTCCACATCATGGAATACTCACTTTGAACAGCTGTGACGGGTTGAACAGCATGTGCACGACGAATCGTTTCAGCACCTGCTTCAGAAAGCCCCCAGTGTTTTACCTTCCCTTCTTTAATCAGGTCTTGCAACACACCAGCCACTTCTTCAATTGGAGTATTGGGATCTACACGGTGTTGATAGTAAAGATCAATCGTATCTACTTTTAGACGTTTAAGTGATCCTTCAACTGATTTCCTGATTTGTTCTGGGCTACTATCTAGCACCTGTTTATTGTTTGCCATCTGAATACCAAATTTAGTTGCGATTATGACTTGTTTTTTGAACGGAGCAAGTGCTTCCCCTAGTAACTCTTCATTCACATATGGACCATATACCTCGGCTGTGTCAAAAAAAGTAACGCCCCGATCAAGTGCTGCATGGATTAGAGAGATCATTTCTTTCTTGTCTGAAGCTTTTCCGTAACCATGACTCATTCCCATACAACCAAGTCCAAGAGACGAGACTTCTAACCCACTATTTCCTAATGTACGCTTCTCCACTGATCATCTTCCTTTCTAAAAATCTGAAAGCCATCTATTAAGATTATCCTTGTCTTCATCTGCATTTCTATCTTCAACGGTATAAACTTCCTCTATATTGGATTTTGGAAGTAGTTCTGATAACCTTTGAAACGTATCTCCTGAACCATATCCAGCATTGGTAGAAAAGGAAGTGACTATTTTTCCTTCAAGTTCTTTTTCATATCCTTGTATGAATGTCACCATAGGATTAGCCAGCGTCATTGCCCATATTGGGTGTCCCAAAATAACCGTCTGATATTGTGTTAAATCAGGTATACCCGTAGATAATTCTGGATACAACTCATTATCTCTTTCGTAGGTTGCCCGATTTACCGTTTCCTCATAGTTGCTGGGATAGGGCTCTTTGACCTGCAGCTCTAAAATATCAGAATCGATTGTTTCACTAATTTCTTTTGCTAATTCTTCTGTATGGCCACTTCTTGAAAAATAAATAACAATAGATTTTGCTGAATCTGACAACTTTCTAGTGGGTGCTTCGCTTGCATTTGTATCTTTTCCATCTGATATAGCTCCACGTCCAAAATTGTCTGATTCACTTGTGGTTGAC
This sequence comes from Marinilactibacillus psychrotolerans, assembly GCF_900101525.1. Classification (GTDB taxonomy): domain Bacteria; phylum Bacillota; class Bacilli; order Lactobacillales; family Carnobacteriaceae_A; genus Marinilactibacillus; species Marinilactibacillus psychrotolerans. The sequence goes on along the minus strand of NZ_FMZD01000023.1, from coordinate 3,666 downwards.
GTATTTTCCGGTGAGCTTTCTTCAGTTTGATTGTTCATTTGACAGCCTGATAAAAAAACAAAAGCAGATATTGCTCCAAAACTTTTTCTAATCATTAACGTTCTCCTTCCATAATTTAACCTAAAGATTTTAGTAAGAAGTCCGTAATCTCTACTATAAATAAAAGTTGTTGTTAGTCACTATACGTTTTTTAAATATCCATTTTTCTACTAGCCATCCATTTGATCATTTCTGGATCAGAATGAGAAAAGAATTGGCTTTCACCTTCATTTAAAGTTGCCATTTCTTTTTTATCCTCTTCAGTTAACTCAAAATCAAAAACAGCTAGATTCTCAACCATACGTTCTGGTTTCACTGACTTAGCTAGTACAATAATATCTTGCTCGACTAACCAACGAATAATGACTTGTGCTACTGATTTTCCATATTTATTTCCGATATTTTTTAAAACTGCATTATTGAAAATATCATTTTTCCCTTCAGCAAATGGTGCCCATGCTTCTGGGATAATGCCTTCATTTTTTAAAGCTTCAATATTTTTTGCTTGTTGTTGGAAAGGATTGATTTCAATTTGATTGACTTGTGGAGTCACTTCATTAAATGCAGCTAAGTCAACAGCTCGGTCAACTCCAAAGTTTGAGACACCAATTGCTCGAACTTTCCCTTGTTTTTGAAGTTCTTCCATTGCACGCCACGCTCCATACACATCATTATAAGGTTGGTGAATCAACAATAGATCTACATAGTCTAAACCTAATCGTTCTAGTGAGCGTTCTACAGAAGTCATAACCCCATCATAGTTAACGTTATCTACCCATACTTTTGTCGTTACAAAAAGCTCTTCACGAGGCACGTCCGAATGAGCGATTCCTTTACCAACGGCTTCTTCATTCATATAGCTTTGTGCAGTATCAATATGACGATAACCTGCTTTGATCGCGTCTTTTACGGCTTTCTCAGCTTCTTGTGGATCTGTGATTTGAAACGTCCCAAATCCTAAAATCGGTACTTCTACACCATTGGCTAGTTTTACAGTTTTCATATAAAATTCCTCCATTTAAATTAGTTATTTTTGACTACATTTTCACTATACACCTTAGAGTTAACTTCAAAGCAACTCTTTTAACCTGTTTTTTTCTTTTTGATATAGCTGATCTACTAATAGTTGATTCTGGTATAAGAAAAAGAAGCAAGTTTCAATTCTTCATTTATCTTCGTATAGATTTCCGTTACTACAAAGGGATTAATCACTTCATTTCCACTTACAATAGCTGTTAATTTTACTTTATTTAACAAAATAACTGTTGTATCAAATTCGTGAATCGTTTTTTCTTCAAATGCTACATGTTTGTAAATGATTTCCCTAGATTTTATAATGTTGATCTCTTCATCTCTTGATAAAGTAACGCCCATGTGCACAAAAACCGCATTGGAGTGCACCAAATCCATTAAAGTATCCGAATCAATTTCTTTTAAGCTTTTCCAAAGTTTTTCAGATATTTCCATAACGTTGTTCATCGATCAGATCTCCTCTTATAGCTTTTCAAAGGTAAAGCGATTTTTCGTTATATAGTCGTTTATTATTTTTTTACCCGAAAAGATTGATTCCATAACTCTTCTACTCTTTCGTTACTTTTAGACTCTTCATTTATACGTGCTATATGTTCGTCATACGTATCGATCTTATATTGAAGTAGGTTACGAACGCTCATCATTTCTTCTAGTTTTGAATCTACTTCAACTAATTGTTCTTTTAATATATCTTTTTGAGCTAACCTTTCGTCTCCTTCTACTTGAGAAAGCAACGTAAATTGTATAAGAGATTCAATGGACACCCCAGCACTACGCAAACTTTTTGCCAAGAACACCCAATTTATATCTTGGGTGGTGAATTGCCGATAGCCATTTTCTCCTCTGGTTATTGTTGGTATAACGCCTACCTGTTCGTAGTAGCGTATTGTATCTGTTGTGATTCCAAACATGTCTGCCACTTCTTTAATAGACTTCAAATTTCCCACCTACTCTACTTAAATTTTATTTTTATTACTACCGTTAACTTATAGACCTAGATCAGTATAATCATGATTTACAATCTTTTTTAATCTAAAAATATCATTTTCGAATTCAAATATTAAAATACAGCAATTGGCAAGTGGCGCTTCCTGATCAACGCTGCTTTCGTGCGCCCAATGTCTCATAAACTGTCTACAAGAAGCTCCATGTGATACGGCCAATATATTTTTTCTTGTATCTTTTTGCACAAGATCCATAAGCGTATCAGCTATTCTTTTTTTAAAAGCTTCTTCTCCTTCCCCACCATAAGGTACAAAAAAATCACCGTAAGGTAACGGAGGATTTAAATACTCATGTTCTGCTTCTAATATCCCAAAATTCCACTCTTTTAGTCCTTTAACTCTTTTGTAAGGTTGATCTGTTAAGATTTCTAATGTATCACAAGCTCTTTCCGACGTAGAAGAATAAGCGGAATCGAATGTAATCTGATTGGTTGAAAAATAGTCTTTTGCAATTTCGGCTTGTTTTATTCCAATTTCAGTAAGTGGTGAATCAGACCATCCTTGTATCTTTTTCATTTTGTTAAAAAAAGTTTGTCCATGTCTTACTAGATAAACTGTTTTCTTCAAGTCTATTCCTCCATTCATCTTTAACTCTATCATAAACTATGAAGTTCACTTTAAGGCAAGAGAAAAGAATTTATATTTGTAAATTTTTTTCTTACTGTTACTTTTTTTACCGTTTTAATAATTTACGAGAGAAATACAAAAAGCGCAACAATCTATAATATTGTTGCGTCCAAAACCTTTTACATTTAAGGTTTTCTTTGTATACTTAATTTAAAGCAAAATAACGCAACGTAATTTAAAACTTGTTGCGTTTTAAGGAGCAGTACCTCGATTCCAGTAAAAGACCAAGAAAAAGTAAAGTTTTAATAACTTATTTACCCCTTTTTTTAGATAATGGTTCTATAATAAATGACGTTGGTAATTTCTCACCAACGTCATTTTTTTCTTTCAAATTAGAAAACAAGTGAGTTCTCCTGTAGAATAATAGTCGACGAAAACCAAATATCCATAGGAGGAACTCACTTGCCTACATCAAATGATATGCAAAATGTACTAGATATTCAAGACAAAAATATGATTTTCGAAGATAACTGCGTGTCTTACGGCATGCATAAACAAAAGAAATGTAAATTTATAGACTGCACTCTGACTTATATTCCTACGAAATGTAAAAAATGTCAGGAACCAAATAGAAACTTCTCCATCTATAAAAATGGTACACAGACCTCTAGAATCACTTTACCAATGTCTGACATTTATCCGACCTATCTCAGAGTGAAAAAGCAGCGGTTCAAGTGTACATCTTGTGAAGCAACATTTACTGCGGAAACACCGATTGTAAAAGAGGCGTGTTTTATCTCTAATTTTATCAAAGCAGAAATACTGGCGAAGTCAGCTGATGCTCGTTCGATCAAGAGCTTGGCAGAAGAGACGAATGTCTCTTCCACAACGATTCAAAGAATCATCAATGAACAGGTGAAGTATTATCGACCTTACTATCATTCATTGCCGGAGAACTTGTCGTTTGATGAGTTTAAGTATGGGAATGGGCAAATGGCTTTTGAGTATATTGATGTCGTAACAG
>NZ_FMZD01000037.1 GCF_900101525.1 Marinilactibacillus psychrotolerans | reverse complement strand
TCTACGTGAAAATTCAACGGTCCCAAAGGTAAATTGCATCGTACGCTTTCTTACACTATCTATCTCGTACCCTTGATCTTTGTATGATTGAATACACTTTTTATCTAAACGCTCCATGCATTCTTGAAAGCATTCCTCCGCTTTTTGTCTGAAAAGCTCCTCAAATAAGATTTCTGCCTCTAAAAGTGTATTCGACTCTTCTAATATTCCCATCATTTGTGCTATAATTTCCATCGTAAAGAAGACCTCTTTCTCTCTAGTTTCCGCAAATTCTAGATTAAGGGTCTTCTTTCTTTTTGTCTACCCTATTTTTTTCCATTTCCTACATAAACTTTACACATAGAATAAATAGACTTTATTTAAATTTCTGAAAACTTACCACTATTTTTTCTGCTTTTATTTTAACGTATACATCTTTAAATATAATTATTCTATTTTTTATATTTATTGAATGTAGAAAAAAATTCTATTTGTCTCATCATTTGTGATTAGATATTTTTGAACATTTCGATCCGCTTGTGTCCATTATACATCCCATTTTTTTGACTTACTTAGTATCATTGGTCAATTCGTATAGTCCATTATTAAACTATACTTGAGAATCTCTATATTCATCCAGCTCAGGTTGTCTTTTTATTGTATAATCAAAATGGTTACTCATCCCTTTTCTATTTTCGATCGACTATTTGAACCTGCTTTTCTATAACGGAGCTTATATTCGAATAAGAGAAAAACATACATGGATAAGAAAATTAAAATCTCCGATGTCAATGATTGGAAGGCGGAGGCTTAGACAGAAGATAGATTAAGGATAGAGGAAACTACAAAAGAATTGCCCCGCTTTTTATTTATTTTTAATAGCCTTGTCCGTTATAAGGTACGTTAGGATTGAAGTAGATTATTTCAAAGTTATTACTGATTGGATTTTTTTGTCTACACGCATAAAATACCACTCATCTGTTTCGATTTTGTCCCATATATTCTCTAATTGAACTTCACATTCTTCAGTAGAATTAAGATCTGCACCAAATGTTAATCGGTCAGACTTATTCATAACTATTACTCTTTCCACATCTCCTACTCGCATTTGCAACTGATACTCGTCATCAAAAAATTCTTTTTCTATCACTTTTTTATCTGAGATTTCAATAAATCCATATAGAGAATTGGGAGTATCATTTTGAATGAGTATTATTGCAATAAAACTTAGAATGATAAAGATAATAATAACAAACACTGTCTTTGGTTTTCTTTTCATTTAATCACCATCTTAATTTTTATATTCGAGTCCTTATTTCTTATAGTCTAAGAATATTATAAAATCAACCGTTATAAAATTATATATACCCATATCTAAGCTGAATACTAAAGTTGCCTTTTTTCTCAAAACTCAGATAAACATTATTGTTACTTCGCACGTGAAGCCCTTTGACTCTAAATTTTCCATATCTAAGAATAATATTCTCCCAACAGAAGCTATTGCTCCCGCTACTCATTTTGCTAAACTACCAATTTCAATAGTTCATCCTCCTTGTATCCAAACAAAATAAAAGCACTCACAGAAGTGACTGCTTTTATTTTATTTAGTAAAAGTCTCAAATAGTTTCCACAAGAAATGTTAGCATGAAAAACAAAGGAGGTCTTAATATGCCTGAGTACCTTTTAAGCACAATAACAGTTAAGTCTATTCTCTATGTCAATTAAGTCAATATTCCTTCAAAAGTCTCCCAAACTACTCTTCAGCTTCTTCTAGATCATCAGGATAAACAATCGTATCAAAAACTTCTCCATCAGCTGCATCTTCTAATTCAAATATAACCTCTAAATCTTCAGAAGGTGTTCCTTCAAATAATTGATAAAACATTGTCGGTAAAGCTAAAGCAAAGATTCCAAACCCATCCATTCCAGATTCATAAGCTTCACGATCAACGATTATAGACATTTCACTGAAATCATCATTATATTGAATATCTTCAAAAGAAGTATAAGTATCATCTGTTTTTAGTTGCTCTATAGATGCATCTACTGATTCTTTCATACTATTTAATAATTCTTTATGCTGCGCTTTAGATAGTTTCAAGGTAACCGAACCATCTTCATTCTCCGTATAATTTGAACTTTCTAAATCCATTTCACTTGGATCAAAAGATTCAGCAAATTCTGCTGGAAGAGTAACCTCTGTGCTAAAAATCCCTTTGTCTACTTCAATGTTTCCAGACTCTTCTTTTGACTTTGAAGATTCTGAAGTATCTTGATCTACTTCCTTTGCCGATTCTTCAGTAGGTGTTATTTGCTCATCTGAATCATTCCCACACGCTGCCAGAATAAGTGTTGAACTGCTTAATAAAAATAAACTTTTAAATAATTTCATTTTAACTCCTCCTTTTTAACTATTATATCAGGAGTAATTCATTCGTTCTAATCAATTTTCATTTAACAAATAACTTAATACCATCTATATATGCTTCAACAAATTCAATTTGCGACTTGTTGTAACTGTCAACCACAAATGTGCACTTTTTGCCAGATGACTTTGTGCACTTTTTATTCAAAAATTGTTTCACGATGTTTCATTCGATGACTTTCGCCATCCATATGAATCACTTCACAACGATGAAGAAGTCGATCAAGGATCGCTGTCGCAATCCCTTGATCTCCAAGCATCTTTCCCCAACTGTCTGGGCCTTTATTAGATGTTAAGATGATCGAACTCTTTTCATATAAATCACTAATGAGTTGGAAAAAAAGATTAGCTTCGTTTGTTTCCATTGCCATAAACATCATATCATCAATAATGACTAAATCAGCTTCTCTCATACGTTTGAGGCGAATTGCCGACTTTCGCACATAACCTTCGGTTTTGAGCAGTGAAATCAACTCACCCATCGAGATAAAAGTGACTTGTTTGCCTCGTTCAATAGCTTCCAATCCTAATCCAATCGCTATATGCGTTTTCCCCACACCAGGTGGACCTAAGAGAACGAGATTAAACATTTGATCTAACCAATCGTATTCTTTAAGCTGATCAATCTGTCGTTTACTGAGTGAAACTGATTCTTTAGGATCAAAGTCCTCTAAGGACTTTTCAAAAGGAAATTGTGCCCATTTTAAATACTTTAATCGTGTCTTTTCTTCTCGACGCTGTTCTTCATGATTACATAATGCCACAAGCAGCTCTTGATACGTCCAGGACTGTTGTTCCGCTTCCCGAAGGAACGAAGGTAGTGCCTGGGCTGTTTCGGTCATACGGAATTGCTTGAATTGTGCTTGAAGTACCTCTGTTGTTCCTATTGTCGTTCGCCTCCTAGTACCTCTAAGTATGACTCAAAAGAACGTTCTCTAGCGGTAATTGTTTGATAGTTTTCGGATAACTCGTCACTCTTTTCAGAGTGAGTATCTGTCTGGACATGTCGACGAGCTATCTCTATTGCCACGTCTCTTAAATCGACGGCACTGAACAATTTCAATGCTAGACATTCGGTTAATGCTTGGTCCAACACATCACTGTTTTTATCTACGATGGACTCTATGACTCGTAATTGATCCCTAATGTGTCTAGGATATTTAACTTTTAGTTGATCAATAAAGACTGCTGCTTTCTCTTTTTCTTCAAAGTTGCGGAGTACTTCACAGATATGCAGCTCAAGTTTTTGTCTCTTATCTTTTTCGCGACCATGATTAGAATCCTTGATTAGCTTGCCTTTTCCTTTTGTTAAGGGATGTTGGGCAATCAGTCGATCGCTCTTCATATCGTACGCGTAAAGATGGGTGTCGCTTGTTGTTATACGGACCTTCGTTGTTTTTCTTGATTGGTAGGTTCCTATAGGAACCGAGTAGTAATTTGATTGAAATTGAAGCGTATTGTCTTTCAATATGGTCTTTGTTATACTTTCATTATTCGAAAGAATGCGTTTCTTAGAGATCGAGATGAGGTGTGGCTTTTCCAGAGTGAACACGTCTATCGGTCTCTTTTTTGTTTTCTCATGAACTTTGTAATTGCCCGTTCGTTCTAACCAGGCTTCGCATTGTTCTTGCCATGACCTAATTGTCCGAAATCGGCGTCCTCTCGCAAAGTTATATTTAACAAATTTAATAACAGCTTCGACTTTTCCTTTTGATTCTGGATCAGCGGCACGACAGACATGAACGATAAATTGTCTCTCCAATACATACGACTGAAATTGCTTAGTAAATAAGATATCTCCATGATTTTCACTGACAATCATTAGCTTATCTTGATCATATACGATTTCTTCTGTTCGTCCACCAAAATAATCGAAGGCGTTCTCGTGAGTTCGGATGACATCTCTGGTGGTGAAAGGCTTCTCCTGCCATTCAATGTATTTGAATCGAGAATGGGAGAGAACAAACCCAATACAATACAACTTTACTCGTTTATCGGTTAATGTACGTTGTACTATGATTTCACCAAAATCTACTTGAATTTGTTTACCAGCGGGTAGTTCAGGTACCGCTTCGTAATGACGATAAGTAAAGGATTTTGAGATACCGTAGGTTTCCCTTAACTCTTTGACATAAGAGCGAATGGTACTTGAAGCCGCTTCTTTGTAGTTGAATTGTTCATTCAGCCAGTCTTCAATTTGAGCTGCGGACAATTCTGGCTCATCACTAAGCCAATTAACTATCGTTTCTTTATAAGGGTCAAGCTTTCTTTCCCGAGTGGTCAGTGATTGAACCCAAGATATTGCTTCTTTGGGCTTCTTATGTAAATCACTTCTAACGGTATTTCTATGAATGCCGAGCATTCGACTTATCTTTGCGTTTGAGAATCCTTTCTTTTTATAATGGTGCACCTTTGCAATTCTATTCACTTTTTTAAAATCCACCTTTTCTTCTCCTTCCAGTCAATAAACTAACTGTTCTAGTTTATCAAAAGGAACGAAGTATTAGGGTAAAAGTGCACATTCTTTTCTAGCAATAACTGCACAATACAGTTTAGCAGTCACAC
>NZ_FMZD01000010.1 GCF_900101525.1 Marinilactibacillus psychrotolerans | reverse complement strand
AATGGTAGTAAGTAAGAAGAGCAAATCAATTACGTCTAACTCGTGAGCAACTAATGATAGTGAGTAAGAAGAGAAAGTCAATTACGTCTAACTCGCGAGCAACAAGTCGCAGTAAGTAAGAAGAGAAATCCGATTACATCTAACTCGTCAATCATTTCAATCTTGAGCTACAAATCAAAACTGAAAATATACCCATGAATCATGAATATGGTAAGATAGGTTCTATGATAAATACATAAATGATAATCGAAAGAATGGTGAAGTAGAAATGACTAAACAAATAATCGCAATCGTTGGCTTAGGTGCACTAGGTATTTTATATGGACAGCACTTATCAGAAGCATTAGGAAAAAATCGCGTAAAAATAATAGTAAATGAAGAAAGGAAAGCAAGATATGAGAATGAAGGCGTTTCACTAAATGGGAAAGCTTGCGATTTCAATTATGTATTAGAGACTGATAAGGGAATTCCGGCTGATTTGATCATTGTCTGTACCAAATCTCTAACACTAGATAGCGGCATGGAATCAATGAAAAATCAGGTTGGAGAACATACCACTATACTTTCACTAATCAACGGAATTTCCAGTGAACAAATTCTAGGAGCCAGATTTGGATATGAAAAAGTAATTCCTACGGTTGCAATCGGAATGGATGCGACAAGAGAAGGACAAAACGTACGCTCTAAAGTAAAGGGATGGCTTCAGATTGGAGCCGATGTACCAGAAAAAGTGCAAAGACTGATGAAGGTGAAAGAATTATTCGATGAAGCCCAATTTCCATATACTATAGAAGAAGATATTCTGTTGAAAATCTGGCAGAAATTTATTATGAATGTAGGGGTAAATCAAGTTGTGATGGTAAACGAAACAACTTATAAAGATATTCAGACAGGAGGAAACTTTCATCAACAGGCTTGGGCAGCGATGGCAGAAGTTGTATTGATAGCAAAAGCAGAAGGAATTCCATTGCAGGAAGAACATATTCAAAATGCATTTGATATTATTGATACAGTAGATCCAGACGGTATGCCTTCAATGCGACAAGATGGTCTAGCCAAAAGACCAACTGAAGTAGAACTGTTTGCAGGAACCATTTTAGCCAAGTCTAAAGAACATAATATTCCAACACCTGTCAATAAAGCATTATATACAAAAGTAAAAGAAATGGAGCAGTTATTTTAAGGGTAAACAAAAGGGACCTTAGATTTTTCTAAGGTCCCTTTTTAATAAAGTTATCAACGTGTTTTATATAAATCTACGATTTCTACAGCTAAGTCTTTAAATGTAATAGCATTCATCAAGTGGTCTTGACCATGTACCATCAATAAAGAGAGTTCTACACTATCTCCTGAGGCTTCTCTTGTCAATAATCCAGTCTGAGAATGGTGTGCACGTGTTAAAGCTTCATCTGCTAATTTCAAGCTCGCTTCAGCAGCTTCGAAATCATTTTCTTTAGCTGATTGAATGGCTTCCATTGCGTTACCTTTAGCGTCACCACCATGCATAATTAATCCCATGATAGTTTGCAGCATTTCTTCTTGTTCTTGTGATTTTTCTGACATATTAACTTCCTTTCTTAAGGCATTTTCATGAATAATTGTTAAAGAAATTAGTTGCTTAATTCTAAAGCTTTGTCTAGAACTTTTTTCCCATTCATCATACCGTAATCTCTCATGTCGATTACTTCTACAGGGATGCCTTTTCCTTCAACTTTTGTTTCCATTTGTTTTTTTAAGAATTTCACTTGAGGGCCTAACATTAATACATCTACAGGTTTAGATTCTAGATAGCTATCTGCTTCATTTGCTGAAACTGCAAAGATGTCAGTTTCTATTCCATCTGCTTCAGCAGCTTTTTGCATTTTTGTAACGAGCATACTAGTACTCATTCCGGCAGCACATACTAACATAATAGTTTTCGTTGACATAGTAATTTCCCCTTTTTTGAAACAATTTTAATACGTATACGATAGCTGTAGGCTACTCGGCAGGCATTCTAATTATCAGCAAGTCTGAACGCGTTTACATTTATTTCTCAAAAGAACGAACATTTTCATATACTTGATAAAAAATTAGCAGCGCCATAAATCCTACGTTGAAATCGTTTACTACTATATACTATTTATACACTAATTATGATGTGAATTCAATAGTTATAAATTTAGATAAAACTATATTAACGTTTATAAGCGTTCTTAAGAGCGATTTGTGCGAATGGTATTTAGTTTATTTGCAATTGTAACTTCTGGATTTTGATGAAGATAAGTTCGAGAAAAAATTCAAATAGATGTTATACAAAATATAGTCAAATAAAAATATTTCTTAGCTTATAACATGAATAACGATTTAATTAATCAGGCTGATTAATTAAAAGTAGTACAATAAATTATGGTAGACTAGTTTGGAAAATCAAGTGTATTACAAGTATAGAGTGTTGATGGTAAAATTGATTTAAAGAATAGAAATTTGTATCATTTTATTAATAGAAGGTTTTTTATTTGATCATTAAAATAGAGAATGGTGATGAACAAAATGAAAGTTAGTGCAATCCAGTTAAACTTGGCATTTGATAATCCGGATCAGAATGAGAATAAGATTGAAAAAAAGATAAAGAAAACAATGGAAACTTTTCAACCAGATACGATTGTATTACCTGAAATGTGGAATGTATCTTTCTTTCCAGATGATATTCAAAAGAATGCAGACCAGGAAGGTAAACGATCTAGAGCTTTTCTTAGCCGTTTGAGTAAAATGTATCAAGTGAATATCGTAGGAGGAACAGTAGCGGCTGTTTATGATGACCAGTACTATAATTCAAGTTACCAATTTGATCGAGAAGGAAAGCTAGTCCACACTTATCATAAAGTACACTTGTTTTCTCCGTCTAAAGAACAGAATAAATTTACGTCAGGTCATCAATTAGGGATATTCGAATTAGACGGAGTAAAGGTAGGGATAGCCACCTGCTATGATTTGAGATTTGTAGAATGGATAAGGTTACTGGCATTAGCAGATATTGAAATTTTGTTTATTCCTGCGGCATGGCCAAATCCTCGAGCGTCCCATTGGGAGATTTTGCTGCAAGCAAGAGCAATTGAAAATCAGTTATTTGTAGTAGGAGTAAATAGCGTAGGAACGACAGATAAGCTCACCTTTTGTGGGCATTCCCTTATAGTGGATCCTTTTGGGGAAAAATTAGCTACTTCAAAAAACGAAGAAGTTATTTTAAATGCAACCTTAGATTTAAAGAAACGCAAAGTTACTAAAGAACAAATCAATGTATTTCAGGATCGACGACCAGATTTGTATAAGCAGTACCGAATGTAAATGAGGTTAGAGCTATTTCTATTAGATGTAAGTTGAAATAGGAAAATATATAAAACAGCTAGTGCTTTTATGGTGAGTAAGCACTAGCTGTTTATAGGATTTTTATGATTGCTAATTTTTTATTAAATAGGGGTTCCAAACATTTGAGTAGCATATAAAAACTCACCATCATAATGGACACCAATTCCAATTTCTTCATACTCAGGGCGCACCATGTTTTCGTAGTGACCTTCACTTTCGACCCAGCCATTAAATAATAGTTCAGCCATTTCTTTTTCATCTAAATAATACGTAGCCATTCCTAGATTCTCTCCGACAACACGATAAGGATAAGCTAACCCATTTTCTTCAAAAACAGTAAATGGATTTTTCCCGTTAGGACGAGTATGTGAGAAAGAGGTTTCTGTCTCCTTAGCTCTAAGGTCTGCAGCTTTTTTTAGTATGTCATTTTTTTTCAAGTTATTTAATCCCTGTTCTTGTCTTAAATTATTTAATAGAACAAAAATACGCTCTTCAACTACTTGGTAATCTACTTCAGAAGTTTTTAATGGAGGTGTGGAAACCGATTGGTCGGATTCTTTACTTATGTCTAGCGAGTCTCCTTGAGTATTCATATGGAGGGATCTATTAGTTGAGCGACTAAAGTCTGTCCACTCGCTTGGAGAAGGAATGATATTTACAACTGTTTCCAACCACTCTCCAACAACAGTACCATGTAGAATCCCCGTCGTTGCTAACCAGAAACCGAAAACTATGGCAAGAAGTAAAGTGATTAATTTTCTAATAACTTTCATACGATATTCCAGCTCCTTATTTTTATCTCTACAATATTGTATCAGAAAAATAAAAAAATGCTAGATTTCAGTTTGGGAGGTATCTATTTAACTCATTGTTACAGGTAAAATTGAAGAAAAAAAGGTTCTGCTTTTATTCGGTTTATGATTTGGGTATAATAGCAAAGTTAACTAAAATATTAGGTAAGATTAAAAATAAATTTTCAGATAGGTAGAATAGGTGTGTAATCTATGAAAAATATGAAATCAAACAAATTAGGAACAATGCCAATGAACAGACTTGTATTAAATTTATCATTACCAATGATGATTTCAATGCTGATTCAATCGCTATACAATGTAGTAGATAGTATGTTTGTGGCACAGATCAGCGAAGAGGCATTGGCTGCTCTTTCTCTTGCCTATCCTGTTCAAATGTTAATGCTCGCTATACAAGTGGGTTCAGGAGTAGGGATGAATGCAGAGCTATCGAAAAGATTGGGAGAAGACAGAAGAGATTTAGCAAGTGAAACTGCCAATAATGGGGTCTTTTTAGGATTCATTCATTATGCAATATTTTTGATATTAGGATTATTATTAATTCGTCCTTTTTTTCAAGCTCAAACAGATAATCCAGTTATTATTCAGTATGGAATAGAATATACGATGATTATAACAACCTTTTCTATTGGGAAATTCATGCAGTTCGTCTATGAACGTACACTTCAGGCGACTGGTAGGACAATGTACACGATGATCACTCAGGGAACAGGCGCAATTTTAAATATAGCATTGGATCCTATTCTGATTTTTGGACTATTTGGATTTCCTGCTATGGGTGTTTATGGAGCGGCTATTGCCACGGTATTCGCTCAAATTGTTTCAGCATTGATGGCCTTCACTTTTAACGCTAAATTTAATGATGATGTAGATATGAAATACAAAGGTTTCCGACCGAATTGGACAGTGATCAAACGAATCTATTCTGTAGGAATACCCTCTATGATAATGACCTCAATAACATCATTAGTTACATTCTTATTAAACAATATTTTACTACAATTTACTTCAACTGCTACAGCTGTATATGGGGTTTATATTCGTCTACAAGGATTTGCTTTTATGCCGGTTTTTGGCTTGAACAATGGAATGATTCCTATTGTTTCATTTAATTATGGAGCTAGAAACAAAAAACGGATGATTCAAGCAATTCAAATTTGCCTCATTTATGCAATTAGTTTAATGTTAACAGGAACAATATTATTTCAACTCTTTCCCACGCAACTGCTAGGTCTCTTTAGTGCTTCAGAAGAAATGACAGCAATTGGAGTGTCTGCACTTAGAACAATTAGTATCAGTTTTATATTAGCAGGTTTCAGTATAATTATGGGGACTGTATTCCAAGCTTTGGGAAATGGCATGCTTAGTTTATGGGTAAATGTCATTAGACAGCTGGTTGTGTTAATTCCTGCAGCATATTTATTATCGCTCACAGGAAATGTCCATGCAGTGTGGTGGGCAATTGTCATATCTGAAGCCGTTGCCGTTGTCTTTTCTGCTATCGCTATGCGATATGTGTATAAACAAAAAATAAAACCAATGTCAGATAATATGGAAATTAATCGTGAACGTTTTGCAGAAGATTCTTAAATAAGAATAGATAATGATTTAAAAACATGAATATAGCTAATATGAAATGAATTTTTAACTACTCAAGCCTTTTATTCGATTTTATAGGGATCTCTTTGTTACAATTAGATTAAAGTTTTCAGGAAAATTTCATGATAACTATCTAATTAACTAAGGAGAGAGAGAAATGATACCTAAAATTATACATTATGCTTGGTTTGGTGGAAATGAACTAGGAGAACTAGAAAAAAAATGTTTAGCAAGTTGGAAAAAATATTGTCCAGACTGGGAAATCATGGTGTGGGATGAATCAAATTTCAAACCAGAAGATCATGGGATTTATACTAAACAGGCTTACGATGAAAAACAGTGGGCTTTTGTATCAGATGTAGCTAGATTATACGCTTTGAAAGAATATGGAGGCGTTTATGTAGATACAGACATGGAATTAATAAAACCAATTGATGATTTTAGAGATCTCCCAGCATTCTTCAGCTTTGAAATTGAAACAGAGATTTCAACAGGGATAATCGGAGCAGAACCGCATCATCCGTTTATTGAAGAATTGTACAACGATTATGATGGACGTACATTTATACAAGAAGATGGTTCTCATGACCGCAAAACAAATGTCATTAGAATCACGGAGATTATGACAGAACGCGGATTGAAACCAGATAATACTAAACAAGTAGTTGAAAACTGTCATATATTCCCGCTAGAGTATTTCTCTCCAAAAGATTATTGGACTAGAGAAGTTGATGCAACAGATAACACATATGGAATACATCAATTTACAGGTAGTTGGCTGTAAATTGGTATAGATTGGAAAACAAATTTCTGCCCGATTAATTAATCAGGCAGAATTTTTTTGTTTTCAGGTAATAAAAATTTTTCATTTCTTTAGACGTTAAGCTAAGTTAAATAGGACTATTTTTTTGACCTGGATTAATTATAGTTAATTTTAAAAACTGTATTCACAGCTCATTCTCGTGATACAATAGGAATTGAATTTAGGAGGCGAAGTTGGTTGGAATTGTATATAAATGGAACAATCTACATAGAAAGAGAACAGTTTGCTACAGCAATGTTAGTAGATGATGAGTACATAAAAGCTGTTGGAGGACGTGAACTGTATAACAAGTATAAAGATGAAGCAGAAGTAATTGATTTAAAAGGGACTACAGTTATTCCAGGTTTGAATGACGCTCATCTTCACTTTCTTATGACAGCAGAATATTTAGAAAT
Organism: Marinilactibacillus psychrotolerans; assembly: GCF_900101525.1. Taxonomy (GTDB): domain Bacteria; phylum Bacillota; class Bacilli; order Lactobacillales; family Carnobacteriaceae_A; genus Marinilactibacillus; species Marinilactibacillus psychrotolerans. Next base: position 93,107 of record NZ_FMZD01000010.1, on the reverse strand, counting down.
GCTAAAATTAACTGATGTAACCTCTATGCAGGAATTGATTGAACGTTCTAGAAATTATATCAAAGAAAAAAAGTATACCGAAGAAGACTTCTTGTATACGGAAGGTTGGAATCAGAATTACTTTACAGATATTCAGAAAATTCCTGATCGAACAGACCTAGATAAGATTTCTACAACAATCCCTATTGCAATGGTGCGAGTCGATCGTCATATCATGAGTTTAAATTCAAAAGCTATCGAACAACTGAATATTACCAAGTATTCTTTTCCAAAAAATGGTGGAGAAGTTAAAAAAGATGCTAATGGTGAACCTACCGGAGTATTAACAGAAGGAGCTATTGATTTGGTACGGCCATTTCTTCCAGAATCCAGCAGAGAAGAAAAGAAAAAGTTATTGAATCAAGCTATGAAATTGGCAAATAGTTATGGGCTTACCTCCATGCATGTGAATGATGCAAAGGATGATAAAATCGCAGATACGTTGTCTTTGTATCAAGAGTTAGAAGCTGAAAAGAAATTGAGTCTGCGGTTTTACCATCAAATCTGGTTCAATGACGATGCCTATATGCAGCCATTCTTTGATAAAGGCTATAAACTTGGACAAGGTAGTCTCTATAATCAAATCGGGCCTGTAAAGTTATTTTCAGACGGTACATTGGGAGCAAGAACAGCAGCACTTAGAGAAGCTTACTCTGATGATCCGGGAAACTATGGCGTTGAAACGAAAACACAAGAGCAATTGAACCATGAAGTACAGGTTGCAGTAGATAATGATTTCCAAGTTATTATACATGGTATTGGAGATAAAGGTGTTGAGAGAATCCTAGATGCTTTTGATTATGCTTTAGCAGGTAAGCCAAATGACCTGCGATTAGGTATTAACCATATTCAAATAACGGGTAAGGATTTACTGGAGCGTGTGATTGATAAAGGGTATCTGACTTATGTACAGCCTATTTTCTTAAATGATGACATTCCCATCCTGTATGAGAGAATTGGGGGAACACGTGCACATGGGTCTTATGCATTTGAAACGTTAAGAGAAGCAGGAGTACATCAATCACTTAGTACGGATGCCCCTATAGTAACGTTTAATCCGTGGGCTAACCTATATTGCGCTGTCACGCGTAAACGATTAGACGAACAGGCGGGATATGCTTTTTTACCAGAAGAAGCAATGGATATTTTTGCTGCAATAGACGCTTATACTTATGAAAGTGCCTATGCGAGTTTTGAGGAAAATATTAAAGGAAGAATTAAACCTGGATACTTAGCAGATTTTGTTCTGTTAGACCGAAATATCTTTACTTGTGAACCACATGAACTCAAAGAAGTACAAGTTCTTTCTACAATAGTAGGGGGGAAAGAAGTATTTAGAAGGGAGAACAATAATGAAATCAATCGCAAATAAAGAAACAGCTAAGAACATGATGTTAATTATTATCGGTTCTTTTTTGTATGCCATCAGTGTTAACGTGTTTACTGTTCCAAATGATTTAGCAGAAGGGGGACTAACTGGATTCTCCTTGATTCTTTTTTATCTTACAAAAATAGAGCCATCCTATACCATTTTCATTTGTAATATCGTGATTATTGCAATTGGATATAAATTTCTTGATAAAAAAACATTGAATTATACTCTTGTAGCTAATGGAATTATATCAGTATTGCTTTTAGTTGTAACAAAATGGGAATTTATTCCTGAAACAACATTACTTGCGCCTATTGGGTCAGGGATTTTTATGGGTGCCGGAATCGGGTTGATTATGCTGGGTCACGGAACTACAGCGGGAAGTGATATTTTAGCAAAGATTATGCAAAAATACCTTGGAATAAACATTCCAACTTCATTACTATTAATTGATATATTTATTGTCTTACCAAGTGTGTTTATTATTGGAACAGAGAATGTCTTTCTTACATTAGTCAATTTATATATTCAAACTAAGATGATTGACTTTGTTTTGGAAGGATTAAATCCAAGGAAATCTATTTTTATTATTTCAGAAAAATATGATGCGATCGCTAAACAGATTGAAACACAGATTGGGCGAGGAATTACTCTGCTGGATGGAAGTGGTCACTATACGGGTAATAAAAAACAAGTTTTATATATTATTATTAGCCGTCGTGAAGTATTATCAATAAAAAGAATTGTTGAAGCCATCGATCCCAATGCATTTGTGACTATTTCAGATGTACAAGAAGTTACTGGAGAAGGATTTACCTATTTACCACAGGAAGAACAGGCTGAAAGAATAACAGAAGCCGAAGAACAAGGGTTACAGTGACCACTAATACAGAAATAACATACATGGAGTGATAAAATGGATACACCAATTATATCTCTAAAGCAGATTAGTTTTAAGATTGCTCAAGAAATGATTTTAGAAGATATTACTTTCGATATTCAAAAAGGAGAAGTCTTGACCATTACGGGCCCTTCTGGTAGCGGGAAAAGTACGTTACTCAAACTTATCGGAAGTTTATTCAGTCCCACTGAGGGAACAATTGTTTATAAAGGGAAAGAATTAAAGAAGATTGATCCGGAAATTTATCGAAAAGAAGTTTCTTATTTTTTTCAGAATGCTTCTTTATTCGATCAAACCGTGAAAGATAACTTGGTTTTCCCTTATTTCATAAGAGATAAGGTAGCTGATGAAAGATACATTAAGTCATATTTAGAAAAAGTGAAGATTCCTGAATCCTATTATAATAAACCAGTTGCAGAATTATCTGGTGGAGAAAAGCAGCGAGTGGCACTGGTTCGGAATCTTTTATTTCAGCCAGAAGTATTGTTATTAGATGAAGTAACAAGTTCTTTAGATGCTAATAACAAAGCCATTATACATTCAGTCCTTTCGGATTTGAATAAAGAGAAACAAGTTACTATTGTAAAGATTACACATGATGAAACCGAACTTGCAGATTCAACTAGACTTCTGCATATTGTAAACGGCCGTTTGGAGGAAAATGATGGGAAATAATCTTGAAATCAATAATCTGTCATTAATATTTTCTACAGGACTTTTAATGATCGCAATCTTTATCGACTACAAGCAGAAATTAGGGCTTGGAAATGAAATCTTTATAGCAGGATTGAGAGCAGTCATTCAGCTCTTTATCATAGGATATGTATTAAGTTATATTTTCCAGTTAGATAATGTGTTGGTGACATTAGCAATGGTATTATTTATTGTGTTCAATGCTGCTTATAATGCTCATAAAAGAAGTGAAGGCATACCTGATTCGTTTAAAATTTCTATATTTTCTTTAGGAACAGGTACAGCAATTACGTTAGGGTTGTTAGTTTTCACTGGAGCTATTGAGTGGGTGCCTTCACAGATTGTACCTATCACAGGAATGATAGCTAGTAATGCTATGGTGGCGATGGGATTGACTTATCGTGCCCTTAATCAGAAATTCCAAGATCAGAGACAACAAGTATTAGAAAAATTAGCATTAGGAGCAAATGAGAAGCAAGCTTCAATGAGTATTATTAGAGAGAGCGTTAAAACAGGTATGACTCCTTCAATAGATAGTACAAAAACAGTAGGACTGGTTAGTTTACCCGGGATGATGTCAGGGTTGATATTTGCAGGAGTAGAACCTACGGAAGCAATTCGGTATCAGATTGTCGTAATGTTTATGCTTATTGCAGTTACGAGTATTTCTAGTGTAATCGCAAGTTTTTTAGCTTATAAACGATTTTACAATGATCAGAAACAACTGATTCAATAGAAATGTAGTCAATTGACAAATAATTTTAGGTGTACGGAATATTACAGCAAATACTGGTGAAAACGGATCCTTTTGAAAGTGAAGCGAAAGAAATGTAAACACTATGACAGACAAACTGATTGTTAAAGTATTAATATACAATCATTCAATGCTAAATGTATATTATTATGTATAAACCAAACATAATTTCTTGATTTTACTAAATAGTGTTATTAGTAATGTTCTGCAACACAACTGTAAAAAAGTAAGTACAATAATACAGAAACACTAAAAAGGCGTAACAACAGGCATATCCCCCTTTTATTTTTTAGATAACGTGGTAAGATTACTTCTGGTCGCAGATAGATTAGAAATTTTGACAATTAATCTATTATACATTCAAGCATTTGCGACAGATGATCAATCATATGATATCGACTAAATGAAAAGGAGCACGACAACTTATGTCTACAGTGCAGAAATATTTAATTAAAGCAGGAGCGACGATTGCGTTCGCATCAATGATAACTTTTGGAGCAACAAACGAAGCAAGTGCAGAAGAGATGTCAGCTAAAAACTGGGAACCAAGAACAGTTGCAGAAATTACATCTGAAATTGAAGAACAGAAAGCGGACCAGAATGATCAAGAATCAGTAAGTTATACTTTCCAATGGGGAGATACTCTTTGGGGTATTTCTGAAGCTACTGACTTATCAGTAGATAAATTAGCTAAAGTTAATGACATTGATAATCGCAGCATGATTCATGTTGGAACAACAATCTATTTGAGTGGAGATTCTTCAATTATTTCTGTTGAAAACGATGACGAAGTTGTTAGTTATGACGTTTCTGAAGAAGAAGTAGTTGAAACTGAAACACCAAATGAAGTAGAAGAATCAGTTAAAGAGGAAGAAGTAGTTGAAGAAGAAAGTAAACCAGCTACCGAAGCACCTCAAGAAACTGAGGTAAATACTTCTTCATCCGCAACAGAAGAAGCTGCGCCAGTTGCTGGTAGAACGGTTACGGTTGAAGCAACTGCTTATTCAAGAAACCAATCTAATCTTGGAAATATTACCTATTCAGGTATTGATTTAAGAGAAAATCCAAATGTGATTGCTGTTGATCCAAGTGTTATACCATTAGGTTCTACAGTTTATATCCCAGGATATGGAGAATTTGTTGCTGGAGATACTGGTGGGGCAATCAATGGGAACCGTATTGATATCCATATGACAGATCTTCAACAAGCACTTCAATTTGGGCGTCGCTCAATGGAAGTACAAATTTTAAATTAATTTTAATAGTAGATATGAAAAAGTCAAAGTGCTTGTTTAAGCACTTTGACTTTTTTTATTTATCTTATTTAGTTATGGAATATTCTTAGAGGGTATTGTTACATATCATAACGATAGAAAAATAGTCAACTACTAATTATAATGCAATAATACCTTATTAATAAATTGGCAAGTTATTCTATAGTTGAATTTCAAAATGATTGATTAATCCAGTAATGTATTATTTCGAACAACTACCTTGCCTTGTTTTTTATAAACACGAGGAATTCTTTTTCCAATTCCACATAAGAGTTCATAATGAAATCCGTTCGTCAATTCAGCCATTGTATATAATGAAGGATATTGATGATGAGGATCGCCGAAAAATACAATTTCGTCATCTTTTGAGATAGAATCAACTTCGCTCACGTCCAACATGATCTGATCCATGCAAATTCTCCCCACGATTGGAGCTTTTGCTTTATTTACAGTTAAATACCATCGATTGGATAATTGTCGGGGAATACCATCAGCATAGCCTAAAAGGATAGTGGCAATTTGCATTTCTTTTTCAGCGGTAAAGGTTCGACCATATCCAACGGTGTCTCCGGGATGTATGGTTTTAATAAAAGCAGCGTGTGTGGTTAATTTCATAACAGGTCTCAAATTAATAAACTCTTCCATCTTTTTATCTGGATGATAGCCATATAGGGATATCCCTGTCCGGATCATATCCAAATGGAACTCAGGAAAAGCCAGAGTTGCAGCGGTATTACAGCAATGCTTAATCTCAAAATGAATATGCTTTCTTTCTAAATAATCGGCAATAGTCATAAATTTATGAAATTGTTCTTTAGTGAAAGAAGGATCAGTTAAATTTTCAGCATCGGAAAAGTGGGTAAAGATTCCGGCATTTTTAATATAAAGAGAGTCTAATTCTTTCATTACTTCTAGGGCTTCTTCAGAAGAGCGAACACCAATACGCGACATTCCTGAATCTATTTTTAAATGGATTAATGCCGTCTTTTTTAATTCTTCAGCTTTTAAGCGGATAAGATGGGCGATTTCTTTGGTAAATACGGTGATGGCGATCTCATTTATAATAGCAGTAGCAATGGTTTCTTCTTCAATAGGGCTAAACATTAAAATGGGTGTTTTGATACCAGCATCTCTTAGTTCCAACGCTTCATCTAAAACAGCTACTGCTAGATAATCAGTTCCTAAGCTCTCCAATTTTCTACTAACTTCAACTGCCCCATGACCGTAAGCATCGGCTTTGACTACAGACATAAATTTTGTTTTAGGAGAAAGAAAATCTTTCATCTTTTTGTAATTATATTCAATATGATCTAGGTTGATTTCTGCACGTGTAAATCGGTAACTACCATAATTCATTTTTAATCATCATCCTTATCGTTTGTTGTGGTTTATTTTATCACGAAAACAGTAAGACAATAAGTCGAAAATACATAATTCTCGTGATGTTGATTCGATATTGGTACAATAAAGAAGAAATGGATTAAACTGAAGGAGCTAATATAATGAAAAAGTGGACTAAGGGTGGCTTGCTTTTAATGGCTAGTGTTATTCTTACAGCCTGTACCGATGTGGATGCTCCAAAAATTGCCCCAGGAACAAACCAAGAAGAGAATAATGACAGTTCTACAACAGAAGAGAGCGACCTTGCTGAAACAGATGCTCAGATGGCGGTACTTAAGGTGGATCTATATAATACTAATTCTAAAATTGTCGGAACTGCTATATTAGATGAAGGTGAAGAAGGCTTGTCATTAACGTTGAATCTTGAAAAGGTGAATTCCGGACAATTAAGGGTACAATTTCATGATAATGGATCGGCGACGCCACCAAGTTTTGAGGATGCTGGAGAGGAGATTTCATTTTCAGATACACCAGAAATAGAAGTTTCTGAGAACGGTGTTGTTGATCAAACCTTTGTACTGGAGAATGTATCCATCCTACCTAAAGAAGAGGGGACGCTCGCTACTGAGAATGGAACTTCCATTATTATTCACAGCAAAACAGGGGATACAGCATCAGATAATAGAATAATTGGTGGAGTCATTTTTCCTCCACAATAATTATAGAAAAATGACTTATTCTTCAATGAATAAGTCATTTTTTATATGACACCTTGTCATTTCCAAAACTCTTCGGTATGATAGTACTAATTCAACAAAGAAGGGGAAGTTCAGATGACGATCAATGAAAATCTTTTAACATCGTACCAAAAGAAATTCGATTCAAATTCAGCCAATCATGCGGTTAAACAAGCGATTGCTAAAGTAGGTATAGCAGATGCCTCAATTGACAATAATATGTTTAGACGCCATTCATTTGTTTTTTCAGATGAAACAAATAGAGGAGACATTACGAATCAGAAATCTAGTGGACGCTGCTGGATGTTTGCTGCATTAAATACAGCAAGAGTAGATACAATGAAAAAACTTGATATAAAGACGTTTGAGTTTTCTCAAAATTATACGCTTTTCTGGGACAAACTTGAAAAGTCTAATTACTTTTTAGAAAATATTATTGATACTGTTGAAGAACCATTGAATTCGCGTCTAGTCCAACATTTATTATTTGATCCTATCCAAGATGGTGGACAATGGGATATGTTTTCTGGGTTATTAGAAAAATATGGCGCTGTACCTAAATCAGTAATGCCAGAAACCTATCATTCATCAAACACACGTGAGTTGAATAGTTTACTCACTGGAAAATTAAGAGATTTTGCTGCTAAACTCCGTGATGCATATAAAGAAGGCAAAACAAAAGAAGAATTACTTGCTCAAAAAGATGAGTATTTGTACTTTGTTTACAATCTTTTAGTCAAAACTTTAGGAGAAGTTCCCACAACTTTCACTTATGAATATAAGGATAAAGAAGATAAGTTCCACCGGATTAAAGATATCACTCCACAAGATTTCTTTAAAGAATATGTAGCATGGGACCTAGAAGATAGAGTTAGTCTTATAAATGCACCTACTGAAGATAAACCTTATGGCAAAGCTTATACTGTGAAATATTTGGGAACTGTAAAAGAAGCAAAACCAGTTACTTATATCAATGTACCGATTGATGTTTTGAAAGATGCTGCCGTTGCTGCTATTAAAGATGGAGAACCAGTCTGGTTCGGTTGTGATGTTGGTAAGATGCTGGATCGTAAAGCAGGAATCATGGATCATCATGCATACGATTATGAAGCAACATTAGGAGAAGCCATCGAATTAACTAAAGCCCAAAGATTAGACTATGGTGAAAGTTTATTAACGCATGCTATGGTTTTTGTCGGCGTAGACTTAGATGAAGAAGGTAACCCAATCAAGTGGAAAGTTGAAAATAGCTGGGGAGATAAATCTGGGGATAAAGGGATCTACTCAATGAGTAATAAATGGTTTGAAGAATACAACTATCAAATCACTGTAAGTAAAAAGTATGTTGATGAGAAATGGTTGAAAGCACTTGAAGAACCAATTACTGAATTAGAACCATGGGACCCAATGGGTGCTTTAGCAATGGTGCAGTAAATCCACATTTGTTGTCATAGATTTTAAATTAGAGAGTAAAAAAGGAACGATCTGATAAGTCTAGAATGAATCTAACTTATCAGATCGTTCCTTTTTCTGTTTTTGTAACATGTATATTTTTGAATAAAAGATTTATTAACAAATGAATGATGGATTAAACGGAAAATCACTTTCAATTGTTAAGAAAAATGCGGACTCAGGTTAAATTATACCTAAAGCGTCTGGATCTTATGCTTATAATTCCGGTGATGCTTATTATGCTTTGCATAATGTAAAGTATTCTGTTACATTTACTAAAACCAGTACTGGGGTTAGGACTGCTTATTTTATTTCTGATGTATATGACTTTGAGTGGGGCAAATATGATGGTTTTGCTGGATTTGCCGCAAATTATGCAAAGGCTATGGAAACGAATGGTTACAATAGACCTTACAATATTTATATTTCATATGTTATGAGATAACAGCTCTTAAATCTGCAAATAATAGGATACAAAAAGAAGGTAAAAACGAGGAAAATCAATTTCGATAAATGGTTAATTATAGGCTTAATCACTTCAGTTTTAAGTATAATAATTGGTTATACAATTGGCTATATTCTGTGGGCTATTTTTATACCTACCCAAGATTATAACTTATCGACTGATGAGCAGTTGCGAGCAGCACAAAGAGAAGCTGCTTTAAATTACCCTTTAGGAAGATTTCTTCTATATATAGGATTTATCGGATTAGCTATTACAACGTTAGGATATCTGTTGAGATTCATTCAGTCTAAACGTCAGAAATAGAATAGTTCAATAAGATGCAAGTATATCGTAACTCGATAAGTTATGGTGTACTTGTATTTTAGTTTTCGAAAAATCAGAGATTTGTGAGTGATAATGAATCAGTATAGTAAATTGAAAGGAACATATGGAATAAACGTAAGGTCATGTTTGATAGATTCATTAATAAGCAACAAGCGCAATGATTACTTATATACCAATGATTTTAACCATTCTTTACTTTTAATAAATAACGAAAGTAGTCTGTATCCCTGGCAGCTAATAAGTGCTTTAGCAATGGTGCAGTTATTAACCACAAGATAAAGGCTATCTGACAGAGGTAAATGAACCAAGTCAGATAGCTTTTTTAGTATAGTTCCATATACAGATAAATAGAAGAGCCGATTGCACCGCCGATTATGAAATACATGATCATTTGAATAGGGATAAACCATCTGATTTCACTTAAATCTTTGTGCTTATTAGTAGTGACTTTAGAAAGTAGAAAATAACCAATTCCTACACTGATTCCTAGTACCGGTAACATTAGCTGTACTTGTTGTGGTCTCCATAAACCGAATAGTAACCCAATAATAAACCCTAATAATTGTAGTAATCTACGCTTCGTTTTGGGAATCATAATCCCTCCTTGTTTAACTTTGTCCATAAATTGTATCACATAAATGAAGGAAAAATAGAGTGAATAAATTTAAAGAAGAAATAGTTGCTATTTAATACTATGTAATATATAGTATTGTGTATAAGGAGGTGTGGGTGTGTGGATACACAATTAAAAAAAGGATTAATTGAATATTATGTTTTAGCAAACCTGAATTATGGTGACTCATATGGATATGAAATTGTTAGAACCGTATCATCTCATTTGCCAATAACGGAATCTACTTTGTATCCTATTTTGAAAAGGCTAGAAACGCAAGGGAAGGTCAAGACCTATTCTAACGAGCATAATGGTCGACTTAGAAAATATTATAAAATACAGCCGAATGGACTAGAAAGTATTCGGAATTTTTTAGAATCTTGGGAAAAAGTAGAAGCAATACATGACTATATTAAAAGGAGTGTAGAAGAATGAGTAGAAATAGAATAGAGTTTATTAAAGAGCTTAGTAATCAATTATCTTATATTATGAAGCCGAATGAAGTTAAGGAGTTAGTGGATTACTATGATGAAATGATATTAGACTTAATGGAAGAAGGATTAAGTGAAGAAGAAGCGGTGAGTAGATTAGATAGTCCAGAAAAGATCAAAGAATCCATTAAAGGAACGCCTTTAGAAATCAACTTACCAATATCCAAAAAATTCAGTCCCTATTTAATGGCTTTGTTAATTTTGGGATTTCCTTTATGGGGAAGTTTATTATTAGCTTTAGCTTTGATTATATTGAGCATCTATATCGTTATCTGGTGTGTCCCTCTTACAACAGGTACGATCGGCTTTGCAGGACTAGTTGGTGGACTAGTGGGTACGGTATTTAGTCCATTAGCCCTTATGGATGGCTTTCACATAGGGATTACACAATTCGGATTAGGATTGCTCTTGTTTGGGATAGGGATGCTTGCTACCTTATTTACGGTTAGTATCAGTAAAAAAGTTATCGTCAAAAGTCAGAATCTGACCAATCATCTTAAAAATCAATTATTATTCAAAAGGAGTGAAAAGAGATGAAAATTGGGAGAAAATTCTTAGTCAAATTGAGTCTATCGTTTATTATATTGGGCATTACAGTTAGCTTCCTAGGATTTGCATTATCAGGATTTGATCTAGACAGTTATAAGCCGAATCAGGACAATTGGTATAGAATTGTACACTTTGACTAAATTGATTACCATATGATTGTTGACAAGCCTTCATTCCTGCGGTATTATAAATTCAACTTTAAAAGAATGGAGTGTTTTCTAAGCCAATGCGTAACTAATCCTATTATCAGAATGTGAAAGGGCAAAAACGTTCGAATCAGAACTTTTATTTTTGATGCCTTAAACAAGATAGTACAGGATTGCAGTGACGCATAATAAAGCTAGAGAGCGACCAAAAGATCTAATGCTTTTTTAGTATAAATATGCCAAGTTACTTGCCTCTTGTTCTATCAAAAGATAGAATAGGAGGCTTTTATGATGTCTTAAAATCCTGTTGTTTAAACACTTATACAAGAAGGGACAAGATAAATATGGCGTGGCTAGAATTAAATCAGATCAAACACTCAGTCAGAGAAAGAACATTATTTGAAGCTGATCATTTAACAATTGAACCAGGAGATAGGATTGGTTTGGTAGGAACTAATGGTAGTGGCAAGACGACTTTACTGAATATTATAAAAGGCAATACCCAACCAGAATCGGGTACAGTAAACCGTCAGAAATCGATATCGCTCCTTCCTCAAATCAAGGAAGCAATAGGAACAAAAAGCGGCGGTGAAGTCACAGCAAGCACGATTATTTCCGTGTTAAATGAGAAATCTGGAATTTTATTGGCAGATGAACCAACAACACATTTAGATATAGAGCACGTAGATTGGCTTGAAAAAGAAATTCTTGCATATCAAGGGGCATATATTATTGTATCTCACGACCGTGACTTTTTGGATAAAACTTGTAACCAGATATGGGAAATCAGCCATGAACGAATTACAGAATATGCTGGAAACTATTCAACGTATAAAGAAGAAAAGCAAAAAGAACGCAGACAGCAACAGGTTTCTTTTGATGCTTACAAGAAAAAGGAAAAACAGTTGCTGGAAGCAGTAGAGAAAAAGAAAAATAAAGCAGATAAAATAACAGATGAATCTAAGCATTTCTACTTTCGGAAAAAAGCACAAAAACTTTATAAAACTGCTAAATCAATTGATATGAGAATTGATCAATTAGAAAAAGTAGATAAACCAGAAGAACCAGAAACGATCAAAATGACAATCCCTAATTCTAGAGAGTTTATAAATAAATATATAATGCGTGTAACTGACTTTAGTGTACAGGTTCCCAAAAAAACGTTATGGAGACCAACAACCTTTTTTATTAAAGGTGGAGAAAAAATAGCGATCGTTGGACAGAATGGTAGCGGAAAGACAACACTGGTTCAGCACATAATACATGGCTCAGAAGGAATAGAAAAGACCCCTGCTATGAAAATAGGCTATTTTGCACAGAACTTAAGTAATTTAAAAGAGAAAAAAACCATTCTAGAAAATGTTGCTGAAGGATCTGTGCAAACAGAGACATTGATCCGTATTGTATTAGCACAGCTCTTATTTAAGCAAGAAGAGGTATATAAACCCGTCCATGTTTTAAGTGGAGGAGAGCGAGTAAAAGTAGCTCTGGCAAAATTAATTGTAGGGGATTACAATACGCTGGTATTAGATGAACCGACGAATTTTCTTGATATCAAAGCAATTGAGGCGTTAGAGACCTTATTATCAGCTTACGAAGGAAGCGTTCTTTTTGTTACGCACGACCGAAGATTTATGAACCAGATCGCTGACAGACTTTTAATCATAGATAATAAGCAAATCAAATTATTTGAAGGAACTTATCGAGAATATCAGCTTTCGGGTCATTCAGAAAAAATGACCTCAATTGAAGAAGATTTGATGAGAACTGAAAATGAAATTGCCACAGTTCTAGGAAAAATAAGTATTGAACCTTCTCAGGAACTGGAAAGTCAGTTTGAAAAATTAATTTTGAAGAAAAAAGAATTGAACAAAAGAGCTAATCATAATTAGAATAGCATTTAAATGCGAGAATCTTGGTATTGTTCAAGATTCTCGTATTTTTATACTATTTCAACTATCCTAAAAGATTATTGGTGTTATGCTGCTTTTTACTTTAGAAACTCGCTATGAATATGGTAAGCTTGTTAAGTAACACTTTTTATTTTATATGTTTGATACAGTTCTTACCTTTTAATGATAAGATATTTCCCCACACTCAGCTAAGCAAATACCCTAGAATAACCCATTCGGATAAAATAGTCATAGGTTAAAATTCATTATCCTTCTCAATTCAATACTACATATTCAGTTTATTTAGCAGACTGAATTTTTTTCAAGACCGCTTGTTGTTGATGGTGGGAAGGAAAAAGTTGGCTAGGTATCATAGGTAATATAGATCAGTTATTTTTAGTTAAATGAGATATATGGGTGAAAGGAGTCAAAAAAAAATGCAGCAATTAACGAATCATTCAATGGAATTAGTCGTTTGTATAGTAAATCCAAACGAAGCAGATCGAGTAATTGAATTAGCAAGAAAAAAAGGGATAGAAGGCGGGACGGTCTTTTATGGCGAAGGAACGTCAAGTAAAGGCGTATTAGCAGCATTAGGATTAGATACAGTCAGAAAGGAAGTCGTTCTACTAATTGCTCCTGAAAAACAAGCAACAGAGGCATTGGATTATATTGCATTTAAAAAGAAAATGCATGTCAAGAATAAAGGAATTGGCTTTCGTCTCTCACTGAGCCAAGTACTAGGGATTTATACTGGTTCTATTCAAGAAAAGACACAGCAAATTGAAGAAAGGGAGTATAAAAGAATGTATCAGGGGATATTTGCAATAGTCAATAAAGGCGAGGCCGAAGATGTGATGGACCTTGCTCAAGAAGCGGGTGCCCAAGGCGGAACAATCATTCAAGCACGCGGTTCTGGTTCTAAAGAAGCTAAGAGGATATTCAATATGGATATTGTGCCTGAAAAAGAAATGATCCTGATTATCTCTGAGGAGAGTCAAGTAGAGCAGATCGTACAAAAAATCAGCCGAGAACAGGATATTAATGAACCGAACAAAGGGATTGTATTCGTAGTTGATCTTAACGAAACACGAGGAATACAATAAATATAGGAAGGTGATTAATAGTGAATGCACTCAAAGAAAGATTTTTTGAAGTCCTGAGAGCAGTGCTTCCTATAGTAATTTTAGTCGTGCTGATTCATTTTATGGTTGTACCGTTACCAAGTTCGGCTCTATTTGGATTTTTAATGGGAGCAGTTGCCATTATTATCGGTATGACAATTTTTCTAGTAGGGATTGATATTGCTATTACCCCGATCGGAACTAATATGGGAAAGGGAATTGCATTCTCCAATAAAGTAATTGTAGTTGTGATTGCTGGTTTGGTTTTAGGCTTCTTTATTTCTGCAGCAGAGCCGAGTCTAACTGTTCTCGGAAACCAGATTGGAACAGTCACCGGAAATGCTGTTTCGAGTATGTTCATCGTAGGGGTTGTTTCAATAGGGATTGCTATTATGGTAGTTATTGGATTATTACGGATTGTTTATAGTCTCTCATTGATTTACGTATTAACCATAGCATACGGAATTATTTTTATCCTTTCATTTTTTACATCGTCTGAATTCTTATCAATTGCTTTCGATGCTTCAGGTGCTACGACAGGGTCGGTAACCGTTCCATTTTTATTAGCTTTATCAACTGGTATTGCAGGGCTTAAGAAAAATAGTAAAACCTCAGAAGAGGATAGCTTTGGCCTGGTTGCAATTGCTTCTACAGGGGCGATTTTATCCGTTATGATCGTTAATATTTTCTCGCCAATGGGGGAGTTAACAGGATCGTTAGAGATCAGCGTAGGAAGTGGAAGTGGATTTTTTGCTGATTTTGGTAGAGAGCTAATTAGTCAAACGCTTGATGTGTTTATTGCAATTGCTCCTATAGTCATTATTTTTAGTCTTTTCCAGAAATTTAAGTTGAAACTTCCTCGAAGACAGCTAAAACGTATCTGGAAAGGATTAGGATATGTATTTTTAGGACTAATTGTGTTTTTAGCAGGCGTTAATGCTGGATTTATGAATGTGGGTAGTTTGATAGGATTTGCATTGGCTGAACAAAATTCAATTATTATGTTGTTTATTGTTGGATTTTCACTAGGGTTCGTTAGCATTTTAGCTGAACCTGCGGTAAGTGTTCTGACAAAGCAAATCGGCGATGTAACATCTGGATCAATTAAACCGGCAGCGATCTTATCAACATTGTCTATCGGAGTTGGATCAGCAATTTTGTTCTCAACCATGAGAATAGTTATTGAAGGTTTAGAATTATGGCACTTTTTACTTCCAGGGTATCTACTGGCCATTGGATTGAGTTTTGTTGTACCAAGAGTGTTTGTAGGAATGGCTTTTGATGCAGGAGGAGTAGCTTCTGGTCCTATGACCGCTACTTTCATACTGGCTTTTATTCAAGGTGCAGCACAAGGGACACCATCAGCTGATATTTTAATAGATGGCTTTGGAATGATTGCATTAGTAGCTTTGATGCCAATATTGAGTTTGCAAATATTCGGTCTTATTTATCATTTGAGATCAGTTAAATTAAACAAGAGTTAAAAAACTCACTACAGACTTTTATCGGTCGTAGTGAGTTTTTGTTTATATATATTATAATGTGGCGGGAGCTCCAGGTCCTAACGGCAATCCGAATGAATACCAGATGATCAATAAGACTGACCATGCTATAAGGAAAGCAACTGTATAGTAAATCATAGTGGAAATAATCGTCCCAAGTCCGCTTTTTTTATCATATCTTTGCGCAAATACTAATATCATAGCAAAATAACTCATTAAAGGAGAAACTACATTAGAAGAAGAATCAGCAATACGATAAGCCATTAAAGTCATTTCCGGAGCAATATTAAGGTTATACATCATTGGTGCAAATATTGGAGCCATGATAGCCCACTTAGCACTCGCAGAACCCATGAATAGATTGATAAAGGAAGTGAATAGAATAAAAGCTAAAATTAAAGGTAGACCGATAAATCCTATATTTTCTAATAAAGTGGCCCCATTACTTGCAAGAATAGAACCTAAATTCGTATAAGCAAAATAGTCAATGAATTGAGCGGCAAAAAATGCTAATACTAGATATCCACCCATTGAACTCATTGATTCAGACATACCTTGTACAAAATCATGAGAAGATTTAATCTTGCCAGTTGTTATACCGTATGCTAAACCGGGAAGAGCAAAAAGTAAGAAAATCATAAATAGTAAACCACTAGACAAGAAATTGCTTAAGGTCATTTGACCAGTAGTCTCATCAAGTGCTCGAAGCGGCGCATTTTGGGGAATCATTAATAAGCCCATAATAATTAAAAAGGCAATCAAAGTAAGTAAAGCATATAATAATCCTTTATTTTCAGTAGACTTCAAAGGATCTTGAGTAGGCTTGTAGTCCCCATCATAAGTCCCTAATCTAGGTTCTACAAATCTTTCAGTGACGAAAGCTCCTACACCCGTCAATACAAAAGTGGAGACAAATATAAAGTACCAGTTACCTGTAGTTTCTACTTCATATCCGATATTTGCAGAACTTAAAGCATCGTTTGTGATTCCAGCTAATAGAGCATCAGTAGGACCAAAAATCAGATTTGCAGAAAATCCAGCAGAGACTCCAGCAAAAGCAGCAGCTAAGCCCGCAATCGGATGGCGACCCGCAGCAGCAAACATAATAGCGCCAAGCGGAACGACTACTACATACCCAGCATCTGATGCAATATTAGAGATAATACCAGCAAATACTACCATAGCAGTCAATAACCATGCTGGTACATTACTTAATAGTTTCTTTAAAGAAGAAGAAATCAAGCCTGTCCACTCCGCTACCCCAACACCTAGCATAGCCACTAGAACTGTTCCTAAAGGAGCAAACCCAGTGAAATTTGAAACAGCACTGTTGAATATATGAGCAATTCCTTCGCTGTTCATCAAGGATACAGCTTCAATAACCCCCTTTTCTCCTGTTTCAGGATTAGTCATAGGAGCGCTTAGCCCTAAACGAACTGAAATTTCAGATATAAAAATAATACCAATTGCAAAAATAATGAAAATAATAACAGGATGGGGAAGTTTATTACCCACTCGTTCAATCATCCCTAATAACCCTTTATTTGTGTTCTTTTCAGAATCACTCATAAATAAATCCTCCTTAATAATTTCGAACCTTACATCTTACAAATTACAAAGTTTATTGAATAAACTATTTACTATAGATATAAAGTGCTTTGCTAATTTTAATACAAACGATGAAAAAGCTTCAACAATTATCATAAAATTGGTTATATTTTTAAATAGTAAGCGATAACAATCTCATGAATTTCTTATTTAATAACGATGAATAGTCAAAACTTATAATTTAATATCTGGAGTTACTGAATATGTGATAAAATTACAAGTGGAGATTGAAATGAAAGTAGGGAAAAAAATGACAGTGAAAAAATATAGAAATACAAAAGATATTAGTTACTACATGTGTGACCGCACACATACACTGACCTTACCCATGCTGGTGAACTTAACATTGGAAGTCTCTGGTGAACAGTCAGAAGCGTTAGGACTAGGCGAAGAGATTATGCAGGAAAAAGGATATTCTTGGATCATATTACAGTATGAATTCGAAATTGATCGCTTTCCCAGAAACAAAGAGACAATTGAAATTGAGACGTATGCTACTGAATATAATAAATTGTTCTGTTACCGTGATTTTATCATTCGGGATTTACAAGGGAATGTACTCATTACGATTCACTCCACTTTTGCATTATTTGATTTTACTAAAAGAAAAATGGCAAGACTACCGGAAGAAATTGTTACACCTTATAAAGCTATATTCAATAAAAGGGTAAAAAGAACACCTAAACCATTAGACATTGATGAAGAAAAAGCTTATTTCCAACCATTTTACGTTCGTTACTTTGATATTGATACAAATCAGCATGTAAATAATTCTAAGTATCTTGATTGGACGTTGAATACATTGGGGGGAGAGTTCTTAAAGAAACATAAGTTAATTTATGCAAACGTAAAATTCGATAAAGAAGTTTATGAGGGGCAAATGATTGAAAGTTATGTAAGTATAACAGAGAACAAAGAATCTAGTATATCTGCTCATAAAATTAGAACACAAGGTTTGACGAATTGCAGTGCGAGCTTTAAATGGGAAAATATAGAACAGTGAGAGAAAGTAGGAAATAATAGTGGTTACCATCAATGATATTGCTCGGCAAGCAGGGGTTGCCAAAAGTACAGTATCTAGATACTTGAATAATGGATCAGTTAGTCTTGCTACAAGGGAAAAACTTGATAAGATTGTTAAAGAGACTGGTTATACACCCAATACATTTGCTAGAAGTTTGAAAGCTACAAAAACGAATATGATTGGTGTGATTATTCCGCGATTAAATTCAGCTTCTACTAACGAGGTGTTAAGTGGAATTGATCAAAAAGCCCGGGAAAGCGAGTATGATTTGATTATTACAAATTCGAATCAAGATAGGGAAAGAGAACTTGGAAATATCCAAACTTTGATCAATCAAAAAGTCGAAGGAATTATTTTACTGGCACGAGAAATTACAGAAAGTCATAGAAAATTAATTAATGACGCAAATATTCCTTTTCTAGTACTTGGACAAAAAGCAGAAGCAATACATTCGATGGCTTATTCAGATTATGAAGCAGGGTATAAAATTGGTCAATATGCAATTGAGTTAGGGCATCGAGACTTTCTTTTCTTTGGGGTTTCTGAACAAGATAAGGCTGTTGGGCTAGAAAGAAAAAACGGGTTCTTAGAGAGCCTTAAAGATACCACGGATACTACCGTTAAGATTATTGAGACAAGTTTTTCTAAAAAAATTGCTTATCAAGACGCTATTGATGCTCTTCCAAATTCCAAAGCTTCATACGTAGTTTGTGCAACGGACAATATTGCAATAGCTGTATTGAAAGCAGCAGTTGAATTAAAATATTCTGTTCCAGAAAAATTTTCCATCAGTGGTTTTGGTGGATACGAAGAAACAGATTATGTTCAACCCACTATTACTACCATGAGTTACCCTTATAAAGAGATGGGGATTCAAGCTGTTGAGAATTTAACAAAATTAGTGAATGGTATTGATATTCCATATGAAACGTTGCTTCCGAATGAGTTAATAGTCAAAAACTCTACAATTAAAAGGTGAAAAAGAAAAAGCTAAAAAATATTGTTTTTTTATGGGAGGGGTTGCAAACAGAACCGGTTCCTGATAAAATGAAAGCACTTTAAAGGAACCGGTTCTTCTTAAAGCAAATTTTTTTATTTTATAATGGAACCGGTTGCTAAAAATATAGAAAAGGAGTTTGATTAACTTATGAAATACGATAAAACGATTGATACTATATTAGAGGTCGTCGGTGGAAAAGAAAATATTAAAAACTTTGAACATTGCGCAACGAGACTTCGTATTATTTTAAAAGACGATAGTAAATTAGATAAAGAACGGGTAGATGAAGTTCCAGAAAGTAAAGGATATTTTTTCAATACTGGACAACATCAATTTATATTCGGAACTGGAAAAGTGAATGCCGTATATAGCGAAATGGAACAAAAAATAGGAGACGGCAATTCAAGCGACTCTTCAGGTAATTTTAAAGATGATGTGTATCAAAACTTGAGTCCGGTACAGAAAGTTGTTAGAACATTAGCGGATATTTTAGTTCCTTTGATTCCTGCTCTTGTAACAACTGGTCTGTTAATGGGAATTAGAGGATTAGTTATTGAATTAGGCGTTAATATGACTGGTGATGTCCTTTCACTCTTTGAGATGCTGACAGATACTGCTTTTGCTTTTTTACCGGTTTTAATTGCTTATAGCGCAACTAAGAAATTCGGAGGAAATCCACTTTTGGGTATAGTGGTTGGGCTAATGATGGTTGCTCCTCAGATCCCCAATGCTTATGCAGTATCTAGTGGGGATATTCAACCGCTTACGATATTTGGTATAGACATCGTTGGATATCAAGGATCTGTTATACCAGCTATTATAGTTGGTTGGATGATCTCCAAGCTTGAAAGATGGTTGAGAAGCTTTGTGCCGCAAATGATGGATCTGATTGTTACACCATTCCTTACTATTGTTATTACGATTTCAACCATGCTATTCTTATTGGGGCCGATTCTACAATTTGCCGAGTCTGGAGTTATCAATGGAATTGTCTATCTATTAGAAGCACCATTAGGAATTGGATACATTTTATTTGGAGGGTTACAGCAAGTTATTACAATTACAGGATTACACCATTCTATTGGAATCATTGAGATTAGTTTGTTAAACGATACTGGTAGAAATGTCATTCAAACTTTAACTACAGTAAGTATGGCTGGACAATTTGGTGCAGCAGTGAGTGCAGCACTATTAATGAGAGATAAAGTAAAACGTGCCAATGCATTAAGTGCGAGTGCTTCTACATTATTTGGAATTACTGAGCCATTGCTTTTTGGGGTAAACTTAAGAGCGATGAGAGTATTTGGATCTGGGATAGCAGCAGGAGCTATCGGTGGATTATTGACTTATATCATTGGACTTGCAGCTACAGGTATGGGGATAACTTTTATTCCAGGTATGCTATTATACACAGGAAATATGACTGCGCTATTCCAATATATTTTAGTTACTGCTGTAACGTTTGTAATTGGATTTGTTTTTGTGAAAATTCAAAGTCGTGCAATCAAGGCTGAATTGAATGCCTAAATAATTCAGTGAATTTATGTTTAAAAAAAGGAATGAGACAATGTCGTTATTAAAAAAAGATTTACAGAATGGAATCCTAGCTAGACAAAAAGAATTACTAAAACAAGTGGAAGCAGACCCATGGAGACTAAAATACCACCAACAAGCACCAACAGGATGGTTAAATGATCCCAACGGTGTCCACCAAAAGGACGGGATATACCATTTATATTATCAATATTCGCCTTTAGATGCTTCTGGTGGATTAAAATATTGGGGGCATAAAACTTCGAAGGATCTAGTACATTTTAAAGAAGAGGAGATTTTCCTCTATCCTGATCAAAAATTTGACTGTCATGGAGTCTATTCTGGAAGTGCTTTTGAAGAGTCAGGTGTTATTCATTTCTTTTATACTGGAAATGTTAAACTTTCCGGAAAGCAATATGATTATATATCGAGTGGCAGAGAACAGAACACGGTCCACATGACGAGTAGAGACGGGTTTTCAATTGATACCCGAGAAGTTGCAATTGATGCAAAAGAATATCCTGAAGGATTTACACAACATATCAGAGATCCCAAGATCATTATGAAAGATGACTTGTATTATATGGTATTAGGTGGACGTACCAACGAGGATAAAGGTGCCATTTTATTATATGAATCAAAAAATTTAAATGAATGGAACTATAAAGGAAATTTATTAGAAGATCAGTCAGGCTTAGGGTATATGTGGGAGTGTCCGGACTTTTTCATATTGGACGGACAAGATATTCTCTTGATGTCTCCTCAAGGACTCTTAAAAGAAGGTTATAAGTTTGAAAATGTCTATCAATCCGGATTTTTAATGGGTAAAACAGATTGGACCACATTGAAATTTTTACCGAGTAAAGATTTTGAAGAATTAGATAGAGGATTTGACTTTTATGCTCCTCAAACATTTGAAGATGAACAGGGTCGTAGAATTTTATGGGGATGGATGGGATTGCCGGATATTGAACCTGAATATTCAAATCCGACAATTGAAAGAGGATGGCAACATGCTATGACGATGCCAAGAGAATTAAATATCGAAAATGGCAAGTTGAAACAAAGGCCATTGGAAGAATATCGTATTCTTAGAAAAAATGAATGGACACAAAATGTTGATTTAAAAGAAAAGAATTATACTGTATCAGAAACAAGTGATGCCTACGAAATGATCGTTGAGATAAAACAACCGACTGAACCTCTGGAAATTTTCTTATCTCAGGATGTAAAGGTTAGTTTTGATGGGGATTTATTCACACTTGAGTTAGGAGAATCAGGATACGGAAGGAAAACCAGGTCTATCGAATTATCCACTTTGACTAGTATCCAATTATTTGTTGACTCATCTTCTCTGGAAATATTCATTAATGATGGAGAGTTTGTTATGACAAGTCGAATGTATCCTACTAGTAATCTAAGAGAAATTCGATTTGAAGGTAAATCAATGTTTCAAGTTCGTAAATGGGATTTAAAGACTACACAATAAAAGCACCCCACAGCAATCAGAGTAGCAAACCTGATTGCTGTGGGGATTTTTACATGGTTACATAATTTCGAAAACTTCTGTTATATAATCATAGCTAGAGGACTTTTCTAATACAATAAGCAACTTTAATCGTGCTTTTGGTCCGCTCAAACCAGGAGCAAAAATTACTCCAGCATTTTTCAATTGTTTCCCGCCACCTTCATAATCATAAATATCTTGTGCAATACCATTAAAAGCACGAGAAGTTAAAACGATAGGGATCTTCTTATCTAAGAGCGACTGGATACCCTTTAAAGTAGCAGGAGGAAGATTTCCTGCACCTAGAGCTTCAATGACTAAACCATCAATAGAAGTCTGAGCTAAAGCTTTAAGAAAGGAGCCATCCATTCCAGCGTATGCTTTTAAAAGCGGGACAGTTTTCGAAGCTTTTTTAATCGGGAAATATTCTGTTTTAATCAGTTTTTGGAAGAACATGACCTCTTTTTTTGAAACAATTCCAATCGGTCCAAAAGTGGGCGTTCTAAAAGTAGCAACATTAGTGGTATGGGTTTTCGTCACATATCTAGCAGCATGAATTTCTTCATTCATTACCACTAATACGCCCTTTTCAGCAGCAGCATCTGACATAGCTGTCCAAACTGCACTCTGAAGATTTCTAACACCATCAGAACCAATTTCATTAGTTGGTCTCATTGCCCCTGTTAATACGATGGGAATCACTGATGCAACAGTTAAATCTAAAAAATAAGCCGTTTCTTCCAACGTATCAGTACCATGAGTAATGACAACCCCATCAATTTCTTTCGACTGAATGGCTTCATCAATTCGATTTTTTACGATCAGCATATGTTCTGGGGTCATATGAGGAGAAGGAAGCTGTAGTATGTCTTCTTCAGTTAAACGAACTTCTTTATCGAACATATAACTATATTCATTTAAAGGGTGTTCTGAACTAGGTTTAACAACGCCAGTACTTTGATCTGTACTCATAGATATTGTTCCGCCAGTATGCAATATTAAAATGTGTTTCAATTTACTCACTCACAATCATTTAAAATAAGGATTTGTATGTTTCTCATAACCAATCGTCGTATCTCGCCCGTGACCAGGGTAAACGGCGTAATCATCAGGTAAAGAAAATAAGTGTTCTCTTATACCATCCAGTAAAATCTCAGGCTGACTTCCGGGAAGGTCTGTTCTACCCACGCTCCCTTTGAATAAGGCATCTCCTGAGATAACAAATCTATCATCATGAAAAATAAAGCTCACACCACCTGGAGAATGCCCCGGAGTAGGGACAACTTCAAAAGTAAATCCGTTGATCGTCAATTTTTCACTTGGGGTAAAAAATTCTTCAGCAGGATTTGCAGTTACACTAAAGGGATTGCTAAAAGATAAGTTTTTAACGGGATCCCCTAGCCAGTCTTTTTCTTTAGGACTAATATACACGGGTACATCATAGTCGACACGAATATCCTCAAGAGAACCGATATGATCAAAATGTGCATGTGTTAACAAGATAGCGATTGGCCGTACACCTAACTCTTCAATTTCATTTTTTATTTTACTTGTTTCATCGCCAGGGTCGATAATGAGTGCGATAGTATCTTTATATACGATATAACAATTTTCTTCAATTGTTCCAGTAACGATTTGTCGTACTTGTATCATTTAGAATTCCTCCACAAAGACAGTTTAAGGGTTAGAAAAGACCAAGTGATCTCTTTGATCCTTTACATTATATCGAATAATGATTGAGCTGTCGAAGGAAGACAAAATATTAGACTTTGTGATTAATAAAGCATATAGTAATAATAGAATATATTTATAGGAGGAAGTACAATGGCAAATGAAAAAGTAAAAGAATATCTCAATACATTAGTCGCTACTCAAGGATTGTTTTATGTGAAGCTTCATCAAGCTCATTGGTATATTAAGGGTCCAAATTTTTTCTCATTGCATCCTAAACTAGAAGAACTATATGATGATTTAACTGTTCAAATGGATGATATGGCAGAAAGACTTCTTTCTATTGGTGGAGAGCCTTATTCAACCTTAAAAGAATTTATAGATCATTCATTGATTAAAGAATCTATTGATGATAAAAACTTATCTGAAAAAGAAATGATTCATAGTGTAATTGCCGACTTTGAAATATTGAGAGATGAGCTTTCAAGTGGCATAAAATTAACAGACGAAGAACATGATGGTGTATCAAACGATATGTTGATTTCCCAAAAAACAGAAGTAGATAAAACGATTTGGATGCTACAGGCATATATGGGACATGCAGCCTTAGAAGACAAAAAGTAGAAATAAATAAGTAATAAGAAAGAACATTTCAAGGGTATAAGTCCTTGAAATGTTCTTTTTTTAGCGAGGGATTCTAAATAAATAAGTTGTCTTGTTCCATCTGATAACCAATTTGTAGTAAAAGGTCTTCTTGTCCTTTAGGTGCTGTAAGCTGTATACCAAGGGGTAATCCTTGTTCAGTCAAATAAGTAGGTAAGCTGATGGCAGGTTGTCCAGTTAAATTGGCATGTTGGGAGAAAGGCGTAATATCCCAACTTTTTGAGAACATATCCCAGATAATGTTTTGCGCTTCGTTCGATGTATAATCTTGTGTATGGCGCATTTTATCTTTAAGATTATTAGACCAATATTTACGGTTTAAATCGGGTGCGGTGTCTGCTGTGGCAGGTTCTAATAATAAGTCATACTCTTGGTGGAAAGCATGATACTCTTCAGCTGCATGATCCCAATTGGCAAGCGCGTTAGAATAAGCTGCAGCTGGTAGTTTTTTCCCAGCTTGGAGTAATGTCCAGGTCAATAATTCCATGTCATCAATTGTAAACGGTCTGTTATAACTTTGTTCAAGATTCTCAAAAAGCGCTGCTGTTTCTCCAGCGTTCATTGCATAATAGCTTTCCATAAGCTTTATTGTATCAATATTTGGTTTAGCTTCCTCAACGTGATGACCATTTGACTCAAACCAAGAAGCGGCTTGTTTTACAGATTGAATTGCATCTGTTGAAATAGAATGGAGACTAGGAGACTTTAAATTAAATGCAATTTTTAAAGGTCTGTTTAATGGGTTAGCAAAAACATTTTGATAACCGAGATTAAATAAGGGGGTTTGAAAAGCAGCTTGTGGTTGGACAACTTGAAGGACATCTAATAACGCAGCCGTATCACGAATGGATTTAGTCAATGCAAAGCTAATTGCTGCGCCTTGCCAGTTTCTTCCACTTCCCGGCCCTATAGGTGTTCGTCCACGAGTCGGTTTTAAGCCAATCAATCCTGTAAAAGAAGCTGGGATTCGAATGGATCCTCCGCCATCACTTGCACCGGCTAGAGGGACCATATTAGAGGCAACGGCTGCAGCAGCTCCTCCGCTTGATCCTCCCGGACTGTAATGGTTATTCCAAGGGTTTTTAGCTGGACCATATAATTCGGGATTGGTAATATTGGTAAATCCAAATTCTGGTACATTAGTATGACCGATCGGAATAAAGCCAGCCAGTTCTAAAGTCTTCACAAAATGTGCTGTATGTTTTGCCTTTACGTTTTTGAGGATACGAGAGCCAGAAGTTGCTGGCTCATCTTTTAGGTTCTGACCTAGTCCTTTTAAAAGTATAGGAACTCCCCCGAAAGGAAGAGAATCAAAGTGGCGAGTGTTTGCTTCATACAAGGCCTCCGTTTTTCTAGTAGAGGTTACAGCGTTTAAAGTTGGATTATGTTTTTCGATTTGTTTAAAGCTTTCTGTGATTAATTCTTCTGGAGAAGCTTCTTTGTTTTTTATGAGTTCGGCATAATATAAACCATCATGCTTTCGATTGAATAATGTCGGCATAAGTCATCTTCTTTCTAGAATAATAATAACTTTATGATACTGTGCAGAAGAGAAAATAAGAAGAAATATATTGAAATTCCTCCTTTTTTCTAACAAAGAAAATAATTATAGAGTAAAAAGCATTATTTAAAAACAATATTGTATTTGGGATGTAGTGCCTCTTTAAAAGAATTGTTTAAGGGTCTACTATTTCACTATTCGATTTTTCAATAATAAGGTTTGAGAATTTAACTAAGATTATTCATTTTTTTTTTACTTTAACAGTATAAAATAAAGTTTATGAATAAAATAGATTAATATATATTGGAATAAGTGATGTTATGCATAGGTAATAGGATTTCAAATACAGATATGGTAAAATAATTTCAAATTAGGTAAAGGAAGAATTCGTATGACTAAGGTATTTGAAACAAATGGAGAAGCTGAAACAAAAGCATTAGCTTCTAGATTGGCTCAGCTTGTAAAATCCGGTATGACCATTCTATTGGAAGGGGAATTGGGTGCTGGAAAAACTACCTTTACTAAAGGGTTTGCTGAAGGCCTTGGAATTGAAAGAATTATTAAGAGCCCCACTTATACGCTTATTAGAGAGTATACACAAGGCCGGTTGCCACTTTATCATATGGATTTATATCGTCTGGAAAATACTGGAGCGGAAGAAATGGGATTGGATGAATACTTTGATGGTGAAGGCATTTGTATAGTTGAATGGGGATCTGTAGTGGAAGAGGAATTACCACAAAATCACCTATTGATTCAAATGGATACCTCTTTAATAGATATTAATCAGCGGACATTGACAATGTCTGCTGTAGGAGAAGTTTATGAAAAAGTATTGAAGGAGTTAGAAGATGAGAGAAAAGATTGAGATTGGTATTAGAGAAGCTATTCCAACAGATGCAAAAGCTTTACTGAATTGTCTAGAAAAAACAGCTTTGCAAACGGGATTTATGACAATGGGAGAAGAAGGATCAGGATTAACTGTAGAGGAAGAAAGTCGCTATATTGCTAAACTCTATGATTCTCCAAATAATTGCCTAATTGTTGCCTTATTAGATGATAAAATTATTGGAATGGCATCGATCCATGCATCAGATAAACCTAAGATCAATCATATAGGAGAACTGGGTATAGTAGTGGATAAAGAGTACTGGGGATTTAAAATCGGTACAGAACTGCTTGAGGAAGTTCTAAGATGGGCTGAAGATTCAGAGACAATTAATCGAATTGAATTAAAAGTCCAGCAAAGAAATGAACGGGCGATCCATTTATATGAAAAATATGGGTTTGAACTAGAGGGTGTCATGCAAAGAGGGGTTAGAGACGATGGAGAATTCTTGCCGGTTTGTATGATGTCGAAATTAATTTGATTTAGCCTTGAAATGAGGATTTTATAGTAATTCGAGCCCACTTGAGTTTGTGAGCTATACGAAAATCCAGGTTGCATCGAACTCGCAAGTAGAACCCCGCCATGAGCAAGACGGAAATCCAGGTTGCATCACACTCGCAAGTAGAACCAGTCCTGAGCTATATCCCCATATTCTTATACTATAAAAGAATAGGCTGACAAACAATCACAGTATGTATGAAGATTATATTTAAAGAGGATTTAAAATACCCCTCAATGAGATTATCCTGAATCTCATTGAGGGGTATTTTCATGAATATTTCACTAAACTTTTCAATGCTTTTGTACCGTATTCTTTTTCCTGATTGATTAAAATTTTAGCACAAGCTCTGGCGTCATCTAGTGCATGATGGTGATTTAATGGAATCCCATAATGAGCGGCAACAGTATTTAATTTATGATTAGGCAGCTGCTTCAATAATCTTCTTGATGATTGAACCGTACATAGTGTTTGGAAAGTTGGTTGTTCAACACCATAATAGTTCAAGGTTCCCTGTAGGATTCTTTTATCAAACGGCATATTATGTGCAATCACGAGTTGTTCTGCTGTGAAGTAGGAAGACATGTCTTCCCAAATTTCTGGAAAATACGGAGAGTGCAGTACATCTTGTTCTCGAATACCATGTATGCGAATATTTGTTGCATCAAACCACGTATCAGGTTTAATTAAGGAATAATATTCATCCACGATTTGATTGTTCCTAACAATAGTAAGGGCTACGGAGCAAGCACTGTGAGTCTGTCGGTTTGCTGTTTCAAAATCAATTGCCGTAAAATTCATGAGTTCACTACCTTTTCTAGAATGAGGGGCTAAGGTTTTTCAAATATTTAATTAAACGAACGTGCATTCCTATAAAGTATACCATGAATTTGACAGGTTTCAATAGTTAAACAATTTAAAATATTCTACTAAAGGTTCTGTTTTTAAATAGGAATTCTAATTTCTATACCCGAATAATTTTGTTTTTTCAATGAGAAATTTTCAAGATTATAAGTCTGAATCGTTTCACCTATGCTATACTCTTTTTATATCACAAGAAGGAGTTGTGTACATTGAATTTTGACCAAGAGATATTTGACGCTATAGAACAAGAAAAAAAGAGACAAGAAGAAAATATTGAGCTGATTGCTTCCGAGAACTTTGTATCAGAAGAAGTAATGAAGGCACAAGGAAGCGTATTGACCAATAAGTATGCAGAAGGATATCCAGGTAAAAGATATTATGGTGGATGTGAATTTGTAGATATCGTTGAGAACTTAGCTATTGAACGAGTAAAAGAGTTGTTTGGTGCTGAATATGCAAATGTCCAACCACATTCAGGATCTCAAGCAAATATGGCTATTTTCCAGACTTTCTTAGAACCTGGAGATACTTATATGGGGATGGACTTGAATCACGGTGGGCACTTGACCCATGGATCAAAAGTGAATTTCAGTGGAAAGTTATACAACGTTGTGGCATATGGTGTGGATAAAGAAACGGAAACTATTGATTTCGAACAAGTTCGTGAACTGGCTTTGGAGCACAAACCGAAATTGATCATTACAGGCTATAGTGCTTATCCTAGAGAAATTAATTTCCAGAAATTCAGAGAAATTGCAGATGAAGTAGGGGCAATTTTAATGGTCGATATGGCTCATATAGCAGGATTAGTGGCTACTGGAGAACACCCAAATCCAGTTCCTTATGCCGATGTTGTAACAAGTACAACGCATAAGACACTAAGAGGTCCACGAGGCGGCTTGATTTTGGCTAAAGAAGAATATGCTAAACGCTTGAACAGTGCCATATTCCCAGGTATCCAAGGTGGCCCACTTGAACATGTGATTGCCGCAAAGGCAGTTGCGTTCAAAGAAGCATTACAACCTGGATTTAAAACATACGCGCAACAAATTATTAAAAATGCTAAAGCTATGGCTGAAGTATTCAATGAGTCTAAAGGTCGCGTAATCAGTGGTGGAACAGATAATCACTTGCTCTTATTAGAAGTAACTAACTTTGATATGAATGGAAAACAAGCAGAGACATTACTAGATAAAGTAGGAATTACCGTTAATAAAAATACAATACCATTTGAAACGTTAAGTCCATTCAAGACCAGTGGGATTCGTATTGGAACCCCAGCAATTACTACAAGAGGATTTGATGAAGCCGCAAGTAGAAAAGTTGCTGAATTAATAGTCGAAACCTTGGAAAATAAAGATAATGATGAAGTATTAGTCGAAATTAAAACAGCTGTACGTAAATTAACTAAACAATTCTCACTATATAAATAACTCAAGACTATTAAGAACAAGCTGGTAGAACTTAAACTGTGCTTGTTCTTTTTATCTATTCATTAGGAAGGTCTTATATGTAAAAAGAAAAAATAAATAAATTTTTCTTAGAAGCTTGCATGTAAACCATTACATAGAATACAGTATAGATGTAAATAATTGAAAGCGTTTCTAAAACGTTGTATATTTTAGGGAGGAAAGTTCAAATGGCAAAAGATGGATTAAAAATCGTTACAATTGGTGGAGGATCAAGTTACACACCCGAATTAATTGAAGGATATATTTTACGTAAAGAAGAACTTCCAATTAAAGAAATTGTTCTGGTAGACATTGAAGATGGTAAAGAAAAACTTGAAATCGTTGGGGCTATGGCTAAGCGAATGGTAGAAGCGGCAGGTCTTGACTGGACTGTAACCTTAACATTAGACCGTAAGACAGCTTTAAAAGATGCTGACTTTGTTACAACTCAATTTCGCGTAGGTTTGCTGAATGCGCGTGTGAAAGATGAAAGAATTCCACTGTCTCACGGGATTTTAGGCCAAGAAACAAATGGAGCTGGGGGAATTTTCAAAGCATTCCGTACTATTCCAGTTATTCTGGACATTATTGAAGATATGAAAGTACAGTGTCCGGATGCATGGCTAGTCAATTTTACGAATCCTGCTGGTATGGTAACGGAAGCCGCTATTAAACAAGGTGGTTGGGAAAAAACAGTCGGATTATGCAATGTACCGATCGGTCATGTTAAAACAGCTTCAGAAAAATTAGGATTACCAAAAGAAGATCTATTCTTCAAGTTTGCAGGAATTAACCACTTCCACTGGCATAAAGTCTGGGATAAATCGGGGAAAGAGCGTACAGATGAATTGATTGACTTGATTTATGGACCGAATCAGAATGAAGATGACAATCATTTGAAAAATATTCACAGTGCATTATTCCACTATGAACAAATTCAAGATTTGCATATGCTACCTTGTGGATACCATCGTTACTATTATATTGAAGATGAAATGTTGGAACATTCAATTGAAGAATTTAAAAATGGAGAAACAAGAGCACAAGTTGTTAAGGAAACAGAAGCTCGCTTGTTTGAATTATACAAAGATCCGAAACTAGATCATAAACCAGAAGAACTATCCCAACGTGGCGGAACTCATTATAGTGATGCAGCATGTGAAATTATTGCTTCAATCCAAAATGATAAACATACTGAGATGGTTGTTTCAACTAAGAATAATGGAACAATTACTGATTTGCCATATGACTGTGCAGTTGAAGTATCAGGTGTTGTAACGGCTCACGGATTTGAACCATACAACTGGGGTGAATTCCCTAACGCTGGAGCACGAGGGATCATCCAGAATATGAAAGGAATGGAAGAAACAGTCATTAGAGCTGCGATTGAAGGGAACTACGGTGCTGCTCTGCAAGCCTTCACTGTCAATCCGTTGATTCCAGGCGGAACAATTGCTAAAACGGTTCTCGATGAAATGCTTTACGCACATAAAGAATACCTTCCACAATTCGCTGAAAAAATTAGAGATATTGAAGAAAATCAACCTGAAACAGTTCAGTATGTTGATGAATTAATGAAAACAAACGTTAAAGAAAAAGTATAAAAAATTGTGAAAAGCCTGAAGATTTTAAAATCTTCAGGCTTTTCGTTGTTTTCAAGTAAAATACTACATATATTTTTTTACTAATTCAAAGCATCTATCCATTGTTAAGTTATTTTCAACAGCTACGTATTCAAGCTGTTCTTGAGTACTCCCTTTGTATTTTAAAGAAGCTTCTTTTGAAGTTTGATCACGATATTTAATCCATTCACGCTGTTCCACTCTTAAGGATTCCATAGCTTCAGTAGAAAGCTGATTTTCTAAGATACCGTAAATTTCATTCAAAAGTCCGTTCCAAGTATCGAAAAGGGTTCCTTCAATTCCTTTCATAGCATATGTAGAAGAGTCAGAAGGATTTGCCCTTAGTTCTTTTGTATTTTCTTTTTCCTCTTCAAGTTTTGCCATATAATCATCTTTTAGTCTAGTAGTTTGGTTAGAATCAGCTGCTACATCGTGAGACGTCGAACTTGATTTGTTTTTTGTATTATCAGATGTTTTTGAACTTATAGCTTCTGCTTCAGTCGCATTAAGCTTTCGTTCAACTGTGTCTTTTTCCTCCTTCTGTTGGGTCTCGTCTGTCTGATTCTTGGAATCAATCGTTTGGGTATCCTGTTGACAAGCTGAAAGGAATAAGGAAGCGGGGACTGCTACACTTAATAAAAATGCTTTAGAATGTTTCATATACTCTCTCCCAGGTATGTAATCTATTATTAACGAGTTTATATGTATATAATATTGTCTCTATTAACAGTTTAACATGTACTGTCCATTTTACTAGGATGTATAATAAAAAAAGCTATTGAAGAAATCAGAATGTGATTTCTCCAATAGCTATTAAAAGTAACTGTAGTAGCTAATAGTTAGAATTAATCAGCTAATTTTGATGGAAAGACAAGTTTTTTTAATTCTAGAATAATCGTAGTTGCTAATGCAAGACCGGCAGCGATTGACCATTCTGTTAGTCCAAAAGCATTTGGTATATTAAAGATTGGACGAACAACCGGCAGCATGGTGATCCCGTAAAGGGTCATACAGACTGCAAAAGCGCCCACTACATATTTATTTGAGAAGAACCCTGCTTGGAATGAAGTCTGAGTATTCGAACGAGCTGGGAATACTTGTAAAGTTCTTGATAAAATCAATGTTGTAAAGGCCATGGCAACACTGATTTCAGGTGAACCAAAATAGTAAATTCCAAGAGCTTGAGATATGATAACTGCAATACCAATGGTAAATCCTCTTAGGATAACCGACTGTAAGGTCTGACCAGTAAAAATCCCTTCGTTAGGATCTCTTGGGTTTTGTTTCATAATATGTGGTTCTTCTTTTTCCATTCCTAAAGCAATAGCTGGAATGGAGTCGTTCACCAAGTTGATAAACAATAATTGCAAAGCTGTGAATGGGTTGATCCAATTCATGAGTAAAGCGGCAATGATCGCAACAACAGCCCCTAAGTTACCAGAGAACAGGTAAGCAATGGCTTTTTTGATATTACTGAAAACATTTCGACCAACAGCAACAGCACTAACGATAGAAACGAAGTTATCATCTGTCAAAATCATAGCAGAAGCATCTTTTGACACATCTGTTCCGCTTCCCATTGCAATTCCGATGTCTGCTTGTTTAAGGGCAGGAGCATCATTTACCCCATCTCCTGTCATTGCAGTAATTTGATCTTTGTTTTGCCAAGCTTGAACAATTCTGATTTTATTTTCTGGTGTAACCCGTGCATAGACACTAATATGTTCTAACTTTTCCATTAGCTCTTCTTCAGATAAAGCATCTAGTTCTTGCCCAGTTAGAGCAATATCATCCTCTTTGAATAAGTTCAAATTAAGCGCAATGGCACGAGCCGTTGTTTTGTGGTCACCAGTAATCATAACTGTACGAATACCAGCTTCTGCGGCTTCTTTAATTGCCTGAGCAACTTCTTCTCTTGGTGGATCAATCATAGCTAGCAGCCCTACGAAAATAAGATCATTTTCATCTTCTAAATCTAACGTTTCTTTAGATAATGGTTTATAGGCAAACGCTAATACGCGGTAAGCTTGATTAGAATACTCTTCATTTTTTTCATAAAGTATTTTGGAATACTCGTCTGTCATTTCTACAACTTCGCCATTGATTAAGATTTTTGAGCAGCGTTTGAATAAGACATCCGGGCCACCTTTAGTTAGTAAAAGCTTCTCACCATCAATTTCATGTAAAGTAGACATCAATTTACGGCTGGAATCAAAAGGAAGTTCTTCAATTCTAGGAAATTTATTACGTAAATCAGAAAATGGCAGTCCAATTTTATTACTGTAATTAATTAGAGCAACTTCAGTTGGATCACCACTTGCTTCACCTTCTTCATTTAAAGAAGAGTCATTAGCTAGGACAGCAATCTGATTTAATCTATTTTCACCAATAGACCAAGCAGCTGGCTCAGATGAATAGAGTTCCTGTTCGTGTTTGGGAAGGTAGGCTTCCACCACAGTCATTTTATTCTGAGTTAATGTACCCGTTTTATCTGTACAAATGACTCCTGTTGATCCCAATGTTTCTACCGCAGGAAGTTTACGTATAATGGCATGTTTTTTAGCCATTTTGTTAGTTCCGACAGATAATACAATGGTTACGATAGATTGTAATGCTTCTGGAATAGCGGCAACAGCTACAGCAATAGCAAACATGAAAGCATTGAGCAACTCAATTTGAAGATCTTGAGGACCATTGCCAGAAAAAATCCTGAATGCTTGGATTGCAAAAATCAATACGGATAAACCGAGAATTACAAATCCTAACTTTTTGCTAAAGGATTCTAACTTACGTTGGAGTGGGGTTTGCTTAGCAGAAACGTTTTGTATTAGTTCAGCAACTTTTCCCATTTCGGTCTCTTTACCAATGCCAGTAACGACGTAACGAGCACGCCCATAAGTTACAAGTGTTCCACTGTAAACCATATTTTTTCGATCAGCTAAAGCAGTTTCTTCCTGAAGTATAGTCGCTTCTTTATCAGAAGGAACAGACTCACCAGTTAAAGCACCTTCTTCAACTTGTAAGGATTCAGCTTCTAGTAGACGACCGTCAGCTGGAATATTGTTTCCGGCCTCTAATATTACGATATCACCTACTACGATCTCCTTAGAAGGAACACTCTGTGTGCTATTGTTACGAACCACTGTAGCTGAAGGTGCTGCCATGTCTCTCAGTGAAGCTAAAGAATCCTCTGCTTTTCGAGTTTGAACGACACTTAAAATAGAATTGATAATCAGAACCGTAAGAATAATAATAGATTCGATTGTCTCTCCTAAAACGATTTGTATAATGGCAACAATCAGTAAAACGATAACCATAGGATCTTTGAAGCTGTCAATAAATAAAGAAAATAAGGATTGACGATCTTTTTGTTCTAATTCGTTATAGCCATGTTCCTCTTGTTTCTTCTTGACCTCTTCAGATGTTAAACCTTTGTCGGTCGTGTTTAAAGAAGATAAGACATCTTCGGGGGATTGCTGATAAAAATTCATTCATTTAATCCTTTCTCTTATGTTTCAGGGTCTCTAATAGATAGAAAAAGACGTATGCGGAGTTAGAAATTCTCCGCATACGTCTCACTATTTAATACAGCACCAGCAGATATGAAATATCTACGGTTGGTGGCACTGTAACAGTTTGCACTGCAAGTTACTCCCGTAAGCATATTTTATTGTCGAACTCATTATATAAAAGTATAAGTTTAAAAGCAAGGTATTTAAGTTACACATATTTTAAAATGAAACAAATTTATTTTTTTATCACTAAGCCATCTAAAAATTTCAATAGATCATACTGTTTCTCTTCTGGTAAAGATTGAATTAAAGAAATTAATTTCTTCTCGATGGGGCTGACTTCATCATTGAAAAATTCTGATAAACTGACATCTAATGCTTCACAAAGATGTTCTAGAGTCTTTAAAGATAGTTTAGTAGAGTTATGTTCGATTGCTGAAATGAATGAAGGAGAGATGTCGATTTTATGCGCTAATTCTTTAGCCGTCATATTTGAAGCTACTCTAAGTTCTTTGATTCTGGGTCCGATTTCCATAAAAGCACCTCGATTGAGTTTTTACATACTAGAGACATGATAGCATGAATAACGGGTGAAAAAAAGAGAACTCTCATAATGAAAACACTTAACAATTAACTTATTCACTTATAAGTGATTTTTTTATTGTTTTAAATAATTTATGTGTTAACATATTTAATTGCGGCTACTTGGATAGAATAGCTGAAAAAGGAGAGAATAGAATGGAAAATAATAATTTGTCGAAGAGGAATAAGTTTCGACTACTGCAATTTTTAAAAGATAATAAGTCAGCAGCTAAAAATGATGTATTATCAGGACTAACCGTTGCTTTGGCTCTGATTCCAGAATCAATCGCTTTTGCATTTGTAGCAGGGGTCAGTCCCATACTTAGTTTGCATACTGCTTTTATCATTGGATTGGTTGCGGCAATCTTTACCGGAAGACCTGGAATGATCAGTTCTTCTACAGCAGCAATGGCAGTTGTATTTGCATCATTAGTTGCAACACATGGGCTGGAATATCTATTTGCAACGGTATTGTTAGTGGGTGTTATTCAAGTCAGTATAGGACTTTTAAAATTAGGTAAATATGCAAGAATCATTCCATATCCAGTTATGCTAGGATTTTTAAATGGATTATCGATTGTAATTTTTATAGCTCAATTGGACCAATTTAAAGTCAATCAAGTAATGGAAGTGAATGGTGTATCTGTAACAGAATCAGTTTGGATGTCAGGGCTTGATCTGATACTCATGATTGCTTTTGTAGGATTTACAATGCTGATGATTCACTTTATTCCTAAATTCACCAAAGCAATTCCTTCAAGTTTGGTTGCAATCGTTGTAATGACGATCATTGCAGTTGTATTAGGATCATATGGTATTCATCTTCAGAATGTTCAAGACTTTGCCGGTATGGAAATTGTAGGAGGATTACCAGAGTTTCATAGTCCACAAGTACCTTTAAACCTTGAAACATTAAGTATTATTACCCCTTATGCTGTAATTGGCGGGTTAGTTGGACTGACAGAAGCGGTCTTAACCTTACAAGTGCTTGATGAAATGACAAATACAAGAGGAAGAACGAATAAGGAAATTATTGCACAAGGACTTGCTAATACCGTTAATGGGTTTTTCGGCGGTATGGGAGGAGATGCGATGATCGGTCAATCCATCATAAATATTAAGTCTGGCGGGAGACATCGCTTATCTGGAATTGTGGCTGCATCTGCGTTGATGTTTTTCATTATGTTTGGTTCAGGTTTCATTAATGCTATTCCTTTAGCTGGACTTGTTGGAGTAATGTTTATGGTTGTAGTTGGAACTTTTAAATGGGAAAGTTTACGATACAAGGGAAAAGTTCCTGCACAGGATATCCTTGTCGTGATAGTCGTATCTGTTATTACAATTTTTGCTGATTTAGCCACAGCAGTTATTGCAGGCGTTATTGTTTCAGCTTTAATTTTTGCCTGGGAAAAAGGGAAAGTTATATATGCTAATGTTGAAGAAACGAATGTCGGAGAAAAAACATATAAAATCAATGGTACATTATTTTTTGGATCTGTATTAAATTTCAAAGAACTTTTCGATGTTGATAATGACCCAGATAAAGTTATTCTAGATTTGAAATATGCTAAAGTTTCAGATTATTCGGCTGTTGAATCGATCAGCTCCATCACAAAGCGTTATGAAGATGCGGGTAAAACGTTTAAGATCGTTCGTCTTAGTGAAGATTGTAAGAGAATGTTCCATAATGCAAATGCCTTTACGTCTGTTGTGATAGATGAAGCTGAAGCTGAAATTATTGAATATCCATATGTATAAAAGCACAAAGACTTTATTGAATTTCTCAAGAAAGTCTTTTGTTTTTATAAGTCTATCTGTAGTTCCACTGGGCAATGATCTGAACCGGTATAGTCAGTATGGATCTTAGCATCTACTAATTTGTCTTCTAACTGTTTTGAAACTATAAAGTAATCAATACGCCATCCTGCATTTCGCTTTCTAGCTCCAAATCGGTAATTCCACCAAGAATAGATCTCTTCCTGGTCAGGATAAAAATAGCGGAAAGTATCTATAAATCCACTTTGCAAGAATGCTGTAAACTGAGAACGTTCTTCATCAGAAAATCCAGCACTGCTGCGATTGTTATCAGGATTTTTTAAGTCTATATCTTTATGAGCCACATTTAGATCTCCACATAAAATTACCGGTTTTACAGAATCAAGGGACCGAATATAAGCCTGAAAGTCTTTTTCCCAGCGTAAACGATAATCAATACGCTTCAATTCTGACTGAGAGTTAGGCGTATAGCAAGTAACAATGAAGTAATCATCATACTCTAAGGTGATTACTCTACCTTCTGAATCATGTTCATCAATACCGATTCCATAGATAACCTTTGTTGGATCATATTTAGTATAGATAGCTGTTCCAGAATACCCTTTTTTATCTGCATAATTCCAATAGGAAGTATATCCATCAAATTCCAAGTCGATTTGTCCTTCTTGCAGTTTGATTTCTTGTAAGCAGAAAAAATCAGCATCTAGATCTTTGAATTGATTCAGAAAATCTTTTTGAACAATTGCACGTAAGCCATTTACGTTCCAAGATATCAATTTCATAAGTAATTCCTCCAATATATGTTACTCTAATCATATCTAATTTAATCTGGAATGTAAAAACGAAAGATTAGAGTTGTACATTCATTAATGAATGATGATGTTTTAGAGTGAAAAGGTTGACGGTTTAGTTACAATTAGAATTATAACTATTACATATGGTATATTCATGTTAGAATAAAAAAAACTGATAATTTAGTTTTTCAGAAAATTGCCTACCAGACTAGAACGGATATTAATTGAGAGGAACGTAAAGATACATGGACTTAAAAATATTCCAACAAAAATTTAAAGATTCAATTATTAAAATAAATGAACCCTTAGCACATTATACTTATACAAAAACTGGTGGACCTGCAGATGCACTAGTATTCCCTAAAAGAAAAGAAGAAATCGCAGAAATCGTAACTTATATTCATGAAAAAAATTGGCCGTTGACCATTTTAGGGAATGCCAGTAATTTAATCGTTAAAGACGGTGGGATCCGTGGAGTCACACTGATTTTAACTGAAATGGATCAGATTTCTGTACATGAAAAGACTATCGTTGCACAAGCTGGTGCCGCTTTGATTGATGTTAGTAAGAAAGCTTCTGGTTTCAGTTTGAGCGGACTTGAATTTGCTTGCGGGATTCCCGGGAGTGTAGGTGGTGCTGTCTTCATGAATGCTGGAGCCTACGATGGAGAAGTTAAAGATGTCATTCAAAAAGTTACTGTACTATCTCGTACAGGAGAATTAAAAGAAGTAACAAATGAAGAAATGGAATTTGTTTATCGAAACAGCAAAATTCAGCAGACAGGTGATATCGTAATTGATGTGACATTTTTACTAAATGAAGGGGATCAAGAAAAAATTATCGAGCGTATGAATGAATTAACAATGCTTCGTACAACAAAACAACCTCTTGAATATCCTTCGTGCGGGTCAGTATTTAAACGTCCAACAGGCTACTTTACAGGTAAGCTTATTCAAGAAGCAGGGTTACAAGGGTTAGTTTGGGGTGGAGCTCAGATCTCTACAAAACATGCAGGTTTTATTGTAAATGTAAATCAGGCAACAGCAACAGATTATATTGAATTGATCGAACATATTAAAGAGGTTATTTTAGATAAAGACGATGTTCAATTAGAAACTGAAGTCCGCATTATTGGGGAAGATCCAACTGAAACCGAGATTGTACATGCGAAGAATATCATCAAAAAAGCTACAACAGAGTTCAAGAAGAAAATTAATGCTGAACAATCCGTTCAACTAGCTGATGAGCTTTAAATAAACGCATACAAGGAAGACTATTTTTAAAATAAAAATGTCTGATAGGTATGCTTTTATTATTTTATTATATTAAAACGCTTAAAATTCTATATAATATAAGAAGAAAGTAGAAAAGAATTATAAAATATTAGGAGGAAGTTAAATGAAAGTTGGCGTGATTGGATTAGGGACTATTGCACAAAAAGCCTATTTACCCATGATGATGACAGAACATCCAGAAGTAGAATGGCATTTGAGCACTAGAAATAAAGAAAAACTAGAAGTTTTAGGAGAAAAATATAGAATAAATGCTGAGCAATTACATACAGATTGGGAAGATCTATTGGATTTGGATATAGATGCTGTCTTTATTCACACTCCTACGACTACCCATGCTGAAATTATTCGTGCTATGCTTGAAAAAAGAATTGCAGTATTTGTGGATAAACCAATCAGTGATCGACTAGAGGAAACTAAAGAACTGATTAAACTATCTAAAAAGACAAATACTTTACTAATGACAGGATTCAATCGCAGATTTGCACCAAGAGTTAAAGAATTAAAAGAAATTCAGAATAAAAATATGATCTATTTTCAAAAAAATCAGGCTGATCAACCGACAAAAGCCTCAAGATATCGTATATATGATTTGATGATTCATCCAATAGATACAGCATTGCATATGGTAGACGGTCCAGTCAAAATTATTAATACAGGAATAGTGGGAACAAAAGATGCACTAAAAAGGGCATGGGTAATGCTGGAGTCAGAATCAGCTAATATAATGGTTTCAGTCAATACAGAATCAGGAGCGAGACTTGAAACGATGGAAGTCCAAAGCCCGGCAGCCACTATGCGCTTGGAAAATCTTACAGAATTTACAAAGTATGACGAATTCGGTATAGGCATTAAAACTTACGGGGATTGGGAAAATACACTGCTTAAAAGAGGATTTGCTCCAATGATTGATGCTTTCTTAGAAACCGTAGAAATAAGTGGAGAGAATCCAGTATCATTAGAAACGGTTTTACAGAGTCACGAAGTTTGTGAGAAAATTTTAGAAAATGCTGGGTTTTAATGAAGGGTTAAAATGAATTAACTACAAAGATTTATTTAAAGGAAATATCAGTTTTTTTTAAAATTAGCTTCAGTATTCTGTACAAGCGTGTAATAATAAATGAACCGTAAAGCGATCGTTCTACTTGAGCGATCGTTTTTTATAGCCTTCAATTGATCGCGCATTATTAAGCCGTTTAATGGAGAAAATAGCATTGAATTGTGAATGGGCGACTGTTGAATTGTAAAATATAATCTACAATAGCAATTGATTTTATTCTACGTAAAGATATAATTATATAGGTTTTACAAAAAGTAGATAAAGGGGAGTGTAAGCTGTGGCGGAAAATACCATTATTTCGTTTCAAAATGTTCACAAACAATTCGATGATAGCATGATTTTAAAAGATATTTCTTTTGATTTAGAGAAGGGTAAATTTTATACCTTGCTAGGTCCGTCAGGATGTGGAAAGTCAACAATCTTAAATTTGATTGCCGGTTTTACTCAAGCTACTTCAGGG
Organism: Marinilactibacillus psychrotolerans; assembly: GCF_900101525.1. Classification (GTDB taxonomy): domain Bacteria; phylum Bacillota; class Bacilli; order Lactobacillales; family Carnobacteriaceae_A; genus Marinilactibacillus; species Marinilactibacillus psychrotolerans. Next base: position 52,129 of record NZ_FMZD01000010.1, on the reverse strand, counting down.
GCTATTATTCTAGATGGCAAAAAAGTCAATATTCTGCCACCAAATAAACGGAAAGTTAATACTGTTTTTCAAGATTATGCTCTATTTCCTCATATGAACGTGTTTGACAATGTTGCGTTTGGTCTAAAGATTAAAAAAATACCTAAAAATCAAATTAAACAAAAAGTCATAGAAGCATTAAAATCTGTCCGCTTAACGGGGTTTGAAACAAGAGAGATTTCGGAAATGTCTGGTGGACAGCGTCAGCGAGTTGCGATTGCTAGGGCGCTTGTTAATGAGCCCGAAATACTATTGCTGGATGAGCCTTTATCAGCACTGGACTTAAAATTAAGGACAGAAATGCAGTATGAGTTAAGAGAACTGCAACAGCGATTGGGTATTACTTTTATTTTCGTTACTCATGATCAGGAAGAAGCTTTAGCCATGAGTGACAAGATTTTCGTTATGAAAGAAGGTGAGATCATTCAAAGTGGTACACCGATTGATATCTATGATGAACCCTTAAATAACTATGTAGCAGATTTCATTGGAGAGAGCAATATTGTAACTGGAAAAATGGTTAAGGATTATAAAGTTGAATTTGCTGGAAAAGTGTTTGACTGTGTAGATGGGGGTATGCATGTTGCAGAACAAGTAGAAATCGTGATTCGTCCTGAGGACTTAGTGATGACTAGACCAGCGCTTGGCAATCTGAAAGTGAAAGTTCAATCTCAATTATTCAGAGGGGTACATTACGAAATTATTGGAGAAGATCCAGAAGGAAATGAATGGATGGTCCATACAACGCGTAAAGCAGAAGTTGGTGATGAAGTAGGACTAGCATTTGAACCAAGAGATATTCATATTATGCGTATAGGAGAAACAGAAGAAGCTTTCAATACTCGTCTAGCAGAATATGCAATTAATAGTGGCACTAGTGTACAAGCCGCTATTGATATCGAAAAGGGAGTGGAGTTAAACTATGACGTCTAAGCAAAATAGAGTGCTCTTTTTCCCTTATTTTATCTGGATCGGTTTATTTGTTCTTATTCCAATCGGGTTACTTGTATATCAATCGTTTATTGGAATAGATGGAGCGTTTACATTTGATAATATTCTAACGTATTTCACTTCGGCTACGTATTTAATCATGACCTTACAATCATTTATTTACGCTTTTATCATTACGCTCATCACCTTTTGTATCAGTTATCCAACTGCTTACTTTTTAACACAAACAAAACGTAAAGACTTATGGATGCTTTTGTTAATTTTACCTACATGGATCAATGTATTGCTTAAAGCTTATGCGTTTATTGGTTTATTGAGCCAGGACGGTAGTATAAATGGATTTTTTGACTGGATCGGAATCGGTAGGCAGCAATTACTCTTTACCAATGCAAGTTTCCTGTTAGTTGCAACTTATATTGAAATTCCATTTATGCTCCTTCCTATATACAATGCAATTGAAGAGATCGATTCTACTTTGCTGCATGCTAGCCGCGATTTAGGAGCGAGTAGTTGGGACACTTTCAAAACGGTTGTTTTTCCCTTATCACTTTCAGGGGTAAGAAGTGGGATCCAAGTTGTATTCATTCCGTCGCTATCATTATTTATGTTAACAAGATTGATTGGTGGAAATCGAGTCGTTACTTTGGGAACAGCTATTGAACAGCATTTTCTTGTCACACAGAACTGGGGAATGGGTTCTACGATTGGTATCGTATTGATATTATTGATGATTATCATAATGCTGCTGACCTCTGGACGAAAAAAGGAGGCTCGTAAACAGTGAAAAAATTAAAATTTAGTTGGTCCAATGCCTATTTGTTTTTAATATTCGCTCTGCTTTATACGCCTATTATCTATTTAATCTATTATTCGTTTAATCAAGCTGGAACGATGAATGAGTTTACGGGCTTTACAACCGAACATTATGGAGCGCTTGCGAATGATACTCGATTGATTCGAATAGCCTTGGATACGTTTAGAGTCGCATTGCTTTCTTCTTTAATAGCTACAATTATTGGAACACTTGGCGCAATCGGTATTTTCTTCGTTAAACAGAGAAAAACGCAAGTGTCTTTATTAGGATTGAATAATGTTCTGCTTGTTTCTCCAGACGTAATTATAGGTGCTAGTTTTTTATTACTCTTTACCATGGCAGGATTTCGATTAGGATTCTATTCTGTATTGTTCTCACATATTGCATTCAGTATTCCTATTGTTGTTCTCATGGTGTTACCAAAATTACAAGAAATGAATCTGAATATGATTACCGCAGCAAAAGATTTAGGGGCCAATAACTGGCAAGTATTAAAGAGTGTCATTATTCCCAGTATTACCCCAGGAATATTAGCAGGATATTTTATGGCGTTTACCTATTCTATAGATGACTTTGCTGTGACATTCTTTGTAACTGGAAATGGGTTTGCTACACTATCAGTGGAAATTTATTCTAGAGCAAGACAAGGGATCAGCTTGGAAATTAATGCGCTAAGCACGATTTTATTTATCCTTGCATTAGGATTGGTTAGCGGATACTATTTTATTCAACAACAACAGCGAAACAGAAAACGTAAACTAACGAATATAGACCCTACAAATCATCAAAAGGCGGTGTCTCCTTAATGAAAAAGCTCATACAGTTAGCTGCAATGATTTTAGGTATTACTAGTATTTTGTATATTAGTAGTCTGTATGTAGATCGTTCGGAAGGCTCAGCAAGCTCGGATACGCTGAATATTTTTAACTGGGGAGACTATATCGATCCAGATTTGCTTGACCAATTTGAAGAAGAAACTGGGTATCGGGTAGTTTACGAGACTTTTGATTCAAACGAAGCCATGTATACAAAAGTACAGCAAGGTGGTACGGCCTATGATTTGGCCATACCGAGTGAGTATATGATCGATCGAATGATACAAGAAGAGTTAGTTCTTCCACTGGATCATTCAAAGATAGAGGGATTAGAGCATATTGATCCAGCCTTTTTAGACTTAGCTTTTGACCCAGATAACCAATATTCTATTCCTTATTTTTGGGGAACTTTAGGAATTGTCTATAATGATAAAATGATTGACGGGGAAGAAATAAAGTCGTGGAGTGATCTCTGGAAGTCTAAGTATAGAGAAGATATTATGCTAATTGATGGAGCAAGAGAGATTATCGGAATTGGACTACAGACAAAAGGGTACTCTTTAAACTCAAAAAATGATGAAGAACTGACTGAAGCATTTGAATTGTTGAAAGGTTTGGCACCAAATGTCAAAGCACTAGTAGCTGATGAAATCAAGATGTATATGATCCAAGAAGAAGCATCCATTGCGGTTACATTCTCCGGGGAAGCTGCAGATATGATGTGGGAAAATGAATCTCTGCATTATATACTCCCTGAAGAAGGGTCCAACCTATGGTTTGATAATATGGTTATTCCTAAAACAGCTCAAAATAAAGAAGCTGCATATGCTTTTATCAATTTTATGCTAGATCCAGAAGTGGCTGCACAAAATGCAGACTACATTGGATACAGCACACCTAATCAAGATGCTATGGCACTATTGCCAGAAGAAACCGTAAATGATGTACAATTTTATCCAACAGATGAAATGATGAAAAATCTTGAAGTCTATGAAAATATTGGCTTTGAGTATCTTGGAAAATATAATGATTTATTTTTAGAATTTAAAATGCTGAGAAGGGATTAAGTAATGAAAAAGCCTTACTTACTGATTGATTGCGGATAATCAAGTAGATTATCTAGCAGGATCATACCAGTAGAGTAAGGCTTTTTTATTCGACTATTTTACTTAGCTAATCTTGAATAATTCATCGCCACACTGACAAATAATGTGATCCCAGTCAAAAAACTGTTCTCGTCTAGTCCAAATTTTGGATGATGGTGTGGGAAATCAAATCCTAATTCTTCATTTCTAGAACCTATAAATAAGTACGTTGAAGGAACGATAGCTGAAAAGGCAGAAAAATCTTCTCCTCCCATAAATGGTGGTAAAGAAACGATTTGTTCAGGATAAAGTTCTCTTGAGATTTTTTCTACTATTTCAGTCGTTTCTATATTATTGATTACACTTGCATAACCATGCCGGAAATTAAAAGTATACGTAGCACCGTAACTATCACAAGTCCCACGGATTACTCGCTCCATCTCGACTTCAATTAAGGCTCTTACATCTGCATCGAAGGTTCGTACGCTTCCACCTAGCATAATTTGATCAGGAATAATGTTTTTAGCATTGGGATCTCCAGCTTGGAAAACAGTATTTGAAATAATGCCTGAAGTTAAAGGATCTAGTTTACGAGAGATAATTGTTTGGAATTTTTCGATAATTTGAGCGCCAATAATGACAGGATCGTTGGTCTCGTGAGGGCTTGCTGCGTGTCCACCTTTTCCATAGATCGTCACATCATAGCGGTCTGAATTCCCAGAACAAGCCCCAGTTTTGATATCAATAAATCCTGTATCCAAACTAGAAACAAGATGATGACCATATATAAAATCAAAATCATCAAATAAACCGGTGGCTACCATTTCTTTTGCTCCACCAGGATGGCTTTCTTCAGCATGCTGAAAAATGCTATATATTTCGCCTTCTAATTGATCAGTATGTTCAGATAAGATTTTGGTCGCTGTTAATAATAAAGCCGTGTGACCATCATGACCGCAAGCATGCATAACTCCATTTACAGTTGAAGCGAATGGAATATCAGGACGGTCTTCTTGAATAGGCAAAGCATCAATATCTGCACGTAACCCGATTTTTAATCCAGGCTTTGCTCCAGTAATTTTTACTAACACAGAAGTTTTTGTTGGACGAGTAACTTCAACATTATTAAGAGCACTCATTTCATCAAAAATAAATTGGCTTGTTTTAACCTCTTTGAAAGATAATTCCGGGAATTCATGTAACTTTCTTCTATAATCAAGCACGGTTTGCTCATGAGCTTTAATTGTAGCTATTAATTTTGAAGGCAAGATGGTATGCATAAACTCACTCCGTTAGAATATTTTAATAATTATTATATCATTTTTTAATCTTAGAAAGAAAGTAGGATTTAAGAAAGAATTATTTTAGAATTCGATTCATAGAATGAATTAAATTTATGGTACAATTGTACTGATATGAAAGCGATACATAGAGCAAATAAGATAGGGAAGGACGATTTTTATGAATTTAAAAGAAATGGTAGGGTATAAAGCTGCTGAATTTGTGAAAAATGGTATGACAGTGGGGTTAGGAACAGGATCAACGGCATATTATATGGTAGAAGCGTTGGGTAAACGGGTTAAAGAAGAAGGGCTGAATATTGTCGGGGTAACGACCTCATATGAAACTGCGGATCATGCAAGAGATTTAGATATTCCTTTAAAAGATATAGATGAAGTTGAAAAAATTGATCTAACTATTGATGGTGCAGATGAAATCTCTAGTCAATATAATGGGATCAAAGGTGGAGGAGCAGCTCATTTATTCGAAAAAATTGTAGCGAATCTTTCTGATAGAAATATATGGATTGTTGATGAAACAAAGCTTGTAGAAAAATTAGGAGCATTTCCTTTGCCAGTAGAAGTTATTCAGTTTGGTTCAGGACAGTTATTCAATTTATTTAAGGAAAAAGGATATAAACCAACTTGGAGAAACAATAAAGAGGGAGAACGCCTTGTAACAGATGCTGGAAACTTAATAATTGATCTGAATCTGGGTGTAATTGAAAATCCCCATGAATTAGCAAAATGGTTAGATTCTCTTACTGGAGTCGTTGAACATGGTCTTTTCTTGGATTGTGTGAATACAGTCATTGTGGGCACTAGTGAAGGACCCATTGTCGAAGAAGTCAATAGAGATAACTGATTAAGTCATTCTTCTAGAAAGAATATTTTAAAACCAAGAATGCTTGATCAAGTCAAATGTTTTACTATTTATAGTAGATTCTGGTAAAGATAATTAGTGTTTAGACTAATTAAAATATTAAATCTTTAAAGATAGTGACTGATTAAACTTATAAAAGAGGCTGGGAAAAAAGTTTCTATTAAGCCATAATTTGAAGTGTACAACAATCAAAAAACCCGTCAAATCAAGGATTGAATTTTCTGGATTTGACGGGTTTTACATTCTATCTAGTTTTGTCCCAGTCTCTTTTAGTACGTTATACTATTGCGCGGGGGATTTACTTTTTTTTGTTTAATTTCTCTAACATATCAGCTGTCATTCTTTCAAGAGTATATTTAGGAGAAAAATTCCATTCTTTACGGGCACAAGTTGTATCAATGGAATTTGGCCATGATTCTGCAATAGACTGACGAACAGGATCTACTTCGAATGACAATTTAAAGTCAGGAATATGTTTTTGAATGGCTTTTTCAAAGTCTTCTGGACAGACACTCATTGCACTGACGTTAAATGCATTACGATTAATGAGTTGATTGACAGGTGCTTCCATCAGACGAATGATTGCTTCAACTGCATCAGGCATATACATCATGTCCATGTATGTACCTCTATCAATGAAAGAAGTGTAAGCATTCTGTTCCAATGCTTTATAGTAGATATCAACTGCGTAATCAGTTGTTCCTCCTCCAGGTAATGCTTCATAGGAAATCAGTCCTGGGAAACGTACACTCCTTGTGTCTACATTAAACTTATGATAGTAATAGTCACAAAGAAGTTCTCCACTGACCTTTGTAACACCATACATCGTTGTAGGACGCTGCAGAGTTACTTGAGGAGTTTGGTCTTTAGGCGTTTGTGGACCAAAGGCACCAATAGAGCTGGGAGTGAAAAATTTCAAGTTATGAATTCGTGCAACTTCTAAAGCGTTCATTAACCCGCCCATGTTGAGTTCCCAAGCTAATTGCGGTTTAGCTTCAGCAACAGCCGACAGAAGAGCAGCAAGATGAATAATGGTATCAATCTTATACTTTTCTACTAATTCTTCAATGGCTGTGTAATTAGTAACATCTAAGTATTCAAATAATCCATTTTCAACGACAGTAGAACCTTCTGGTTTATGAATATCTGTCGCAAGCACATTCTCTGTTCCATATTTTTCACGCATACGTGCAGTTAGGGCGGTTCCGATTTGACCTAAAGCACCAGTAATTAAAATTTTTTTCAAGATAGTCCCTCCATTGATCTGATTATTATGGCAAAAGAAAAAGCAGTTGGCTGGGTGTTCATCCTCATATTACCTGATCTTAACCCAGAATATTCAACTGCTACATCTTTTAAAATAAAGAATAATTAAATGACATTTAATTCATTTCCAACTTTTTTATAAGTGGCAAGTACTTGATCTAATTGTTCTTTTGTATGAGCAGCGCTTGGCATATTTCTCACACGTCCAGTGCTTTTTGGTACTGTCGGGAAGACAATGGATTTCGCATAAACACCCTCTTCAGTTAAACGTTTAGAGAATAACTGGGTCAATTTTTCATCCCCAATGATACAAGGAGTGATTGGGGTTTCTGAGTTTCCAATATTGAACCCTAATTTGTTTAACCCTTCTTTAAGATAATGTCCGTTTTCCCATAGTCTATCATGTTCTTCAGTAGAGGCCGACATGATATCAATAGCTTCGATACATGCAGCGGCAGCACCGGGGGTCAAAGAAGTAGAGAATAAGAAAGGACGGGCACGAACTTTTAACCAGTCGATCAGATTCTGTGTGCCGGCAACATAGCCACCTACAACACCTACAGCTTTAGAAAGAGTCCCCATCTGGAAGTCTATTTTATCTTGTAGTCCATAATGTTTTACCGTACCGGCGCCTTTTCCCATTACACCAGATCCATGAGCATCATCAACGTAAGTGATCAGATCAAATTCTTCAGCAATTTTCACGATGTCAGGTAAATTAGCAACATCACCATCCATAGAGAAAACACCATCCGTAATATACATCACTTTATCATACTGGCCACTTTCTATAGTTTCTTTTGCTTTAGCACGCAGATCATCCATGTCTTGATGTTTGACGCGAATGACTTTGGCACCAGATAAGCGACAGCCGTCAATGATAGAAGCATGGTTTAATTCGTCTGAAAGAATGGCATCTTTTTTGTTCATAACAGCTGAAATAGCACCCATGTTACAGTTGAAACCTGATTGGAAAGCGACAGCAGCTTCCGTTTGTTTGAAATCAGCAATTTTAGCTTCTAATTCATCATGGATACTTTGGGTACCATTAATCGTGCGAACAGCACCAGCTCCTACGCCGAATTTATCTGTAGCAGCATTCGCTTTTTCTTTCAAACGTGTATCATTTGCGAAACCTAGATAATTATTAGAAGACATGTTGATTAGAGTCTGTCCATTAATGGTAATTTCTGATCCATTAGGACCTTCCAATGTATCGATTTCGTTGTACAATCCGTTTTCTTTTAGTTCTGTTAAGTTTTTCTCTAGAAAGGTATTTAGTTTATGACTTGTCATCCAATCTCTCCTTATAATGATAAAAATAACTTTTCAAAAGGTTTATAAATATATTATAATTTATTAAAATATCATAAAATATTACTATTTCAGTATAACATGCTTTAAAACACAGTTGAAGAGGACGGTGATGATTGTTCTAAATCTATCAGTGCATAAAATGAAAATATTTTCTTTTTATGCGTAGGTGCAGTTATTTATAGATATAGTTATTAAACACGTTGAGTAGGTAAAATACTAAAGGAATCATTGAAGTGAAGATATACATTGCGGTTATATTAAGAATGAGAAAGGTTAAAAAATTAAGGGAGGGTATTGCAAATATGATAAATAGATGATAGAATATTTTGAGTAAACTAATTTAAAACATCACTACTTACTTTGTTTCTGACAAAGCATCAATATTACAGGGGGAAAACAAATGCAAAAGAATAAATTACTAAGTACTTTCGGACTTACTTTAACAAGTGCTTTACTATTATCAGCTTGTGGCGGCGGCGACTCTGCTGACAACACAGATTCTGGTGAAGGCTCTGAAGGTGCTCAAGAAGAACAAGTATTAAACATAGTTGAAAGTGCAGAAATTCCTACTATGGACTCTACATTGACTACAGATGCTGTAAGTTTTAATGTATTGAACAACGTTAATGAAGGTCTATATCGTCAAGGTCCAGATAACGACTTAGTGTTAGGTATGGCTGCAGAAGAACCTGAAGTTAGTGACGATGGCTTAACTTATACATTTAAAATTAGAGAAGATGCTACATGGTCAAATGGCGAGCCAGTAACAGCAAATGACTTTGTATTTTCTTGGAAACGTCTAGCAGATCCAGCAACAGCAGCAGAATATGCTTACATGATTGATGGAGTTGTTAAAAATGCTACAGCTATCCTTGCTGGTGAAATGGAACCGTCAGAATTAGGTGTTTCAGCTACAGATGATACAACTTTAGTTGTTGAATTAGAAAAACCAGTACCTTATTTTGAAAGTTTATTGACTTTAGCTATGTACTTGCCACAAAATGAAGCATATGTAACAGAACAAGAAGGTAAATATGCTACAAATAGTGACACAATGCTATATAACGGACCATTCGAATTAACAGATTGGGATGGAACTGGATTAAACTGGTCATTAGTCAAAAATGAAGAATACTGGGATGCTGAAACAGTTCAGCTAGACCGCATTGATGTTGACGTAGTAAAAGAAACTTCAACAGCGCTTAACTTATACGATGCTGGCGATATTGACCGTATGAGACTTTCCGGTGATTACGTTCAAACAAAACAAGGTGACCCAGAATTACTTGAAGAACCAACTTCTTCTGTCTTCTACTTCAAGATGAATCAAGCGCGTAATGGCGAAGATACACCTTTAGCAAATGAAAATATTCGTAAAGCTATTGCGATGTCATTTGACAAACAAGGATTCGCTGATACCGTGTTACAAAATGGATCAGTACCTGCAAATGGTCTTGTTCCTGCTCGTTTAGCAGCAGATCCTGAATCAGGCGAAGATTTCCGTGAACAAAGTGGAGACTTACTTTCATTCGATGCTGATCAAGCTGCTGATTATTGGGAAGCTGGATTAGAAGAATTAGGGGAAGACTCAATCACATTAGAAATGCTTGGTGATGATTCAGAAAACTCTAAAAAATCTCTTGAATTCATGCAAGCACAGCTAGAAAGTAATCTACCTGGCTTAAGCATCGAATTAAGAAATGTACCATTTAAAGTTCGTTTAGATGCCGATACTAACAGAGACTACGATATTCAATTTGCTGGTTGGGGTGCTGACTATGCGGATCCAATTAACTTCTTAGAATTATTCCATACAGATAATGGAAATAATAAATCAGGATACAGCAATGAAGAATATGATGCATTAATCGAAAGCGCACGCTCAAATGTAGATGACTTAGAAGCGCGCTGGCAAGATATGCTTAAAGCAGAAGAAATCTTAATGGATACAGCTGGTATTGCTCCAGTTTACCAACGTGCTTATGCAGTTCTTGAAAAACCTTATGTTAAAGATATCGCAGTACATCTTACAGGGGCAGATTACTCATACAAATGGGCTCATATTGAAGGTAAAGAATAAAAAGATACAGATATTAACAGTAACACCGCAAAAATGGAGTGGACTTTAAAATCCACTCTTTTTTTGAGTGTTTAACTGATCTAAAAATATGCACTTTTTCTCTTAACGAGAGTTTCTTTGATGGTAAATTAAAATGATGAATTTATAAAAAGACGGAAAGAATTATTACTCTAACAATAGAGAATAATACTTTCTATTGTTAGAGTAATAGATCGTTTTTAAAAAAGATAATGGCCAATCAAAGCCATTAAAGAGATTGTCATTAAGATAGAACCTACTTTAACAAAGAAAGGGTAATGAGTTCCAAAAGTATCTGATAAATATGAAACAGTTATATCACTGTCTTTTTCCAAAGTGTTTTTTCTTAAACGACGAGTAGCTTTTTTAAAACTATAGTAAAAAAAGTCAAATGATCCTGAACGAATAACAAGACTGAATAAACCAATAATAAGAAAGAAACTTGCTGGATAAAAGAAAATATTTGTCGTATAAATAAAAGTAATTTCTTTATATAAAATAAATTCAAGTATAAAAATTAAAATAGCTAGAATACTACTGATAGTGAAAATATTCCATTTTTTTTGCATGAATCATTCTCCTTTGATATGAAAAGTTCTACTCATTAATGTACATCAAAATGATAGAGATCACAATAAATTGTAAAATATATTATTGAAAGAATGTTTACTTAAAGAGTAGTGTGAACTTGGAATGAACAGTTTTTTTATAGTAAGATTATTTTTAAGAAAACTCAAAAAAGTTTTTGCATTTTTAGTTGCAAAAGCATATCCTATACAATATATTATTTTTTTGAACCATAATTAATGATGGAGGTGTTGAATCGATGAAAAATTACATGAAATATTTTGGAATGCGTGTTTTTTACATGTTATTGACCTTATTTTTGATTGCATCGATTACGTTTTTTTTAATGAAGTTACTGCCGGGTACACCATATACAAACCAAGAAAAACTTTCTGCTGAACAAATTCTTATTATGAATGAACAATATGGACTAAATGATCCAGTACCGGTTCAGTATCTATCTTATATTGGAGGACTATTTGTTGGAGACTTAGGAACTTCTTTCCAATTTGATAATACTCCAGTTTCACAACTATTGTCTACTAGAGTAGGTCCTTCTCTTCAGATAGGATTTCAAGCAGTTGTTTTAGGAACATTTTTCGGGATCGTTTTAGGTGTGATCTCAGCAATGAAACAAAACACATGGATCGATACACTTTCAACTCTAACAGCGATACTAGGACGATCCATTCCTAACTTTGTTTTTGCTGTTTTACTTCAACTGCTGTTTGCAGTTCAGTTAGGTTGGCTACCGATTGCTTTATGGGATGGTGGATTTAAATCATCTATATTGCCTACCTTAGCTTTAGCTATCGCACCACTTGCAGATTCTGCTCGTTTTATTCGTACCGAGATGGTAGATGTATTAGGCAGCGATTATGTAGAGCTTGCACGTGCTAAAGGTCTCAGCAGATGGGGAGTAGCTTTTAAACATGGGGTAAGAAATGCGTTAATTCCATTAATAACGCTCTTAGGTCCAATGGCTGTTGCCTTAATGACAGGATCTCTAGTTGTAGAAAATATCTATGCTATTCCTGGAATTGGTGAGCAATTTGTAAAATCCATTACTACAAATGATTATCCAACCATCATGGGTGTTACAATACTTTACTCTGCTATGCTTGTATTTATTATATTAGTAGTAGATATCTTATATGGAATCATTGATCCACGTATCCGTGTATCGTCAGAAGGAGGAAATTAAACATGGGAACGCAAGATAATAATCCAGTAGTCGACCAAAAAAATAAATTTTCTTCTGACATGTTTGAGCGTGTTAGTGGGTCAGCTACAGAAGATAATGAAAAGATCTCAGCCCCTTCTTTAAGCTTCCTGCAAGATTCTTGGAGAAGATTGAAGAAAAATAAGGCGGCTGTAGTTAGTCTGGTTATAATATGCATAATTGTTTTGCTTGCTTTTGCGGCGCCGATTATTGCACCGCACAGTCCAGAAGCACAGATAACTGAACATTCAAGTTTGCCGCCTAAAGTACCTGGAATTGATATCAACGGACTTAACGGAACAGCTAAACCTGGAGTAGAAAGAATAGATAAATATGCACAGGTAAATGCTGGTGATGATGTCTATTATCTTTTAGGAACCGATAGTCTAGGGCGTGATTTACTTTCACGTATACTCTACGGAACACGCGTATCATTAATCATTGCTTTTGTAGCAGCGCTATTTGACTTAACGATTGGTGTAACTTATGGTTTAATTTCCGGATGGACTGGCGGAAGAATTGATAACGTCATGCAGCGGATCTTAGAAATATTATCTGGTGTTCCAAACTTGGTTGTTGTTATCTTGATGATCCTTGTTTTAGATCCAGGAATTACTTCTATTATCATTGCTTTAGCAATTACCGGGTGGATACCTATGGCTCGGATTGTTCGAGCCCAGACCTTGAAGCTGAAGAATCAAGAATATATATTAGCAGCGCAAACACTTGGTGAGTCACCATGGAAAATTGCGACAAAACATCTTATATCAAATCTATCAGGTGTCATTATCATTCAGACAATGTTTTCTATTCCAGCAGCGATCTTTTTTGAAGCTTTCTTGAGCTTTATTGGTATTGGTATTCCAGCACCACTTGCTTCATTAGGTACATTGATCAGTGATGGATATAAAACGTTCCGATTTTTACCGCATTTAATGTGGTATCCAGCAGGTGTTCTATGTATACTAATGATTTCGTTCAACTTGTTGGCTGACGGACTACGTGACGCATTTGATCCAAAAATGAAAGATTAGCGGGGTGAATATGAATGAGTAATATATTAGAAGTTAAAGATTTAAATATCACATTCGACACTTACGCTGGTAAAGTCCAAGCGATACGTGGTGTCAGTTTTGATCTGAAAAAAGGAGAAACGCTAGCAATTGTTGGAGAGTCTGGTTCAGGTAAATCTGTAACGACTCGAAGCATTATGCAGTTATTGTCTCTAAATGCAAACATTGAAGAAGGACAGATTTTGTTTAATGGACAAGACTTAGTTCAAACTTCGGAAAAAGATATGCAAAAAATTCGTGGTAAAAAGATTGCGATGATTTTCCAAGACCCAATGACTTCTTTGAATCCAACAATGACAATTGGGAAACAAATTGCAGAACCATTAAGATTACATCAAAAGCTAAATAAAGATAAAGCTCATGATAGAGCATTAGAGTTATTGGAATTAGTAGGGTTGCCAGATGCAGAGAAGAGAATGAAACAATATCCTCATCAGTTCTCTGGTGGACAAAGACAGCGTGTGGTTATTGCGATTGCCTTAGCATGTAATCCGGATATTCTAATTGCAGATGAACCGACGACAGCGCTAGACGTTACAATTCAAGCGCAAATTCTAGAATTGATGAAAGAACTACAAGAAAAAATTAATACATCCATTATCTTTATTACCCATGATTTAGGGGTAGTAGCAAATGTAGCAGATCGAGTTGCGGTAATGTACGCTGGGAAATTTGTAGAAGTGGGTAGTGTTGATGAAGTATTTTATAATCCTCAACATCCCTATACATGGGGATTGCTAGCTTCAATGCCAACTTTAGAAACAAGCAATTCTTTGTATGCAATTCCTGGTACACCTCCAGATTTACTGGATCCACCAAAAGGAGATGCGTTTGCACCGCGTAATGAATTTGCTATGAAGATAGATACTGAGCTGGAACCACCAATGTTTAAGGTTTCTGAAACTCACTATGCAGCTACATGGTTATTACATGAAGATGCTCCTGCTATAGATCCACCTGCAGAAATCAAAGCTCGTCAAAAACTATATAAAGAAAAATATGCTGCACTCCACAGTAAAGGAGGCAATTTATAATGGCCATATCAGATGAAAAGATACTAGAGGTCAAGAATTTAAAACAGTACTTTAATGCAGGAACAAAAAATGAAGTTCGCGCTGTAGATGATATTACTTTTGATATTTACAAAGGTGAAACATTTGGACTGGTTGGAGAATCCGGTTCTGGAAAATCCACTACTGGGCGTTCGATTATTCGATTATACAATCCGACTGCAGGAGAAATTGATTTCGAAGGCACTAAAGTAAATGAAATCTCTAGTAAAAAAGATTTACTTCAGTTTAGACGTGATATGCAGATGATTTATCAGGATCCTTATGCTTCTCTGAATCCTAAAATGAAAATTCGTGATATTATCGCTGAGGGGATCGATATCCACGGACTTGCTGCTTCTAAAAAAGAACGGAATGACCGTGTAATTGAACTACTACAATTGGTTGGTCTGAATCCCGATCATGCTAGTCGTTATCCCCATGAATTTTCAGGAGGACAACGTCAACGTATCGGAATTGCACGCGCATTAGCTGTTAAACCGAAGTTTATCGTTGCGGATGAACCTATTTCAGCTTTGGATGTTTCTATCCAAGCGCAAGTTGTAAACTTATTAATGGAACTGCAAGCGTCCCAAGACCTAACATTCTTATTCATTGCCCATGACTTGTCAATGGTAAAATATATCAGCGACCGTATTGGCGTAATGAATGCCGGGAAATTACTGGAATTGGCTCCAGCAGAAGATGTATATAATCGCCCGTTACATGCTTATACAGAAAGTCTGTTATCTGCAGTACCACTGCCAGACCCTGAGTATGAACGCAATCGTAAACGTACAGCTTATGTTCCTAACATCAGTAACAACGGAGACGAAAAATTGCGCGAAATTGTTCCTGGTCACTTTGTTTATTGTAGTGAATCAGATGTAGCTGCTCTTAGAAAAAAAGAAGCAAGTTATCACGAAAAGGAAACAAGCGTGAAAAGTTAAATTGAAATAAAAAATAGGTTTTATATATTTAATAAGCAAAAGAGGAGGTAATCTATTCTCTTTTGCTTATTTTTTAGGTCATTATAGAAATCGACTAGTTTACAATTATGATTTTTTATAGCTAAATGGCTCACTGCTAGTACGACATAAGCACTTAAGTTGGCCCAAATTACTATTGACTCTATGAACATAATAAAAACAAATTGAACTAGTGAGGAGATTAGAATACAATGATACTAAGAATCTAGGATAACTAAAAAACAAATAACAGAATGGAGCTTAATTTATGTCAACAAAAATGAAAGTACTTGTAGGGGCTGTTTTGGCCGTAATCTTGATGGGAATTCCTCTAGTGGGGTCGTATAATAGTCTGATTGAATCAGAAAGTAAAGTGGATTCCTCATGGGCACAGGTCGAATCTCAATTACAACGAAGATATGATCTAATTCCAAATCTTGTTAACTCTGTTCAAGGAGCAATGGATAATGAACAAGAAATTTTTACAGCCATTGCAGATGCAAGAGCTGGGGTTACTTCCGCTGAAAGCGTTGATGAAAGTATTGAGGCAAATCAGCAATTAGGTACAGCTGTAAGATCCCTAATGGTTTCTGTGGAAGATTATCCAGAGTTGAAATCAAACGAAAATGTAACAGCTTTAATGGATGAACTAGCAGGAACAGAAAATCGAATTGCAACTGAGCGTGGACGCTTTAATGAAGTTGTTCGATCCTATAACACAAAGGTGAAATCATTCCCGACATCTATTTTTGCAAGCATTGCAGGGTTTGATGAACGTCCTTATTTTGAAGCAAATGAGGGTGCTGAAGATGCACCTGCCGTTGATTTTGAATAGATTAAAAATCTGCTTATAAGAAAGGATTATCTCTTTGAAAAAATCTATTATATTAGTTTTGGGTATTTTATTTGTGATGTTCAACCCAATTATGACTGTATCAGCAAGCACACTGCCAGAAGCATCAACTGATTTTTATGTCTACGATGAAGCTGATATTATTGACTCAGAAGTAGAGAATTTTATATTGAATGTCAACCGGAATTATGAAAATACAGATGAACAACCACAAATCGTTGTTGCAGCTGTTGAATCTTTGGACGGATTGTCTGTAGAAGAATATGCAACCGAACTGTTTACAAAATGGAAAATTGGACAAGAAGATTCAGATAACGGGGTACTTTTACTGATTTCTGAAAGTGATCGAGAGATTCGAATCGAAGTCGGATATGGACTAGAAGGTGCTATTACAGATGCTAGTGCTGGACGGATGATTGATAGCCAGATGGATGCATTAGGAGCTGATGACTACTCTACAGCAGTAGAAGGGATTTTTACAAATATAGCGCAGTCTGTTAACGAGGAATATGGTTATGATCAGGAAGAAATACTTGGATTTGTACCTGAACCCCAAGAGTCATCTTCCGATTCAGAGAATAATTATTGGATTATCCTTGTAGTGCTTATTCTATTCGTTGGTCGTTTTATTGGTGGAAATAGAGGCGGACGAGGTCGAGGCGGTGGATTTGGCGGAGGTTATTACGGCGGATTCGGAGGCGGATCCTCAAATGGCGGAAGCAGTGGTTCCTTTGGTGGAGGCGGTATGTCCGGCGGCGGCGGATCCTCTAGAGGATTTTAAATTCGTTATCAAAAATAGCTTTTCTTTTTATTCGTTTGTTTAAATGTTCATAATACAAATGAAGTTTTGTAAACTTTATTGTATAAGTCGTTGAAACTAAGTGAATAAAAGTTTGATCTATCTATTAGCATTAACAGGACTTTACAATAAGAGAATTAAATCATTTTGGAGGGTTACAGTATGAGAATGATCGATTTAATTGAAAAGAAACAGCACAATAAAGAATTAACTAAACAAGAAATTGATTGGATGATTAAGGGATATACTGAAGAGAGTATTCCAGAATATCAGATGAGTGCTATGGCAATGGCCATTTATTTTAATGGGATGACAAAGGATGAACGTAGTAATCTTACGATGGCAATTGTGGCTTCTGGAGAACAAATTGACCTATCCGAGATTGCTGGTATTAAAGTAGACAAACATTCTACAGGTGGAGTTGGGGATACGACAACATTAATCTTAGCACCCCTTGTAGCAAGTGTTGGTGTTCCTGTTGCTAAGATGAGTGGACGTGGATTAGGCCATACCGGAGGAACTATTGATAAGCTTGAAGCGATTCCTGGTTTTCATGTGGAATTATCAAAAGAAGAATTTATAAAATCAGTAAATAGAAACAAAGTTGCAGTCGTGGGGCAATCCGGCAATTTAACCCCAGCAGATAAAAAGCTATATGCTTTGAGAGACGTAACGGGTACTGTAGAATCGATTCCGTTGATTGCTAGTTCGATTATGAGTAAAAAGATTGCGTCTGGAGCAGATGCGATTGTTTTAGATGTCAAGACAGGTGCTGGTGCCTTTATGAAGAATGTAGGACAAGCTAAAGAACTAGCAGAAGCAATGGTAGAGATTGGAAACTCCGTAGGTCGCCAAACTATGGCTGTTATTTCTGATATGAGTCAGCCTTTAGGGAATGCAATTGGTAATGGATTAGAAGTTAAAGAAGCCATTGAGACACTAAAAGGGAATGGGCCGAAAGACTTAACAGAACTGTGTCTTGTTCTTGGCAGTCAGATGGCTTATCTTGGTGGAGTGGGAGATTCTCTTGAAGAAGCCCGCACTAAATTAGAAGAGAATCTGCAAAATGGAAAAGCACTGGAAGTATTTAAAGTATTTGTTGGATCACAAGGAGGAGATACCTCTGTAGTAGAGCGGACAGATGAAGTGCTTCCTAAAGCAGCAAATAAAGTAGAAGTTCAAGCAGACCACTCAGGTGTCATTTCTACTATAGTAGCTGATCAAATTGGATTAGCTGCAATGAGACTCGGTGCTGGAAGAGAAACCAAAGACAGTAAAATTGATTTAGCTGCAGGCGTGTATTTACACAAAAAAGTTGGAGATACTGTAAAAGCAGGTGATGTACTAGCAACCCTATATTCAAATAAACCAATTGATCATAATGTAAAAGAAACTATAAAAATAAATATGCATATTGAAGAAAAAGCAGAACCTTTAACACTCATTCATGAAATTATTCAGAAAAAAAATTAATTACCGCTTTATAACAGAGAATCAGCGAAGGTTTTTTACTTCGCTAAATGTCTCTTTTTTTACCAGAAAAATGAATAAAAGCAAGGAGAATTGGATGAACATAGAAACAATTAAAAGTGGCGTGAAAATAAGTTCTCCGGTTATGATTAGCTATATTGCTTTAGGAGTAGCCTGCGGAATTGTCTTATATGATGCAGGAGTTACCGTTTTAGGCATTGGAATAATGAGTTTTTTCGTATATGCAGGAGCCGGCCAGTTTCTGGCAGCAAGCATGATTGTCTTAGGTGCTTCTATCCCTTCAGTCATTTTAATGGTATTCTTTTTAAATTTAAGACATGTATTAATGTCAGCAAGTTTATCCAGTTTTGTAAAAGAAAAATCAATTGGATTTATTTCTTTGTTCAGTCATGTTCTAACCGATGAATCTTATGGACTGAATTACACAAAATTTCGAGATGGGAACTGGTCTCCCGAAGAAGCAATGGCAATGAGTTTGTCTACTTATGCAACTTGGGTGATCAGTACAATTGTTGGTGGAGCAGTTGGCAGCCAGTTTCAAGTAAACACGATTATTATGAATTATGCGTTAATTGCTATGTTTTCCTGTATGTTAGTATTACAGTTCATCTCCTTAGAACACTTAATTGCTGGACTAGTATCGGCAGGAACTACGGTATTGCTGATGGTTTTAATTCAGCATAATATTTCACTTGTAATCGCCACAGTAATCGCTTCATTTGTAGGCTATTACTTAGAAGTGAGGAAGAATAGACGTACAAAACCGGATATTGAAGGGAGTAATGAAATTGAATAGCCAATGGACCTTAATTGCGGGGATGGCAGTAGTAACGTACATCCCAAGACTGCTGCCAATGCTTTTGCTCAGCAAGAAAGAAATCTCACCTTCATTTAGTCGCTGGATGACTTATATACCGGTTTCTATTTTTGCTGCATTAGTGGCTTCAGATATATTTTTTTGGAATGGAACGTTTAATATAAACCCAGTAATAAATATTAAATTACTTCCCTCAATACTAGTTTTTTTAATCGCATATAAAACTAAAAGTCTACTATGGTCGATAGCAATAGGATTAGGTGGTATTGCGTTGTTGGCGGGGATTTTTTAACAAACTAGTTAGAATAGTGTAAATTAACTACTTTAAGTGTCAAAAGTATTTGACATTTAAAAGTAGTTTTTTTATTATAGAATGTGTCAAACATATTTTACACATTCTGAAAAAGGAGCTACAAAGAATAGTGAAAAACATAATCAAACCACTAAGAGAAAGGCAGAAAATATCCCAAAGAGAATTAGCGGTAATGTGTGATGTGAGCAGACAAACGATCAATGCGATTGAAAATAATAAATATGACCCTAGTTTACAGCTAGCATTTGATATCGCTGAGCACTTAAATAGTCGTATTGATGAAGTTTTTATTAATGAAAGGAAGGATGAAAATTGAAAATTGTTATTTCAATCATTAGTGTACTTATTTTTATAGGCTTTTACGGATTCTCTACAGGGAGTAAAAAATATATTATAGGACCAAATGATGATGAGCGTAAACGAACTATAAAACAGAAGTCTATTATCCAAAGTTGGAGTACACTATTCATATTTTTATTAAGCAACTTTCTTTATGATTTGTTCAATTTAAGGGATAGCAGACTCTCTGCTATTAAGTTTCCGGAGTTGTTTTATTTAATAGTTCTAGTAGTTAGTTATTTCATTTTCTTGAGAATCAATAACAGGAAAATGAGTGCCTAAATGAAGAGTAATTTTTTAATTTAATAGGGAATCACTGCAGTGTGGTAATGATTCTATCTTGATAGTTGGTAGATTACATAACGGTTATTTTAGTGAAGGTTGTTTTAAAATTTTTTCTCCTAAATAGTTTGCCCATTGCTCTGTCCAGCAGAAAGAGTAAGGGACACTATAATCTTTACGCATTCTTTGATACCTAGGTAATCTCGCCCAGGAAAAAGAAATTAGCCCGACTAGTGGTAAATAGAGAGGGCCTAGCAGCAGTGACTGATAGGTATGCCCATACTCATGTACAGCCATTTTTTCAGACTTCTGCTGAGATTGTGATTTAGCGATTCTTTTTAAATGATTGGGAGTAGAATCATTAGCAGTAAAAATGAAAAGTCCTAAAGAGATTCCATCAAGTCGATTCCAATGAGTACGAATACAGCCATAGTAAAAGGTGTGAGGCTGGTTTCTGTATTTTAAGAATAAAAGAAAACCAACAAATGTCTGTGGAATCGCCCAAGTACATTGGATTAAAATATAAATAATTCTCCAGCGCAAGGCTAACGTTAACTTTTGAGTTTGATTTCGTTTCATAATAAACCCTTTCACTAATAAGGATAGCTAATAAAAAATACGTTTCTCGCTAAGAACGAGAAGCGTATTTTTGGATTGAGATATTGCGAGCTGTACACCAGTCAGAAGACTGACCCGAGATGATTAAATCAGTTTTTTGAAGCTCAGAAACAGATTTAGCACCTAAAAGAGTCATTGTACTAGCTAATTCAGATTTCCAGGCGTGTACTGTTTTGATAGTTTGATCAACATCTTCCAGTGCCATATGCATAAATTGACTAGATAGACCTGCTAAAGAAGCGCCTAAAGATAAAGCTTTAATGATTTCAAATGGGCGACGGATTCCGCCAGAAGCAATGATTTGGGCCTGCTGGACGACTTCTTGTGCTTCTAATAGAGACTCGACAGTTGTTTGGCCCCACGATTCAAGATCATCAAGTTTTTGATCAGTTCTTCTATAGTTTTCGATTTGGGCAAAATTTGTTCCGCCTTTTCCGCTTATATCCATTATCTGAATACCGATTGCTTCAAGTAACTGAACTGTTTCTCGGCTCATTCCAAAACCAACTTCTTTTGCGATAACGGGTACATCAATGCCATCCACAATACTTTGAAGATTATCAACCCAGTCAGAAAATGCTCGATCACCTTCAGGCATCACGATCTCTTGGGGAGCATTGATATGGATCTGTATAGCATCTGCTTTTAGCATATCAACCACTTTTTTTGCATTTTCAATACCGTGTCCGGCACCGAGGTTAGCAAAGACTAACCCATTGGGATTTGTTTCTCTTACAATTTTGAACGTACTCACTTGTTCAGGATCTTTAAGCGCAGCACTAACAGAACCCGTAGCAATGGCTAAGCCTGTTTCACGGGCGATAATAGCAAGTTTTTCATTGACTTTCCCAGTCCAGCGACTTCCTCCAGACATTGCATTAATAAAGAAGGGAACTGTAAAGTTTAGTCCATTTAGTTGTACAGACAAATCTACATCTCTAACATCCATCTGCGGAAAAGAATGATGGACGAAGCGAATATCTTCAAATGAAGACTTTCCTTGGTCATAAAACTTTTCCGATAGGGATACATGTTCATTTTTTCGATTATTTTGTTTTGGCATAGTGTTTTCTCCAATATGTCAGTTTAAAAAACGTATAGAACTCTTTAAGCTATTATCAATTAATAGCAACGACTATTATCCATTTTATCATGAACGAGTATAGACTTGTAGGGGAAGCAAGGTAATATCTTGTTCTGTCCATTTTGAGACTAAATCGTTCATACTAGCTTTATGATCAAATAAGGCAATTCCACAATCGCCACCACCAGCACCAGAAGACTTTGCAGCACCATGATATTGCTCAGCGATATCACATAAAGTCTGTAATGCAGAGGTTTCAATCGGAACTCTCGTACTTTCACTCATACTTTTAAGAAGCTGACGATTTTGTCTGATTTCTTTTTGAATGGCGGATAAGTCTTTATCTCTAAAAGCACGAATCATGTTTTCGACGCAGGATTTACTTTTTTGTAAAAAGATTTGATAGTTTTCTTCCTTGGCTTCTCTTTTGGCTTTAACTTGATCAACTAGATCAGTAGTGGAAGCAGGCGAGCCCGTCCAACCAATCAAAAGATTTAATTCAGCTGGTGGAGATAATCTTTCCACCATAAAGGCAGGCCAATCTAATTCAACAAGAGCGGTGATACTATGGGTATTTAGCTTCTCTTTGACCCATTCTCTGTCAAAACTGCTGTATGCTAACCAGCCAGTATAAGTTGCAGCTGCAATATCTCCAAAGGATCCATTACTTTTTACTGATAAATGGGCCAGAACAGATAATTTGAATACAAGTTCATCTGATATCTTCAGATCGTAATATTTAAGTAAAGCCCTAACGGTTGCCACTGTAACAGCAGCGCTGGATCCTAGGCCATATTTCAACCCGCTCGAGCTATCTAATTCGCTTTCTACACCTAGATGGTAAATAGATAATTCTTTTCTAGATTCCTTTACATAGCGTTCCGTATAGTCAATAGCTGCAAGCAAATAGTGAAAGGGATTTTCTCTTTCATCTACGATCATTTTGCCGTTTTCTCTTCTCCATTGCAGAGGAATGCTTGAATAATGGGAAGAATGGATGGTGCCGACTGTTTCTGAATGGCTAACTTTAACAGTCAGAAACTGATCTACCGCTACTAAGATAGCAGGATGTCCAGGTTCAACGACTGCATATTCACCAGCTATATATAACTTACCAGGGGCCGAGGCTACTACTTGATTCATTCGATCCGATCCTTTTCTAATTCGATTTTAGTTTACACTTATGTATGTTAGAACATTAGACTATCTATTTTCTAACACTTGGATTCCAGGTCCAGGTTTTGCCGAAATAATTTGTTCTTCATCGAAATAAGCCAGTAAAGCTTTTTGGATTTTATCCATTTCAGATTGTTTACAAATCACTTTAACATTAGGTCCGGCATCCATTGTAAAGTAAACTGAATAATTTTCTTTACGAAGCTTACGGACTGCGTCCATTGCTATCATACTGTCAGCTGTCCAGTAAGTGAAAGGTGGTTGAGCTCCTAAGGTGGTTGCGTGCATTTTCAAAGCATTACGTTCTGCGATGGCTCCTACTTTATCAATATTCTGTTCTGCTATAGAAAGCTTCATATCTGTTAAATCTTGATCCAAGGTAGACAACCACCCAGCGTAGAAAGGAGAGGTTGTAACGGTTCTTTGCATACCATCTCGACTTGATACTTCTTTTTTGGCTTGTTTAACAATAATAAAAAGCATACCGATATCCCAATTAGCGTTGTCAATTGGATGTGCAAAAGAGGTCTCATCATTTATGCCTTTTTCCCATTCTACGAAGCCCCCATAAATACTTCTAGAAGCTGAGCCGGATCCTCTTCGTGCGAGGCGAGAGAGTTCTTGCGCAGATAAATTCAGTTCAGAAGCTTCATTAGCAGCGCCTGCCAACGCAGCTAGTCCAGACGCTGAAGATGCTAAACCAGCAGCAGTTGGGACATAATTGATGCTTTCAACAAGTGCGTAATCGGTAAGCTCCGCTTTGTTTCTGACAATATCTAAAATAGTAGAGACCTTTTTTAAAGCCGAAGCATCTTGCTCTTCGCCATCAAGAATGAGTTGGTCCTCTTTTAGAGAAGAATCAAATGTAACTCTAGTATCTGTATAGAATGCGTCTAATGTTAAAGAAAGAGAATTGTTTTTTGGAATAATGAATTCTTCATCTTCTTTTCCCCAATATTTTATTAAGGCAATATTTGTATGTGCACGTACCCATTTACTCATGTGTGTTGACTCCTAATGAATGGATCCAAGTTTCAACGGCTCCATTATTTATTAATTCACTTGCAATATGTTTTGCTTGATCGAATGATTTTGCCAAGGCGATCATACAGCCTCCACGACCGCTGCCTGTTAGTTTAGCACCAAGAGCCCCACTTTTTAGAGCTGTTTGCACTAAAAGATCTAATTTTTCATTGCTAACACTTAAATCCGATAAATGACGATGAGCTTTTGAAAGAATCATACCTAATTCATTTATATCATCTTCTTCAATCGCTTTTTTTGCTTGAACCGTCAAAGATCCAAGTGATGAAATAAGCAATTTTGTTTTTCTTTTGGATTTCTTAAGCAACTGAGCAACGTCATGTACAGCTTCTCTTGTCTGTCCTGTCAAGCCGGTATCAGCAGCAATTAAATAACCTGTAACTTCTATATCAAAAGTTTGTGGGGTTTGTGATTTGATGAAATACACGGGCTGAGTGCCGCTAGTAATACGAGCGTCCAAGCCACTAGGGTTTCCATGTGCAATTTTTTCAGAAACTCCAATATAATAAAGTAAGGTTTCATTATCTAAAGAATAGTCAAAAAAAGTATATATTGCACGAATTAGAGCAGTTGCAACTGCTGCACTAGATCCCATTCCTCTTTCAGGAGGAATCAGGCTGGATATTGTAATAAGCATGCCAGATAAATCTGCATTTAAATCTTCACAAATCATTTCAATCGTATGTTTTAGGTTATATAGGGAAGCAGGAGTGCTTGCTAAGGGTCCGTTATAATAACTGGAAAAAATTTTGCTTTCTCCCTCGATAGCTTTTATGCGAACTTCAACATTAGCGGCCGGAAAAGGAAGAGCGATTGCAGGTTCATTATAAACCACTGAATGTTCTCCAATTAATATAATCTTTCCGTGAGCCGTTCCAATGGCTTGATCGGAGAGAGTTTTCATCCTGTCAACTCCTTAGTAAGTTCTTTTATATAATATAATTCCAATATACCGTCAAATTGGTGTAGTTTAATCCTACTATATTTGACTATTATACACCAATATATCATACCAATTTAAGTTTAAAAATACTTAAAGAATCAAAAAAGACAGAGGGATTGATGAAAGTATCAATAAGAAAATACTTAAATTTTAAGCGCTTTACAATAAAGATAGTCAAGAACGAAAAAATTTGGTAAACTTGTACTCGAAATCGACACTATAGGAGCGGAGGATTTAACCGCATGCAGGAATCAGATACATTTTACATTATTGAAAGAGATGAATGGAAAGAATTGAATGAACATACTAGGCTGACTTTAACAGATGAAGAACTGGAATCACTGCGTTCATTGAATGACCGAATTTCTTTGAAAGATGTTAAAGAAATTTATATACCAATTCTCCAGGTTTTGCATACGCACATCAGATATTATGATGAACGGCAGCGAGAAATGAAAACATTATTAAATCAGCCTGCTAAAAAGGATCCTTATATTATTGGCATAGCTGGTAGTGTGGCAGTAGGGAAAAGTACATTAGCTAGGTTATTACAGACAATGATCGATCGTGCGTATCCTAACCGAAAAGTAGACTTGATTACTACAGACGGATTTTTATATCCAAATAAAGTGCTAAAAGAAAAAAATATCTTAGACCGTAAGGGATTTCCTGAAAGCTATGATATGAAACGGTTGATCACATTTATGGGAGATGTCAAAAGTGGTCACAGGAATATTGAAGTGCCAGTATATTCACATAAATTTTATGATATCGTTCCAGATGAACACGTAGTAATTGACCAGCCGGATATTTTGATTGTTGAAGGAATTAATGTTTTACAGCTTCCAGCAAATGAAAAAATATTTGTTAGTGATTTTTTTGATTTCAGTTTCTATGTAGATGCTGAACCCGAAAGAATTGAGAAGTGGTATTTAGAACGATTCGGATTACTATTAGATACAGCTTTTCAAAATCCTACCAATTATTATTATGATGTAGCCATGGGTAACCGAAAAGAAGCGTTTGATATGGCTAAAGAGGTTTGGCAGGATGTAAACTTAACCAATTTAGAAGAATATATTCTACCAACTCGATTCAGAGCGGACATGATCATCCATAAAACAACAGATCATTATATTGACCAGTTACTATTGAAAAAGCACTAAAAAAGAAGAAACTATGGGAGGTTAATCCATGATATTTATATCTCTATTCATGATTGTACTATATCTGGCAGTTCCTGCTGCAATTATCTTTTTTCTGAAGCTTTGTTACGATATGGTTAGTTTAACAAAGGAGAAAAATGTGAAATTGGATCGACTGATTGGCTTACTAGAAAAACGCGAACAAAAAAATGAATAATGGTAAAAAAACGGCTCACTTCAAATAAGTGAACCGTTTTTTACTATTCTACTTGTTTCTTTTTAAGGATAATTAATGCAGTAAAATTCAATAAAATAGTCATAATTAATAGAGTAGCAGAAGCGACGGCCATTGTTTGGGCTGTATCCATTAATGCAATCCAATCTTCGATTGTAACGATATAATTTGTATAAATAATTTGAAAGCATAAAGCAATACCACAGGAAGATAAACTCCATATTGCATCCCAATAGAATTCTGATGCTTTAGTTTTTGGATTTATCAAATTAAACAGTGGTAACCCCCATGCCAGTAAACCGAACCCTAAACTTCCAATATTTAATAACCCCATATTCCCAATTAACCTCCGTATAATATTAAAATCTATAAGTGAAGTATACATATTTTTAAGAGATAATTAGATAAAAAACTATTAAGTAATGATTAATTTTATATAAAATTTAAAGAATGTAGCTATCCATAAGTGATTCTCGAGCACTCTCCATGAATGCTTTATCACTTGCGGATAGGGATTTATTCTTCAGATGTGCTATAAAATATGTGGTCATCAGATCCTTTGTCTCAAAATCATAAATAGTATAATTTTTAAAAGATTCATTTTCAAGTAGTGCACTCTTTGGAAGGAACGTGATCCCCATGCCTTGTCTGGCTAATGCTGCCACGGTTCCAATGTTGTTGCTTTCGAGTACTATAGTAGGATTGATATCATGCTTGTCGAAAAATAAATCTGTTTGTTTTCTAATCGCAGATTGGTGACTAGTCAACACATATTTTTCATTATTTAATGTTGAAATTGGAAAAGGAAAACGACAGACTTCTGTTTTATCAGTCTGATAAAGTGAACTGGATTGCGGTACAATCATACACCATTCATCCCTAGTAAGTTCATTATAGGCAAGTTTTTTATTCGTTACAGGATCCATACCAAGATATAAATCAATTTTATTTTCAATCAAGTCGGATTCTGAAAGTGAAGGATTCTGTTCAATTAATTCTATTTTGACTCCAGGAAACTTAGAATTAAAGCTGGGTAAGATCAAAGGGAGTAAAAAGGATCCCATAATTGCATGTACACCTATCCTGATTCTTCCATAATCTAACTGTGAGACTAAAGATAATTCATTGACCATTTCGGCATATCGATTTCGAATCTTTCTTAAATGGTATAGGTAACGTTCTCCAGCATAAGTCAGCCTAATAGGAGAGGCGTTACGGTCAACGAGTTTAGTTTTTAATTCACATTCTACAGAACTAATGGATTTACTTAAATAAGGTTGTGAAATGTATAACTTTTTTGCAGCTTGAGTAAATGTTTTTTCCTGTATAAGTGTTTCTAAGTATAAAATCATTGTTTCTGAATCCATCATTTTTTCATTCCTTTATATGAACTTCTTCCCTACTCAGATAGTAACTAATTAAGTATGAAATGTCTAGATAATTCTATAATGACAACGTTTTTTTAATTGAAACGTTTATTTTTTTACCAAATTTATTCTGAAAAAAATAATTAGCCAAAAAACTGGCCCTTTTAAAAATACTTTTTCAAGATAAATATTTTAAGCATTTATATATTGTGAATTTATTATATAACTTTTTGGTTATGGAATATATAGATAAATTAGAATTTTATTTTATGCTCTGAAACCGATATAATTTTCTTTGTGATCAGAAAGTTAATAAGTGAGCA
The DNA here is from genome assembly GCF_900101525.1 of Marinilactibacillus psychrotolerans. GTDB lineage: Bacteria > Bacillota > Bacilli > Lactobacillales > Carnobacteriaceae_A > Marinilactibacillus > Marinilactibacillus psychrotolerans. Next base: position 23,873 of record NZ_FMZD01000010.1, on the reverse strand, counting down.
AATTAGTAGAGCTGTTATTGTGATTTTTTAAATAGATATTAAGAAACATCTATAAATAAACATATATTTCATGAATAAAAATTTAGAGTAAGCATTATTCTTTAATATTATTAGTGAAAATATTAACAAAGGAGAATGGAAATGTCAAAAATTATTACCGCAGAACAAGCAGCAAAATTGATAAAAGACAATAGTACAGTAGCGTTGACTGGATTTGGTCTAGCTTGTGTGAATGAAGAAATGGCTATTTCAATTGAAGAGCGATTTATAAATGAAGGTCATCCAAAGAATTTAACAATGATCCATGCTAGCGCTGTAGGGGATCGCCGAGAAAAAGGTATGAGCCATTTAGCACATGAAGGTCTGATTAAGCGTTGGATTGGGGGAATTGTCTCAGCTTCTCCAAAAATCAGTGAATTGATTATGGAGAATAAATGTGAGGCTTATAATCTACCTCAAGGGGTTATTGCTCAGTTATATCGTGAAATTGCAGCAAAACGACCGGGGCTCATCACTAAAGTTGGTATGAGAACATTTGTAGACCCACGTTTAGAAGGTGGGAAAATCTCAGAGTGCACCACTGAAGAGATTGTAAAATTGATTAAAATAGAAGGAGAAGAATGGCTGTTTTACCCAACATTTCCAATCAATGTAGGATTGATTAGAGGAACCGTTGCGGATGAAAAAGGTAATTTAACACTTGAAAAAGAAGGACTACATATGGAAGTTCTTCCAGTTGCACAAGCAGTTAAAAATTCAGGTGGAATTGTAATTGCCCAAGTTGAATCCGTTGCTGCTGCTGAAACACTTAATGCAAAAGAAGTAAAGGTTCCTGGAATACTAATTGATTATATAGTAGTCTCCAAACCAGAAAACCACTTCCAAACTGAAAATACGCAATATAATCCAGCATTTTCTGGACAAATAAAAGTACCGTTGGATTCTGTTGAACCGTTACCATTAGATGCTAGAAAAGTTATTGGAAGACGAGCAGCTGCAGAATTGAAACAAGAAGCTGTCTTAAATCTAGGAGTAGGTATTCCAGTTAATGTGTCCATTGTCGCAGCAGAAGAAGGGATCAGCGATAAACTGAATTTAACGACTGAAGCAGGATCAGTTGGCGGAATCCCCGCAGGTCTTAAAGATTTTGGCCATGCTTATAATAGTGAAGCAATCGTCGATCACCATGCCCAGTTTGATTATTATGATGGAGGCGGATTGGATTTATCTGTTCTTGGATTAGCCCAAACAGATCAATATGGGAATGTAAATGTTTCAAAATTCGGTAACAGAGTTTCTGGATGTGGTGGATTTATCAATATCTCACAAGCTGCTAAAAAACTAGTCTTTGCAGGTACGTTTACAGCTGGCGGATTAAAAGAAGAAGTGAAAGATGGAAAACTGAACATTCTGCAAGAAGGGAAAGCGAAAAAATTCGTACAAGACGTAGAACAAGTAACCTTCAGTGGGCAATATGCTTCAGAGATTGAACAAGAAGTATTATATGTCACAGAGCGTGCTGTTTTCGATTTGGAAAACGGGAAAATGCGTCTAATCGAAATTGCCCCAGGCATAGATCTTGAAAAAGATATTTTAAATCAAATGGATTTTGAACCAGTAATTAGTGACAACCTGAAAGAAATGGACCCAAAAATGTTCGAAGAACATTGGGGGAAATTAAAAGATATTGTTACAAATGTAAATAAAGATGAAAAGGAGATTATTCATGCATAAGACATTAAATAGGTGGGCTGTTTTAGTCAGCTCTATGGGGATACTGATGTGTACAGGAGCGATTTATGCATTTAGTATTTTTGCTGGACCGCTTTCAGCCGAAACAGGTTGGACAATGGAAAACGTTATGGTGGCTTTTGCAATCAATGCAGCAGTCGGGCCAATTCCCATGATATTAGGTGGATTTTTGACAGATAAAGGTTGGTCAAAATGGAGTATCATGGCAGGAGGGATTTTGTTTGGATCTGGTTTTGCTTTGGCTGGAACGGCAACAAGCTTATGGCAACTATATTTCTATTATGGAATATTAGGAGGAATCGGACAAGGATTTGCTTATTCAGGATGTTTAAACAATACGATGCGTTTATTCCCTGACAAGCGCGGTCTAGCATCAGGACTGATTACGGCCGGAATGGGTGGAGCTGCAATCATCGCAGCTCCAATCGCGAACAATTTGATTCAAAGTATGGGTGTAAGCCAAGCTTTTATCTACATGGGAATAGTATATGTCGCAATCAGCTTCATCTGTAGCTTATTTATAAAAGCCGCTCCCAAGGATTATGTTCCTGCTTCAAGGGCTTCGGTCAAGACTGGATCAGTTCCACCAGCAATAGAGAATAAGAACTGGAAAGAAATGCTTCAATCTGTCAATTTCTACTTAATTCTGTTTATGTTGGCTATGGGTGCATTCTCTGGACTTATGATTGCTTCAAATGCTTCACCAATTGGACAAAGTATGTTTGGGCTAACTGCAGCAGTAGCAGCAGGATATGTAAGTCTATATTCCCTAAGCAATACCTTAGGACGTGTGATATGGGGAGCAGTTTCAGATAAAATTGGTCGTTCAAATACGATTAATGTTATGTATAGTGTCATTGTAATTACATTCTTTATTTTAATTTTTGTTCGCTCAACAGTTGGATTTACAATTGGAATAATAGGATTAGGATTGTGCTTTGGTGGCGTTATGGGTGTTTTTCCCTCACTTGTTATGGAGAATTTTGGACCGAAATTCCAAGGTGTTAATTATGGAATTGTCTTTATCGGCTATTCTGTATCAGCTTACTTCGCACCAAAAATTGCAGCTGGAATGGCGGCATCAGCTAACGGAGATTTTACAAAAGCATTCTATGTAGCGATTGCTGTAGCTCTAGGTGGATTAGCATTAAATATCTTTTATATGTTCAGAAAAAGAAAGAGCATGGCTTTATCCCAAGCTTAAATATATATAAATAAGGAGAGAATGAATCATGAGTATTTGTAAATTATTAGGAATTGACTATCCCATTTTTCAAGGAGCCATGGCACGTATTGCAACAGCTGATCTAGCAGCAGCTGTATCGAATGCAGGTGGGTTAGGTATTATTGCTTCCGGCGGAATGACAGCCGATCAACTTAGAGAAGAAATCAGAAAATGTAAAGCTATGACAGATAAGACATTTGCAGTTAATTTGATGTTGATGATGGAAAATTGCGGGGAATTAGTGGACGTCTTGATCGAAGAAGGCGTAAAAGTCGTAACTACTGGAGCTGGAACGCCTAAACGGTTTATGCCAGCCTTTAAAGAAAATAATGTAAAAGTTATTCCAGTCGTACCATCTGTTAAGCTGGCTATGAAAATGGAAGAATTAGGAGCAGATGCTGTCGTTGCTGAGGGAACTGAAGCCGGGGGACATGTTGGAGAAACGACTACAATGTGCTTGGTTCCTCAAGTTGTTTCTGCAGTCAATATTCCAGTTATCGGAGCTGGTGGTGTAGGCGATGGCCGCAGCGTCGCAGCAATGTATGCGTTGGGTGCCCAAGGCGTGCAAGTTGGAACTTTGTTCTTATCTGCTGAAGAGTGTCCTGTACCGCTGTCTTTCAAACAAGCGGTATTAGAAGCTAATGATACAGCAACTGTTGTAACAGGAAGAAGAAATGGTGCACCTGTTCGTTCAATCAAAAATAAAATGTTGACTAAATTCATAGAACTAGAAGAACGTAACGCCCCACGGGAAGAAATTGAAGCGATCGCGTTGGGATCATTAAGTAAAGCTGTCTATGAAGGGGACGTAGAAAACGGATCAGTTATGGCTGGACAAATAACAGGTATGGTAAAAGAAATTCGTCCTGCAAAACAAATTATTGAGTCGTTATTCAGCTCGGCAGAAGAGCTTGTTTCTAATTTGAAAGTTTCGTATTAAAAAGAAATAAATAAAACAAAATGTTAGTTTGAACACTTCGGATGACTAAGTTGATTCTTAGTCATCCGAAGTGTTTTTCTGTAAAATTCTGTCAGGATTGCCACACTTTGGCGTGAATTTTCCAGGGATTCTCTAGTATACTGTAAATAGAATAGGGGTGGGTAGTGTGCCGGAATTAATTTATATAGCAGAAGATGAAGAAACAATCAGAAAAACAGTCAGATCTTTTTTAGAGAGTGAAGGATATGAAGTGAAAGACTTTGAGAATGGAGATTTATTGTTTGAAGCTTTTCAAGAAAAGGAGTCAGATTTAGTCATTTTAGATGTGATGATGCCAGGATCAAGTGGATTTGATATTACTAGAAATATTCGAGAAGTTAGTTCAGTACCAATTATTCTCCTGACTGCCAAAGATAGCGATTTAGATTATGCAACAGGAATCAATTTGGGAAGCGATGACTATTTCACAAAACCATTCAGTGCTATAGCGTTGAACATGAGAGTTAAAGCGATGTTAAGAAGAATCAAAATGGATAAGGAAAACCAGAACGGAACAGATCAGGAAACCTATAAACTTGGAAACATTTTATTAGATCACAGATCCATGAAAGTTACGGTTGGTAATGAAACAATCGAATTAACCCCTAATGAATATAATGTCTTTTTATACTTAATGAAGAATAAAGATAGAGCAGTTTCGCGTGAAGAGTTGCTTGATGCAATATGGGGATACGGAAAAGATATTGAAACACGAGCATGTGACGACACAATTAGGAGATTGAGAAAGAAAATAGCAGATGCTTCAGTAAAAATCCAAACTGTTTGGGGTTTTGGTTTTCATTTGAAGGAGATAGAAAAATGAAGTGGTTTAAATCAGAGAAAAAAAGTATTCAGTTCAAGCTGATCAGTATGGTATCGAGCTTGATGATTGGGACATTTGTGATTGTCATTGTTGTATTCAATCTGCTGTTTACTCAGTATATCGAAACAACTGCTACTGGTTTGCTATCCTTTTCCGGTCAGGGAATAGAGAGAGTTCCTATGGAAGGAAGAATGGATAATGATGAAAAAGGGGGAATGGGTTCTAATGAAATAGTGAGAGATAATAATCCGGCGTTTGCAGTTTCTGTAAATAGAGCACTAATAGGATCGGATTATGAATTACGTTTACCTGCTGATTTTCCAGTAAATATTCAGCAGGATACTGATTCCTTGAATTTTGTGGAAGGGTTGGAAAATCAAGACGTTTCATTGGAAGAAGTTGAAAATGCGCGTTTAGAGTGGAATAATAATCTCTATTATTACACATTGACAGAAGATGATGCACTGGCAGGATCTACAGCTGCTTATTTTATTAATATGACGGATTTATATAATCTGGAAAATTATCTGAATCTCATCCTGGTCTGTGTCATGGTAGTCGCGCTTATACTGGCTTTAGTGGTTACTTATTTTATATCACTTAGAATCGCTAATCCGATGAGAAGTCTAGCAGTGTTTGCGAAACGAATTGGAGAAGGAGAATACGATACGATTAATGATGATTTTTCCGATCAGGAACTACATGAACTAAAACAGGCAATGAATGAGACAACAACTAAGCTACGTCAGTATGATACAGAACAGCGGGCTTTTTTTCAGAATGCCTCCCATGAATTGAGAACACCTCTGCAAATTATCAAAAATACAGCCGAAGGTATTGAATACGGTATCGTTGAAGAAAAAACTGGAACAGATATTATTAAAACGGAAACAGATAAATTAAGTGACTTAGTAGAAGATATATTATTCTTATCCAGGCTGGAATCGAAATCTCCAGATAGGATAACGAGTGCGAATGATTTAAGAGAAACTTTGTCTTATACAGCCGAACGTTATAGTCGACTCTTTGAACAAAACAATGTTCAGATCATCTACGATTTTTCAGAAGCACCAGTCTATTACAAATACGACGAAAGAGAACTGGAACGCATTTTCCAGAATCTATTATCGAATGCACTAAGATACGCCCAACACACGATTCGACTCATCTGTAAAGAGCAAGGTGACCGCATCATTTTAGGTATCTATAATGATGGAGAAGCGATAAGCGAAGAAGATTTACCGCATATCTTTGACCGCTTTTACTTTGGTAAAAAAGGCGTACATGGAATCGGGCTTTCAATCGTGAAGGCAATCGTTGCTTCCTATAAAGGTAGAATAGAAGTCCATTCAGACATTGCTGGAACAACTTTCACCTTATATTTTAATAAATCCAGCGATTAATTGCAGATGAAGCACACTCCTAGTATTGACTGATAAATTAAACTATTGAGCAATTCACTGAAAAGTGGACTGTTCAATAGTTTTTTTGTTCTTCCTAGTTTGTTCACTCTTATATGAAGAATACGGATGTAGTGTGAATTCTGCAGGCTCTTTTTTTAAATTACGGTAATTTTACCGCAATTTTCTATCAACTTTACGGAGAACGCATTTATCTTTCAGCGTATTATAAACACATGGACAAGGAAAGAAGGGGTAAACGAAATGGAAGAGAAATTTTACAGACATGAATATAAACACGAAATATCCGAATTATCCAAACAAATTTTAATGAAGAGATTGAGGAAGTTACTCCCTCATGACGAGCATGTAATTGGAACGCATTACCATATTTCAAGTTTGTATTTTGACAACATAGAAGACGAAGCGTATTACGATAATCAAGATGGAAATGCTATAAGAGAGAAATTTCGAATCAGGTATTATAACCAGAATTTAAATTTTATTCGATTAGAAAAGAAAGTAAAAGAATACAATGCAGGCTATAAACTCAGCACAATGTTGACAAAAGGAGAAGCAAAAAAAATGATTCAAGGAGATCTCTTCTTTTTAAAAGATTCGAATGACCCGCTTAAGCAGGATTTTTATGTCAATGCTAGAACAAAGCTGCTGAAACCTAAAGTGATCGTTGCGTATGATCGCGAAGCCTTTGCTTATAAAATGGGAAACACACGTGTAACACTCGACTATAATATGAAAGCTTCTAATCGGGTTCATGATTTTCTGGAAACGGAAGCAGTTATGCAAAGAGAATCAGATGTAGCCTGCGTACTAGAAGTGAAGTATGATACTTATCTGCCAGGATGGATCAGAGAGCTGGTACAGATCGCTGAAACCACTTCATGCGGCCATTCGAAATACATGATTTCAAGAGTGCTAACAACTTAAACCAATAAACAAATCAAAGGAGAAATGGAAGATGTTATCTTATACAGAAATTATCAAAAACAGTTTTTTAGAAGAAATGAGCGAGTTCTCAGCACTAAATGCAGTTTTTGCGCTTACATCGTCCTTAATAATCGGACTATGTATCTACTTTATTTACAAAAAAACATTTAAAGGGGTGATGTATTCTACACCTTTTAATACTTCACTGGTCATGCTTTGCTTGCTGACAACATTCGTGATTCTGGCAGTAACGACAAACGTTGTACTGTCTCTGGGAATGGTTGGAGCACTATCGATCGTTCGATTTAGAACGGCTATAAAAGATCCACTTGATCTAGTATTTCTATTCTGGTCTATAGGTGTAGGGATTATTTTAGGGGCAGGCTACTACGTCCTAGCTTACGGCGGATCATTCTTTATCGCTGCTGTTCTTTTTGTCTTCACTTTACACAAAGAAAAAGAATTATCCTACATTCTAATGCTGGATCTGAAAAATGAAACAGCAGAAGTAGCAGCAAATGATGTTCTGAGAAAACAAATTAATCGCTTGAAACTGAAATCTAAAACATTAGTCAATGGACAACCAGAACTGATTTATGAAGTTAAAATCAAAGAAAACGATACGGCCTTCATGAGTGAACTGTTTGCTACTGAAGGGGTACTAAATGCATCATTAGTTAGCTATAACGGAGAACTAAATGCATAGTACATTAGTATAATAAAATAAGGAGTGAAAAAAATGAACAGGAACATAAAAATTAATCCCCAAAAAGGACTATATACCATTTTAGCTAGCTTAATCATCTTTCTGGGTGCTTGTTCGGATACTGCGGCCAGTTCCAATGAAACCGTTGCTGAGGATGCAATTACCGACGAAACGGCTCAGGAAGTTACCGTTGAAACTTTGGGATTAGACTCTGAAGAAGTTTCTGCAGCAGATGAGGAATGGGATTTGGCAACGAGTACAGTCATCACCTTAGAAGACAGTGTATCATCAGTTGAAGGTGCTGGCGCAGCAGTCAGTGAAGACACTGTAACCATTACTGAAGCAGGTACGTATGTACTGGAAGGTACCCTGACGAACGGACAGATCAGAATCGAAGCAGCAGATGAAGCAGAAGTACACATTGTCTTAAATGGAGTTTCAATAACAAATGAGACTGGGGCAGCTATTTATGCTGTCAATGCTGATAAAACAATTGTGACGCTTGCAGAAGAAACGGAAAATACGTTAGAAGATGGAACAGACTATACATTCGAAAACGAAGATGGAGATGAACCTGATGCAGTTTTATTCAGTGATGATGACTTGTTACTGAATGGATCTGGTAGTCTGACCATTACAGCAAATTATAAAAATGCTATAAAAGGTAAAGATGATGTTACTATTACGAACGGGAACTACACGATTGATTCTGTACAAGATGGAATCAAAGGACGAGACTCGATCGTTATTCTCGGCGGTACATTTGATATCACAGCCGCAAAAGATGCCATTCAATCTACAAACGATACAGATGAAGGTACAGGCTATATTCTCATTGAAGATGGCACCTTTAATTTAACTGCTTCAGGAGATGGAATCCAGGCAGAAACGGATCTGGAGATTAATGGTGGACAGTTCAATATCGTTACAAATGGTGGTAGTGCAAATGCTGAAATGCAAACTACAATGAGCGACTGGGGAAGCTGGTCCGAAAATGAGAATACTACAGATGTAGAAGAGGATACAGAAGAATCGACAAGTACAAAGGGCATCAAAGCAATAGGGACAATAGTCTTAAATGATGGAGAATTTGCCATCGATAGTCAAGATGACGCGATTCATTCTGATGGGACAATTTCAGTTAACGGAGGAGAGTATGATCTCGCTACTGGAGATGATGGCATTCATGCAAATACCGCATTAACGATAGGCGATGGAAATATTTTAATTCAAGAGAGTTATGAAGGGTTAGAAAGTGCGGCATTAACCATCAATGGAGGCACAATCGAAGTCAATACTTCAGATGACGGATTAAATGCTGCAAGTGATGGTGGGACGGCTACCATTTCGGTTAATGGCGGTCAAGTATACGTTAATGCTGATGGAGATGGAATCGACAGTAACGGTAATGTTGAAATGACAAATGGATTAGTCGTGGTTAATGGTCCACAAGATGGTGGAAATGGCGCATTGGATTATGATGGAAGTTTTGATGTTTCAGGAGGCACGCTGATTGCAAATGGTAGTTCGCAAATGGCAATGGCAACTTCAGCCACCTCAGAACAACCAAGCTTATTCATAACAGATATATCATTAACACAAGGAGACGTGATTCAAATAGCTAATTCAAATAACGACGTGATATTCACTTTTGAACTTCAAGAAGACAGTCAGTCTCTTGTATACTCATCCGCTGATCTCGTGGAAGGTGAGACATATACAGTTTCGACAATCGAAAGCTTAACAAGTGAATCAAATTATGGAGTGTTTGATACTTCTGACTATTATAGTGGAACAGTGGTAGCAGAAATTGAAGCAACAACCGAGCAAGCAGCTACTGGCATGGGCATGGGCGGAGGTCAAATGCCCGGTGCACATGGAGGAGGTGAAATGCCTGGTGCCAACGGTGGAGAAAGACCTACAGGTGGTATGACACCTCCTGAAGGTATGACAACACCAGAGAGTGATGAGTCAGATACAACATCCAATGAATAACTGAGTAACTATGCTGAAGAGAAGCGGAACCCATAATTGACTTTCTTTCTCCCCTGAATAAAAAGTCAGAATAAAATCAAAACTAAGATACAGCTGAAGAGAAGAAGGATAGGCTTCTTGTTCAGCTGTATCTTTTTATTAAATATCATTTATCAAATTAAGCTAGAAATGTTTTTAATACCATCCTAAAAAAAGCTTTCTAGAACTTCAACACTCCAGATAAGTAACGACATTGGAATTTTTCTATAAAGATATTAGTGTACATAATAAACTATTCATGATCCATAAATAGTTCTTTTACTTACTTTAGTAGTTTATAATGAAACTAATCATTTAACGGAAGCAACTGTTTTAGTTTTATCTTTGCATCTTCTACAGATGTTACTTCGATCAATGTACTTAAATCTTCGGAACATGCAGATGAGTGCGTGTACCGAGGATCATAATAATGCGTCAAAAGGTTCTCTACTACGAGTGGATAATCTTTCTGTTCAAGTAATTTATCAGTCGCATTTGCTACAGGTGTATGTATGCGACGTTTGATTCTCTTAAAAGATTCAACAAACTCATCGTGATAGTCATGAGGTGAATAATCCGCTAGAATATTTTTTACGCGTTCCTCTATTGGGAGATGAATAAACAGCTGAGGGCTTTTTTCTTTAAGTTGATAAAAGCGCTCTGGTATGATGACTTTGCCTATTCGATTGCTTTCTCCTTCAATCAGTATGAACGGTTCGTTTTGATAGCGTAATAAAGCTTCGCCCAATAACAGATCAAACATTCTCTGATTATTTGGTTTTAATCCAATATGACCGAATATCGAGCCGCGATGATTAGCCATACCTTCTAAGTCGATAACAGGATAACCTTCTTCTTTAAGCTGGTGAAGAACGAGAGTTTTCCCGTTTCCGGTGTGACCATTCAAGACATATAATGATGGAATAGACAGGGTATCAAGTTGTTCTTGCATCCATTGACGATAAGCTTTGATCCCGCCAGTTAAACGATTAACAGGAACCCCCATTAAATCCACGACTGTTGCAGCAGTTTTGCTGCGCATACCTCCGCGCCAGCAAAAAACGGTAACAGGGACCTTTAGTTGCTTGAATTCCTGAATAAAGGCAGGTAATTTTTTTGAAAAGATCTCTAAACCAAGGTCTTTTGCCGCTTCCTGTCCCTGCTGCTTATAGAGTGTGCCGACCTGTGCCCGCTCATCATCAGTGAAGAGAGGAATATTGATTGCACCCGGAATGGTTGCTTCTTCAAATTCTTTTGGTGCACGAACATCGACCACTATGGTCTTCCCTTGTTCTTTTGATTGAAAAAGCTCTTGCGGTGTAATATTAGTTAGCATAAAACGAATCCTTCCTTACTTAACATAAATATGACCAGCATCACCATTGGAGACTTCGCCTATCAGCTTTGCATCTATTCCTTTGAGCTGAAGTGCTTCGAGTAAGGATGGAGCATCTGATTCACTTACTGCCATCAGTAGTCCTCCAGAGGTAACTGCATCAGCTAAAATAAGCTGGTCGATCTCATCGTGATGATCCTCAAAATGAACAACGTTTTGTACATGTTTTAAATTATTACGTGAACCACCAGGAATGACACCTTGTTCCGCTAACTCACGAACACGGGCTAACACTGGCACGTCGTCTTTTTTGATGGTAATGGCTTGATGACTTTCGGTAGCCATTTCAGTAAGATGCCCTAATAAACCAAAGCCCGTGATGTCAGTACATGCGTGGACATTATATTGGTTCATAACTTCAGCCGCTGATTTATTAAGTGTGGTCATTACTTGAGTTACACGCTTTGTTTCTTCTGATGTTAATAATTCCCTTTTAATCGCTGTAGTCGAAATTCCAACGCCGATTGGTTTTGTTAAGATCAATTTATCGCCTTTTTTAGCTCCGGCATTTGTGTGTATGTGATTAGGGTGGATTGTACCCGTGACCGCAAGACCAAACTTCGGTTCCTGGTCATCAATTGAGTGACCACCAACTAGAGCGCAATCTGCTTCTTTTAATTTATCACTTGCACCGCGTAAGATATCCGTAAGAATCGCTTTATCCAATGTATGAATGGGAAAAGCTACAATATTCAGTGCAGTGATTGGTTTTCCGCCCATTGCATAGACATCACTCAAAGCATTTGCTGCTGCAACCTGACCGAAATCATATGGATCATCCACAATGGGTGTAAAGAAATCGACAGTCTGCACAATAGCTAGATCATCGGTCAATTTATAGACACCCGCATCATCTCCTGTATCTAAACCGACAAGAAGATTGGGGTTGCTGTTTTGTACCGGAAGTTGATGAAGCACGTCACGTAAATCACTTGGACCAATCTTACAGCCGCAACCGCCTTTAGTAGTGAGTGTAGTTAATCTAACTTGAGTCATTTCTTCTTCCTTCTTTCATTTTGGTTGATATGAATAGGTATAGTTTACCACTCTTTTAACGATTCTGTTATAACTGGATGAATTTTTTAAGTTGAAATTTATGAACTATTTATTATTGATAGGTGTAGTAGATTGTTAATATAAACTAAAAGAATTTTTTTAAAATAGAGTAAAAAGAGGATAGTTTTTATTAATTAGAGACAACCATGATTTACATAAGCAATAATATTCCTTTTACTGATGTAATAGTAATATGATACAATTTAATATGAAAACATACTAAATTAGAACATTTTTATCACAATTGAGGAGTGAATAATAAATGGGTTTTTTTAATAATATGAAAGAACCTGTCTTTCTTAAAGAAAGCAGTAATGCTAAAGAACAATTAAAATTATTGAAAGACTTGGAGCCACATCTTAATGCTGAAGGGATTAAGATATTAAAGCAAGATATAAAAAATCTTGAATATGGAATAACAGGAGAAAAGAAGATAGAATTTGAACTGAAAAATAGTCATATGCCAATGTATGTACTACATGATATCTATCTGGAAGATGGTGACTTAAGTGCCCAGATAGATTACTTAGTCTTTACAAAAAAGTTATGTTTTATAATAGAAAGTAAAAACCTTTATGGGAATATCGAAATAAATAATGCGGGAGATTTTATACGTACGACAGAATTTAATAGGAGAAAAAAGAAAGAAGGCGTATATTCTCCAATCACCCAGAATCAACGCCATATGGATTTAATGAAAAAAATTAGAGTGAATAGTAAAAGAAATCTACTGACTAAATCATTATCAAAACGAAATTTTGAAGAGTCTAATAAGCCGGTAGTAGTGTTATCTAATCCTAAAACTATACTGAATGCAAAGTTCGCAAAAAAAGAAGTGAAAGAAAAAGTCATTCGAGCAGATCAATTAGTAAAATACATAAAAGATACCTATAAACAATCGAATAGAATAGCGATTTCTGAAAAAGATATGCTGATGTGGGCACAATCATATAAGGATGTACATAAAGATAGCGTAAAAGACTATACTAAAAAGTATGAACCCTATAAAGTGCCTACGAATCAACAAATTGTCAAAAAAGTCGTTAGTCATAAGTCTGAAGACAAGTTTATGCCTATAATGCAAAAAGCAGCGCCAATAAATAAAACAAATTTATATGAAGAGTTAAAAACTTATCGCTTAAATAAGAGTCGTGAAGAAAACTTTAAGGCGTACACTATTTTCACTAATAAGCAGTTGGAAGCTCTAGTTGAAAAGATGCCTACAACCAAAGATGACCTTTTAGCAGTAGAAGGGTTTGGAGAAACTAAAGCTAATAAATATGGTCTTGATATTGTAAGAATCATGCGTAAGTACTCATAAATTTTGAATATTGGTTTTTTATATTAAGTTGGCGTTCGTTCGGTTTGGTAGATGATCAAATGTAAAAATTTCCTTATTCGCTATTTGAATACGTTTTATCGACTTTAGAAATCTAAGGATTATTCGTGTTTTGGAATAACTTGGTTCTTTTTATAAGTATGATGTACGTATTTTAATAGGATTTTTCTAAGACAGTCATTTTGTGGATGATTGTCTTTTCTTTAATTTTAGAAAGAAAACGGTGAAAAAATGAAATTATGGTACATAAAAGCGAACAATCATGATACACTAGTAAAAATCATTACGAAACGGCTCGGAAAAAGAGTCTTTAAAATTCAAAATAGAGGTGTAGATTTAGTGAGCGAATCCATTACGCAACAAGTAGAAAAAATGGCTGTCCTAGATTTTGGTAGTCAGTTCAATCAGTTAATTACACGCCGCATCAGAGAATTCGGTGTATTTTCAGAACTATTACCACATACTGTTTCAGCCCAAGAACTAAAAGATTCCAACGTTAAAGGGATTATTTTTTCTGGTGGACCGATGAGTGTCTATGATGAAAAAGCTTTTTCAATTGATCCTGAAATTTTTGAATTAGGGATTCCGATTTTAGGAATCTGTTACGGAATGCAGTTGATGGCACACAACCTAGGCGGAAAAGTAGAACCAGCAGGAACACGTGAATACGGTAAAGCGACACTAGAAATCACGAATCGTTCAGCTGAATTGTTTACGACTTTAGAAAGAGAAGAAACGGTTTGGATGAGTCATGGAGACTACGTTACAGAATTGCCTGAGGGCTTTGAAGTAACAGCTGTTAACCCGCACTGTCCAATAGCAGCGATTGAAAACAAAGCCAAGAACTTCCACGCAGTACAATTCCACCCGGAAGTTCGTCACACAGAACATGGAAATGAAATCCTTCGCAACTTTGCATTCAACGCCTGCAGCTTTGAAGGTAACTGGGACATGGGACAATTCATCGATCTTGAAGTGGATAAAATCCGTGAACAAGTCGGCGACAGAAAAGTCCTGCTTGGATTATCAGGCGGAGTAGACTCAAGTGTTACTGGAGTCTTACTAAATAAAGCGATCGGGGACCAACTGGTTTGTATCTTCGTAGATCACGGCTTATTGCGTAAAAATGAAGGTGACCAAGTTATGGACAGTCTGGAAGGCAAATTTGGACTGAACGTGATTCGTGTAGATGCAAAAGAACGCTTCATGAACAAATTAGCTGGCATCAGCGATCCAGAACAAAAACGTAAAATCATCGGAAATGAATTTATCGAAGTCTTTAACGACGAAGCAACTAAACTAGAAGGCATCGACTTCCTGGCACAAGGAACGCTGTACACAGATGTCATCGAAAGTGGAACAACCACTGCACAAACCATCAAATCACACCATAACGTAGGTGGATTGCCAGAAGACATGCAGTTTGAACTGATCGAACCGATGAATACGCTATTTAAAGATGAAGTCCGTGCACTTGGAGAAGAATTGGGTATGCCATCAAGCTTAGTCTGGCGCCAACCTTTCCCAGGACCAGGACTTGCAATCCGTGTACTTGGCGAAGTCACAGAAGAAAAACTGGAAGTCGTCCGTGAAAGTGACGCAATCCTAAGAGAAGAAATAGCCAATGCAGGATTAGAACGTGACGTATGGCAATACTTTACTGTATTACCAGGGTTCAAATCCGTTGGTGTAATGGGAGACGGCAGAACTTACGACTACACAATCGGAATCCGCGCCGTAACATCGATCGATGGTATGACATCAGACTGGGCAAGAATCCCGTTTGATGTACTGCAAAAAATCTCAACACGAATCGTAAATGAAGTGGATCATATTAACCGAGTAGTGTATGACATTACAAGCAAGCCGCCTGCTACGATTGAGTGGGAGTAAGACGTGATATTAAATAAGACAAAAGAAAGCAATGAACGATCAGATATTCTGGTCGTTCATTGCTTATATTATTGCAAGATAAATCGATTAATTTTAAATTAAAATACATAAATCATTCTGTTTTTCTTACATAAAGATATTTCTCAATATCAGAGGAAGATAAAGTATGTGAAAAGAAAATATACTCCAAGCCTTTTTTCGAACTTCCGGCGCTGTAATTTAGCTGGTAAGTATAATATTCAAAACTTGAATATATGTTTTGAATACTATCATGGGTATCGTATGTTAGAATCCATTTGTGATTGTTCAAGTATTTTTCTATATTCTTTTTTAACTCTTGGTGGTCAGGTAATTCATAGAAATTTGTATACAGATCCTTTCCTTTTACAAAATAAGGAGGATCAAAAAAGATAAGAGAATTTTTTGTTCTAACTATATTCTTTTTAATAAAATCAATAGCATCTAAATTATACAACTTGATTTTAGACTTATTCGAGGCAATTAATTTGATTTTATTAATTAATGAATTCTTATTAAATCTACAATCCATTTTATAATTTCCGTTTTGGTTTTTACCACCAATAGGCCCAGCGCTTATTATTCCAGAGCGATTAGTGCGATTTAAATAAAAAGTTGAAAATCCTAGTGATAATAGATCAGTAGTCTGTTTATTTCTTTGAATTGTTTTTTGCTTTTCCCATTCTTCTATAGAAAAAACTGCTTTCTCAACTTCTTCTATAAATGAGTCAGTGTAGTTTAATATTGAATACCAAAAGGCATAAATTGAACGATCAAAATCATTAATCATTATTTTTTTTACATCATTATTAATCAACAATTTTAATGCCACAGCCGCACCACCACAGTAAGGCTCGATATAAGTTTGGATATTATTTTTTTCTACAAGATATTTTAGGTAATCGTAAGTTTTGTTTTTCCCCCCTGGATACCTTAAGGGACTATAATTATTCATGCATACATCTCCATTATTAGCTATTATGCTTGTTAAGTTCAGCAAAAAGGATATCTAGGTAACTTTGATAAGACTTGAAAATAGTTTCAAGAGTTATTGAACTGATATTAGATTTATAATCGTGTATCTGGCCATTTAAGGTTTCTAGATCCGATCCATTTGCAAATGATTTTTTAGTTTCTTTACCGATTATTTTTGTATTAAATAAATGTGTTGAAATTAAGCTTACTATTTGAGGTAAATCTTTCGGCATTCTTTGATCATCTCTAAATTTTTCCCAGTAAGCTTTAGATGTGTACTCGATGAGTATTCTAATTAATAAAGCAATAACAACAAAATTGTCACTATTAATGGAGATATCTTTATTATCATCTAGTCGATTTAGTACTGAAACTATATTAGAATACTCTTCTTTTGAAGACAGAAGAGCGGTAGATTCATGATGCCATTTTGAAGTGAATAAGTTTTTTATCTCCTTCTTCTTTTTCTTTTGAGGAATATTTAACACTAAAGAAAAAAACTTTTCAGCACTATGAAATTTAACTTTAATACTGTAAATACCGTTTTCTGATAATGGTAAAATTTTGTTTTCTTTTATTGCAATATTATCATTGGCACATTCGAATAAAACATTACTGTAAAGAGAACTTTTGTTAGATATTTCTTCACTTTGGTCATCGAGAATTTTTATATTATTCAATAAGTTATATTCGTTTGTACTGACATTGAGAGTGTTTTCTACTATAAAGAGCCTGTATTTAGGAATATTGCTCTCGCTGTTACTGTCACTATTTCCATCTACCAAGGGTGTGATCTGAGAATTCGATTCAGGATTAATTTCTTTTACTGTATCGGGCAAATCCTCCAATGTAGGAGATTGAAGAGAACTTGAATCTGGAGAAACTTGCATATTTGAGGTGCTTTTTAAATAGGATTGGATTAACTCGTCTAAATTAGGAACAATTACATTGTCATTTAGTATTTTAGTCCACATTTCCTGCTTAGAGAAACTTCTTGTATCAAGCGTTTTACTAATCCATGCAGCTTTACCTAATGTATTTAATATTTTTTCGAATTCATTTTCTTTTCCATTTTTTGCTATGAGATAGAAATTTTCATCTTGTTTCAAATTTAAATCAGATCTGATTCTATTATATACTCTTGAGGTTAACACATCTGTATCTAAGTGAGAAAGTTCATTCAATTCAGGATTAGTCTTTTTCACAGCTTGGTGAACTTGAGATAAAAAATGCAACTTTTTAAGAGAGTTTCGAACTTTGGCTATAGATTCTGGTGTTACTTTTCCAATATCATTTAATGCTTCAGTGGAAGTTTTCCCTTGAGTTTTATATTTTTCGAATAAGTTGCCATAAAATATACGTTTATCTGTGGCAGACCATTGTTTAATACCTTCAATGTGTTTAGATGTAATTTTAAATAAAGCAGAATTTCTTTCAGTTTCGTTTATAACATCACAATTTACTAAGAAATCATTTTTATCTAGAGAAGAGATTTTATCTCGTTCAGATCGTGTGAATCTATCAGTTTGAGTAAAAATTATTTTAAGAGCAGCAATACGGCGATTTCCTTCTAACACAGTATGACGTAGTACTTTATCTTTTTTATATTCTGACACAATTATTCTTTCTCCTAAACTAATATATCCATTATTGATAATCTGTAATGCCAAAGATTTTATATCTTCATATTGCACCAAGTAATCTATGATATCCTCTTCATTTTCGAATTGAAACAAGGAGAACCTTGGATTATTCATATCTAAAGATATTTTAAGAGGGTCTAACAATTTGGATGTAACCATTTTACCAGTCCTTTAAGTTTTATTTTCAAATAGATATAATAAGTCTTTTATATTTTCATTATATATCCACCAGAACTTCAACGCAAAAAAACTTAGAAGGTAAATAGAATATTTATATTTTTTTATATACACCATCAACCAGAATAGCTTTTTATAAAAGAACACAGGTGCACAATTAACTAAGAATGCCCCAGATGATTACCTGGAATTTTAAATATTAGAAACACATCACTCTAAATAATTCAAATAATAAGGATCAGATTAAATCTAGTTATATAAATAGGCGAAATGTAGAAAAATGCATTATATAGTCTTTGAAGTATCAGTATTTAAATTGTCTTTCAGCCAAGTAATAGATGTTTGAATATACTGATCCTTAATAAACTAAGAATATTTTGATAAGATAACCTTATTAGCTATTCGTTTTAAAATATAAACCATAGATTACAGCTTGTTGGATGTAGAGAAAAATGATAAATATCGAGCCAAGTCGACTTTACGGAGATTATAAGTCACAGAATAAGTTTATTTTGAAGAAAGACGAGCAACGAAATATCTCGATTATTTAGTATTTCAAATACTACGTATGAAAATAAATATTATTATTTACAAATTCGGTTTTTAAATAATTGATTTTTTATTATTCCAGTTCTATCACAGATTACATATTAAACGCATCTGAAGATTTATTCAAACAGACAATGATTGTAAGATCCTCATTTGGATAATGTACTGAATGATAATTGATGCCAGAACATGAATATATCTGAATGTATTTAACAACTTCATACTTGTTAACTTTAGTGAATCTCCAACCTGAACTGACTTAATCAGAATAAATACTGGAAGGATTTAATGAGGTATTAGTCTACGAGATACAAAACACTATTCTTCAACATTCTTTCTATGATTCTCACTATAATCATTATCATCCTGAGCGGCTTGTACTCTAGTGTCCAGAATCTCCATCACTTCTTCAATACTAATCGGCTTATACCCAATAATATCAGCTCCAACATTAACAGCTCTAAGTCCTAAAATAGAATCAAAATGAACAGTCTGAGTGTCATGGACATGTCCGTAAAGGTGAATGGCCTCACTAAAGTAACCATCCCATTCTAGGATTGGATAGTGAAACAAGATGAATTTTTTCTTGTAATACTTAAGCGTATGATAATCTTTGGACCATTCAAAAAGGCTGAGATCAAATGCTTTATCTTTTAGATATTGCTCATGATTACCTTTAACTAAAAACTTCTTACCTTGTAGTTGTTTTAAAATGGTATTTGCCTGTTCGCCAGTCCCTCTATAAAGAAAGTCACCTAGAATATAAACTTCATCTTTTGGAGAGGTGACGACACTGTTCCAGTTTTCAATCAGCTGCTTGTTCATTTCCTCAACCGTTTTATAGGGACGATGGCTGAACTCAATAACATTTTCGTGATGAAAATGCATATCTGCAATAAAATATATCATAATGAACATCCTAACATTTGATGAATTTATCAGAAGGAATCTGTTTTTAATCACTTTATCACACTTAGTGACTACAATTTAATCAGTAAACCTCAGCACAGGATACCTTTGGATTAACCATAAGGATCTTGTGCTTTTTTGTAGAGTTGTTTTTAAAAATATTCTTTCCCGCATAATTGCCACAGGATTCAGTCAGTATTACGGAGAATGAATTCTTCTATATGAGTATAGTAAGAGTATAGAAGACATACAAAATTTCTAAACATTTAAAAGAGATGAACTCAAAGAGTCCTAGGAAGGTGTCGAGTATGTAACCTTATATTGTTATTCCTGCATTTAATCCAAATATCAAACTGCAATCATTTAGCATGGAACTAAAACAGCCTAATCTGATGGGAGAAATTTCTTTAGTTATTTAATGTAATTTACTTGTGAGACAGGTATAAAAAATTTAGAAGGAGGAAATAAAATGTATTTTAAGAAAAACAAGTTTATTAAAAAGGGTAAAAAAATGGTGACTGCTTTCGTCGTCTCAATAGCACTGGCTGGCTGTTCTTTACAGAGTAAAGCTAGTGCTCTGGAAAGTTTAAACATCACATTTTTCAAAATCGGCAGCGCTGATAGTATGGTGTTATCAAACAGTGATCAGACTATCGTCATTGATACCGGTGAAGAGGAAGATGGGGAAGAGATCGTGGAGTATTTAGAAAAAGAAGGAATTGAATCCATAGATTACCTGATTATCACACATTTTGACAAAGATCATGTCGGAGGTGCAGATACGGTCTTAAATGAAGTGGACGTTCAAAATGTGTTGGTACCGGATTACGAAAGCGACAGTACAGACTACTTGGAATTTGTTACTGCTATGGAAGAAGCAGGTCTTACAGCTACAGTTCTGACAGAGACATTGGAATTTTCAACAGAATCTGCTAGTTTTACAGTCTATCCTCCAGAAGCTGATGCATATGAAAGCGAGAATGACTACTCACTAGTTGTGAGTGTAGAACATGGTGAGAATCGTTTCTTGTTCGACGGAGATGCAGAAGAGGCGAGACTTGAAGAAGTGATGAATCAGACAGAAGGAGAATACACACTGCTTAAAGTTCCTCACCACGGAAGACTTACAGCGAACAGCGAGACATTTTTTGAAACGGTCAATCCTGAATATGCAATAATCACCAGCTCGGATAAAAATATGGAAGAAGAAGAGGTTGTTTCGGCTCTAGAAAAATTAGGAACAACAATCTATCTCACGAGAGAAGGGAATATCCAAGTTTCAAGCGATGGAAATTCAATCCAAGTTGTTCAATAAGCAAAGCAGCCCTCATCAATGGGTTGCTTTCTTTGGTTTAATCAGAAACTAGTCGTGCTTTTTAAATCGTTATAAAAAATCTGCTATGTGTGATACGGTTATAAGGACGATTGGGATGTGATACGTATGTATGCAGCAATAATAATACCATTAATATATTTAGCTATTTTACTGGTTATACTAGCTTCTGGTTACATTAGCAAGAGAAGTGTGATAAGTATAATAAAAGAGAACGACTCCTTGAAACCAACGCAAGTTAAAAGCGGTATTATGATAGTAAACACCGTATATTATACGATAGTTATGATTATAGTATTGACCGTTTTAGCACCGTTTATTATCCAATGGATCTCATTTAACTGATAAGAATTGAAGTGATGATGTTTAAACCACTTATTATTAAAACCAGTTTTCAAGCAGAGCTCTTCAAACTAAGCTACTTCTAAAAAGTGGACGATAAAATATTAAACCAGTATACTGAAGATAAATCAGAAGGAGTGGATATGATGTCAAATTATGAAGTCCCGAAAGTGTGGGAATGGAACGAAGAGGAGAAAAGTCAATCTGGTAATCAACCTGTAGCAGGTAGTCGATTTGAGCAAAAGCTTCCGGTAGGAGAAAAGCCGCTGCAAGTCTATTCACTAGGCACTCCTAATGGAATCAAAGTAGCGATCATGCTGGAAGAATTGAAAGAAGCTGGCGTTGAGGGAGCTGATTACGATTTATACCTAATCAATATCTCTGAAGGCGACCAATTTGGTAGTGATTTCGTTAAGATCAATCCTAACTCTAAAATCCCGGCAATGGTAGATCACTCAACGGACGAACCGATTCGTGTATTCGAGTCTGTTTCAATCCTGCTTTATCTAGCCGAAAAATTCGAACAGTTTATGCCGACTACACTGGCTGAGCGGACAGAACTGATGAACTGGCTATTCTGGCAAACCGGCGCTGCGCCGTATTTAGGTGGCGGATTTGGTCACTTTTACAACTACGCACCTACTAAACAAGAATATCCAATCGACCGTTTTACAATGGAGACAAAACGTCAGCTTGATTTGTTGGACAAACATTTAGCAGATAAACCATTCATCGGAGGCGATGAGTACTCGATTGCGGATATGGCAATCTGGCCTTGGTATGGACGCCTTGTTCAAGGTGAATTGTATGGCGACGCTGCGGAATTTTTAAAAGCAAATGAATATACACACTTACTAGAGTGGGCTAACCGAATTCAAGAAAGACCTGCTGTTAAACGCGCACTGGAAGTAGAGTATAAAGATATTAAATAATATATGAGTTTGGTTAGATTGACTACGATTGAATATTGTAGTTACTCTAGCCATTTTTTTAGATTATATGAGAGTATGAAAATATATTAGAAGAATATAAAGGTAATGAATTAATTGATAAGTGATTTTATTTTGCAAACATAAAAAATAATAGACTTTTTAACAAGATAAAACAAATAAAAAAAATTGCAAACGCAAAAGCATTGTGATAAATTGAACAAAAAGAGGTTAAGGGTCAAAGAAATTAAGAAAAAAGAAATACTAGCATCGTCATTGATACGATGATTGGAAGTGAAAAAGTATTGGATTTTGAATCTAATAGGAGGAGATTGTTTTGAGAAAAAAACTTGCAGGATTATTCTTGGTCGGTTGGGGATGTTCTTATATTATTGGGTTTCTATTCTTTGCTTTTATCATGTGGTTTATATTTAATATGATTTAACTAAAGTGATGTAAAGAAAATAATAGCGTGCTTACTTTAAAACTGTAAAAAAATAGACGAAAACCCCTGTGTGATATGCGCCTAATAAAGTAGATAGTTGAAATAATAAAAATCTACTAGACAATCAAGATTTCAAAGGTTGTCAGACAAATCCTTTTTGCAAATCAGTAGGTTAGTTTACAGCAATTAAAGGATTCACGGTTTTTATCTTGCGTAGTCTAAAAAAAATTTTAAGTTATTCACTACTTTCCATATTGTAAAGATATTTGACATCATTTAAATACCTATTTGTTAATAAAAGTTCTTTTTTTGTGATTGATATAAACTCTTCTATTGGACTTCCAACAGCAAAAAGCAATCCGATAAATTGTAAAGATATCGTTAGTAAAGAAGTGGATAATGATAAATAGCTTTCCCATGTTAGTACTGAATCTAACTGTTCAGTATAATATTTTGTTAAAAAAGCAAAAGGTATCCAAAATACAGAAACAAATACTACGGAAATTCGTTTAAACAATTTCTTTTGTTCTTTTTCTATATTCTCTAATTCTTTGTCGATTTCTTCTTGTAGTAATTCTATT
The DNA here is from genome assembly GCF_900101525.1 of Marinilactibacillus psychrotolerans. Classification (GTDB taxonomy): domain Bacteria; phylum Bacillota; class Bacilli; order Lactobacillales; family Carnobacteriaceae_A; genus Marinilactibacillus; species Marinilactibacillus psychrotolerans. The sequence goes on along the minus strand of NZ_FMZD01000010.1, from coordinate 442 downwards.
AGTTTCACTGAATTAATTTTGTTATTTATCAGTGATTGCTTCATGTTCGTAATTAACTCGGTAGGCTCGTGATTAATAACCTTCAATTCTTTGTATAGTTTATAATAAAAAAAAACTAAAGAAATTATTGAGATAATTAAGAATATTTTCCCAAAGATATTATAAAATTTATAGAAAGAAAGAAAGAAAGAAAGAAAGAAAGAAAGAAAGAAAGAAAGAAAGAAAGAAAGAAAGAAAGAAAGAACAGAAAAACCAAAAGTGATAAAAATAGCTATTATTAAACCTCTTTGTCTTATACTACTACCATATCGCTCTTTATAATTCGCTTTTATAATTTCTTTTACTATATAATATGTTTCACTCAAGAATAGTCTCCTTAGATATTTTTAAATGTAGGTATATGGAATTATTAAAATTAAAATTTATTATTTTTTTAATTCAA
>NZ_FMZD01000019.1 GCF_900101525.1 Marinilactibacillus psychrotolerans | reverse complement strand
ATGAGACATGCAGGGTTCGAACCTGCGACCCTCTGATTAAAAGTCAGATGCTCTACCGACTGAGCTAATGTCTCAGAAGACTATGGAGGTTAACGGGCTCGAACCGCTGACCCTCTGCTTGTAAGGCAGATGCTCTCCCAACTGAGCTAAACCTCCATTAGTACTTTTAAAAAGTACTTTGCATAACGATGTCCTGCTTTCGCAAAGAGAAACCCTTCACTATCCTCGGCGCTGAGAAGCTTAACTTCTGTGTTCGAAATGGAAACAGGTGGATCCTTCTCGCCATAACCGCTATACAATTTAAGATGTCAGTGCTTAATGAAATAATCAATTAGCAGCAACTCTTATATAATACAATGGCCTTGTATCTTTGTCAATCATTTTTACTGATTTTTTCAAAAATAAAAATGCCGAGAATAAATCCCTCGGCATTTTAAACAAACAAAGTTTGTTCGCTCTTTATTGATTTCCCCAGTTCTGTTCTATAAAACCAACTCTCCCAGACCCTCTACTATAGCGATTATAGTGGGCGGATTCTTTTTTATAAAAGTTTTGATGATATTCTTCTGCTTTATAAAAAGGATGTGCTGGTTCTATTGAAGTCACAATTGGTTCACTGAACTTACCGCTTTGTTCTAGTGCCTTTTTTGATTTTTCTGCTTTTTCTTTTTGCTCCTCAGATTTGTAAAAAATAACTGGTCGATAGGAATCACCTCTGTCAGCAAATTGTCCCCCGGCATCAGTAGGGTCGGTTTGATGCCAATAAATCTCTACAAGCTCGTCATAAGATATCTTAGAAGGGTCGTACGTAATTTCTACCGCTTCAGTATGTCCTGTTTTGCCAGATGTCACTTGTCTATAAGTGGGATTTTCAACCGTTCCCCCAGTATACCCAGAAACAACTTTTTCAATCCCAGGTAATGAATCAAAAGGTTTTACCATACACCAAAAGCACCCACCAGCAAAAATCGCTGTTTCAAAATTTTCATTAGACACTCTATCCCTCCTAATCGATTTATTATTCTTTAGTATATCATTAAGCTTCTATCGAATTTAACTAAAAGCACTTATGAGTTTGAACTACCTTATAACTGTAACTCCACCCATATAGGGTACTAGAACTTCTGGCACTTTTACTGAACCATCTTCTTGCTGATAGTTCTCTAGAATTGCTGCAACTGTTCTCCCAATAGCTAATCCAGAACCATTTAAGGTATGAACAAAATCGATTTTTCCATCTTCTTCACGTCTATAGCGAATTTTAGCTCTTCTTGCCTGGAAGGCTTCAGTATTTGAACATGAACTGATTTCTCTGTAAGTATTCTGAGCGGGAATCCAAACTTCTAAATCATATGTTTTAGCAGCTGCAAACCCTGTATCTCCTGTGGAAAGCAAAACGACTCTATACGGTAGATTCAACTTTTGCAAGATGGCCTCTGCATTGGCGGTCATTTTTTCTAATTCTGCGTAAGATTCTTCTGGTTTAGCTAACTTAACCATTTCTACTTTATTAAATTGGTGGAGTCTAATCAATCCACGAGTATCACGTCCGGCGCTTCCAGCTTCAGAGCGAAAAGAAGGCGTTAAGGCAGTAAAGTACTTCGGCAAATCTATCTCTTCTAAAATTTCATTTCTGTAGTAATTAGTTAGTGGTACCTCTGCTGTAGGAATCAACGTCAGTGCAGAATCTTGTATCTGAAATACATCTTCTTTGAATTTTGGAAATTGTCCTGTAGCGTATAATGATTCTTCATTAGCTAAATATGGTGGAATCATTTCATAGTATCCATGCTCTTGTGTATGAACATCTAACATAAAGTTATAAAGCGCTCTTTCTAAACGTGCACCCAGCCCTTTATAGTATAAGAAACGGCTCTTCGCTACTTTTGCACCTCTTTCAAAATCTAGAATATCTAAATCGGTTCCTATTTCCCAATGCGGCTTTGGTTCAAAGCTAAACTGCTCATTTGTCCCGTTACCCCAATTACGAACTTCTTCATTAGACTCCTCATCTGCTCCTGCTCCAATAGGTAGAGAATTATGCGGTAAGTTAGGTAATCCATCTGCTACCTCTTGAAACTGTTTTTCCACTTCCTCTAACTCTTTATCTACACGCTTAATATCTGCTCCAACTTTTTGCATAGCAGCAATTGATTCATCTGCATTTTCTTTGTTTCTTTTCTTCATAGCAATTTCATCAGAAACTTGATTACGATATTTTTTTAGTTTCTCTGATTCCTGAATTGTCTCTCTTCTTTTTTCGTCCAGTGCTTTTAAATGATCTAGCTCTTTTGGGTCTACTCCACGTGTTTCTAACCTTTGCTTCACTTGATCAAATTCATTTCGAATCAATTTTATATCTAGCATATATTTTCCTCTTTTCTCTTTTTAGTCTATCTAAACTATAATTACATTGTAGGTGCGAAAAAAGCAGTCTTTCGTCCCTTCTATTACGAAGGGACGAAAGACTGCTTTTCGCGGTGCCACCCTGATTCAGGAAAATTTAATTTCCCTGCTCTCTATGAGTTTTAACGGGCTCTACCGAGACAATTTAAACGATAGTCGTCTCACTGTCTACTCATACGACGGATTCAGGTTATAAAGTATCAGTTCACACCACGCACTGACTCTCTTAAACTTTAGTCTCCTTACTATTTCGCACTTATACGTTCAATTTTATATGCACTAATTCTACTTTAATCTTTAGATTAAAGCAACTAGTATTATTTAATTTGTTTTAGAAACGTTCCATTAATCCACCAAAGAAATCACTGAACCATGTTCCAATTACAGAAAAGAATCCGGCGCGATCGACCGACTCAGCAGCGACAACGGGCACTTTATTATGTTCACTTCCGTCAAGATATCCTAAATCTTCTCCTTCATATGTGAACGTCAGCGTGCCTAATTCTTGACCTTTTTTCACTGGAGCTTCAAGACCGCCTTCTTGGTTCAAGGCCTTTTTATCAGCTTCAAATGTCCATGTAACATCTTCTTCTTCAATTCCACTAGGGAGTAAATATTCTAAAGATTCAGCTGACATAACTTCTACTGAATCTTTTTTTCCATTTCGAACCATAATCGGATCTACATCTTCAAGGACAGTATTTTCTTCCATAACAGTCGCTGCTTCCCATTCATTGAAGCCATAATCCATTATTTTATCCGTTTCATCAAATCTTTGATTTTTATTCTTAATTCCATCGCCAGCCCCCATGACTACTGTGATAATTCGATGGCCGTCTTCCATAGAGGTTCCTGTAAAGTTAGCTCCTGCAAATGGAGTCGTTCCTGTCTTTAATCCATCTACATTTGGTCTTTCGTGAAGCAATCCTTTCAGCATCCAGTTCCAGTTTTTCATTTGAATAGCATCTTCTGTTCCTTCACGGAATACCTTACTTGGAATACTAGAGGTATCGAGGACTTCTGGATACTCTTTCAATAAATGTGAAGCAACTGTTGCAATCCCTTTAGCTGACATAACATTCTCATCTTCTGTTGTACTCCCAGGATAGATATCGTCCCCCAAAGAAGCGTTACTCAAACCGGTACTATTATATATTTCATAGTCTGTAATGCCCCATGATTCTACTAAATCGCGCATTCTGTCTACAAAGGCTGGCTCTGATCCTGCTATCTGTTCCGCAATAGCTACGGTAGCACCATTAGCAGAGTAAATCGCAAGTGCTTGATATAGCTCTTCCAAGCTATATACTTCTCCTTTTTTTAACGGGACATTAGATAACTCATAATTTTGACTAACTTGATAAGCGTAATCACTAATCGTTACTTCAGTATCCCAATTAAGGTTTCCGGCCTCTATCTCTTGAAACAAAATATACTCGACTAACATCTTAGTTAATGAGGCAATTCCTCTTTGGTCATCAGCATTTTGATCTAAAAGGATTTGATTTGTCTCAAAATCTACTACTAGTGCTGATGCCGCATCAACTTCTGGCGCTTCTGCCGCTTGCACTGTAATGTTAGACTTTATTGCAAATGGTAGTAGTATACTAGCCGACAATCCTGAAATAGCAATTTTTTTTATTTGTTTATTAAGTATTTTCATTTTTTAATAAGCTCTCCTATAATATGCATGATTATTCTTATGCATCTGTATTTTTTATTTAATAATTGATTTATTCTGGTAGGCTGTTTATTTATATCGTTCAGAAATCAACCTCTTATATCGTACTCTGACATGTGTAAAAACACAACCTGTTTTGAATGATTTTCAAAAATTAGACATTTCTCTGAATTTTTTTCAACTATACTATCCATTTTATAAAAAAAGTGTCAGTCTTTTATTTTGACTGACACTTTAAAAATATTATTTTATGTTTACTGTTCTAAAGGAAGTTTAATATCAAAACTTGTCCAGTCATCATCTGACCTTGCCGTGATAGTTCCTCCATGTAATTCTATAATGCTTTGAGCAATAGCAAGTCCTAATCCAGTTCCTGCTGTTTCCTGAGATCTTGAAGCTTCCGCGCGGTAAAATCGTTCAAAAATTTGCTCAATCGCTTCTTCTGGGAGTGCTTGGCCATCGTTTTTCACTGCTATAATTGCTTGCCCATCAGATTTTTCGATTTCAATTTTAATAATATTCCCGTCTTTTCCATACTTCAAAGCGTTCGAAATCAAGTTATTAAACACGCGCACCAGCTTTTCAGTATCAGCTGTCATCATTAGTCTGTCTAATGACGACTGTACGACTATTTCGACTTCTTTTCTTTGCGCTTCTAGTTCAAAATCGATAGCTAGTTGTTCAATCAACTGTATCATATCAAAAGATACACATTGCAGCGGTGTTGTTGTTTGTCTTACTTTAGTATATTCAAACAAGTCATCAACTAGCACTTTCATCTGCTTTGCTTTCTCATAAGCAGTATGGACATATCTTTGAATTTCATCTACGGAACTAAATCGCCCTTCTTCTATTAAACCTAAGTAGCCAATAATTGAAGTTAATGGAGTACGGATATCATGGCTGACATTTGTTACTAGTTCATCTTTTGATTGTTCAATTCTTCTTTCTTCTTCCATTGCTTCCACTGTAGAATCAACCAGGACATGGATACTATCAACTACCTTGCCAATATCTCCACTATATTTCCCTCTAATTTTATGTGTATAATTTCCTTGAGCAATAAAATGCAGTTCATCAATAATGTGTCTCAACTCATATTGTCTATATCTTCTTTTTAACCTCCAATAGATCGCTCCAATAGCAACAATAACTAATAGAAACAAGACAAAGGGAGTAACGCCCCAAAGGTCTTGTTGACGATCTTGCAGGAAGACTTCTTCAACAAACCACAGGTCTCCTAATACACTTGGAAAAGCTTCAACAAACCAGCCCATAATTTCATATGCTGCGAAATAGCATAGTACGATAATCCCTGCTGTAACAAACCCCTCAATCAACAGTCGAAATCGTTCTCTTAAGGTCAGTTTCATCTATATGCTCCTTTTATACTTGCTTTGACAAACTTACTTACTATTCAAAGCTTTGCTTCTCTTCTATTTTATATCCTACACCCCAGACAGTTTTAACAACATTTTCTCCGCCAGTAGCTTTTTCAATTTTATCTCTCAAATGGCTCACATGTACCATAACTGTTTTTGCTGGTACTAGACTTTCCTGCTTCCATACTCTTTCAAAAATCTCATCTGCACTAAAAACTCGGTTGGGATTACTAGCCAGCAAATATAGAATGCCAAATTCTAATGCTGTTAACTGAATTAAAGAACCTTCAATTGTTTCAACTTGATGTTGTTCTTTTCGAATAACCAATGGTCCAATTTCAAGTTCTCCAGCCTCAGATTCCCTATTTGTGTAAGCACTTCGTCGCATTAGTGATTTCACTCTAGCTACTACTTCTAGTGGATTAAACGGTTTAACCACATAATCATCAGCTCCATTTGCCAACCCTCTAATTTTATCTACATCAGCTGTTTTTGCACTCAACATAAGAATCGGAAGTTGGGATTTTTCTCTCACTTCTTTTACAACTTCTAAACCTGTTTTTTTTGGCATCATAACGTCTAATATTAGGCAGTCAATCTCTTGCTCATATAGTTTATCAAGGGTTTCTTGACCATTATGGGCCTTTTCAACTTCGAACCCTTCGTTTTTTACATAAATTTCTAAAAGGTCACAGATTTCTTTATCATCATCAGCAATCAATACTCTCATGGTGTTGCCTCCTTTGATTTTACTCTCTTACATTTTAGCATGTAAAGCTCTGGTAGTTCCTAAACTTTTCCTTAAATCTGTGCTAAAAAACACTTTCCAAAAAAGAAAAGTGTTTCTGAAAGTTATTATTATTTATATATTTTAAGAGTCTGCACAAATTCTAAACTATTTTAATAGATTCATCACTGTTTTTTGAACCAGAACCGGTGCAACATTAAAGCTATAGTTTTTTTCTAACCGTTCTGTGAACTTATGGGAATCTTTACCAAACGGACCGATATCAACAACTGGTAATTGCAGCTTTTGCATGTCCTCGAGTGGTAAAGAATATTTCACGCCGAATCCAGGCATATTTTGTTTCAACGCCTCAACTGCATCTACTTCTTTTGGAGCAGCAGCGTAACTTAAATCAGATATATATGGGAAAAATTTCTTATATACTAACTGGTAGTCTGTTTCTGTAGTATCTACAGCCTCTTTAACTGCTTCGAGCAGCTGTTTCTCCTGATTCGTTTTCCCTTCTACATATATATGTGGATAGTAAGGCGGTGTAAAGTATACAATGATTACTGGCTCTTGATTTGTCCACATCATTTGTAACCATTCCACTTCTTTCAAAGCATAGTCTCGATCATCTATGGATTCGTCCATCAACCACTTTTGACGATTTGTTTCTAATAGTTCATCAAGCTCTTTTCCTTTTTCCTCACGAACCGCAGCGTATAATTCATTATAGGTCATTACGCTCACTTTAAAGGGTATAGACTCATATGATCTTTCTGTTAAAGCACAATATTTAGCATATTGGTCATTTATATTCTTTAAAACTTCTGCAAATGCCGACGTTGCGACTCCGCGCATTTTTTCCAGAACCATATCCGGTGTAGAGTAGTGAGTCGCAAAATTATAAAATGCATGCGCCGTTTTTGCGGTTTGAACAGAATATTCAGGTTTCAGATCTTGTTGCTTCAAGCTCATTGGAGGCAGAGTGACTTCTCCTTCTACAACATCACATAAATCTGTATTCAAATTGATTCGTTTGGTTAATTCTGCAATGATTTGATTAGGATCCAGACCTTTAAAGGCTTCTCCTACGTGCGTTTCTTTTCCGACTACATAAAAGGAGGGCATTAACTTCCCAACCGTGCCTACGTAGACATATTTATTTAAATCTCCTGGATACTCCGATGTCATATAATCTGTATTGATCAGTGCAGTATATTTTAACTGGTTATTTTCTCTTAATTCAACTAATTTCGGGACACAAGACCGCATTCCTATAGAGTTAGCTTCTTCATCACAAACTGCGCAATAAATAATATTTCCTGAAAAATTCTCCAGATCTTTTTCAATTTCTTCCATTAAGCTCATAATAATAGCATTACCGGCCTTCATATCAAATATTCCACGACCGAATAAATAATCTCCGGAATCTAGATCTGCTTGAACTTCTGGAGGTAATTGTTCTTTTCTATCTCTCAACTTCTCTGTCAATTCATAAGGCAAATGAGCAAAATCTTTCAATTCTCCATAATCAGAAATTCCTACAGTATCTGTATGACCAATTAAAATAACCGTTTTTTTATTTGATGGATCTTTTTTTCCTCTAAGAATGGAAATAACACTCTTTCTTCCCCATGGATCCTCAGGAGCCAGTACAGTAATCAAATCTTCAGGATGTTCTTTATAATAATCAAGACCTTGAAAAAAATGCGCTACTTTCTCTGTTACTAATTGTTCTTCAATTGTCTCTGTGACACTTCTTTGCCTCGTTAACATCACAGCAAGTTCTTCAATTCGTTCTGGTCGCATGTTTATATTCATTCTTTCTATCCTCCAAATATCAATCTTAAGTCACAAGTATAAATTGGTCTTTACTTTATTGCAATCCTTCCACATTTATCACTAAACTCTAACACCTTGCGCAAACATTTCGTCATTCGAAAATAATAGTATCTAGATCAAAATGATAAATATAGTTGTCGAGTGATAACTTTTTGTCCTTATATACAATCTGTTCAAATTCTAGTGGACATATTTGAAATTCAACAATTTTTGTGCGTTTCCCTGACATCTCTTCAGCAGAAATCACGTACAACTCTTTTTCCTTATACTCAAAGACATACAAAGCTGCTGCTTCAGTCAGTCTTTTCTGTTTGACTCTTCCTAAAGTAAAGATAGATTTTAACAGTTCTGATAATTTGAACTGTGGGGTTCGGTAGGATTCTACCGACTGAATTTTTTGATTCGCTTCTTTCATTTTGATTCACCCATATCTCTTTATTTAATTTTTTTCTTCATTATAGTATTAAATACTTCATTATTTTGTTTGTGATGCGTTATTCTTCTAATTTACTATAGATCATTTAAAGTGAAAAACCTTTACTCTTAAAAATCAATCTAGTGACCGTCGTAATCTTTCTGTTTAAGAACTAGTAAGTAATCGACTAATCGGCCAGTTTTTTCCTTAAGATCTGATTCCGTTACTCCTCTTTTCAGAATGAATTCTTTTTGTAATTCCGGACTATTAGAATCTAAGATTCCTATATCCTCATCTATTAAACAAAAGACGGAGTCTCCACTTTTAACTTCTTTATCAATCAAACTTGGATGGATATGTTTAAAATATGAATGACTTTTCTGATTTTTAATTACTTTAAAAAGTCGTAACGAAACGCTTGATTCGAGTTCAGCTGAATCAGGATAATATCCTTCACTAAGGAGCTTTTTTTTATTCATTTCAACATACTGATCACTCAATTGAGCAACTGACTGTTCTTCCACATCGACCATTAATTTTAATTGATCAAAAGCATTAATTATCGGGGCGTCTACAATCTTAAGTTCTTTCTCATACTGATTTAAAATTAATTCTATTTCTTTTTTTAAATACTTCGGATCATTAGGATTAACTATAACCCCATCTCCAAGATAAACAAAGTCTTTTGTAGCAGGATTACGCTTCAGCATAAAATGATCTGGAACTTTATCAACTCCGCCCTCCACAAATGGGTTGCATCTTAAAATACGTGCCCCTGCCATTAAGCTTCCTTTCAATGCCCCGTGTATCTCTATAGCTTGTACTGTGTAATTTGAACAAGTCGGATAATATCGACAACTTGGCGCAAATAGAGGAGAGATAACCTTTTGGTAGCTTTTAACTAAATTGATCAACATTTTTTTCAAATCTACCCTCTCCTTTCATTAGACTGAATTGATTTTATTATACCAAAACGTAAACAAAAGAGAAGAGCTCTAGATTCTGCCCTTCTCTTCTTAACTTTATTTATTCTATTTCGAAAAGATCATCTACTGTTCTAGTTACATAACGTGCTCCCTTAATTGATTCAAGCAAGTTCACATCTTCTTTTTTAAACATATTCTGATCTACAATTGTTTTCATAGCTGCCTCTACAACTGCTGAGTCCAGATTCAATATAGGCTGACTCACTCCAATCATTTTGCTCTTTCCTTCTGATGTTTTAAAACGCAATTCTAGTTTAGTTGTCATAACTAATTCCTCCATTTAGATTTTTGATATAAGGGGTAATTATAATATTCTCTTTGTTCTATAAAATTACTTAGTCATTATAACGATACTCTTCGACTAATATTGTATGAGAAGAAGGCAAATCACTTACTGCATCAATTGCTTCAGTAAACTGAGTGACTTGCTCATCAGTTGGGGATTGAATTACCCCATTAAAACTGCGACGGACCGATTTTTCATTTTCTGCATCTTCAAAATAAATTCCGATTTTACTTTCTTTCCATTCTTTATGCATAGAATATTCCTCCTATTTTTTTCTGCTTATTAAAATGAATTTTGTAAGTTGTGATCACGCCTTACACTCTTAATAACGAATAAATTATAAAAAGTGTTACCAAAATTTCATATAGCACAAAAAAGCACCTACTCAAAAGCAGGTGCAATAAATAAACTTATCCTTTAGCTTTTCTCCCGTACGGCGGTCTGCTAAATCTTATATTTCCAACAATAGATTCCAGCATTTTATACTGTATTTTACTACAAAAAACGTTCCACCTAGGGGGGCTTTTTATAAAGCATTATTTCCAGCTATAGGTTTTAATTTAACTTAGTCCATTCAGCTCTTCACCGGCGGACTAGTTTCTTCATTATCATCAATACTCAACAGCCATGTTTCAGAAACTAGTTTTTCTCCAAACTCTTGGTTTCTTTCTTCATCGATAACCTTAAACCCTACTTTTTTATAGATATGCCTTGCAGAATCTAGAATTTTCATCGTCCATAGCAAAATTTTTTCATAGCCTGCATCTCGGGCAAAGTCCACTGCTTCCTCTACTAACCTAGTTGCCAATCCCATACCGCGAGCTTGAGGCTCAACAAATAGCAATCTCAGTTTTGCAGCCCCCTCGCCAGCATTTACTAAAAAAACACATCCAATCATTTCTCCATTTTTTTCTGCAATAAAACACCGTTCATTTTTTGGATCGTATGTTTTGATAAACTGAGCTGTAACGTCCCCCACAACTGCTTCAAAAGCTTCTCCCCAATCAAATTCCTTAGCCACTGTTAGAGCATGTCTATAAGTAATCCAGCCCATATCTCCCAATTGATGTGTTCTTATTATATATTTCTGATTTTGCATATTATCCCCTCTTTTCAAACATTTCTCTTTATTGTTTAACACTAAGATTATTTTGTCAATGCAGAAATTAAAGACTTATTTTCTGAAAATAAAAACGAAATAGCAAAACCTGCTAAAGAACTTAAGTTAAGAAAAACCCAATATTCGTCTGTCCATAACAAAACAAACGGATATTGGGTTTAAAAACTAGTCTATTCTTTTACTCTTCTGGATAAATATGGTTAAGGGGTTTGAGTATTCATGAATCGCTCTAAAAATTCTTTCAATCTCGTTGATTTCGGGTTATATAGAATCTCAGAAGGTGCGCCATCTTCTACTATTTTCCCGTCATCAAAAAATGCTATGCGGTCTGCAACTTCTTTTGCAAAGTCCATCTCATGAGTAATCAGCAGCATAGATGTTTCGCCTTGATCGGCTATGTCTTTAATAACTTCGAGCACTTCTCCCACTAGTTCAGGATCTAGTGCTGAAGTCGGCTCATCAAATATCAGTACTTTTGGTTCCATAACGAGGGCACGAGCGATAGCCACTCTTTGTTTTTGTCCACCAGAAAGTTGGGCTGGGTACACATCTGCTTTATCCAATAATCCAACTTTATCTAATATTTCTTTTCCTTGTTTAGTCGCCTCTTTTTTCTTTTTCCCTTTTACCGTTATAGGTGCTTCGATTATATTTTCTAAGACCGTCATATGAGGGAAAAGATGGAAATGCTGGAAAACCATCCCCACATTTGAACGAACTTTTCGCAAGTGTTCTGTACTCGCCGGGCTTAGCTCTCCCTTTTCATTTTTTTCATGCCACAAATACTCTCCTTCTACTTCAATGGTCCCGTCTGTAATTTCTTCCAAAGTCATCAATAATCTAGCAAAGGTCGTTTTCCCTGACCCACTTGGTCCAATCAGAGCAACTTTTTCCCCTTGCTGGATTTCAAAATCGATTTTATCTAGTACCTGTAAATCATCAAAATACTTGGTAACTTTATTGTATTTCACAATTGGCTCTGTCATCATTTCATCCTTTCTTTGTAAGAAACTTGGTTATTAATATTTTTCAGAAATTTTATTTTCTAGATTCCGTAATAATAATGATGCCGGATAACTCAGAACTAAGAATAATACCCCTACTATAGTGAACGGCTCCGTATATCTAAATGTTCCTGCTCCAATATTTTTAGCTGTTTGCAGAATTTCTACCAAAGTAATTGCAGAGAGTAGAGGGGTTTCTTTAAACATTGTAATAAAGTAATTGCCTATTACAGGCAGAACAGGCGGAAACGCTTGAGGGAGAATAATTCTAGTCCAAGTTTTTCTTTTAGTAAAATTTAAAGCAGTTGCAACTTCCCATTGTCCTGGATCAACCGATTCTATTCCGCTGCGAAAAACTTCTGAGAGGTAGGTACTATAATGCAACCCTAACCCAAGCACACCAGCCACAAAAGGTTCTAGAGAAATGCCAAACTCTGGAAAGACATAAAAAATAAAGAACAGTTGCACTAATATGGGTGTATTTCGTACAAAAGTCACGATTCCTCCAGCAATAGACGAAACTATTTTAGAGTCAGAACGGATTAAAATTGTCCATAAGAGTCCAAGTATAAGCGCTAATCCAAAACCTACTACTGTCGCTGTGATCGTTACCCAAAGTGCCGAGATAATCTCTGGTAGTATGTCAAATGCATAATTCCAATTCCAAATCTTCATCTACATCCTCCCTTCTGTAAGTTTTCGTTCCAATATTTGAATCCCTTTCGTCATCGGCCATGCAATCACAAAATATATTATTAATAAAGCAGTATAGATCTGTGTTGTCTGTAATGTTGTAGCGTTCAACACATCCGCTTGATACGTTAAATCTGTTAAAGTAATTAAAGCTACTAATGAGGTACTTTTAAATAATTCAATCAATTGGTTCCCGAGATTTGGCAGCATCAGTATGAAGGCTTGTGGTAAAATCACTCTGCGCATGCGCTGTATTTTCGTCATATTTAAAGCAATTGACGCTTCTATCTGCCCTTCATCCACTGACTGAATCCCACTTCTCACAACTTCTGAAGTATACGCTCCATAATTTAACCCAATCGCTAAAACAGCTGCTGTTATAGCAGATAATGTGATTCCAAACATGGGCAATACGTAATAGATCCAGAATAATTGTACTAATAGTGATGTTCCACGAAACACTTCCACATATACTCCAACAATAAACCGAACGAATTTATTGCGGGAAAGCCTCATTAAGCCTCCAGCAAAACCAATAACTAATGCTAGAATTGCTGATAGAAAAGTAGTTAATAAGGTAATCCACAATCCTTGACCTAGTATAGAAGTTATCACTTCCCAAAAACTCATTTTAGTGCCACTTCCTTTCAATTAATATTCAGTATAGTTCTATATTTTTATAGATTCTTCATCTAATTGCATCTTCAACTGTAGCATCTCCCGGTAAATCTTGTTCTGTAAACCCAAATTCTTGAATGATTTCCAGCAACTCACCAGATTCTTTTAACTTTTCTAATTCTTCATTAAATGCTGTAATAAACTCCTGATCAGATTCCCGGAAAACTGTAGCGCCATAATTAATAGCTTCTTCCCCATCAATTACCGGTTGTTTGAAATCTTCTACGCGTTCTATCCCTTCGTCTTGAGCAGTATCCAGTATGGACTGCAAGGAAGGACCCGTTGCCGTTATTGCATCTACTCGACCTGCTTGTAAGGCTGCTAACGCTGAAGGCATATCGGGTACCGTTGTAACTCTGTTCTCAGGTACGCCCACTTCAAGCAAATAGTCGTATTCTACCGTACCAGAAGGCACAGCAATAACTGCCTGTTCATTTGCTGCAATATCTTCATAAGAAAAAAGCTTTAAAGGATTTCCTTGTTCAACAGCAATTGCTTCTCCAATCGTATATTCAGGATTGGCAAACTCCACGTAATCCGCCGAAGCCCTATCAGGTGTAATAAACATTCCTGCTGTTACTAAATCAAACCTTTCTGCTTGAAGGCCGGGTATAAGAGAAGCGAATTCAGTCAGTACACCATTTACCTCTGTAATGCCTAAATTTTCTAAGATTCTTTTTGCTATCTCAACTGATGAACCAGTTAATTTACCCTCTGCATTTTGATAGGCGTATGGTTGTTCATTTGCAAAACCTACCGTTACAGCTCCCTTCTCTTGCACTCGTTCTAATGTGGTCTTACTTTGATCATTAGTAAAAAAACTACACCCTTGTAAAAAAAGTGTTCCACCCATTAGAAAAAGAAAGAAGCTTCTTTTTAGTACTTTTATCATCTCAGTTCCTCCTAATATATTTAAGACCTGAAGCATTCAAAACAGAGAATCCTTCATATTTGGCTATATTAATTTATATATTTTTAGTGAACAATATTTACACTACATTTGTGTAATTAGCAATATGGGCGTTTTAACCTTATCAAAGAATTTTTATTATCGTCAAATAATCTGTCTTTATCGATCAGTTATTTTATATAATTCAATCCTTTTTAAATTTTATTGTTTAAATAGGATATTATTTTCCGTAATATAACCCGTGTTTATTATGTAATAATTTTAACATTGTTGACAAACGAGAATATTCTTACTATGACGTTTTTCCTTTTTTAAAATAGTTAATATTAAAACCAAATCATTTAAAAAGCCTCTCCTTCAGCCAACAACCTTCGATATTCAATTTCTTCTATTATTGATACACACTTTATATCCGCCAAACAATATCACGTGATTTTATCACTAACTTGCGTTACAATATGATTACACTCTAAGTAACATTAGTATTTTTCTAATCTAATTCTTAGAATAGCTTCAAATCAGCTTATTGAACCGTTAACATTCCGCGCTTTAATTTATAATAGGGGCAAATCGTTTTACAGTTACCTTTTGGTTTGTTACGATTGTAATTGTGCAAAAAAAGCCGCAATAAATGACGTTATGTAAACAAAGCCTTTTGTTACAAGCAACAAGCAAAGACTCAATTCATTATATATAGTAAGAACAATATTATTAAGGAGGTAATGATTTCTTGACTACAAAAGTAGAAGTACAAAACTTAGTTAAAATTTTCGGTAAGAAAGAACAACAAGCTTTGGAGCTAGTTCATCAAGGAAAACAAAAAGATGAAATTTTACAAAAAACCGGAGCAACTGTCGGAGTGAATCAGGCAAGTTTCGAAGTCCAAGAAGGTGAAATATTTGTCATCATGGGATTATCTGGTAGTGGTAAATCGACATTAGTTCGTATGTTGAATAGGTTAATCGAACCTACAGAAGGAAATATATTAATTGATGGTGATGATATTTCCAAGATGGAGAAAAACGAACTACGTAAAGTTCGTCGAGAAAAGGTTTCGATGGTCTTCCAGAACTTTGGACTTTTCCCTCATCGTACTATATTAGAAAATACTGAATACGGTTTGGAAGTTCAAGGTATTGATAAAGAAGAACGTCAGAAAAAAGCAGAACAAGCACTGGATAATGCTGGACTTCTTCCATATAAAGACCAGCACCCTAATCAGCTATCTGGAGGTATGCAACAACGAGTTGGTTTAGCTCGTGCCCTTGCTAATGATCCAGAAATCCTATTAATGGATGAAGCCTTCTCAGCACTGGATCCTTTGATCCGTAGAGATATGCAAGATGAATTACTTGAAATGCAAGAAAAAATGCATAAAACAATTATATTCATCACTCATGATCTAAACGAATCACTTAGAATCGGTGACCGTATTGCCATTATGAAAGATGGAGAAGTTGTTCAAGTTGGTACTGGTGAAGAGATATTAACGAATCCTGCAAATGATTACGTAGAACGTTTTGTAGAAGATGTTGATCGCTCTAAAGTACTGACTGCAGAAAACATTATGGCTCGTCCACAAACTGTACGACTAGGTCAAAGCGGTCCAAGAGTTGCATTGAATCGTATGAGAACAGAAAGCTTATCGAGCTTATTAGTTGTCGGAGAAAACCAAAAACTATTGGGCTATGTGGTAGCTGATGATGCTGCACGCTTAGTTAAAGAAAATATTACTTCTTTGGAATCCATTATCCGTACAGATATCCCTAAAGTTTCAAAAGAAACTTTAATTCATGAATTATATGACGTAATTTATGAAGCACAGACACCTGTAGCTGTGGTCGATGACAACGATAAACTTTTAGGAATCGTTGTTCGTGGATTAGTGATTGGTGCTCTTGCAAAAGAACGAGAGGAGGTAACAATTGATGGAGAATAGTATTTTAGATTTTATTCCTCGCCTACCTGTTTCTGAGTGGATTTCCAATTTAATTGACTGGTTAACAGCTAATTTAGCTTGGTTATTTGATGCAATCCAAGATGGCGGAACTTTAGTTATGGATACCGTAACCGACCTGTTACTTTTAGTTCCACCTATCGTATTTATTCTTATAATGGTTGCTTTAGCTTTCTTTGCAACTAAGAAAAAACTTGGATTGCCTCTTTTCACCCTACTTGGATTGATTTATATCCAAAACCAAGGCTTATGGGAACCATTAATGTATACATTCACATTAGTTATAGTCGCAAGTTTAATTTCCATTATCATCGGTGTACCCGCTGGAATTCTAATGGCAAAAAGTCAAACTGCAAATGCCATTTTGACACCAGTTTTAGACTTCATGCAGACAATGCCTGCTTTTGTTTATCTGATTCCTGCTGTAGCATTTTTCGGAATCGGTATGGTACCTGGTGTTTTCTCAGCGGTAATCTTCGCTCTACCACCAACTGTACGATTTACTAACTTAGGTATTCGTCAAGTTTCGGAGGAAATGGTAGAAGCAGCTGAATCATTCGGTAGTACAGGCTCACAGCGTCTATTTAAAGTTGAATTGCCTCTAGCAAAAGCAACTATGATGGCTGGGATTAACCAAACTGTCTTATTAGCATTATCAATGGTCGTTATTGCTTCAATGATCGGTGCTCCAGGACTCGGTGAACGTGTAATCAACGCCTTACAACGTGCTCAAGTTGGACCTGGATTTGTAGCTGGGCTAGCTTTAGTTGTCCTAGCAATTATCTTAGATAGAATCATGCAAGGCTTTAACAAAAAATAATGATCACCATTGAGTGAGGAATATAACTTACTCGTTAAACTCTTTTTATATCACTTAACTTATGAAAAAACATCTTTGTACTCAAAGATGATAAAAACTAAAGGAGAGATTTATTTTGACATTAACATGGAAAAAATTAGGACTAACCGTTGCTTCTGCTTCTGCATTATTCTTAGCAGCTTGTAGCAATGACGCAGACTCAGGTGATTCTGCTGACAGCAATGATGTATCTGGAGAAGTTAATTTAGCTTATGTAGCTTGGGATACTGAGATTGCCTCTACCAATGTTATTGCTACTGTGCTAGAAGATTATGGTTTTGATGCTAAAACAACTCAATTAGACAATGCTATTATGTGGGAAGCTGTAGCTAATGGAGATGCTGATGCAATGGTAGCTGCATGGTTACCTGGAACACACGGCCCACAATTTGAAGAGTATGGCGATAGCATGGATCATTTAGGCACTAACCTTGAAGGGGCTAAAATTGGTTTAGTAGTACCTGAATATATGGACGCGAACTCTATTGCTGATTTAAATGATGAAGCTGACCAAACTATCACTGGTATTGAAGCTGGTGCAGGAGTTGTTGCTGCCGCAGAGCAATCACTTGAAGACTATGACAATCTAGCAGATTGGAATGTGCAAACTTCTTCTTCCGGTGCTATGACAACTCAGTTAAAACAAGCAATTGATAACGAAGAAGATATTGTTATTACTGGATGGTCTCCGCACTGGATGTTCCAATCTTATGATCTTAAATATCTAGAAGATCCTGAAGGCTCATTCGGCGATGCTGAAACAATTGATACCTTTGCTCGCGAAGGTCTAGAAGAAGATATGCCAGAAGCATACCAAATTCTAGAAAACTTCCAATGGTCTACTGAAGACATGGAAGCTGTTATGCTAGATATCCAAGAAGGTACGTCTCCTGAAGACGCTGCTCGTGCATGGGTTGATGATAATGAAGATAAAGTAGCAGAATGGACTAACGGAGTAGGAGAATAATTCCTCCCCATAATTCCATTTGATCTTAATATAATTTTAAAAGCTGACCATTCTCTTCTGAGAATGATCAGCTTTTTGTCTTACATCATAATAATTTATCATTATCTGGTCCCTTTGAGAACATAAAATAGACTTTTTGCATATAACTATTCTAAATTCAAAATATCGTAAATCCATTCCTACCTGCCCTTATAACCTTAACCTAAAGAGCAATCACATTGTCCTGGTGTACATTCACACTGAATCATTTTAGGAGCCGATCGTTTTTTCATTTCCAGAAGTTTTTGCAAATGTTCAATATCTTTTATACTTAATGTGGTCTCTTCAATCATTTGATAGAGAACAGCTCCTCTTTTTTGAGAACATACTTGTTCTAATACTTCTTTGCTAGATTCTTGTATGGATTCTTGCTCAGTAACTTGAGGTGAATATAAATATTTTCTGCCTTCTTCAATTGTATTTAGTTTATTTTTTTTTACTAATCGACCAATCAGCGTTTTTGTAGTAGCTGGTTTCCAATTCATTTTATCTTCTAAAACTTCACTAATATATTTACTAGTGGTTTCTTTATTTGCCCAAACAACTCTCATGACTTCCCATTCTGAAGCAGTAATTTGATTTTCCTGCATGTTACCTTCTCCTTCTGTATGGCTAGATACTATTGTTGGTGATAGTTTACATCCGTAAACAAAAAAAGTCAAGGTTTCTATTGTATTTAAAGTTTACTATATAAAAAGTCAGTATAAAATTGTTAACTCTTCTATACTGACTTTTTTCTTATTCAGTTGTCCCTCATTCATCCATTTGGACAAGATCCAGATTTCTAACTATTCATATAATTTTGCTTATAATTGAATAGTTCATATTCCCTATCCCTTAAGTTCTATAATCCCTCTAAAAAAATAGGATTTGTCTTGCAGCAATTTATATGAAAACGCAGCTATTACTTTCAGTTTATGCCAGCTAACTTAACCTACTGATGATTTTCAATTTACTCACTAACATCTTCTTTATTTAAAAATGATTCATCTATTCCAGCAACTCTCTCTTCTAAAGGTGCTAGTACAGCTTCTGCATCTAATTCGGGTCTCATTTCGACAAGCTGGTTCAGAATATATTTAGCTCCAAAGTCCATTCCTTGTGCCCCTCCCATTACGATTAAATCTCCTGCTTCCACTTGTTCAAGACTTGATTTCAAAGCTTCCGGCATTTCATGATGTAACTCAACTTCTACTCCAACTTTTTCCATCGTTTTTTCAAATGCTTCAAGTTCTTCTGGAGTTACCCTGTCTTTACTGGTTACATGAGATTCACTCAGAGAGACGATTACTTTTTTTAATCCTAGTTCTGGAATCCATTTAGCTAGTGTTTCTGCATTTTCAAGGTTAGTAGTAACCCCTCTGCTTCCACGAATCGCATAAACGAGATGTAAATTCTTATAATCCATTTTAGTTAGGGTTTCAAGTGTAACATCAATATTCCCTGCATTAGCAAAGTGATCATCTACTATTTTAAAATCACTTTCATAGATAAACTGGAATCTGCGTTCTACCCCTTTAAAATTTCTGATCCCCTTCTGAATCGTTGGGATAGAAACCCCGCTGATCAGACCAATAGCAATTGCACTCAATGAATTGTACACAGAGTGATATCCAGCTACTGAAAGGGTTATTTCAAAAGAAGCTTCCTTAACCCAATCCCCATTTACTGTTTGAAAAGGTCTTTTGATCTGAACTGTGAAGGTTCCTCTTCCTGTGGACAAGTCAATACCTGAACAATATAGGTGTCCATTATCATTTTCAATACCGTAAGTGACCGTAGTTGCTTTAGTTTCGTCAACTAGAGATGCTGAATGAGCATCATCTAAATTTAATACTGCGAACTCATCGTCAGAAGCTTCTCTAATTAGACTTGCTTTTGCATTATAATACTCTTCAAAGGACCCATGAAGATCGATGTGTTCGCGACTAATATTATTCAGTGCTACGATATTAAAGTCAACATTTCCTACCCGTTTCAAATCTAATGCTGAAGAAGAGACTTCCATCGTTACATGGGAAACATCTTCGTCACGCATTTTCGCAAAGTATTCATGCAAATCAAGCGACTCAGGTGTTGTTAAAATACTCGGAATCAAGGTATCGCCGAATTTAACCATGACAGTCCCCATAAGTCCGGTTTTCCAATTGTTTTCTTCTAAAATTGCATTAGTCATAAATGAAGTTGATGTTTTTCCATTTGTAGCTGTGATCCCTATTACATTTAAGTCTTTAGAAGGGTGATTAAAATACTGGTCACTGAGTGCCGCTAGAGCTTGACGAGAATCATCAACTAAGTATTGAGCAACCTGCAAGCTAGGGATGAATTCCTCTACTACAAGGGCTACTGCTCCACTTTGTACTGCCTTTTCTGCATAGTGATGTCCATCTGTCTTATACCCCTTGATACAGACAAATAATGAATTTTTCTGAACATCTTTGGAATGGTAAGTAATATTAGAAATCTCTTTTTCTTCTGTATTCTTTTTATCTTTGACAGCAATTACTTCCATTAATGTATCTATTTTCATGAATTTACTCCTCTATAAATGTCATAAACTTTTTACCATTTTGCATTTTTATACTTCTTATTGTATCTGATTTGCCTAACCAACAAATATAATTTTCGTAGAATTGATTTATCTTTTTTATAAAACAAAGGATTCATCATTTTTTTATTAGTTATCAGCATTTCGACTTCATTATTTATTTCTTTGTTGGTAATGTATTTTTTCAAGATATATTTGGGTACGATTGTAAATAATACTTTTTCATACGCATATACAAGTTCTTTCCTTTTGGCGAGAATAATATCATCTACTAAGAACTTCGCTAAATTATACCCCATTTGAGTGGCATAATAACTGGAACGTCCTTGCCTTACATTAACTTCAAATACTTTGAACTGATTATCTCGCTCATCATATTTCAGATCAACATTTGCAAAGCCTCTATAGCCTATATCTTCTAGAAAATCTTTTAACTGTTCCATGACTTCTTTATTATATCGGGATATGACTGCCGTATAATTCCCAATTGCTGTAGCTTCATGTTCTTGGAGCGCTACTTGTCCAAACGTCACCAATTCTGCTTTCCCTTCACTATTAACATAGAGTACAGAGTCCCATATTAAAGTATCGTCACCAGGAATATAATCTTGAATGATTAAACTATCTCTATAGCCACTGTTTTCTATCTTTTCTATTACGTCTTTGATTTCTTCATAAGAGTTTACTCTGTAAACTTTTTCTTGTCCTATAAATTTATGACGGTAATATTCAATCCCATTTGCGGGTTTTATGATAACCGGATAACGAGAAATGGATAGATCAAATGGGTCACCAACCTTGTGGAAATTCGTTTCGGGAATAGTGAGACCTTTTTGTTCCGCTAGCTTATAAAACTCTTTCTTATCCTGAAGCTTATTTAATAAATCTTCTTCTAAATAATTAAAGACAAAAGTATTAGATAACGCTTCTTTGTTCTCCACAATCAAACGGACATAATGATCATTGGTCCCTACTAAAATTAGTTGTTTATCTTTTTTGTTTATCTTTTCAGCATATGCAGTTAACAACTCTACAAAATGAGCTGGATCATCTAGTTGATCACTGAGTTCTACCTTTTCAATGATTGAACTATAATGCGTAAACCCCATTTGCATCTTTCCAATTAGATAAGGTTTTATTCCATATTCATCATGGAAGCAAGCTGACATATAGTAAGCATTAATATCCGTTCCTACAATTACTGGAATAAATGTGTTATTCATATAAACCACCTACATTCATAATATTTCCTTTTATGCACCATAAGCGATCTATGTTCTCAGCATAGATCGTAGTTATCTGGTAAACATCTTTCAGGTTTCTTCCTTCATTTCCTACTGGAACCAATTTCTTCGCACAGTTAGTTCCCAACAGATTCATTCTATCAAATCTGTTAAATAGTCTTCCATTAATCTACTCTAGTTCTTTCATTTAATGTAGATAGTTTTATTTTTTATCTTAGTTATCACGTTACTTGATATAGGAAAAAAGTCAATAGTTACCTTTCATTTTCCAGTTACATTTCCATACTCTCATTATACCTTATCATTATCTTTAATTCTTTATAGCCCGTCTCAAACTAGATGATTCCTTGATATTTAATCAAGGAATCATCTAGTTCGCAGAGTCACACCGTAATTACTAAACTATTTATTCTAAACTTGTTTTGCAACATAACTGATAAATTGCTTCTGCATATATATCCATCGCTTTATATAGTTCTTCTACTATTATTCCTTCATTTTCCTGATGAGCTAAACTCGGACTTCCTGGGAAATGTGCGCCAAAAGCTACCATATTCGGCATTGAGCGAGCGTAAGTAGCCCCTCCAGAAGTCATAGGCTCTTTTAGATCTCCTGTTTTTTCTTTATAAATGTCCATTAACGTTTTCACTAGTGAACTCTCTTTAGGGACATAAAGCGAGGGAAGCTCATCAAACTTCTGAAATTTCAATCCATAATTTCCTGCAACTTCTTTTAATTGTTTAACTAGTTCTATTGAAGTAAAAGAAACTGGAATTCGCATATCTATCATTACTTCGGATTGATTTTCATCTATGCTTAAAGAAGCTACATTAAAAGTCAGTTCTCCAGAAATCGCATCACTGATTTTACCAAAAATACTAAATCCATTTGTTTCTGTATCCACTTTTTCTGCTAAAAATGAAATGGTCGGATGAGACTGAAAGCTGACTAATTGTGCAGCTAGTAAATTAATCGCATTAACGCCTTCAAAAGCCGTACTAGCATGTACCGCTTTTCCATGTACGGTGATTTGCTCATCTGTCAGTTCATACTGATTTCCTGCTTTGGAGAATGCCTTAGCTAATAACTCTTTTTCATCACCTTTATAAGTAGCAGTTGCTGGTACAACGTTAGGAGCTCCAGGGCAATCTAGTTTCACTTTATCAGAGCCTCGGCCAATCAATTTGAATTGCAAAAGTCCTTTTTCTGCGTAAGTAAGCGGAAATGCACTATCTGGTACAAATCCCACATCAGGTATGTCTTCAAATTTTTTGTATTTATCCATACCACGCCATAAACTTTCTTCATCCGTTCCAAACACGAATCTCAATTTGCGGTTAAAGGTTTCTCCTGCATCTACTAGTGCTTTAAACGCATATAACGTTGCGATTGTAGGTCCCTTATCATCTTGCGTTCCTCTGCCATAGATGACACCATCTAGTTCGGTAGCTTCAAATGGGGCAGTATTCCACTTGGCGGCATCCCCTTCAGGTACTACGTCTAAATGGCATAAGATCCCGACTGTTTCTTTACCTTCTCCGTAATCAGCATACCCATAATACCCCTCCGGGTCATAGTAAGTCTGCATACCTAATTCTTCACATAACTGGAGGGCTTCTTTTAATACTAGATCAATTCCTTTTCCAAATGGTAAGCCCCCCTGTTTTGACTCCACTGGTGTATTATATGAAGGAATATTAACTAGCCTTTCTAACGCAACCAAACTTTCCTTTTTAATCGCCTCTGTAACGTATTTTTTCATCTTATTCTCCTTTATGTAAATTTTTATCCAAATCTGCTTTTATTTATATTCTTTTCTTTCTCCTTAAATACGTTACTAGTTTGTGTGAAAAAGTCAAGCATTCAAACTAAAAAACCCGTCTTCCCCTTTTAGTAGGAAAGACGAGTTTTTTCAACTAAATGATTATACTAAGTTCTTAGCTACTGCTTCTTTCTTTGTACCTTCAACTTTAGGCTTCCAAATCCCTAAAATCAGCGTTGAAACTGCTGTACCGATTATTAATGCAAGGAAGAATAAAAATCTGTTCTCTCCTAATAATAACGCAACTATTGCCCCACCATGAGGAGCTGGGATAGAAGTACCCCATAATTGAGTTAACCCGCCACCTACTGCAGAACCAATAATGGAAGATCCGATAACCCGAATGGGATCGGCTGCTGCGAAAGGAATAGCACCTTCAGTGATGAAAGATAGTCCAAGAACAATATTAGAACCGCCAGACTGTTTCTCTAAATCTGTAAATTTATCTCTAAAGATGAATGTAGCTAATCCGATTGCTAGTGGCGGAATCATACCACCCATCATAACGGCAGCCATTAGACTTCCATCACCAGTGTCTGTATAAATTCCGATAGAGAATGCATAGGCTGCTTTGTTGAAAGGTCCACCCATATCAATTGCCATCATACCGCCTAGAACCGCGCCTAATAATACCGCATTTCCAGTTCCTAGATTATTCAAGAACCCAATCATTGCTTCGTTAATTGTTGTAAAGATCGGAATAATCAAAACCATTACTATCCCTGTTAACAATAATCCTAATACAGGGAATAAAAGAATCGTTTTTAACCCCGCAAATGCTTTTGGAACTCCAGCAAGCATTTTTTTAACAAAGTTCATTAGATATCCAGCTACGAAACCACCGATCAATCCACCTAAAAATCCAGCACCACTTTGACTTGCCATAAATCCGGCTGCCATACCTGGAAGTAACCCTGGTCTATCTGCGATACTATATGCAATATATCCAGCTAATACCGGAATCAAGAATTGGAAAGCCGCTCCACCAATACTATTCAATGAAGTAAATAAAACATGTTCGCTTCCTAAAAACTGTTCAACAATAAAGGAAATTGCAAGGATAATCCCGCCACCAACAACGAATGGCAGCATGTGAGAAATCCCGTTCATTAAGTCTTTATATAATGTATTCCAGACGCTTCCGCCTTCATCTTCTGAGTCGTTGCTTTCAGTTGAATCCCCATCTATTCTTAATACAGGTGCTTGCTGATTCATCGCTTTAGTAATTAGTTCTTCTGATTTGTTAATTCCTTCTGAAACCGGACGTTGTAAAACGTGTTTCCCGTTAAAACGAGCAAGTTCTACTTTTTTATCTGCTGCGATAATGACCCCATCTGCACGACGGATTTCATCCGCAGTCAATTGATTCTTCGCGCCATCTGATCCGTTTGTTTCAACACGTATCGTTACACCCATTTCATCCGCTTTGCGTTTCAAAGCATCTTCTGCCATGTAAGTATGTGCAATTCCTGTAGGACATGCTGTAACGGCTACGACGAATTTTTTATCTGCAGACTCACCGTCTGTACTTGGTGCTACTTCTTTAGTATCTTCTTCAGATTCTGCGAATATTGCTTGTACATCTTCCGGCGTACTCGCTTGATCCAATTGTTCAAGTACTTCTGGGTTAACTAATTTACGAGAGAGTGAAGCTAATACTTGCAAGTGTAAATCATTCCCGCCTTCTGGAGCAGCAATCATAAATAAGTAATGCGTTGGTTGTCCGTCTAATGATTCATAATCTACTCCTTTAGAAGACTTAGCGAACAACACTGCTGGTTCTTTTACTGCTTTGTTCTTAGAATGCGGCATTGCAACACCATCACCTAATCCAGTTGAGGTTTGTGCTTCACGCTGCATGATACCTTCTTTATACGTTTCTTTATCAGAAATAACATTTTTCTCCGATAAGCGCCCAATCATTTCATCGATTGCAGCTTCTTTTTCAGTTGCTTGAAGATCTAATATCATTAGGTCTTTTCTTAATAAGTCATTAATTTGCATTTTACTTCTCCTCCAATACTTCGATTTTTATTTGTGAAAGCAGTTCTTCTATTTTGTCTTTTGTTGCCAAGTCTTCTTCAAACGCCGTTGCACTTCCAGATGCAATACCATATTTGAATGCTTCTAGAGAATCTCCAGTTTGTTTCAACGTACCTGTAAATCCAGCTACCATCGAATCTCCTGATCCTACAGAGTTTTTCAGATTGCCTTTAGGAGCTTTTCCGTGATACACGCCTTTTTCAGTAAATAGCATAGCCCCTTTTTCTGCCATTGATATAATGACATGTTGCGCTCCAGCTTCAACTAATTTTTTACCATATCGTTTCAAGTCCTCTTCTGTGTCAAGACTGACATCAAATAATTCTTCTAACTCATGGTTATTTGGTTTGATCAGTAATGGTTTTGAAGAAAGCGCATCTTTCAGCTCTTTTCCCGTAGTGTCAATTACAAATTCCGTTCCTGTCTGTTTCAATTTCTTAATAATTTCTTGATAAAAATTTTCTGTTAGTCCTTTTGACTTACTTCCTGATAAAATAACCACATCTTCTTTGGTCAAATTAGAAAGAATACTCATTAATTCATTAGCTTTTTCTTGAGAAATATTAGGTCCGAGACCATTAATTTCTGTTTCGTTATTACTTTTCACTTTGACATTTATCCGTGTATCTTCTTCTACTTGAACAAATTCAGTTTGAATATTTTCTTTTTTTAAAGCATCTTCAATGAACTTTCCTGTAAACCCACCGATAAATCCAAGCGCTTTATTTTCTATATTTAACTGAGATAATATTCTAGATACATTGATTCCCTTTCCACCAGGAAATTTACGGTCTTTCTGGATTCGGTTTACTGCTCCGGTCTTTACTTCACTATCCATATAAACCACATAATCAATCGATGGATTTAATGTGACTGTGTAAATCATTAAGTTCTCTCCTCTATCACTCGCGTTAAGTTTGCAAGTGCCCTATTTTCTTCTGTTAATTGAGTGGTAATAATCGTACAATCTTCAATATCACTCACTTTAACAAAACTGATTGTTCCGAATTTAGATGGATCCGTCAAAACATATGCTTCCGTTGTCTGAGCGATTGCTACTTTCTTCATAATAGCTTCTTCAAGATCAGGGGTAGTATATCCAATCTCTTTATCTATCGAGTTCATTCCTAAAAAGGCACGGCTGAAACGATAATTTCCCATCTGTTCCTGGGCTAAGGTTCCTATAATTGCTTTTGTATTTTGCTTGATTTTCCCACCAAGTAAAATTGTTTCAATTTTCAAGTCTGTTAGTAAAGATGCATGGGGAACACCATTTGTTACCACAGTGATCTCTTTATCTTTCAAATAAGGAATCATTTCAAATGTTGTCGTTCCTGCATCTAAGTAGATTACTTCGTGATCTTGAACAATATCAGCGGCTGCTTTAGCAATTAATTGCTTGTCTTGAACGTTTTTGACCGTTTTTTCTTCCATAGTATCTTCAGTAGAAATGGCCACTTTTCTCTTTGCCCCACCATGAATGCGAACCAATTCACCATTTGCTTCAAGCTGACTTAAATCTCTACGAATCGTTGATTCCGAATGGTGTAAAGTATCAACAAGTTCTTGAACGGTAATCGTATTCCTTTGGTTGATCTGTCTAATGATATAAGCGTATCGCTCCTCTGTAAGCACTTACTTCACCTCTCAGTTAATAATATACCATCCAATACAATCAAAATCAATCAAAAAGTTTCTTTTTCTGTCATCTATGTCTTTTTTTGTTCACGTTTTTTAGCTACGTTCTATTGACCTCTCTATTTAATATGAAAATATAAGAACTCTATTGCTTTTATCTCTCAGCTAGCTATAATAACTGGGTACATGCTTTATTTTATCTTCATTATAAATTGATATTATTAAAAACTTATTTTCATCTTTTAGAATAGGAGGATTTACTTTAATGAAGAAAGACATGACAACAGGTAGTCCGATGAAGCTGATTTTAAGCTTTACTGTCCCCTTGTTGATCGGCAATCTATTCCAGCAGTTTTATAATATGGCTGATTCTTACATCGTCAGTCAGACCGTAGGAGTGGAAGCTTTTTCGGCTATTGGCTCAACCACCAGTTTACAATTCTTGATTATTGGGCTTGCGATTGGTTTAACGGCTGGCCTATCCGTCATTACTGCCCAGCGTTTTGGTAGAAAGGATGAGGAAGCCCTTAGAAAAAATTTGGCTGCTAGTGTGGTTATTAGTATTGTAATTGCCATTATTCTGACCTTGTTGACTACTACTTTTACTGAAGAAATTTTGACATTGATGCAGACACCTGAAGAAACTTACCAGTACGCTTACAATTATTTGAATGTGATTTTCTGGGGAATCGGTGCTACACTCTTATTCAATTTACTTGCAAACCTATTGAGAGCATTGGGAGATAGCAAAACTCCGCTCTACTTCTTGATATTGACTTCTATCTTAAATATCATCCTTGATTATGTTCTTATTCTTTATTTTGATATGGGAATCAGAGGCGCTTCTGTCGCTACAGTCATCTCTCAAATTGTTTCCAGTATTTTATGTCTGATATTTATTTGGAAAAAAGTTCCACTTCTTAGAATTCATAAAGAAGATTGGACTTTTAACTGGCCTGAATACAAAGAGCATTTGAGAATTGGCTTACCTTATGGGTTTCAGTATTCCATTATAGCAATTGGAGCTGTTGCGATTACCGTTACTTTAAATAAATTGGGCGCCAATGCTGTTGCTGCTTTTACAGCTGCTCAAAAAATCGATACCGTTGCTATGTTGCCCCTGCAATCTTTCGGTGTCACCATGTCGACGTACGCGGCGCAAAATTATGGTGCACGTAAATTAAATCGAATCTGGTACGGTGTAAACCAAGCCATTAAATTAAGCTTATCTTACAGTATAATAATTGGCATTGTTCTATTAATATGGGGTAGACAATTAGCTTTACTTTTTGTAGGTGCAGGTGCATCAGCTGAAGTGATCAGTATGATTCAACAATTCTTTTTAACGAACTCAACTTTATATGCTATTTTATCTTTACTATTTATTTACCGTCATACTCTTCAAGGTTTAGGGAATAGTTTGGCCCCTACAGTTGCAGGTATCGGAGAACTAGTTGCGCGAGCAGGTGCTGCAACTTTACTTTCTATACCTTTCGGGTTTCTAGGAGCTGCTTTATCAAATCCTTTGGCTTGGATTGCTGCATTAATACCGCTTGCCCTGGCTTATTATTCTACGAGACGAAGTTTATCCGGACGCGTGTCTAATGTTTTAGAAGAAATCGAAGCCATTACTCCTGAATTAAAGCCTCAAAAGGTAAAATAACTTAATCAGTTAGAAAGCTACAGTCATCTTCCTATTAAAATGGAAGATGACTTTTTCTATAGACCTATTTCAATCTCACTACATAAAACTTTGTGAAATTAAATAATTTCTATTAAATATTTCCAGTTCATTTTTTTGTCGCATTTTCATAAAAAGCTATATACATCAGCGTTTGGCTCTGCAATAACAATGAAAACGCATAACTGAAACAGCATCCAACCCCGTTCACATTCCTTTCACAAAGAATAGTTCAAAAGGGGTTGTATTCTTTTAAAAAGTGCCTATACTTGTCAAAAGTGTTAACAATAAATATTGTTCGATACGCTTTATAAAAAGAAATCAATCACTCATTGGCTAACCATTTATTTATTACTGAACTTATTCATAAGCCAACCTAAATAATGAATTATTCGAAAACGACTCAAGCATAACTGGAGGTTATCATATTGTACAAAGACATGACTAAAGGCAACCCACTTAAATTAATCGTAATGTTCTCTATCCCACTTATCTTAGGAAATTTATTCCAACAAATGTATCAAATGGCAGACACTTTCATCGTTAGTAAAACCATCGGTGTCGAAGCTTTTGCAGCTGTTGGGGCAACTGGCAGTATCAACGGTTTAATCTTAGGACTAGCAATCGGATTGACTGCAGGTTTATCTGTATTGACAGCACAACGCTTCGGAACAAAAGATGAAACTAAAATCAGACAGAACTTAGCAGCTAGTGTTATTATTTCTGGAACTATGAGTGTAATTTTGACTATTGTAGCAGTCATCTTCACTCGTCAAATTTTAGAATTCATGAATACTCCTGCTGAATTGCTTGAACATGCATACAGCTATCTGATTGTATTGTTCTCTGGTATCGGAGCAGCTGTAATGTTCAACTTGATCTCAAATATCTTACGCTCTATTGGAAATAGCCGTGCACCGCTAGTATTCTTAATCATTACGTCTATTTTGAATATCGTTTTAGACTTAGCCTTTATTCTAGTATTTGACATGGGTGTTGCTGGAGCAGCTTTAGCAACTGTTATTTCTCAATTTGTGTCTAGTATAATCGGATTACTATATATCAAGAAAAATGTTCCTATTTTACGTATTCATAAAGAAGACTGGGCAGCTGGATTTAAACAAATAAAAGAGCACTCCGCGATTGCATTCCCAATGGGATTCCAAAGCTCAATCATCGCAATTGGATCTATCGCTATCCAAATGACGTTAAATAGCTTAGGACCTGAAGCTGTTGCAGCAACGACTGCAGCTCAAAAAATAGATGGCATTGCTACTTTACCACTGGTTTCTTTTGGTATCACAATGGCTACTTTCTCAGCTCAAAATTACGGCGCTGGCAATATTGAGCGTGTATGGCAAGGTGTACGCACTACATTAAAAGTTGTATTAACTTACAGTGCTGTTATCGGTCTAGTATTAGTATTCTTTGGTCGTCCGCTTGCTGCACTTTTCGTAGGCTCAGGAAATACAGAAATTCTAGACTTATCTCATTTGTACTTTGCAACAAATGCGCCATTCTATTTCTTGCTTGCTATGTTATTTATCTATCGTTATACACTTCAAGGACTTGGGAAAAGTACTGCGCCTACAATGGCAGGAATTATGGAGTTATTCTCTAGAGTTGGAGCTGCGTTGCTGCTTTCAAATTCCTTAGGATTCGCAGGTGTTACACTTTCTAACCCACTGGCTTGGTTAGCTGCACTTGTTCCATTAACATTCTCTTACTACAGCCTGAAACGTCGTCTAGACGGGACAGAACGTCCAAAACTGTTACCTAAATTAGCTGGTTTAATCCGTTAAGACTTATCCCTAAATCCTGTTATCTGTTTTTAAAAAAACAGATAACAGGATTTTTCTAATTATAGATTCTACCAAACGCCTATACGCTTATGTTTTTTACTCCCTCAATCAATCTGTACCCATAACACTTACTTCTACTTACTTCAATTATCCACATATTGTTAGCACTACTCTTTTCCATTTTTAACTCTTTAAATTTTTCTAAATTCTAATAGATAGTATAATAAACAGTTGACTCACTAAGTGTATGCACTATATAATACACCTATCGAATGTATCACCAACTTAATACACTTAGCATTCTTTGCCCAAGGTGTATTAATCAATTAATACAGATGAAGTGTGAATGAATCATAAGTTCTTAAAATAGCCTCAGAGAAGAAATTGATTATTTTAAGTTACTTAGCTTATCAGAAAGGAGTACTGCATATGGATTTGATTTTAAATAAACGTGACCCTATTTACTTACAAGTAATGCATTTTCTAAAAAAAGAAATTGTAGCTGGACACTTAGAGCCTGGAGAAGAAATCCCTTCTCGAAGACAGTTGGCTAATGATTTAAAGATAAATCCCAACACCGTACAACGTGCATACAGTGAAATGGAGGTAGAGAAATTGATTCATACTGAACCCAATAGACCTAGTAAAATAACTGAAGATCCAAATATCATAAGGCAGCTAAAACAAGCATGGGTAAATCAGGCTGTTAAAGACTTCGTCAGTGCTATTCGCACTGTAGATATCTCTATAGAGGAAGTAACAGAATTAATCAAAACTGAAATGGATCATACTAAAGTTGGAGGTTAAAAAATGTTAGAAGTTATAGATATTCATAAAGATTTTGGAAGAAAAAAAGTATTAAGAGGGGTTTCCTTCACTGCTGATAAAGGAGATATTACCTGTTTAATCGGAATTAACGGAGTTGGTAAAACAACTATATTGAACTCCATTATGAATTTAACCCCCATTAAAAAAGGCAAAATCTTAGTAGATGGGCAAGCTCAATCACCTGAGCTATATAACAAAATCACTTTTATCCCAGATGCTTCTATTATGCTGCCAGGTATGACTGTACAAGAGGCAATTGATTTCATGAAAGATTATTATTCTGCTTGGAACGATAAGCGAGCAAAAGATTTGATTCGTTTCTTTCGTTTAAAAACAACGGACAAAATACAAGATCTATCAAAGGGAAATCAGGCAAAAGTTAATTTACTCGTTGGTCTATCTTTGGATGTAGACTATATATTAATGGATGAACCATTTTCGGGAATTGATATTTTTACTAGAGAACAAATCGCAGAAGTCTTCAGCAGTCGGTTGGTAGAAGACCGAGGTGTGCTGATTACCACGCATGAAATTGCTGACATTGAACACTTAATCGACAAAGTAGTTTTACTTGACGATGGTTTGATTATAAAAGAATTTTATGCTGAAGAAATGAGAGAAAAAGAAGGCATGTCTGTAGTAGATGTCATGAGGGAGGCTTTCAACGTATGAAAAATCAATTAAAACATTTTATTAGATTAGTGAACTTTGAATTTGAACGGATGTACAAATTCCTGTTCAGTATTATGACCATTCTAATCTTAACTAATTTGGCTGGGTACATTATTGGCCCACTTGCTTATGTTAAAAACGCAAATGATATCATGAAATCAGAGTCATTAAATGTCTCGCAATATATAGAATTCTATGGGTCGTTTTCATTGGAAAGCATTACTGGATCGCTTTGGATTCAAGGGCCAATAGCATTAGGGATTATTGGTTTTTTATTCTTTTCAATCTTTATCTGGTATCGGGAATGGCTAGGGAAAAATACTTTTATCTATCGGTTATTGATGTTGCCAATATCTAGGATGCATATCTATTTTGCTAAACTACTTATGGTTTTCATAGGCATTTTCAGTTTACTCTCTTTACAGATCTTTTCTTTATGGATCGGGAGTCTTATATTACCCAACTTAATACCAGCAGGGTTTTTCAATGCTATGACTATATCTGAAGTTATTAGCAGAGGAACTATTTTCCCAATACTCCTTCCCAACATTTTAGAAGTGTTTTTAGGTGCATATGGTCTAGGTCTCGTTTCAATTTTAGTATTATTTACAATTATCTTATTAGAAAGAAGCTACCATATCAAAGGACTTCTTCTCGGCATCCTTTATGCCACTATCTGTTTCGGGTTTGTAGTTTCTCCAAATTTAATCTTGGTAATTTTTAAAAATAATTTTATTTTGTTTAATTCCGAATTGATTATTTTAATGAGTATTTTTGCTTTTATAGTTGGTGTATCCTCTATTCTAATTAGTCGATATTTACTCAAAAATAAAATCACTGTATAGAAAGGACTGAAAAAAGTGGCTAAATACACGAAATTAATCGGAACAATTATTTTTACGCTCATCACTTTTAGTGTTTATAGCATTTCTCAAGGGCAGAATTCAACTAATCAAACCTTAACGCTTTCTACTATTGAAGGCGATCCGTCTTATATAGACGCTCTTTATCTAGCTGGTTATGCTTTTACGAACACTGACTCGGATGATCCAAGTTTTGTTTATCAGAATGGAGACTTTACTTTTCTTGAAGAACTATCTTTTTTAGATAAAATCGATCATTCAACTAACCCCTTAATCAACAAAATAAAGGACAAACATGCATCATTTTTAAGAGGGAAATCTCCTTATGCTACTTTTGAAGAAAACAAAGAACGCATCATTTATGCTTCCTCCAGATCAGATATTTACTGGTCGAAAAGCACTGCCAATCAGTTATCAGTTTCTGTTTTAGAAAAATCCACCAATAAAGAAACTACGGATGTTTTTTCTTTACCGGATAATTTGCAAAAATCTGATTTTATGAATTTAAGAGATGTTTACATTACCTATCCCAAAATCTATTTTACTGTCGGGACCAGTAATCCTTCTACCAATACCGAAGCGTTATCCGTATTATCTGTTGATTTAGAAGATTCCGAGCCAAAGTTAAAACTTGTAAGAGAATTTGACTCCGAGTTTAATGATACAAATAATGGAAACTATACTGGATTAAGCACTAGTAATTCCAGATATTTGAATTTGAATTCTACCTATTATTCAGACGAGGGAGAATCTACTGTAAGCAAAATGGCTTTTTATGATTATTCTGAAGATAAAATTTTAGATATGCCAGATTTAGAAAAATTAAGCTCGCCTGTAGTTTTAGAAGCAGAAGAAGGTTTATATATTGCAGCTGCAGCTGAACATGGCTACACTATTTACAAAGCCGACACCGCAAAATCTCCTGTAGCCTTATCCAAAATTACCGAAATATCAGGGTCAGCTGAAAGTAGTACATTATATCCCACTTTTATCTTCAATGATTCGCTTTATTCTTATGAAGAAATATATGCTGATAAAAACAGCACATCTTTTATTCAAACAAACGATCTTGAAACTGGAGAACTAACCTATCGCGGGAAATTAACGAGCAACAATGAAAAAGATGAAAATGTATATTTTTCTTTAACAGAATTTGAATTAAGTGAATAAAGCAATTCCTGCCATTCTCTATCTTCCTGAACTAGAGAATGGTTTTTTGGAACATTCTAACTTTTTTAAAATTCTATCAGCTTTTCAATAAATAAATTTGTCTGAAAGTAAACTAACTCCTCTTGTAGATAAAGAAATCAATAAAACGGATAGTAATAATTCTGCATTTTTTCTTCAGAATTTAACTAACTGATTTTTTTATGCTGACGGAAAACAATCTCGCTAAATCATTGGATACGTATCTAGATTTTCTTAATATAAATTGTTATACTGTGAGAAATTATGAATTTTCAGAAAAATAAGTACCTAGATACTCAATATTAGAATGGATGAACCCATGTCAACTTCTATCAGACAATCATTATCACAAAGTAATCGTATCGTAATAAAAGTTGGAACAAGTACAATTATGTATCCAAATGGATCCATTAACCTGCAACGGTTAGAAAAACTTGCTTTCGTATTAAGCGACTTAAAAAATCAAGGTAAGCAGGTTATCCTTGTATCATCCGGAGCAATTGGAGTAGGATTGTCTCGCATGAATCTAACAGAACGACCAGTGACGATACCTGAGCAACAAGCCATTGCAGCCATTGGGCAAACAGAACTGATGAATTTATATAGTCAGTTTTTCTACCACTATGGTCATCAAGTCGGTCAAGTTTTATTGACAAAGGATGTTGTGGATTTTCCTGTTAGCCGAAAAAATACTGCGAATACCTTTGAGCAATTACTAATCAAAAATGTTATTCCTATTGTAAATGAAAATGATACCGTTTCTGTTGAAGAACTGGAACATTTAACTCGTTTTGGTGATAACGATACTTTATCCGCTATTGTTTTAGAAATTACAGATGCAGATTTGCTTATTCTATTATCTGACATTGATGGCTTCTATGACAAGAATCCTACAGCTCATAAAGATGCTCTATTATTTAACACAATAGATGAAATCACTGATGCAACATACGCCTTAGCGAGCGATTCAGGTTCTCGTTTTGGAACTGGTGGGATGACAACTAAACTAAATGCTGCACAAAAAGTTCTAGAAGAAAAAAAACAAATGGTTTTAGCAAATGGAGAAGATCCTGCGATTCTATTCCAGATTTTAGCTGGTGAACAGCTTGGTACGTTGTTTACCCCTGCTCAGAAAGGAGAAACCTCACTATGACTTTGATCAACTTAGGCAAACATGCAAAAGCTTCTACTAAATTCCTTGCCCATGCTTCTGCCAAGGAGAAAAATAATGCCTTGAATAAGATGGCTCAAGCTTTACTGACTCATAAAGAACAGATTTTAAAAGCTAATCAAAAAGATACAGCTGTTGCAGCAGAAAATGGGATTAACGATACTATGCTAGACCGTTTAACCCTGACTGATGAACGCATTACCGCTATGGCTGAAGGGTTAATAGATATTTCTTTACTCTCCGATCCGATTGGCTTAGTTAAAGAGATGTGGACAAATGAAGCTAGTTTAAGAATTGGGCAGCAGACTGTGCCGCTTGGCGTTATTGGAATCATTTATGAATCACGTCCTAACGTGACCTCTGATGCTGCGGGATTGTGTTTCAAATCAGGAAACGTCGTAATCCTGCGTGGAGGAAAAGAAGCTTTTCATTCAAATAAAACAATCGTTGAAGTGCTTCAAAAGGGGCTAGAATCTACCTCTTTCCCAAAAGAAGTCATTCAGCTTGTTGAAGATACTTCCAGAGAGACAGCTCGAGAAATGATGCAGTTGAATCGTTACCTAGATGTCTTGATTCCTCGAGGCGGTGCGAATCTGATTAAAACAGTCGTAGAAAATGCTACTGTTCCAGTTATTGAAACAGGCACTGGAAACTGTCATATATATATCGACCGAACTGCTGATCTTAAAATGTCTACAGATATTATTGTCAATGCAAAAACGTCTAGACCTTCTGTCTGTAATGCCGCAGAGACCTTGTTGATTCACGAAGAGGTTGCAGAAGACTTTCTTCCTGTTATTGAGCAAGCTTTAACAGAATGGAACGTAGAATTGCGTGCTGACGAAGCTGCTCAAGCTATTTTTACTCAGTCGATTCCGGCTACTGAAAAAGATTGGGAAACAGAATTCTTAGATTATATTTTAGCAGTGAAAGTTGTTTCTTCTATTGATGAGGCTATTACTCATATTAATCACTACAGCACCGGACACTCTGAAGCAATTGTTACGAGTGAGTATAATGCCAGCCAGCAGTTCCATAAAGAAGTTGATTCAGCTGCAGTCTATATTAATGCATCGACTCGATTCACAGATGGATTTGAATTCGGCTTCGGAGCTGAGATTGGGATCAGCACTCAGAAATTGCATGCTAGAGGACCCATGGGATTACCTGAATTAACTTCTACTAAGTATATCGTTTTTGGTGAAGGTCAAATAAGATAAGCTAAAAGCAATGAGTATCTGAATAGATATTCATTGCTTTTTATTTATGATTTCATCATTTTCGTTTGAGTCTCTTTAGTAATGTCCATCATAGATTGGAAAAACTTTGTCAGCTCTTCTTCAAATTGCTTGTCTTCTAGACGATTTACATTTTTAGCGATCACTTTCTGTTCTCGACTGGCATCTAGCACAGGTAGGTTATGCTCTTTTTTATACTCTCCAACTTTCAGTACAGTCTTTAATCGCGCTTCGAATAATCGGGTCAAATCCTGATCGATTGCATCAATTCCCTGTCGATATTGTTCTAATTCACTCATGATGCTGTCCTCCCATCATCAAGTCCATCAATCCAAGTGCAGTAACAGCTTCTAATACAGGTAGAACACGTGGTACGATACACGGATCATGTCGGCCTTCCACTTCCAGCTCAGCCGCTTTCTCTTCTCTAACATTAATGGTCTGTTGTTTTTTCTTGATGGATGCTGGTGGTTTGACTGCTGCTCGGAAAACAACCGGCATGCCATACGTAATACCACCGATAATACCACCATTATTGTTTGAACGAGTTTTAACTTGTCCCTGTTCATCATAGTAGTATTCATCATTTGCTTCTGAGCCTCGCATCTTTGTGATATCAAACCCTGTTCCGAATTCGATCCCTTTGATTGCCGGGACTGCAAAGACTAAATGCGCTAATTGAGACTCGACAGAATCAAAAAATGGATTTCCATAACCTGCATCTAATCCTAATACAAAGGTTTCAACCACTCCACCCACAGAATCGCCCTCTTCTTTTGCTTCTACGATCAAATCTTTCATTTCTGTTTCTTTTTCAGCATTAAATAATGGCAATTGCTGTTCTTTGAAAGACTGAATCTGTTCTAAAGTTACTTCTTTTTGATCAGCGAACGATTCATCTTCAATCATACCGATCGACTGGATATGCGATCCGATCGTTACACCTTTTTGTTTAAGCCACTGCTTACAGATTGCTCCTGCAAAAACTAGCGGTGCTGTGATTCTACCTGAGAAATGCCCACTTCCTCGATGATCATTATGACCTTTGTAACGCATCCGCCCAGGATAATCTGCCTGTCCCGGTCGCATGACATTTTTAAGTACACTATAGTCTTTTGAGCGTGTATTCGT
Organism: Marinilactibacillus psychrotolerans; assembly: GCF_900101525.1. Lineage (GTDB taxonomy): Bacteria > Bacillota > Bacilli > Lactobacillales > Carnobacteriaceae_A > Marinilactibacillus > Marinilactibacillus psychrotolerans. The sequence continues at coordinate 4,325 of NZ_FMZD01000019.1, read as the reverse complement.
ATTCCAGATAATGGCAGTAAGTGGTGCTCCTGTTGTCTTGCCATCTAATAGACCACTTAAAATTTCCGGTTGATCCTTTTCTTTTCTTGGTGTCGTCAGTTCGTTTCTACCTGGCGCTCTTCTTGCCATTTCAAATAGTACTTGCTCCATATCTATTTCTAATCCCGGTGGCAAACCATTTATTGTAATGCCGATTGCCACACCATGGGATTCTCCAAATATTGAGACTTGTACGTTTTTACCCCATATTCCACTCATGTATTTCTCCTCCTGCTTCTTGAAAAACTTCCCAGAAATCGGGATAAGATTTTTTAACACACTCTGTATCCTTAATGATAATTGGTACTTTACACATCGTTGAAGCAATCGCCAGCATCATCGCCATTCGGTGATCCTTATGACTCCAGACCTCTTGACCGCCCTCTAATATTGGAATACCTTCAATATGCAATGCATCTCCTACAACCTCTATCTTTGCGCCTAAAGTTACTAATTCTTTTTGAGTGGCCATTAAGCGATCACTTTCTTTGATCCGAAGTCTCTCAAGATTGATTAGTCTTGTTGTGCCTTTACTCAAGGCAGCAACTAAGGCAACGATTGGAATAATGTCGGGTACTTGGGCACCGTCTATCACCCGTTCATCCATTTGCTTACTCAACTCTTCCAATATCTCTACGATTTCCCGGTCGCCTTGTAGAGAGTCTTCGTTCAGTCCTTCGACTGAAATCTCATTAGCCAACTTTCGAGCACTTAACCAGAAAGCAGCTTGTGAATAATCACCTTCTACCTCATAATCCTGTGCTTGATAAGATTGGTTTCCTTTTATTTTGAAATATTTATACTCTTTGTCATGATCAATCTCTATTCCGAAAGTACTGAGTACAGATAAGGTCAAGTCAATATATCCTTTAGATTCTAAATTGGTTGTGATTTTAAGGGCCGATTCTCCATCAAGCAGCGGCAGTGTCAGCAGCATACCTGTAATAAATTGAGAACTGATATCTCCAGCCATTTCATAAACACCTGGTTTCAAATGTCCTTCAATCGTCAAATCAAGTAAATCCGTTGGTGCTGATTCATATCTCAGTGACTGATGCTCAAATATTTCCTGATAGGTTTTTAGCGGTCGCTGACCTAATTTCCCTTTTCCTGTAAATCGTGTTTCTCCTTCAAACAGCGTCGCTAATGGCACAAGAAAACGGAGTGTAGAGCCAGATTCATTACAATCAATTTTCTGACTACGCCTAGATGTTCCTAAGCCAACTCCATCAATAGTCAGGGTGTCTCCCTCGTGCAGAATCACCGCTCCAAATGCTCGCATGCCTTCAATAGTTGCTTTGATATCATCCGACAGCTGGATATTACTGATTACACTTCGGCCATCTGCCAGACTAGCACAAATGACTGCTCGATGCGCCATGCTTTTCGAAGGAGGAACCGTTACTATTCCATTTAATTTTTTGGGAATAACTTTTAAAGTCGTCAACTTGTTGTTCCCCCTTTCTTTAATGAATCAAAAAACTGTCCATCTGTTTTGTATTTTTGTGCTTTTCCAATTTCATCTAAGATAATGACATTTAAACTGCCTTCAAAATTCTTTTTATCTTTTTTAATGTAAGATAAGATTTCCGCATAGTCTTTAGGTTCTACTAGTTGTGTCGGCAAGTGATGTTTTTCTAAGATAGAAATGATTTTTTCAGTTGTGCCACTTTTTGTCAGAGATTTCTCTTCTGCGATTTTTGATAACTCTACCATCCCGATTGCAACTCCCTGACCATGAGAATACATTTCATAGTTATAATAAGCTTCTATCGCATGACCTAGAGTATGTCCAAAATTCAGCAGCATCCGTTCACTTGTATCCTTTTCATCTGCCTGTACAACCTCTTTTTTTATTGTACAACAAGTTTCAATAACCCATTCGATCTGTTCCATGACTTCTGACCTTGAAGAGCATTCGGCCAGGTGAGTAAAAAATGCCTGATCTTTTATACAACCATACTTGATGACTTCTGCCATCCCACCAGCAAATGACTCATCTGTCAAAGTTGCAAGTACTAATGGATCAATCATCACTAAATCTGGATGATAGAATGCTCCAACCAGATTTTTTCCTTCAGGTAAATCTACACCGACTTTACCACCAACACTGCTATCTACTTGCGCAAGTAAAGTTGTTGGAATTTGCACGAAAGAAATTCCTCTTAGATAAGTCGCAGCTGCAAATCCTGTTATATCTCCTACTACACCCCCGCCTAATGCAATAATCAGATCGCTTCTCGTTAATCCAGATTCTATTAACTGGCTGTAGATATCAGGCATGGAACTGAATGTCTTTGTTTGTTCTCCCGGCGGTAAGACAATGCACTGAACGTCATATCCCACTGCTTTCAATTGATTTAACACTGTTTCACCATAGTAACCGTGAACTGTCTCATCTGTTACGACCATGATTTTTGAACCGTTAAAGATCTGAGCAATCTCCTTACCCGCTTTATTTAAAAGTTGTTTCTCGATTTTCAAAGTATAACTTGTCTCATTTACAGGAATCTCTACAGTGATTTCAGGCATGTTTTACCTCCTTATATTATTTTGTCAAGAGTGTTGATGCTTCTTGAATAGAACGTCCTTCGATTTCTGCTAGTTTACGAGCTTTCACCATTAGTTCTGCAAATTCGTCTGGTGTCAGACATTGTTCTCCATCACTCCACGCATTTGCTGGATCATCATGGACTTCAATCATCAGACCATCAGCTCCGGCTGCAATTCCGGCTTTTGCTCCAGCTTCAACAAGGTAAGACATCCCACCAGCATGACTTGGGTCAATAATAATTGGTAAATGAGACAACTTTTTGATTACTGGCACAGCTTGAATATCCAATGTGTTTCTAGTTTCTGTTTCAAAGGTACGAATGCCTCTTTCGCATAAGATCACATTCTCATTTCCTTCAGACATAATGTATTCCGCTGACATCAACCATTCTTTGTATGTGGCAGATAAACCGCGTTTTAAAAGAACCGGTGTATTAGTTTTTCCAACTTCTTTCAGTAAATCAAAATTCTGCATATTACGGGCACCAATCTGAATCATATCTACCGAATCTACAAATTCATCAATCCATTTTGTAGACATTAGCTCTGTAACAATCGGAAGACCTGTTTCAGCTTTTGCTGCTTGCAGCATTCTTAATCCTTCTAACTCTAGCCCCTGGAAACTGTACGGAGATGTTCTCGGTTTAAAAGCCCCTCCACGTAAGAAGTTTGCACCCGCTGCTTTAATGCGTTTGGCTACATGGATAATCTGCTCTTCGCTTTCTACAGAACAAGGTCCGGCAATAATACCTAATTGACCGCCTCCGATTGTTTCTTTATCAATTTTCACGACTGAATTTTCCGGATGGAATTTTCTATTCGCTCGTTTGTATGGTTCTTCAACCCGTAAGATTTGTTCCACTTCCGTCAATGCCTGTAATTGATGCGTGTCAATCCCGCTTGTATCTCCAATAAGCCCTAGAAAATCTCTCTTAATGTCTGAAAAATGACTGACAGATACACCTCTTGCTTCTAGTCTTTCTATAATTTTTTTGATCGAATCAGCTGTTATCCCTTGTTTTAATACGATTATCATTATTATTCTCCTCTTTTTCATTCATTTATTTTGTACAAACACCAAACCATTACAGGTTCGTAGCGTTCTTCCACTCTATGTTCCGGATATTTCTCTTTTTCATATACATCTTCACTGATAATGGTGTACTTCATTTTTTTCTTTCGAAAAGCTGTCCACGCTTTATATTTACTATCGGTAAAATGAATCAGTGTCCGATCTGCTATCTTCTCTAAATATTTTTTCATAAATATAGTTGTTGCCGGATGAATCATCGCCGTATTCTCTACATATTTTGTGTTTTTCACCAATACCATTGGTTTAGTATTTTTTTTGAAAACTTTAACTAATTCAACTTTGTCCCAATAATCATAATTGAATTCTTTCCATCCGTATTCTTTTCTTGCACTTTTAAAAGCTACTGGAAATAATACATGCTGACCTTTAAGCTGATCTAGATTATGAAGCAAGCTGTCAAAAGACGGATACTCAACGATATCATCCTCCTCTGACTTAAGAAGCGATTCTGCTGCTGCATAACTATCTGTACTACTTGGGCCAAGCGTGTGGATGATCATTTTAGTTGCTCCTTCCTTTTATTTTTGTTTGTTTTCGCTCTCTAGGTTCGCCTAGTACTGTGGCCGTAACTCGCTTCGCTTCAAACGAGCCTGCTAAGCGGTGACTACGCTCTCTTCGTTCGCCTAGTACTTTGCCCGTA
>NZ_FMZD01000008.1 GCF_900101525.1 Marinilactibacillus psychrotolerans | reverse complement strand
GGAACGATACTAGATATTTTAGAAAGCAAAGATACTCGTACAATCAAAGATCACTTCTGTTCTCGATACAGCCAAAACCAGAGAAATCAGGTCAAAACGATTACGACAGACATGAATGCCAGTTACGTCAGTTTCATCCCTGAACTGTTTCCGAACGCTGATATCATTATTGATCGATTTCATATCGTTCAGCTCGTGAACCGAGCGATGAACAAAACACGCGTAAAAGTCATGACTCGACTTCGAACGTCCAATGGAGAAGACCAAAAGAAGTACAGACGACTCAAACGCTTCTGGAAGAAACTACTGAAGAAAGAGTCCGAGTTGTCTTATACTAGCTATCAATACTTTCCCATGTTCGGACAGCGTCTGGAATCAGCAATCGTTTCTGAGATGTTGGCGTACGATCCAGAACTAAAAGCAACTTATACAATGTATCAAGCTATTCTTAAAGCCGTCGAACACAATGACTCAAAAGAGTTAAGAACTGTTTTAGATCAACCAGCTTCTCCTGAACTATCTGGATACATGAAAACTAGTTTAAAGACGTTGCGCGCTCATTTTCTTTATATCCAAAATACCTTCTATTATCCTTATAACAATGGAAAGATAGAGGGAATCAATAACAAAATCAAGGTATTGAACCGGGTAGCCTATGGCTATGGGAACTTTATTCGCTATAAAAATCGCATTATCCTGCACTTCAATTTAAAACCAATCAGAAATAAAATCAAAATGATAGAAAAAGAAAGAGAACATACAGCAGCGTAAGCTCGTTGTACATCCTCTTCCAAAATCTATTATTGTTTGACTTTATTCTTTACCAACGTTGTTTGACAGAGAACCGATTTTTGAAATGGTGTATTTTTGATTATACTATTTTAAAGGTGTTTTTATGTTTTGAAACAAGTATTCTAGCTCTCTTTTTGGATAAAATAGATACTTTTACGTACGTTCGACTTTAACCAATGTTCTTCATTCGCTAAGGGACATCTGATAGTATAACTTGTCAATATATTAGTTTTGTTATAAAGTACTTGTGATGAAAAATCAAGCAGTAATGAAAATGATTCCTTTAAAATATTCTGAGAATAAAGAGTCAGTATGTTACAAGTTATAGCGACCTTAATTTTGATGTGCTAGAATTAATTGGACGAAAAGATTAGACAAAAATCAGTATTCACTAATTATACGATGATGAATTATCAGAAAGGGGATGATCTTATTGCCAACACTAAATGATGTGGCAAAAAAAGCCAATGTTTCTAAAATGACAGTTTCTAGAGTGATCAACCATCCTGATCAAGTAACCGATGAATTGAAATTAATGGTTCATGCCGCGATGAAAGAATTGAATTATAAACCCAATGTGATGGCCAAAGCGTTGGCAAACAATCGTACTCAAATCATTAAGTTATTGATTTTAGAGGAAATGGATTATGTTGAGCCTTATTATATGCAGCTACTTGTCGGAATCGCCAATGAATTAGATAAGCATTCATATGGTCTGCAATTGGTTACGAAACGAAATACGAAAATAGGAGATTCTGATGGTTACATTGTCTGTGGTATGAGAGAAGCAGACTACGAATGGTTGAATACACTTGATAAACCAATGGTGTTGTTTGGAGAGAATACGCATGGTTATGATTTTGTAGACAGTAATAATCAAAAAAGTATCGAAAAAGCAGTAGAGTACGGGGTGATGCTCAATTACGAAAAGATTATCTTTGTAGGGATGGATGTTGCAGAGCCTTTTGCTCGTTCCAGAGAGAAAGGTTATCAACTTGCGATGGCGCGTTTCGGCTTAGAGCAGCAAGTGGTTAAACTGGAAAATCGATCTCGTTATGCAGCAATATTTATTAAGGAAAACTGGTCAAATTTCGAGCCAAATACATTATTTATTTGTGCTTCTGATCGACTTGCTTTAGGGATCAGTAGAGAGCTGAAAGAAAGAGGTGGGAAAATTCCAGAAGAATTTGGTATTATTGGGCACGATGGTGTCTTTTTAGATCAAATCGCTTATCCATTTCTCACCACACTCAAGCAGTCACTTGATGAAATGGGTGTTGCAGCTGCTCAACTGGTATTAAATAAAGTAAATGCAGCTGGTCTTCCGCAAGAAAATGCTATTTTTGAAACGGAATTAAAACTGGGTGGCACCACTAGAAAACCTTTTGTTTAAATGATTATAAAAATGGTCAAACGAAACCAGCGCTCATAAGCGCTGGTTTTTTCTGTTAACGGTAACAACAAAGATTACCTTGTTTCTTTTAAAGTAGATGCTAGAATTGAAATGAAATCGCTTCATTAGGAGGAGCTTTGATGAAAAATGCACAGATAAATAGTGAAGAAATTATTTATCAGGTTTATCCGAAAAGTTTTTTGGATACAAATCACGATGGTATCGGGGATTTAAATGGAGTAATTCAGCGACTCGATTATATAAAAGAATTGGGGGTAACGGCGATTTGGTTAAACCCAATTTTCGATTCTCCACATGTGGATAACGGGTATGATATATCCGATTATTATACGGTTGATCCACAATATGGCGATATGTCTTTAGTTGCAACATTAATTGATGAAGCACATAAAAGAGGTCTCAAAATTTTATTTGATCTTGTACTGAATCATACATCTTCTAAACATTATTGGTTTCAAGAAGCACTAAAAGGACCAGATAATCCTTATAGGGACTATTACATATGGAAAGAGGAAGAGGAAAAAGAAAAGTTGCCAAATAATTGGAAATCTTTTTTTGGAGGATCAGTATGGGAGAAAGAATCTGAAACAGGGGATTATTATTTTCACCTTTTTGATAAAGAGATGCCGGATTTGAATTGGCAGAATGAAGCTGTACGAAAAGAAATGATTAAAGTAGCGAAATTTTGGCTTGATAAAGGGATTGATGGATATAGACTGGATGCTTTTATTCATATGGAAAAAGCGGCTGGCTATCCTGATGCTCGCTATGCAGATCCTGGAAAGTTAGCTAGTGCAGAAGAATTTTTTGCTAATTTGCCTCAGGTAGATGACTATCTGAGAGAATTTTCTGCGTGTATTCGGGAAACATACCCTAATGCTTATCTCTTAGGAGAAGCCGCATCCGCAGTTCCAGAAAGAGCCCTCAACTATACGTTTCCAAAGGGGGAAGCGTGTGACTCTATCGTATCCTTCAAATACTTTCCAATGGATGAAAAGAAAAAAGATCACCGTTTTCCGTTAGAAAGTCAAGAAGGTAAATTAGATATCACAGCATTTAAAAAGGTAATGGATGAGTGGCAGCGTAAGGTTGGAGAAGTTAGTGAAATGACGCTTTATTTGAACAATCATGATATGCAGCGAGCTGTTTCTCGGCTAGGGGATCCAATGAAGTTTAGAGAAGAAAGTGCCAAAACGCTTGCAGTAGGGATGTATCTCCAACGTGGCGTACCAGTCATGTTAAATGGAGAAGAAATTGGTATGAAGAACCTTGTATTGAAGCGCTGGGAAAATACGCGAATCGAATGCATTCATGAAGTGTATGCAACGTTACTGGATAGAGGAATCTCCAAAGAGGAAGCACGAAATTATTTAAGTTCGATTAGTATTAATGCAAGTAGAGGTGCCATGCAGTGGACGGATGAACGCTTTGGTGGATTTTCTACCGTTGAACCTTGGAGTGGCGTGAATCAGGAAAGAATGTACAACGTTGCTGTACAAGAAATGGATGCTTCAAGTATTCTGACCTTTTACAAGCGGCTAATTCAAGTGAAAAAAACACCATTATTTACCCATGGAACCTATGAAATGCTAGTTTCTAAAAGTCCGATCATGTCTTATAGACGAGTCTATGAAAATAAACAAGCCTTCGTTTTATCCAATTTAAGCGATGAAACTCAAGAAAGTGAAATCGACTTACCGTTGTTTTCTGATCAAGATGCCGTACTGATCGTCGGAAAGTACAGCTATGGTGAAGGAACAATCAGGCTATCACCTTACGCTTCGCTTGTTATCAAAACTACATTATAAAGGGAGTCAATACAATGAATACAGCAGCACTGTACCATCGAACAGAAAGTGAACATGCCTATTTATACGAAAAAGATCACTTCCATATCCGTCTAAGAACACAAGCAGGCGACGTTGCACAAGTCGAACTGTTAAGTGGAGATCCATACACAATTGAAGGTGACAAATGGTATGAGAATGGAAAAGAAATGCGAAAAATTGCGAGTACGAATTTACATGATTACTGGCTAATTGATACACATGAGCAAACCAATCGTATGTCTTATGGATTCCACGTAACTGGTCGAGATGGGATTGAAGTATTCTATTCGGATCAAGGTGTTTATCCCTATGATGAAGCCTTTTTACAAGAGGCTAGTTTTTATTTTAGAATTCCCTATATCCACGAAATCGATGCATTCAAAGCACCTGAATGGGTGAAGAATACAATCTGGTATCAAGTATTTCCGGATCGTTTTGAAAATGGCGATGCCTCTATTGATCCTGAAGGAACATTACCGTGGGGAGATAAAGAGAACCCATCGCGTGATGACTTTTATGGTGGAGATTTAAGAGGTTTGATTAACCGATTGGACTATTTAGAAGATCTAGGGATCAATGGGATCTATCTCTGTCCGATCTTCAAAGCCTCTTCTAATCATAAATACGATACAATCGATTATTACGAGGTTGATCCTGGATTTGGAGACAAGGAAACCTTTAAAGAGTTAGTTGATAAAGCACACGAAAGGGGCATCAAGATTATGCTGGATGCTGTCTTCAACCATCTAGGCTGGCATTCACCACAATGGCAAGATGTATTGAAACATCAAGAAGCGTCTAAATATAAAGATTGGTTTTATATACACAGCTTCCCTGTCGATAATCTTGGTGACTTGACGACAGAGGAGTTAGAAGATGTTGGACGAGTTAACTATGAAACCTTTGCATTTACTGGACATATGCCGAAATTGAATACAGAAAACCAAGAAGTACAGGACTATCTATTGGCTATTGCAAAATACTGGATAGAAGCCTTTGATATTGACGGATGGCGCTTGGATGTTGCCAATGAAGTGGATCATTTCTTTTGGAAAAAGTTCTTCAAAGAAACAACTGCAGTGAAAGAGGATATCTATATTCTTGGTGAAATCTGGCATTCGTCACAAAAATGGTTGAACGGAGACGAGTTTCATGCAGTCATGAACTATGCGTTTAATGACAACATTGAAAACTACTTTTTGAAAAAAATCATCACACCATCAAGAATGGTATCTGGCTTGAATGCTCAAATGATGTTATACAGACAGCAAACATCGGAAGTGATGTTTAATTTATTAGATTCGCATGATACACCTCGTTTATTGACAAAAGCTAAAGGCGATAAAGAACTGGTTAAATCAGCACTTGCTTTTATGTTTGCACAAAAAGGAACACCGTGTATTTTTTATGGAACGGAAATCGGTCTTTATGGAGAAATGGATCCTGATTGTAGAAAATGTATGATATGGGAGGAAGAGCTACAAGACCAAGAGATGTTGGATTTTACAAGGAACCTAATTGCTTTTAGAAAACATTATCAGAAGATTCTGACCTATGGAGAAGTCAAATGGCATGATGTTCGAGACGATGAACAATTAATTGGATTCAAACGAACATTAGGAAATGAATCATTGATTTTTTATTTCAATCAAGACAAAGACGATGCCTTTTTAGATATGCTCCCGAGGGATGCCATATTATCTTTGGAGACAGCAACAGTTCATTATGACAATCAAGCGGTTCTTCATGAGAATGGTTTTGTGGTTTATTATCATGTGGATACAGAAGCAGAAAAACGCATGCGGACCGAACAAAAACGTCAACGAACAAAAGAAAGAATGAAACGCATGAAAGTTCTGCCTTCACATTTAGTCAGAAATTAAATCAAGCCGAGAGAATAAAGGGTGAATGGATTGAATCAACAAGCGGTCTACCACAAAGCGAATAGTGCTTATGCCTATATGAAAGATGCGCAAACCATGTGTCTGACACTTCGGACAGCGCATGATGTTGAGAGTGCCACATTATTGACGGATCATCCAGATGGATGGGTAAAGGATGAAAAAAAGGGCTATTACTGGAAAAAAACGGAAATAGAGATGAAAAAGCTCTACCAAACAGTACGCTACAGCTACTGGCAGGTTGAACATCATCCGTCAAACCATCAGATGCGATACGGGTTCTTACTGGAAGGAGAACAGGAGTATTTATTATATATCGAAAGAGGCTGGTTCTCACCAAAAGATCCCTTTATTGAAAATGATATCAATAGTTACTTTGCTTTTCCGTATATGCACGAATCCGAAGTCGTTCAAGCACCGAGCTGGGTCAATGAGACGATCTGGTATCAAGTGATGCCAGACCGTTTCTATGATCCTAGCAATCTTTCATGGGGAAGTTCAAAACAGTTTGGTCAATATGATTTTCATGGCGGGACACTGGAGGGGATCAGAGAAAAATTACCTTACTTAAGGAACTTAGGTATCTCCGGTATTTATCTTACACCGATTTTTAAAAGTCCAACAGCACACAAATATGATACTGAAGACTATATGGAAATCGATCCGAGTTTTGGGACTAAGGAAAGTTTCAAGTCACTGGTGGATGCGGCACATGCGCTTGGTATAAGAGTCTTGCTTGATGGCGTATTTAACCACATCGGAGACCAGTCAGTCTTTTTTCAAGATGTACTGAAACATGGGGAGCAGTCTATTTATAAAGACTGGTTTTATATCGAACAGTTTCCACTTGAAGATGAAGAGGATACTCGAATAGTTGACCATTATCGACATTTTACACCCAATATGCCAAAGTTGAATACACTTAATAAAGACGTTCAAACTTATTTAATAAAAGTCGCATTATACTGGGTAGAGGAATATAACATTGATGGATGGCGACTAGATGTGGTTAATGAAATCGATCATGCCTTTTTAAGAATACTGCGTGCGCGTTTGAAAGATGTACGTCCAGACTGTTACATCGTGGGAGAAATCTGGCATCATGCTGATGCTTGGTTACAAGGGGACCAACTGGATGGTGTAATGAACTATCCTTTAGGGAAACCGATTCTTGAATGGATTGCAGCGAATCGATTATCTACGCTTGAATTTCAGGAACAATTTGTACAGGCACTTTTACAATACTCAGAAAATGTTAATCAAGGTATGCTGACGCTGTTGGACAGTCACGATGCACCAAGGCTATACGAATACGCTGGTTATGACCGTGAAAAAACAGGACTATGTCTGGTCATGCTTTACTTATTGCCAGGATCGATTTGCTTATATTACGGCACTGAAATCGGTATGGATGGTGGAGAAGATCCAACAAATAGAAAACCGATGCAATGGACTGACGAGTTTAGTGTAGATTTTAAAACACTCATTAAACGGCTATCTAGTCTGAGGCAATGCAATATAGCCTTGTTTGCAGGAACCCAATTTGAGTTTTTAGCAGTTCAAGAAAATTTACTGGTCTTGAAAAAGAAGACAAAGACTCAAGCGCTGTATCTTTTGATCAATCAATCTCAGGAACAGCAGCGCATCGAGATCACGGAATTGAAAAATAGAAAAGGAAGAGACCTATTAGAGCAACAGCCTATTCTTATAGGAAACGCGATAGTGTTGGCTTCTACATCCTATAAACTTTATAATTTTGAAAATAACTAGAAAAAAACGAATATAAAATACTGATACCGGTAACATAAAGAAAACGATTGCAATGCTATGGTAATAAAATATAATTGAAAATGAAGGCAGGAACAGAAAGCTAGAGGAGGAAAAATAAATGATAAAATTTTACAAATTAGCAATGGCAGGTTCAGCAGCACTACTACTCGCAGCATATGGAAATGGATCAGACGAAAGTTCGGGTTCGGAAGGTGAAACAGAAAAAGATGGCGCAGCAACTGGTGAAATCGGTGGTTCGATTGAAGTGGGTGTTGGTGAAGATTACGTAGAATTCGTTGAAGCAATCGTTCCTGCATTTGAAGAAGAATACGATGTTGAAGTCACCGTATCTGAAAGAGATATGTTTGACACATTAGAAGCTGTACCTTTAGATGGTCCAGCAGGATTATCTCCAGACGTTCTGCTATCTCCATATGATCGAATCGGTGGTATGGGCCAACAAGGTCATTTGTCTGAAATGACACTCGCTGATGATGGGCGATATGATGAAACAGATAAACAACAAGTAACAGTAGATGATACAGTTTATGGTACACCATTCGTGATTGAGTCGCTTGTTCTTTTCTATAATAAAGATTTGATGGATACACCACCAGAAACTTTCGATGAATTGGAAGCACTTACGGAAGACGAGCAGTATGCATTTTCAGGACAAGCAGACACGAGTACAGCGTTCCTAGCAAATTGGGTCGATTTCTATAATTCTTATGGATTGATTTCTGGTTTCGGCGGTTATGTATTCGGCGAAGACGGTGAAGATACATCTGACATCGGTTTGAATTCACCTGAAGCAATTGAAGGGATTGAATATGCTCAAAAATGGTTCAATGATGTATGGCCAGAAGGGATGCTTGATGTAACAAGTGCTGGTGACTTCATTGATGATCAATTCATTCAAGGAAATGCAGCAGCTGTTATCAACGGTCCTTGGGGCGCAGCCAACTACAGAGATAGTGGTGTGAACCTTGGCGTAGCAGCAATCCCTACCCTACCTAATGGAAACGAATATGCACCTTTTGCTGGTGGTAAAGGTTGGGTTGTTCCTTCTTACACTGAAAACTATGAAACTGCAGCAGCATTTGTTGATTTCGTAACTAACGAAGAAAATATGATGATGCTATACGAAGACTACACAAATGAAATTCCTGCTAACCAGAATGCACGAAATGCCATCAATGAAGCAGGAGAGGATGAATTAGCTGTAGCTGTTATCGAACAATACAATAATGCCGTTCCAATGCCCAATATTCCAGAAATGGCGGAAGTTTGGACAGGCGCTGAATCAATGATGTTTGATGCAGGATCTGGAAATAAAAAAGCTGAAGAGGCAGCAAATGATTCTGTACAAATCATCAAAGAAAACATCGAACAAAAATATTAATCTTTAAATAGAAGACTAGATGATTCGGCAGAGATAGTAGGAGGATCTCTGCCGTTTTTATAATTGAAAGGACGTGTTACGGTTGGAAACTAAAAACAATGATCATTCACTTTTATCTGATAAAGATCAGAAAAAAGTCCGTACTGCTACGCTGCTCTCTATTATTCCCGGACTCGGTCAACTTTACAATAAGCAGCTTGTAAAAGGTGCATTATTTCTTGTTATATTTGCTGGATTCGTCATTGAATTAATACTATTTGGCGCCGGAGCAGTTCAGGGTCTGATTACACTAGGTACGGTTCCTAGAGAAGATCACTCTTTGTTCTTACTGATTGAAGGTACGATTCAAATTTTGATTATATTGATTTATTTTGTCTTTATGGCAGCCGTTATGATGGATGCTAACCGTGTGGCGAAGAAAAGAATCGTTAACCCAAACGCAGTCAATTACACTGTAAAATCCACAGCCGTTAGTGTTTTTGAAAATGGCTTTCCTTACTTATTAACGATACCCGCTTACTTGGTTATGATCTTTGCCATTGTATTCCCAGTGCTGGTAACTATATTCATTGCTTTTACAAACTATAATTTTCAAAATGTCCCACCAGCAAACTTAATAGATTGGGTAGGATTTGAAACGTTCAGCAGCATCTTTACGCTGACCGCTTATCGAGATACATTTTTTGCCGTTTTCTCTTGGACGATTATCTGGACGCTAGCTGCAACGACTTTGCAGCTGATCATTGGTGTATTCACAGCATTAGTGCTTAATCAGCCGCATATTCGATTCAATCGGTTCTTCGGAGTGATTATGTTGTTGCCTTGGGCAGTTCCGGCATTCATAACGATTCTGACTTTTTCAAATATCTTTAACCCCAGTGTGGGTGCAATCAATACGCAAGTGATCCCCTTCTTCAACCAGATTATTCCATTCCTTGAAATCCCAGCGATATCTTGGAAAACAGATCCTTTCTGGACGAAAATTGCCATCATTATGATTCAAGGATGGGTGGGATATCCGTACATCTATGTATTAACTTCAGGTATTTTACAGTCTATACCAAATGACTGGTACGAAGCTTCTGTTATTGATGGAGCAACAGCGATACAAAAATTCAAACATATCACTATGCCACATATTTTTGCAGTAGCAGCACCTATTTTTATTACACAATATACCGGTAACTTTAATAACTTCAACTTGATTTATCTATTTAACGAAGGGGGTCCCGGAAGTGTAGGAAGTGGTGCAGGATCGACAGATATCTTGATTTCATGGATTTATAAACTAACGACCGGAACATCACCGCAATACAACATATCAGCAGCCGTCACACTGATTATTTCTGCAATCGTCATTACGATTTCAATGGTTATTTTCAGTCGGACGCGCGCTTTTGAAATGGAGGATTAACATGAATAAACCAAAGCGAATTAAAACACAGAAAAACTCTCGTTTCTGGAACAAATTCTTTTCTTATGCTTATCTGATCGGTCTATCGGCCGTCATTATTTATCCTCTTCTGATCACAGTTACTTCTGCATTCAGAACGGGCAATATTATGGCCTTCGATTTAAACTTCAGAGGACCTTGGTCTCTAGCGAACTTTTCTCGATTATTCAATAATACGCTTTATGGCACGTGGTATTGGAACACCTTGAAAGTTGCGGGGACGACGATGGTCATTCAAGTAGCGGCAATCACGCTAGCCGGATACGCTTATAGTCGGTACCGTTTTATTGGAAGAAAACAAAGTATCAAGTTCTTCTTGATCATTCAAATGGTTCCAACAACCGCTGCTTTGACAGCTTTCTACGTTATGGCACTTCTTGTTGGAGGACTGAATACGCACTGGTTCTTAACGGTTATTTATATCGGTGGAGGAATCCCCATGAATACCTGGCTCATGAAAGGGTATTTCGACACGGTACCACTTGAATTAGATGAATCAGCTAAATTAGATGGTGCAGGACATTTAAGATCATTCTGGCAAATCATTCTTCCATTAGTTAAGCCGATGATTGCTGTTCAAGCACTTTGGGCATTCATGGGCCCATTCGGAGAATATATGCTAGCAAGATTCTTGCTTAGAACACCGGAAGTGTATACGGTAGCGATTGGACTACAAACGTTTATCAGTAATCCAAGAGAACAGCGTGTGACCTTATTCGCCGCTGGAGCCATTTTGATTGCTTTACCGATCTGTATTTTGTTCTTCTACCTACAAAAACACTTTGTATCTGGATTAACAGCAGGCGGAACTAAAGGATAAGATATAAAAATAAATGAGTCTAAAAAGTAGGAATGAGTATGAGAACAGATAGTTTTCCATTAAATTATTTTGCAAATATTTTTACTCCTAAGCGTGCTTTCTTTAATCGTAAGGCCATTGGGTGGCCAACAATCGTGATTGTGTTGATTTTCTTAAACGCATTGATCACGATACCCGTTTCACTGAATTTTGCGCAGACCGACACAATTGGTGTTGAGACGTTTTATCCTGAAGCTTTTGGTTTGATCGACGATGAAGTTGCTGAAACACTTGCTGACATTCCTATAGAAAATGGTACGTTAGCGATCGGTCAATCGACCGTTCAGACAAAAGCAGGAGGTGTGGTAGTAATTGATCAAACGGGCGCGCCATTAGTAGATAGTGACGTTGCAATTGTTTTTGAGCCAACGCTCTTTACCATTAGAGAACAGGGTCAGCCTGAATTAACTGTCAACTACACGAAAGATTTCACACTAGAGGGTGCATCAGTAGAAGAAATAAAAACAGAAATGAACCGACAATGGAGAATCAATAATCGTGTTTACATCGTAGCGGCACTTACTTTTCTGATTTCTTGTATGACACTTGTTATGCTAGTCGTTTTAACGCTAGGATCTGCAGTGTTTCTCTACTTGACGAAAAAGAGCCATTTAACGTCGATTACGACATACAAAGAATCTGTAGCGATTATTCTTTACGGATTAGGCTTACCGACCATACTGGCCTTATTATATGGATTGATTCAGTTTGATATTATCTGGATGATGACGATTCAAACAACAGGTCTATTAATTATCTTGGTGTTAATTTACTTTAAAACACAATTTAACGATGAAAAAGATCAAACTAGAGTACAGGAGTGAAGAGAATAAATGGAGAGATTATTTGGGATTGATCCGTGGAAATTAACGTCGGATACAGTAGGTGATAATAAAAGACTACAAGAAAGTCTTACAGCCATCGGCAATGGGTATATGGGTTTAAGAGGAAATTTCGAAGAAGGGTATTCTGGCGATACACATATCGGAACGTATATTGCTGGCGTATGGTTCCCAGATAAAACAAAAGTTGGGTGGTGGAAGATTGGTTATCCTGACTATTTCGGAAAAGTGATTAATGCAACTAATTTTATTCCAGTTGATATCTACGTTGATGAACATAAAGTAGATTTGGCTATTGATACGGTTGAACAGTTTCACCTAGAGTTAGACATGAAAGAAGGTGTTCTGAGGCGCTCGTTTATATGGAAAAAAGAAGAAGTATCGATTCTATTCCGCTTCACACGCTTCGTTAGCGCTCATACAAAAGAACTAGCAGTAGTGAATATCGAAGCAGAAATGCTGACTGGCATTGCTGAACTAACACTGATTCCGCACTTAGATGGAAATGTTGAGAATGAAGACAGTAACTATGAAGAACAATTTTGGAATGAACTGGAAAAAGGACATGAACCATTTCCATTTTTAAAAACAAAAACCAAAGAGAATCCTTTCGGAACAGAGCGCTTTACAGTAACGACAATGATGAGTAATCAGACTGACACAGCAACAAAAGAGGTTGGAAAAGAACAAGCCATGTATGTAGGCGAACGCTTTTTCTATCCATTGGAAGCAGGTGATCAGCTAACCCTTACTAAATATATAGCAGTCATAACGAGTCGTGATGTAGTATCAGATCAGCAAGTAGAAAAAGCTGCAAACATCATTCAATCAGCTAGGGATAAAGGTCTACAAAGTGTCTTGAAGGATCACTTAGCTGAATGGGAGACGCGCTGGAATAATGCAGATGTTCAAATTAGTGGAGATGACGCCAGTCAACAAGGGATTCGCTTCAATATCTTACAATTATTCTCAACCTATTACGGAGAAGATCCTCGTTTGAACGTAGGTCCAAAAGGCTTTACCGGTGAAAAATATGGCGGTGCAACATACTGGGATACAGAAGCTTGTATTCTGCCAATGTACTTGTCGGTTACGAATGAAGGAACTTTTAGACAGTTACTCGTCTATCGCCATAATCAACTCGAACAAGCTTACGAAAATGCAGCCAAACAAGGGCTCAAAGGTGCGCTATATCCAATGGTAACCTTCACTGGGATCGAATGTCACAACGAATGGGAAATTACTTTTGAGGAAATTCACCGTAATGGTGCGATTGCCCATGGGATTTTTAACTATACAACTTACACAGGAAACGAAGACTATCTTCTGAACCAAGGAATTGATGTACTCGTGGGTATTGCTAGATTTTGGGCAGACCGCGTCCATTATTCTGCAAGAAAACAACAGTATATGATTCATGGGGTTACAGGCCCTAATGAGTACGAGAATAACGTCAGCAACAACTGGTACACCAATACAATGGCACAATGGTGTCTGCAATATACGTTGGAAACATTAGAAAAAGTAACGGATGATAAAATCCGAGAATTGAAGGTCAGCGAAGAAGAACAACAAAAATGGACAGACATCAGCGGCAATATGTATCTACCAAAAGATGAAGCGTTAGCTGTTTTTGTTCAACACGATTCATTCTTAGATAAAGATTTGCGACCGGTTAACAGCCTTGATCCCTCAGAACGTCCTATTAATCAGAACTGGTCATGGGACAAGATACTGAGATCACCATTCATCAAACAAGCAGATGTTCTACAAGGACTGTATTTCTTGAATCATCACTACAGTCAAGAAGAGAAAGAACGGAACTTTAACTTCTATGAACCGATGACTGTTCATGAGTCTTCTTTATCACCGCTTGTTCACTCGATACTGGCATCTGAACTCGGTAAAAAAGAGAAAGCATTTGAAATGTACGAAAGAACAGCAAGACTAGACCTTGATAATTATAATAATGATACGGAAGATGGTCTACACATTACATCGATGAGTGGTGGGTGGTTATCTATCGTCCAAGGATTTGCAGGGATGCGTACACAAACAGGGACATTATCATTTGCACCATATTGTCCAGACCAATGGGATAGTTACCGATTTAAATTGAATTATCGAGAAAGATTACTCAACGTGGCAGTAGAAAAAACTGCTGTAACCTTCCAGTTAGAAGTAGGAGAATCACTGATTTTTGAAGTGTTCGGTCAATCCGTTACATTGGAAGATACTTTAACGATCGCCATTGAAGAAAATTCAAATTAAATTTAAGCAGTATAAAAGATTGGAAGGATGATAACATGATTAGAGGAGTAGTTTTAGATCTTGACGGTGTCATTACAGACACAGCGGAATATCATTACTTGGCATGGAAATCATTAGCAGAAAAAATCGGTATCGATATTGACCGAACATTTAATGAGCAGTTAAAAGGAATCAGCCGTATTGAATCACTAGAGTTGATTTTAGAGCATGGAGGAAAAGATCAAAGTTACTCAGAGGAAGAAAAAGAGATGCTTGCTGGTAAAAAAAATGATGAATACAAAACATTTATTGAGAGAATCACGCCGGCAGACCTTTGCCCAGGCATGAAAAAATTATTGTTAGATGCAAAGGAAGCTGGCCTGGCATTGTCGGTTGCTTCAGCAAGTAAAAATGCGTCAACCATCCTTGAACAGCTGCAAGTGAAGGATCAATTCATCGGAGTTGTCGACCCAAATAGTTTGAAAAATGGGAAACCAAATCCTGAAATATTCTATAAAGGGGCTGAACTACTTGGTTTGTCACCTGCAGAATGCATTGGCATCGAAGATGCAGAAGCAGGGATCGATGCCATCAATGATGCAGGTATGTTTTCTGTTGGTGTAGGATCAAAAGAGTCAATGAAAGCTGCTAACTACTTTGTAGAAAACACGGAAGAGCTTGACTTGAAAAAGATGATCGAAAAAGCAGAAAATAAGTGAAGGAAGTGAAAATGTGAAGTGGTGGCAAAAAGCAGTCGTTTATCAAATTTACCCAAGAAGTTTCCAAGATTCAAATGGAGATGGTATTGGAGATATCAGAGGGATCATTGAGCGACTCGATTATCTGGAAAAACTTGGAATCAATGCGATATGGTTGAGTCCGGTCTATCAGTCTCCTAATGATGATAATGGCTATGACATCAGTGATTACGAGGCGATTCATCCAGAATTTGGAACAATGGAGGATATGAATGAATTGATTGCTGAAGCTCAAAAACGATCCATTCGGATCGTCATGGATTTGGTCGTCAATCACACAAGTGACGAACATCATTGGTTTCAAGAAGCGAAAAAAGGGAAAGATTCACCTTACCGCGATTACTATATCTGGAGAGATCCGGTGAAAGGTAAAGAGCCGAATGATTTGAAGTCAACTTTTAGTGGTTCCGCTTGGGCATACGATAAAACAAGTGATCAGTACTACTTGCATCTTTTCAGTGAAAAACAACCCGATTTAAACTGGGAAAATGAAAAGATGCGTCAAGATATCTATAATATGATGAATTTCTGGTTAGAAAAAGGTATCGGTGGATTTAGAATGGATGTCATCGATTTGATTGGTAAAAAGCCTGATGAAAAAATCACAGGAAATGGTCCAAGACTACATGAATTTTTGCAAGAAATGAATCGAAAAACATTTGGACATTATGACGTAATGACGGTAGGAGAAACATGGAGTGCAACGCCTGAGAATGCTGAACTTTACTCTGGTTCGGATCGAGGAGAACTATCTATGATATTTCAGTTCGAACATATCGCATTAGACCAAGAGCCGATTAGTAAGTGGGCGCTGAAAGACTTGGATTTAGTTGAACTGAAGCAAGTCCTTTCCAAATGGCAGATTGCACTGGGTGAAACGGCTTGGAATAGTTTGTTCTGGAACAATCATGATACTCCAAGAATCGTTTCAAGGTGGGGAAATGACCAAGCGTTTCGTGTAGAGAGTGCTAAATGTTTTGCTGTTCTTTTACACTTGATGAAGGGAACGCCTTATATTTATCAAGGTGAAGAAATCGGCATGACGAATCGACCAGTAGGAAACATTTCTGAGGTCAATGATATCGAGAGCATCAATATGTATAAAGAAGAAATGGAGAATGGTAAAACAGCTGAAGCTTTACTCAATGCGATCAATTATAAAGGGCGAGATAATGCAAGAACGCCAATGCAATGGAATGATCAAGAGAATGGCGGTTTTTCAACTGGAGAACCATGGCTATCTGTAAATCCGAATTTCACGGAAATCAATGTTGAACAAACATTAGCAGATGAGCAATCTGTCTTCTATCTGTATAAGGATTTAATCCAATATAGGAAGGAAAATGAGACGGTTGTCAGGGGTTCATATAACTTATTGCTTCCAGATCATCAAAGTGTATTTGTGTACGAGCGTGTATATAATGAAAATAGGCTACTAGTCATCGCAAATCTTTCTACGGAAGAGAATACGATCGAATTACCGGAAATATCAAAAGAATCAACGATTCGATTTAGTAACTATGATAGACAAGTAGTGGATGCCAAGCAGTGTACATTAGCGCCTTATGAATGCTTTGTAGTTGATGTAAAGTAATATAAGTATACTTTTTGTTTGATACGACAAACGGACTACCTTTTTTTAAGAGGTAGTCCGTTTTCAGTTGGATTCGTCTAATTCCATCAAATAATCTACGTATTCTCTTCTTAAAGAATCCATTAGTTGGAAGATTGGCAATAGGCTGTACATGTCTTCTCCCATGTAGTTGACAGGGGTACTCTGAAAATACAAGTTATAGGTTGCCATAGATGCTAAGACGTTGTTTGATAAATTTGTAATAGAAAGTATAGGGATATTTTTCATTTTCAAAAGTCGAGTTACTTGTTCTGTTTGTTTTATATCACCACTTAAAGAGACAATGATAACGAGATCATCTGGTTGAACGGCACGTTGTACGATGACTTTAAACTCGCTTAAGGATTCTAGTAATAGCGGGAATTTTTTTAAATCTATCATACCACGGTTGAAATTCTTTAATACTGTCCGCTGCCCCCAACCAGTTCCGTAACAATAAATATTTCTAGCAGAATGAAAATGTTCAATGATTGGACGTATCTGTTGCTGGTTAAATAGTTTGGCAGTTCCATTTAAATCGGTCTCTTGTAAACTTGAGAAAGAAGTTGCCGAAAGAGATCTGGTGTCGTCATTATTTTTTAGTGCGTATTTGAATTCACTAAATCCTGAAAATCCCAACTTTTTTGTCAGTCGAAGTACACTAGACTTAGAGGTCAATGTTTCTTTCGCCAACATAGTAATCGTCATTTGTTTAATGGATTTTTTATGTTGCATCATATACTGTACGATATGTAAATCATTCTCATTTAATTCTGAATAATGCTGATTGATTAATGCCTCGAGATTCATCAGATACCTCCCTTGGAATAATAGTATAAGTATAACATACTAAGCAATTTTGAAAGGTATAAAATACTAAGATTAGACAAAAGGTAATAGGTTAATAAAATTATGTAATTAGTAAATAGTTTTTAAGGCAAGTATAGGAAGATTACATTTATCATACTAGATATAGTTTTTATAACTGGAATTTTATTGCAAAATAAAAAAGCTAAACAATTTCAAATGGTTTGCTATATGACTACGTGTGATATTTAAATTAAAATATTCTTGAATTTATTCTGTTTGAAAATTAAAATCCAATAGTTTTATAATTGTAATATATAAAGATGTTGAGAATACTTAATTCAAATAAAATAAAAACCCGGTTCCTTAAGTAAATAAGGGACCGGGTTTTTGCGTGGATTTTTAAGCTTAGTTAAGTTAATTCTGGCCAATATTCTTTATTTACTTCAATTAAATCATCCAAAATCTGTTTCGCTACTCGAGCGTTTGGCATCGTTTTTGAAAGGAAAAGTGCCTGCCATAGTTTTTGGTAAGATCCTTCTGTCCAGGCTTCTACAACGAGTTTTTCTACAGCAACTTGCTGTTCCATCAGACCTTTCTGGAATCGAGGGATTTCACCTTGAGTCAAAGGCTCAGCTCCTTGAGAACCTACGATACAAGGGACTTCTACCATAGCATCCTCATCAAAATTGACGATAGCACCTTTGTTAGGAACAATCAGCAGCATACGTTCTTTTGAATTATAGGCAATCGCTCTTGCTAGATCCACAATGTACGTAGCGTGTTCATCAGCTTCAAGTTTTGCGTCTTCAGCTGTTTGAATATCAGCAATTCTATTACATTCATTAAAAGTATTTTTCTCTCTGTGTTCCATTACTTCATTAGCGCGAGTATGTTCGGGATTACTATGCTCAACTTCGTCTTGAGGGTAGAAGTAATATTTTAAATAAGTGTTTGGTAAAGTATCGGGATCTAACCATTGCACTTCTTTTGCTTTACCAAATGTATAGAACCAGCTAGGTTCGACTTCTTCTTCAGCGGCCCCGTTCAATTCACCAGGAGTAATATACCCATTTTTTGATACCCACTCTTTTAATTCAGGCATCAAGTCTTTTCCGTCTTTATCACGTATATCAGTCCACCATCCAAAATGATTTAAACCATAATATTTTACAGTCATATCTTTTCTGGATTCTAGACCAAGTACATCTTTCATACGATTTTCAATTCCGACAGGCATGTCACAGATATTGATGATTTTACTATTTGGACGTAACTTTCTGGTCGCTTCAGCTACAATAGCTGCCGGGTTAGAGTAATTCAGCATCCACGCTTCTGGAGAGTACTGTTCCATATAATCAATTAACTCTAAAACTCCTCCAATTGAACGCATTCCATAAGCAATTCCACCTGGTCCACAAGTTTCCTGACCGATTACACCATATCTTAAAGGAATTTTTTCGTCTTTTTCTCGCATAGCATATTTTCCTACTCGAATATGGGCCATCACAAAATCAATATCAGTAAATGCTTCTTCGGGATCTGTGGTGGCTACGAATTTAATATGAGGTGCTCGTTCTTTTAATATAACTTCTGTGGCATCGGCAATTTGCTGCTGTCTTTCTTTATCATTATCATAAAATTTTAATTGACGGATGGGGAATTTGTCTAAATTTTCCAAAAGCATTAACACGATTCCGGGAGTAAAAGTACTCCCTCCACCAGCTACTAATATTGACTGTTCTTTAAGTGACATATAAACTACTCCTTTTATTTTATAGATTTAATCTTTTTGTTTTGCGACTTCATTTTCAAAATATTCTCTAACTTGAGGAACATCTAGTCCGACAATAACCTGCAGTGCTTTTCCATTTTTTACTAAACCATGTGCGCCATATTGTTTGAAGAATCCATCTTCTGCAACGAGTGATTCATCCGCAACACTAACTCTTAAACGGGTTGCGCAATTATTGATATTCGTTATATTATTACCACCACCTAATCCTTCTAAAAAGTGAATTGCTTTTTGGGCATTTGGATCTAGATCAGCAGTAGGATCGTTATCGCTCGAACCTTGGTCATGAGATTCTTTGTTTTTCTCTTTAGCTCTCTTCTCACGGTAGTCAGCTTTTTTAAACATCTTTGCTTCTCCAGTATCTTCTCTACCGGGTGTTTTAATATTCCATTTTAAAATAGCAAATCTAAATATGAAGAAATAAATGACACTAAAGACTAAACCGACTCCAAAGAATAGAAGAACAGCATTTAGGTGATTTGATGCCATAGGTACGATAAAATAAGAAATATTAGAAAGTAAACCACCGCCTATAACCGCTGATACACCTAATGAATACAAGGTGAAGCTTAATAAGGCTGCTAATAGGGCGTGTACTGCAAAGAGTTGTGGTGCTAAGAAAAGAAAAGTGAACTCGAATGGTTCAGTAATCCCAGCCATAATCGCTGTTAATGCAGTAGGTAAAACTAAAGCAAAAGTTTTCTTTCGGTTTTCGGGTTTTGCAGTAACGATGAAAGCTGTACCGATCCCGATTGGTGCAAACACTTTGGAAACATTGTGAAATCCAAATCCTGCTTCTGGAATAATATCTCTCAGATTTCCCGAAGTAGAAGCGATCTCATTTAAGTGTTCCATCCAATACGGAACAAGACCTCCTTCAACAACAGCTGGACCATATTCAAAAGGTTGATAAATGAAGTGATGCAATCCTGTAGGAATTAAGATTCTTTCTAAAAACACGTATAAGCCAACGCCAATTGAACCACTGCCTGCCATAAATCCCTGTGCCTGACTAATCAGATCTTGGATTGGTGGCCAGATCCAAACAGTCAAGAATGCAAGAATTAATGTAGTAAAGAATCCAATGATGACGACCATAGAAGTTCCTTGGAAAACACCGAGCCATTCCGGCAGTTTCTTTTCAAAGTAGTGATTGTGGATCCATACAGTAAGACCGGCAATGGCTAATGCACCAATTAAGTTTGTATCCAGGGTTTTGACGCCGCCAATTTCTTTCAGTCCACTGATTCCTCCAACAGTTTGAGAATAGTCAACGCCGAAATTGGAACCCCAAATACCTAAAATCCCAGCAATAAAGTTATTCCAGGTCATATAAACAACAAATGAAGCTAATGCGGCACGAGCACTTGCCTTATTAGCAAGACCGATTGGTAGACCGATTACAAACAATATTTCCATATTGTTAAAGATTGTCCATCCGCCGGCTTCCACTATTGACCAAATGTTACTCCAGAATGTTCCTTCACTTGCAAGTGTTCCTAATATTAATTCGCTTTGCATCGCAATTGAAAAAGCTAATAAAATCCCGTTAAATGCAAATAGTAAAACGGGTGTGAACATTGCACCTCCAAATCGCTGGAGTTTTTCCATCATATTTATACACTCCTTTTTTTCTATTTATAATATTTTGGTTCCGTTTACATTTTTATCTTAATTTAGTTAAGGGAAAGAGTAAATAGCTTGAGAACAAGGAGGGATAGAGTTCGTGGATAGAAAGTTTTCCCGATAACTGAGAAAATTCCCATCAAGCATAAAATATACAATTAAATTGCATAAAAAACAGTTATATATAATAAATAAACTATTTTAACTTATTATATTGCATAATTATCTATCTAATGGTATGATACTTTTCAATGTTAGCAATAGATAGAAATGAAGGTATGCAGATTTTATCCAATGATAGTTAATAAAATTTAGGGGGAAAGAGAATGAAAAAATATATTAAAGGTTTTATCGCATTTTTTGTACTTATAGTCATGTTATTTATTCCGGAGCATATTGCTTATGCTGAAGATGGGGCCTTGGAACAAGTAAAGGAAAACGGAGAATTAGTTATTGGAACAAGTGCCGATTTTCCACCGTTTGAATTTTATGCGGGTGAAGGGGATGAACAGGAAATTGTTGGAATGGATATTTTGATAGCTGAAAAAATTGCAGATGATTTAGGTGTTGAACTTGTAATTCAAGATATGGGATTCGACAGCTTACTACCGGCATTAGAATCAAACAAGATTGACATGATTGTTGCGGGGATGACCCCAACTGAAGAACGTCGTAAAAGTGTTAATTTTTCAGATATTTATTTTCAGACTTTTCAGAATATAATGGTACGTTCGGGGGATAAAGATATTTACGACTCAATTGAATCTTTAGCGGGTCAAACTATCGGTGTCCAGTCAGGTACATTGCAAGAAGAACTAGCTCAACAAATCCCTAATGCAAAAATTACAAAACTTGAGAATATTAATGATTTGATTTTGTCTTTAGAGACTAATCGTATTGAAGCAATAGTTATGCAAGGACCTAATGCTGTAGCACATGCAGAAAACAATGACGAACTGTATACTTATGAAGGAGATTTTGAATTAGATGAGCAGGATCAGGGATCTGCTATTGCCATAAGATATGGAGAAGATTCGCTAGTTGAGGCAGTTAATGAAAGTTTAGCTGAAATCTCTGGAAACAATCTTACGGAAGATTACCTAGCAACAGCGGGAGAATACATGTCACAAGATAAAGAAGGTGGATTTGTTAGTAAATATTGGAGATATTTCTTAGATGGAACAGCTATGACAATTTTCATCTCGCTGATCGGCGTACTTGTAGGATTAGTACTTGGATTTATTCTTTCTCTTATGAGATTAGCTAAAAATGTGATTATTCGTTTCTTGGGTTCCTCCTATGTTGAATTTGTTCGTGGAACTCCTCTATTGATTCAAGTAATGTTCATTTACTTTGGAGTAGGTGTATTCTTTAATTTACCGGCGCTAACAGCTGGGATTATTGCTGTATCGTTAAATAGTGGAGCTTATATTTGTGAAATTATTCGAAGTGGGTTGAATTCAGTAGATTCTGGACAATCAGAAGCAGCACGAAGTTTGGGAATGAGTAGAAATCAGGCAATGCGCCATATTATCTTCCCACAAGCTTTAAAAAATATTTGGCCAGCACTAGGGAATGAATTTATTACGATTATAAAAGAATCTTCAATTGTATCTGTTATTGGAGTTGGAGAACTAATCTTCCAGACAAGAGTTGTTCGTTCTGCATCCTTCGAAGGTATTTTACCGTTAATTATTACAATGATGATTTATTTTGTTTTAACCTTTACGTTAACAAAAATTTTGAATTACTTTGAAGGGAGAATGAATCATGATTAATATACAACATTTGAAAAAAGCATTTGGAAAAAACGAAGTACTGAAAGATATTACTGAAGAAATCAAACAAGGAGAAGTCGTTGTTGTGATTGGACCATCTGGTTCCGGAAAATCTACATTCTTACGTTGTCTTAATTTACTTGAAGAACCGACAGATGGAGAGATAATCTTTGAAGGCACGTCACTAACAGGATTGAATGAACAAAAACTGAATCAGTTGCGTCAGAAAATGGGGATGGTATTTCAACAATTTAATCTGTTTCCACATATGACTGTTCAAAAAAATTTAACGATCTCTCCGGTACAAACAAAAGGAACTAATGAATCTGAAGCGAATAGCAAAGCTGCGAAATTATTACAACAAGTGGGGTTAGAGGACAAACTTGATGCTTATCCATCTAGCCTTTCTGGAGGGCAGAAACAGCGTGTGGCCATTGCACGTGCACTTGCAATGGATCCGGATGTTATGCTTTTTGATGAACCGACGTCAGCTTTGGACCCTGAGATGGTTGGAGAAGTATTGAATGTTATGAATGAATTAGCTAAGTCTGGTATGACGATGGTTGTTGTAACACATGAGATGGGATTTGCTAGGGAAGTAGCAGATCGAGTACTGTTTATGGATGACGGACATATTGTCGAACAAGGAACGCCTGAAGAAATTTTTCAACATCCTGAAAACCCAAGAACTCAAGACTTCTTAGCAAAGATTTTATAATCATAATCAGGAAAGAGAACTAGTGAACATACTAGTTCTCTTTTTTAAAAGGAATTATAGGTTGGAAATATAACTATAATCTCCAAAATACTTATAATTAGTTAAATAATACTTAAAAGTGAAATAGAGCAGTTTATATTTAGCGAAGCAATGTTTATAATAAAAATAAAAAGGAGATTATAAACATGAAAAAATATTTTGTTGTCTTAGTATGGATGCTGGGGATAGGGATCTATTCAATTAATTATTCATCAGCAGAAGCAGCAGAGAATTTTACATACGATCTTGAGAAAGGAGGAGCACAATCAGGGAGTATTGAAATGCCGGACGGAGAAAATATTATCTTAACAGTTGAAGAAATACCAGATAGATTACCCCAAAATAGTATAAAAAGTAGTTTTCGTACTTTTGAAAATATCCAAAATAAGTCATACTTGATAAAAGGCTCGCAAGCGCTCATTTGGAATGCTAGTTTTAAAATTAAGGTACATAATAAGTTAATTACCAAAGCAACTGAGCCTAAAGCTTCTTCTCCAACTGGTCGAGTTTATTATAGTAAATTAAAATTATTTAATACGAAGAAAAAAGCTTCACTATTTTTCAAAATTGATCAATGGATTGGTGGGGTTAGGGCTGTTCAATTAGTTTCAACCATTCAGGGGAGCCAGTTGGTTATTACACATAATTAAAAAAAGCCGATCTTTTTTGTAATGACCGAGCCAACCTATATATATTAGACCAAAGATCTAATGTATAGTGGTTGGCTCATTTTGAGGTCAGCTTATTTTTCGATTTTTTCGAGGATAATTTCTGGTGACGGCTCATTTTCAACAGGCATTTCGGATTCTATAGGAATAACTTCTACATTCGTAAACCAACCAAATTTTGAACCTAGATACCCATAAGCAGTAAGGGTAATCAATAGTAAGGTTGCAACAACAGCGACAGCATAAAAGAGATTTTTCCGTTTATAACGAAGAGCTAAAATAGCCATTGGAAAAGAAATAAGTAAGAAAGCAGGATCTAAAACAATTGGAAATAAGGCAATCAGAAATAAAGCAATAAAATGAAAATTGATTATTTTCAAGAACTCTTTACAATTTTTAAAGGGAGAATTTCTTTTATAAGTATTCGGATTTTTAGATACATCAGATCTATTAAAAGAATTATTAGATGGGATTGAATCCGACTGTGATGCTTCAAAAGTAGCTGTACATGGAAAAGCATCGTCCTGATTCAATAAATCATCTAGAGATATATTGAAAAAATTACTAATTTGTTTTAAAACTTCATGATCAGGCTTACCAGCACCTCTTTCCCATTTTGAAACAGCTTGACGAGTTACATAGAGTTCTTTGGCTAATCCTGTTTGAGAATATCCTTTATCTACTCGTAATTGCTTAATTCTATCAGAAAATTCCAATGTAAACCCTCCTTATCTAAGTATTATTTTACTACACGATTTTAATCAATTAAAGGTAGAACATGAACATTTAATGTATTTTATGCTTGTTACTTGCTGAAATAAAAAGTTTAGTGGAAATATTCTCCAAGTAAAGACTTGACTTCTTTCGTTTACAAATGTAAACTTAAGTCAAATAATTATATTCTATAGAATAGAAGGGGAGATAAGTACTATGGAAAAAGTAACTCTAACTGTTAAAGGGATGAACTGTGAACACTGTGTAAATAAAGTTGAAACAGCGTTACAAAATCAGAATGGTGTTGCAAAAGTGAAAGTAAACTTGAAAAAGGGCATTGCAAAAGTGAAGTATGATGAAACACTTCAAACGATTGATAGACTGGTTTCTGAAGTAAAAGCAGCTGGGTATGAAGCGGAAGCTGTTAAATGAGGGGTTGTTAGGAAATGACGACTAAAACATTGAATATAGAAGGTATGACATGTGCTTCTTGTGCACAGACAGTTGAAAAAGCGACCAGGAATTTAAAAGGCGTGCAAGAAGCTAATGTAAACCTGGCAACTGAAAAGTTGAATATCAGTTACGATGAAAGTCTGCTTTCGGTTGAGGAGATTCAATCCACTGTTGCTCAAGTCGGATATAAAGCATTGACAGGTAGAGAGCATAAATCATTCAATATAGAAGGAATGACTTGTGCATCATGTGCCCAGACAGTTGAAAAAGCTACTGGTACATTAAATGGAGTGATCAGTTCCAGTGTGAATCTGGCAACGGAAAAGATGACAGTCGATTATGATCCCGCAATCTTAACAGTATCTGATATTACTCAAGCAGTTGCTGATTCTGGGTATGCGGCACATGAAGACATCGATTCAATGAATACTGCAGAAGACTCAAAAATGAAAAAGGGAAAATATATCCATTCTATGTGGAAAAGATTTGTAGCATCTGCAATAGTTACTGTTCCCTTGCTGTATATATCTATGGGACATATGGCTGGATTACCTTTACCATCCGTTATTGATCCAATGATGAATCCCGAAATATTTGCACTACTGCAACTGATATTGACCTTGCCTGTTATGTTTTTCGGGCGCCAATTTTTTACTGTAGGGTTTAAAACTTTATTCAAAGGACATCCTAATATGGATTCTTTAGTTGCGTTAGGTACGGGTGCTGCGTTTATTTATAGCGTTGGGGCAACCATTGCGATCTGGTTCGGGTATGGAGACTTTTCTGAAGTATTATATTATGAATCAGCGGCTGTTATTTTGACTTTAATCACATTAGGTAAATATCTTGAAGTTCGTTCTAAAGGAAAAACATCTGAAGCAATTGAAAAGTTAATGGGCCTAGCACCTAAAACTGCTTTAGTCGTAAGAGATGGAAAAGAAATAAAGATTTCTATTGACGAAGTGGCAGTTGGAGATACTGTTATTGTTAAACCAGGAGAAAAAATCCCAGTAGATGGTAAGGTATTAGAAGGGATGACTTCCGTTGATGAAGCGATGCTGACAGGTGAAAGTATTCCTGTAGAAAAAAACCCGGGAGATAATGTTATCGGGGCGAGTATTAATAAAAATGGAACAATTCAATATAAGGCAACAAAAGTCGGTAAAGATACAGCTTTATCACAAATTATTAAGCTGGTTGAAGAAGCTCAGGGTTCAAAAGCACCAATTGCTAAAATGGCAGATATCATCTCTGGTTATTTTGTACCAATCGTTATAGTTATAGCGCTGATTTCTAGCTTAGCTTGGTACTTTGGAGGAGAAGATGGCCTATTTTCTTTGACAATTGCGATTTCAGTACTCGTTATCGCTTGTCCATGCGCCCTTGGTTTAGCTACTCCTACAGCTATTATGGTGGGTACTGGTAAAGGGGCAGAAAATGGTGTACTAATCAAAGGTGGAGTTGCCCTAGAAACAACTCATAAAATTCAAACGATTGTATTTGACAAGACAGGAACGATTACAGAAGGGAAACCTAAAGTTACAGATATTATCACTGAAAATGGAATTTCAGATACTGAATTACTGCAGCTGACAGCTTCAGCTGAAAAAGGTTCCGAGCATCCGCTCGGAGAAGCAATCGTTAAAGGAGCAGAAGAAAAAGACTTGAAATTAAGCAAGTCTGAAAACTTCAATGCTATTCCTGGTCAAGGGATTGAAGTAGAAATTGACGGGAAAAAATTACTAGCAGGCAACAAGAAATTAATGGATACTCGTAATATTTCCTTGAAAACTCTTGCTGAAATAGCAGATACATTAGCTAGAAATGGAAAAACGCCCATGTACGTTGCAATCAATGATCAGATAGCTGGAATTATAGCAGTTGCGGATACGGTCAAAGAAAATAGTGTGGCAGCAATCGAAAAACTCCATAAAATGGGTATCGAAGTAGCGATGATTACAGGTGATAA
This sequence comes from Marinilactibacillus psychrotolerans, assembly GCF_900101525.1. GTDB lineage: Bacteria > Bacillota > Bacilli > Lactobacillales > Carnobacteriaceae_A > Marinilactibacillus > Marinilactibacillus psychrotolerans. The sequence continues at coordinate 90,504 of NZ_FMZD01000008.1, read as the reverse complement.
TAAAGGCACAGCGGAAGCAATTGCTAGACAAGTAGGAATCGATAGAGTGCTTAGTGAAGTTCTTCCGGAAGATAAAGCTAATGAAGTGAAAAAGCTTCAGTCTGGAGGGAAAAAAGTAGCGATGGTTGGCGATGGGATTAACGACGCGCCAGCTCTTGCTCAAGCCGAAATTGGCATTGCTATTGGTTCAGGGACAGATGTTGCGATAGAGTCTGCGGACATTGTATTGATGCGAAGTGATTTAATGGATGTTTCAACAGCGGTAGAATTAAGTAAGGCAACGATCAGAAATATTAAGGAAAACTTGTTCTGGGCATTTGCTTACAATATAATAGGCATTCCTTTTGCTATGGGGATTTTCTACTTTTTCGGCGGTCCTTTACTCAACCCGATTATTGCCGGGGCTGCAATGAGTTTGAGTTCAGTATCAGTGTTACTGAATGCTTTACGTCTAAAACGTTTCAAGCCTTCAGTAATATAGTACGATAGAGTTTAATCGAATAAAGGTATTTACTTTTATTAATAAATACAGAAGAAACAGAAATTTATTATAGATAAAAGGCATGTGCTTAGCAAGAAAGCATCATATTAATAAAGCATTTTATAGTTAGTATATTAGTGAAATGAGCTTAGTTTAATTAGTTTTCTACCAACTTTATAGGGCAACTCTTGAAGAGGATATAATATCCTCTTCAAGAGTTTTTTTGCGTAACCTATAAAAATTAACTATTTGAATTTAAATAAATGAACTAGATTTATAAAATAATTAGAGAGATGTCATTAAGAGCACACCATTATTTTTTTGTGTTTTAGGATAATATAGTTACAAATTAATTAGTGGGAGTGAGAGTCAATATTGAAAATCTTCAAAGTTCGAAATGAAATTTAAAAAAATAGTGAATTGTGACAGAAAAAGATATCTATAAAATTAAAATTTTAAACCCTTTTGTTTAGAGGTTTTTAGAGGGGGCAACGAAGCGTTGCTCCCTCTTTTTTTAAAAAAAAGGCATAATATAATTAAGTAAAAGCATTACTTTTTCTAGAGAGTAAATAAATAATTAGTCAAACAGTATATAGAAATTTAAAGAAGGGATAATAGCATGAAATTAATTTTGGCAGGTTTTTTACTTTTATTTATTAAAGTGAATTTCACAATTTTTGATTATAGCTTAATTTACATATTCACAAATATATTTGGTTATCTTTTAATCCGAATAGGGATCGAGAAAACTGATGAATCAGATGAAATTTTTATGAAAGATTCTCTGTGGTTTTATGCTACGATGAACTTAATCCTTTTGCTTTGTATGTTATTCGGAGTGCGACTGGAATCTATTTCACTTAATTATATTGATTCTTATATATTAGCTTTTACAATTTTATTCGCGCATATTTATTTATTTGTTTATCCAATGTATCTTTTTATGCAATTTATTTTTTATCTGGATAGAAAGTCTTTATGTCTAAAGGTGAGTAGAATTCAAAATATTATGAAAGTGACGATCGTTTTGGCAGTTATGATTAGCTTTAGCTCATTTCTTATATCGAGTATTCAGTATTTATGGATTATGGTAATTGGTTTGCAGCTTTATATGTTAATCGTATTAAGTAAAAACTCTAAAATGGATAAGTTAATCAATATTACTAAAAAATAGTAAAAAAACTATTAATGGTGAAAAGAGTATCTTAACTAGGTACTTTTTTTATTTACCTAATAGTCTATTTAGAATAAGGAAAGTGTATGAGTTGATTATTCATCATAATAGACGTAAAATGATTACAAACGTAATCGTTTATAAAATTATTTGTGAGGAGACTAAATAATGGAAAATCATCATCAACATGAGCAGACGAAGGATGAAAATCAAACAGAAGAAATGAATCATCATGGAGCTCATGGTGGACATGCTGGACACCATGATCACCATGCACACATGGTGGAAGATTTTAAAAAAAGATTTTGGATTTCATTGATAGTGGCAATTCCAATAGCCATTCTAGCTCCAATGCTACAGAATCTTTTTGGGTTTGAGGTTTCCTTTCCTGGTTCAGATGTGGTGTTATTTGTTTTAGCTACATTTATTTTCTTTTATGGAGGAAAACCATTTTTAACTGGAATTAAAAGCGAAGTCATTGATGCAAGAACTCCTGGAATGATGACATTAATATCTTTAGCAATTATCACCTCTTATGTATATAGTACGTTGACAACCTTTTTTATTGAAGGTAGCGATTTCTATTTTGAGTTAGCTACGCTGATCGTAGTTATGCTTTTAGGTCATTGGATAGAAATGCGATCTCAGATGGGTGCTTCAAAAGCACTGGAGAGTTTAATCGATTTGATGCCTAATGAGGCAAATAAACTGGATGAATCTGGAAATACAGAGGTTGTTTCAGTTGAAGAACTTCATCCGGGAGACCATATTCTTGTCAAAACTGGAGAAAAAATTCCTTTAGACGGCATTATTCTAGAAGGGAGCTCTTCCATTGATGAATCAATGCTGACTGGGGAATCCGTACCTGTTGAAAAAACGAAAGACCAAGAAGTGATAGGTGGTTCAATAAACGGTGAGGGTACATTGAAAGTTAAAGTAGATAAAGTTGGAGAAGATACTTATCTATCTCAAGTTGTAGAACTTGTCAGAAATGCTCAAATGTCAAAATCAAAAGCTCAAGGATTTGCAGATCTTGCAGCAAAATGGTTGTTTTACGTCGCCGTGGTAGCGGGATTAATTACATTTACGTATTGGATTATTGCTTCTGATTTTGAGTTTGCGCTTGAAAGACTTGTTACTGTTTTAGTCATAGCTTGTCCTCATGCACTTGGACTGGCAATGCCGCTTGTCAGTTCCGTGTCTACTTCTATAGCTGCTAGAGAAGGGCTGTTGATTCGTCATCGGACTCAGTTTGAAGATGCCCGAAAAGTGGATAAAGTCGTCTTTGACAAAACGGGGACTTTAACTGAGGGGAACTTTGGAGTAGAAGCACTCGTTCCAGAAGAAGGCACATCTGAAGAAGAACTTTTACAAGTTGCTTTTTCTATTGAAAAACAATCAGATCATCCTATAGGAAAAGGAATCGTTAGAGAAGCTGAAGAGCGCAATATTGAATCTTTAAAAGTCAGGGACGTTGAAACACTAACGGGAAAAGGATTGAAAGGAATTATCGATTCTAAAGAGATTAAGATTATCAGTCCCGGAGCAATGAAAGAAACAGAGATTAATTTTGATGAAGCTCAATTTCAAGCTCTTTCAGGAAAAGGAAATACAGTTGTTTTTGTCTTGAGAGATCACTCTTTAATGGGAATGATTGCTGTTGGCGATCAGATTCGCCAGTCTTCTTATGAAATTATTCGTGAATTAAAAGAAATGGGAATAGATACAGTCATGATAACAGGAGACAACCAGAAAGCGGCAGATGCGGTCGGAAAAGAATTAGGATTAACTGAAGTTATAGCTGAAGTCCTTCCGGATGGAAAATCAAAAGAGATCGAAAGATTAAAGGAACAAGGCAGTAAAAAAGTTGCGATGGTTGGAGATGGAATCAATGATGCCCCAGCTCTAGCTGCAGCAGATATCGGTATCGCAATAGGTGCTGGTACAGATGTTGCAATTGAAACAGCTGATATTGTATTAGTTGATAGCGATCCACGAGATCTATTAAGTATCTTGAACTTATCTAAAGCGACCCAGCGGAAAAATATCCAAAATCTGATCTGGGCTGCCGGATATAACATTATTGCAATTCCGTTAGCAGCAGGTGTACTCATTAACTTTGGTATCGTCGTAACGCCAGCAATCGGAGCAGCGATCATGTCATTAAGTACAATTGTTGTGGCGATTAATGCTAGATTGCTGAAAATAACACATAATGAATAATATTATAAAGAAGTAATTTTAAAAGATATTTCAATAAGTTAGTGAAACGCAAGATGATAAGACGAGTTTTATGAAACGTATATTAATTGAGACGGCTAATCATGATTTCTTTTCCCAAGTAGGGGCAGGCTATCTAATGGGGAATGCTGAAAACATGTCAGATGAAGACTATGAATTCTAAAAAAATTCAAAAATTGATTTTCCTCAATTTTTAAATTCTTGATCTTGTTTATACTATGAATATCAAGAAAGAGGAGGAAAAGAAAATGAAAAAAGCTGTATATCAATTAGAACCTTTAACATGTCCATCTTGTATTAAAAAAATCGAAACAACGTTAACAAAAACGGCAGGGATTGACTCTGTAAAGGTTTTATTCAATTCCAGTAAGGTTAAAACAGAATTTGATGAATCAATGGTCGAAAGTAATAATATTCAAGAAACACTTCAAAAACTAGGTTACCCAGTACTTTCTGTAAAAACATCATAATCATTAACCATAAATCGAAAAAGGATATCCACATGTCAAAATGGGTATCCTTTTTTTGTACAATATGATACTGAATAATGATTGTATTTCTGACAATAAAGTGATTGAAGACTATAGAAATTTTTATATAGAGAAATTATTAAAAATATAAGATATTCTTGAAATCTTGACCATGATCAATTTATAAACTTCCAAGAGAGCATACAATTTAAATATAGCAAAGAACAAGTACCACTTTTTGGAAAGTAATGTATGAAAATAGGAGGAAGATAAATGATTGGACATATCAATCACCATAAAAATCAGATTACCGCTTTGGCAGGTCTTTTAATCGTTATAGGATTTGTATTAGGGACCTTAGGAAATGAAAATCTACAGAATATTGCTTTAATTATCGCCACGATCATTTCCAGTGTCCCTATTTTTATTAAGGCTATTCAAGCTATACGAATGAAGGCTTTCAGTATTGATTTATTGGTCAGTATTGCTATACTTGGAGCGCTGTATATAGGAGAGTACACAGAATCTTCTGTTGTAACATTTTTATTCTTGTTCGGAGATTATTTAGAAATGAGAACTTTAGAAAAAACCCGATCTTCATTAAGAGAACTAGTAGATATGGCTCCTCAAGAAGCAGTTGTTTTGCGCGAGGGTGGAAATTCAGAAAAAGTGGCAATTGAAAAAGTTGAAGTAGGGGATCGAATCATTATTCGCCCAGGTGGGAAAATACCGGTAGATGGTTCAATTATTTCTGGTAAAGCTTCTATTAACGAGGCGACTATTACAGGAGAATCTATTCCTGCTTCAAAAACAGTTGATGATAAAGTTTTTAGTGGAACAATTTTAGATACTGGATATATTGAAATCGTTGCTGAGAGGGTAGGGGATGACACTACATTTGCAAAAGTCATTGAGCTAGTTGAAGAAGCTCAGGAGTCAAAATCAAAAGCTGAAAAATTCCTCGATAAGTTTGCGGGTATCTATACTCCTGCTGTGGTAGTGTTGGCTATTGTTGTTTACTTGTTTACTCAAGACCTTCATTTAGCCATTACATTTCTAGTTATTGCATGTCCAGGAGCATTAGTTATTGGAGCTCCAGTCTCTAATGTCGCGGGGATTGGAAATGGTGCAAGGAACGGAGTGTTGATTAAAGGCGGAGAGATAATGGATAAATTCTCGAAAGTAGATACATTGGTTTTTGATAAAACGGGAACATTGACTAAAGGAAAACCTGAAGTAACAGATATTCACACTTTCAATCGTTTGGATGAAGAATTCCTGTTGGGATTAGTCGCCAAAGCAGAAATGATTTCTGAGCATCATTTAGGACAGACAATTGTAAAAGCAGCTCAAAATCGAGGAATAGATCTTGCTTCTATGGAACAATCTGATGGAGAAGTAATCAAAGGAAACGGAATTAAAGCTCAAGTAAATGGTCATAGTATTATTGCGGGAAATCGAAAACTGTTACAATCAGAAAAAATTTCCTTAGTAAAAGCTGTTGAACAGTATGCAGTAGGTCGTGAGAAGCAAGGGAACACAGCTATTTTTATAGTCATTGATGGGAAAATTGCCGGAATGATCTCTATAGCTGATCAGATTCGTGAAGATGCTTATAAAGCTCTCGCACAAATGAGAGAAAATGGAATTAAAAAAATTGTGATGTTAACCGGAGATAACAAACATACAGCTAAAGCTGTAGCAACTGCCCTGGAATTAGACGAGTTTCATGCTGAATTATTACCAGAACAAAAAGTAAACTATGTAAAAGAACTAAAAAATTCTGGACATACTGTAGCTATGGCAGGGGACGGGGTTAATGATGCACCTGCGATTGCAACAGCTGATATTGGCTTAGCCATGGGTGAAGGCGGAACAGACATCTCAATGGAAACAGCGGATGTTGTCTTGATGGCAGATAAATTAATGCAGTTTTCTCATGCTTATTTACTGTCTAAGGTAACCATTAGAAATATGAAACAAAATATCTTTATTGCAGTTGGTGTTGTAGCGATCTTGCTAATAGGTGTTCTGATGGGAAGTGTCCATTTAGCATCTGGGATGTTTATTCATGAAGCAAGTGTACTGGTAGTTATTTTGAATGCTATGCGCTTGATCCGATTTAATCATAAGAATATGCATTCTAGCAAAAGGTTAGAAAGTGTACCTGCAAAAGCTTGATTAAAATAAAAATTTATTTGAAAGGGGGGATGAAAGGAAAAACGTATTACAGTTTATATTTAAAACTAATAGGAGGAATTAAAATGACTGAAAAATATACACCTGAAGAGTTACTCGAAAAAGAAATTGCACAAAATGAGAGAGAACATGATCATCATAATCCTACTGCAGCAGCTATGACTAACCATATTATTGCTAATCAAGGTATCTTGAATGTGAAATTACATCAATACCACTGGTACGTTAAAGGTCCAAATTTCTTTTCGTTACATGAAAAATTTGAAGAATTATATAATGAAAACAGTAAATATTATGATGAGATTGCAGAACGCTTAATTGCTTCAGGAGCTAAACCTGCCTCTACTACTGAGGAATACATGAAGTATAGTTTAGTTTCGGAATCTGCTCAAGATAAATACATGTCAGCCGAAAAAATGGTTGGAAATTTAGTAGATGACTTCCGAATCACCAGAGATCTAGCTATAAGGACAATTCGTTTAGCGCAGAATGAAAAAGATGATGTACTCGAAGATATGATGATTAATTATAAAAATTATCTAGATAAAACAATTTGGATGTTACAAGCTTTTCTTAATAAGTCAGCTCTAAAAGGAGAGGAAGAGGAGTAAGAATAGTATTTCGAAAGGCACCTGTCATATTCTTTTGATTATATGGCAGGTTCTTTCAAATAATAAACAAGAAAAAGAAGTTTTTCTTAATACAAAAGATAAAATACTGATATACTTTAAGAGAGAAATCATTAGTGGATTAGGAAATATAGTTTAATGGAGGGAATAAAATGAGCTATAATGCAGAACATGATCATGCTAGTGACCCACACAAAGCATGTGTCTCATTAGTGCCGATTTTTAATCACTTAGAAGATACACAGCTAGCAGAAATTATGGTAACGACTCAATCTGTATCTTATAAGAAAAACGAACTAATTTACCATGCAGGAGATGAGTCTGATTCTCTTTATATTATCAATAAAGGGAGAGTACGAATCTATAGATTAGCCGAATCTGGAAAAGAACAATTAGTCCGTTTTTTAAACCCAGGAGATTTTACTGGTGAAATGGCACTATTTTCAGAGTCTACACATGAATCATATGCTGAAGCGGTTATGGATACAACAATTTGCATGATTAAACGAGCAGATATACAAGAATTCTTATTGAAATATCCTTCTATTTCTCTGAAAGTTCTTGCAGAGTTTTCTAATCGACTGGAGGCATCTGAAAAACAAGCTACCCGCTTTTCAACTGAAAAAGTAGAAACACGTATTGCTTTATTTTTGGTAGAAAGTCTTAGTGAGGAAAAAACAGGAGAGAATGAACTGATTTTACCAATGAGTAAAAAAGACTTGGCTTCCTATTTAGGAACGACACCAGAAACAATCAGTCGCAAGTTTAATGAATTAGAAGATAAAGGCTATATTAAGCAAATAACACACAAAATAATTCGAATCCAGGATGTTGATGGGTTACTACTAGTCTAAAAATGAATATGCTTTAAATTTAGCGATAAAATAATAACTGCAGAACATTCTAGAGACCTTTTTTATTTTTAATGATAAAAGGTCTATTTTGAGTCTCTTTATTGTAACTTTATTAAGGGAATCATTACGTGATTGTTTATATGTTTCTAGGATAAAAACTACTTGACGCTTTAAATTTTTAATAAGTATGTTTAGGATCAAACTATTGTTTAAAGAAACTTATTGATTTTGATTAAGATTAACTTTGAACTAATAAATCCTAAAATAAGAGGAACAACAATTGAAGCTGCTGATGGCCAGAATTCGTTTGATTCAGTGCTATTAAAATAATCATTAAATATCCATAAACCTATGAGCATAAATGCAATACTTAAACCAATCCCGATCACATAAAAAAGAACGGTATGCAGAAATGAAGTAGAACCTGAACTTGATCCCTTTTCATCTTTGTTATTCATGCTGCCGACATCAAAATGTCCAAAGAGACCACTATTATCAGTGTTACTATTCAAGTCGCGACCTACATTAACACGGGCATGCATAGAACTGCTAATATTGCTCTCTCTAGTATGTTTATTTTGTTTATCTCTGTCGCTCATATTTATCACTACCTTTTTTTAGTCAGTATACACTATAAAAAGTTAAAATTGTAATAGGATATTTGATAATGGAAATAAATTGTTTACTTATGAGCAAACTATATTGATGGAGAGTATCAATAATGTCGTTTGGTAATTTATTTAAAGTAGTGTTGCTTTACTATTTCAGTGATCATATCTACATGAATGTATTTATGTAAAAAGTAGGCTCATGGGTAATGAGCTAAATTATTTTTTATTCAAAAACGAACAATATTATTTAAAAGATGATAAAAGTTCGACTAAAGCTTTTTATATCGCCTTTTTATTGTTAAAATACAGAAGAATAGTTTGTGAAAATTAATAATCATACAATAGGGGGCATTTTTTTGACAGTAGAAGTAGCGGTAATTATGGGAAGTACTTCAGATTGGGAGACGATGAAACCTGCTTGCGAAATATTAGATGAATTAGCTGTAGATTATGAAAAAAAAGTCGTATCAGCTCACCGGACACCAGAATTGATGTTTGAATTTGCAGAATCTGCAAGAGATAGGGGCATTAAAGTCATTATTGCCGGAGCAGGTGGAGCAGCGCACTTACCGGGGATGGTTGCAGCTAAAACGACATTGCCGGTTATCGGAGTGCCTGTACAATCGCGAGCGCTTAACGGATTGGATTCATTATTGTCTATTGTACAAATGCCTGGTGGAGTTCCAGTCGCAACTGTCGCGATCGGCAAAGCCGGTGCAACAAACGCAGGATTGCTTGCAGCTCAGATACTCGGAATAACGAATATAGAACTTGCTCAACGGATTGATAATAGAAGAGAAACGCTCAAACAAAAAGTCCTAGAAAGTAGTGAAGATCTTGTCTAATTTAATCGAACCAGGAAGTACAATTGGTATTATTGGTGGTGGACAACTGGGAAGAATGATGGCATTTTCAGCAAAAGAACGTGGATACAAAATAGCCGTTTTAGATCCGGCGAAAAACTGTCCAACTGCCCAAGTTGCAGATCACCATATTGAGGCCGCATATGATGATGCAGAGGCACTGGATAAATTGGCGGAAATCAGTGATGTTTTGACTTATGAATTTGAAAATGTAGATGCAGGCACGATTGAAAAAGTGATCGATCAAGTTAGAGTACCTCAAGGGACAGATTTGCTATTAGTTACTCAAAATCGATTAAAAGAAAAAGAATTTTTAAAAAAATCAGGGATTCCAGTGGCTGCCTATGCTAAAATTAGTACTATAGAAGAATTAGATATTGCAATAAATGAATTCGGGTATCCATCTGTTTTAAAAACCATTCAAGGTGGCTATGATGGTAAAGGGCAATATGTCTTAAAAGCTAAAGCCGACCTATCTGAAGCTGCTTCTTTACTTGAGAATGGGATATGTATCTTAGAAAAATGGGTCGAATTTGAAAAAGAAGTATCTATTATGGTGACTAGAAATGACAGAGGCCATATCTCAACGTTTCCTGCTTCTGAGAACATTCATCGAAATAATATTTTACTTAAAAGTGTTATACCTGCAAGAGTTTCTGAAAAAGTCCAAAATGAAGCAAGAAGGATTGCTGAAGAAATTGCTGAAAAGCTGCAGTTGGTTGGTGTTTTGGGGATAGAGTTATTTGTAACGAAGAATGATCACCTCTATGCCAATGAACTGGCTCCAAGGCCGCATAATTCGGGACACTACTCGATAGAAGCTTGTTCAAATTCGCAATTTGATATGCACATTCGTGCCATTTGCGGTTACAGTCTGCCTAAAGTAGAGCTTTTGAAGTCTGCGATCATGGTCAATATTTTAGGTGAGCATTTAAAAAAGGCACTTGAGTTGAATGAGTCCAAACCTTCTTGGCATGTACATGACTATGGAAAAATGGATGTGAAGATTGGTCGAAAGATGGGGCATGTTACTATTTTGACTGAGAATGTAGAGGAAACTTTAAAAGAAATCAATGAAACTAAAATCTGGTAAAAATCCTGTTATAGGAAATAGAGGAGTCATAAAATGATTGAACGTTATACAAGGCCGGAAATGAAAAAATTATGGTCAGAAGAAAATCGATATAATTCATGGCTAGAAGTAGAAATTTTAGCAGATGAAGCTTGGGCAGAATTGGGAGAAATCCCTAAAGAAGATGTTGAAAAAATACGAGAAAAAGCTTCCTTTGATATTGAACGTATATTAGAAATCGAAAAAGAGACAAAACATGATGTGGTTGCTTTTACACGTGCCGTATCAGAATCGCTGGGCGAAGAGAAAAAGTGGGTCCATTATGGATTAACCAGTACGGATGTCGTAGATACAGCTTATGGGTATCAATTAAAACAAGTAAATGATATTTTGCGCAAAGATTTAAAAAATTTGCTTGAAGTAATCGGAGAGAAAGCGATAGAGCATAAATATACCGTTACAATGGGGAGAACGCATGGCGTGCACGCAGAACCAACGACATTTGGGTTGAAGCTGGCCTTATGGTATTCAGAAATGAAACGCCATATTGAGCGCTTTGAACATGCTGCTAGAGGTGTGGAAGCTGGGAAAATCAGTGGAGCTGTTGGGACATTTGCTAATATTCCAACTTTTGTAGAAAAATATGTCTGTGAAAAATTAGGGACTCGTCCTCAAGAAATCTCTACACAAGTTTTACCGCGCGATCTGCATGCTGAGTATGTAAGTTCTATTGCGTTAATAGCTACCAGTGTAGAAAAATTTGCTACTGAAATCAGAGGACTACAAAAGTCTGAAACACGCGAAGTAGAAGAAGGTTTTGCAAAAGGACAAAAAGGTTCTTCAGCAATGCCACATAAACGTAATCCAATCGGTTCAGAGAATATGGCGGGATTAGCACGTGTGATTCGTGGACATATGATTACAGCGTATGAAAATGTCACTTTATGGCATGAACGAGATATCTCGCATTCATCAGCTGAACGAATCATTTTACCTGACAGTACAACTTTGCTGAACTATATGTTGAACCGTTTTACAAATATCGTCCGTAATCTAACAGTATTCCCAGAAAACATGAAGCGCAATATGGATGCTACATTAGGTCTGATTTATAGCCAACGTGTTTTACTGAAGCTAATCGATAAAGGGTTGAGTCGTGAAGAAGCTTATGACATGGTGCAGCCGCAAACAGCGGTCAGCTGGGATGAACAAAGACCATTCCAACAGCTTGTTTTAGAAGATAAAACGATTATGTCTTATCTGACGAAAGAAGACGTAGAGGATGCATTTGACTATAATTATCATTTGAAAAATGTTGACGAAATTTTTGAACGTGTCGGATTAGAGTAATAAAAAATCTCTTTGTATAGATGTTGAATTCTTACAAAGAGATTTTTAGGTTTAGTCTTTATAAAGGTATCAAGTTAATGGAGTGATATAAATGAAGTTGTTAATGTTTAGTGTCAGAGAAGATGAAAGACCAGCTTTAAAAGCGTGGGAAGAACGAAATGGAATAGAGGTAACCCCGATAACGGACCCTTTAACAACTGAAAATGTTGAATTAGTGATTGGCTATGATGGGATATGTATACAGCAACGAGTAGAGGTAACAGAAGAATTCATTTATGAGAAATTAAAAGAATTTGGAATAAAACAAATTTCGCTAAGAACAGCTGGATATGACATTATAGATCTAAAGGTTGCGAAAAAATATGATTTAAAAATAACGAATGTTCCAGCTTATTCGCCAACATCTGTTGCTGAATTAGTCGTGATGCAGGCACTACGACTAATTAGAAATAGCCCCATTGTAGAAGAGAATATGTCTCATGGAGATTTTCGTTGGGGAGGTCTGATTGCAAAAGAGATTAATACCTTAACTGTAGGAATCATCGGAGCAGGTAAAATTGGAGGAACGGCGGCAAGGTTATTTAAAGCATTAGGTGCAAATGTTATAGCGTTTGATCTGGTTCAAAGAGAAGATTTGAAAGATACTTTAACTTATTTGAATGCTCAAAAAGAAGTACTAGAAAAAGCAGATATCATAAGTTTACACGTACCTTTAGATGAGAAAACGAAACATTTAATAGATGCAGAAGCATTAAAACAAATGAAACCAGAAGCTTATCTTATTAATGCAGCACGAGGCCCTGTAATCGATGTAGAGGCGTTAATCAATGCCTTAATGCAGAAAAAACTAGCTGGTGCAGCTCTAGATACATTACCAAACGAACAATATTTTTTCAATTATGACTTAACTGGTCAAGCTCTACCAGATAAGAATTTAGAAAAGTTAATGAATATGAATAATGTATTGATTACTCCACATATTGGATTTTATACAACTGTAGCGGTACAGAATATGATTGATATTGCGTTAGGAAGTGCCTTAGATATCATTCGAATTGGCGAAAGTGAAAATGAGGTTTCTTAGATAAGTTTAATAGGTAGGAAGAAGTTCTTTATATATTTAAAAAGACAGTCTTTTATTAATTATTAATAACTGGTTAATAAAATATTTAAAAAAACGCTTGCAAGGTTTTTGAACGCATGTTATAGTAGCTTTAACAGATAAATAAAACAGTCTTTCAATGTTAAGGATTGTAACTGGACAAGTTGTCCGGGCAAAACCTAAATTGATCTGAAAACTACTTAATATAAGAGCAAAAACTCTTTGCTGGTAGTTTTGGGATGAGTTTAGGTTTTTTTTGATAAAATTTTATGTGGGGGTGTCATAAAAGTGAAATGAAAATAGAGAAGGTATTGAATAATAATGTGGTATTAGCATTTAATGAATCTGATCAGGAAATGGTCGTTATGGGAAGAGGAATTGCTTTTCAAAAGCATCCTGGCGATGAGATTGAAGAGGATAAAATAGAAAAAACATTTGTCCCTGAAGGCCAAGAGGTAATGGAGCACCTGTTGTCGTTATATCGAGATATTGATCCAGATATTCTTGAAGTGGCTACAAACGTGATAAAGTATGCACAAGGTGTTCTACGAGCAAGATTAAGCAATCATATTTATCTTACCTTACCTGATCACCTTAGTTACGCAATTAGTCGAGCTAAAGAAGGTTTAGACATTAAAAGTCCACTAACATGGGAAATTAAACGATTTTATAAGATTGAACATGAAATTGGATTAAAAGCGTTAGAACTTGTCGAAAAAAATCTGAATATTCAACTTCCTGAAACAGAAGCCGCAGCCATTGCGCTCCATATTGTAAACGCTAGGCAAGACGAACAAGATCTCCAAGTCACGATAAAAATGACTGAAATGGTTCAAGATATTTTAAATATCGTCAGCTATTATTATGGAACAACATTTAATGAATATTCATTTCAATATACTAGGTTTATCACGCATCTTCAATATTTTGCAAGGCGGTTATTACAGCAAGAAAGAAAAGAATCAGGGGATAGTTTTCTTTATGAACAAGTTAAACATAAGTATGAGAAAGCTTTCAAATGTACGGAGCGAATAAATGATTACCTTTCAAGTTCACAAGGAGCTACGCTGACTACGGACGAACAATTATATTTAGCTATTCATATTCAACGTGTTACAACTGAAGAATAATCTATCACAGATGGATTGTTACTGGTCTAATTACTAGATGCAGGCAAAACCTAAGTTGATAGTCAGAAGAAGCATCTCTTTTTAGAGGAGGATGTATTCATGACTATTCATTTAGGTTTTTTTATTACTATAAATACACATTATTTCAAAATAGAGAAAGAAGGAAAATGAAATGGCTTATGAAGAATTAGCAAAAGAAATCCTCGATAACGTCGGGGGCAAAGAGAATGTCAACAGTTTAGCGCATTGTATTACAAGACTGCGCTTTAAATTAAAAGATGAGGGAAAAGCAAACACGGAACATTTGAAAAAAATGGATGGTGTCGTGACCGTTATGAAAAGTGGTGGACAATACCAAGTAGTAATTGGGAACCATGTTCCAGATGTATATGCCCAAGTTGTTAAAGAAGGAAACTTAGATAACGCTTCTGATTCAGACAGTAGTGATTCAAAAGGGGCAAGTAATCCATTTGATGCCTTTATCGACATGATCTCTGGAATCTTCCAGCCAGTATTAGGCGTATTAGCTGCGACAGGGATGATCAAAGGTTTTAATGCCTTGTTTGTAGCAATAGGAGCTTATGCACAAACATCCGGAACTTATCAAATACTAAATGCTGCTGGAGATGCACTATTTTATTTCTTCCCAATCTTCTTGGGATACACAGCTGCTAAAAAATTCGGATTAGCACCATTTATTGGAATGGCTATTGGTGGGGCGCTTGTTTACCCTGATATTGCAGGATTAGCTGGAGATCCTTTATATACTTTGTTCGCAGGAACAATATTTGAATCACCGGTTATGATTGAATTTCTAGGCTTGCCAATTATACTACCACAAGGTGGCTATGGAACGACTGTTATTCCTATCATTTTAGCTGTTTTCTTTGCATCGAAAGTAGAAAAAGTAATGAAGAAAATTATTCCAGATGTAATTAAATTATTCTTAGTACCTTTTACAACAATTCTTATTGTTGCACCAATTACATTTTTATTAATTGGTCCTCTTGCAAACTGGGGAGCTAACATTATTGGGTCAGCAACTTTAGCTGTTTATGCCTTTAGTCCAGTACTAGCAGGACTTTTGATTGGTGGTTTCTGGCAAGTATTTGTTATCTTTGGATTACATTGGGGACTTATTCCAATCGCATTGAACAATATGACTACCGCTGGATATGACCCAATTTTAGCAATGTCATTTATTGCTTCATTTGCTCAAACTGGCGTAATTATTGGGGTATTATTGAAAACAAAAGAAAGAAAACTAAAAACATTAAGTATTCCAGCAATTATCTCTGGTATCTTCGGAGTAACCGAGCCAGCAATTTATGGAATTTCATTACCACTTAAAAAACCATTTATCATTAGTTGTATTGGCGGTGCGTTAGGTGGAGCAACCTTGGCATACTTTAGTGTAAGCACTTATGTACTGGGTGGTTTAGGTGTATTTGGTTATACAAATATGTTAGATCCTAATGTATCAGGTCTTCAAGATTTACCATTGATCATAGGTATATCAGTAGTTGCTGTAATTTTCGGTGCAGTGGCAACTTATTTAATGGGATTCGGTACTTTATTTGATGATACTGAAGTAGCAACAGATCAAGGAATCGAAACTAAAAATGCAGCAACTACTGAAGGTGCTATCGTTCAAGCAAATGGTGAATCATATGTTGAAAAAGAAGTAATCGAAAGTCCGGTAGCAGGACAAGTCTTACCATTGAGTGAAGTGAAAGATGAAGCATTTTCTTCAGGAGCAATGGGTAGAGGAATCGCAATAGAACCCACAGAAGGAAAAGTGGTTTCCCCTGTTAAAGGTAAAGTAACTGCTTTATTCCCAACAGGTCATGCAATTGGAATTACAAGTGATGAAGGAGTAGAATTACTCATTCATGTTGGCATGGATACCGTTCAACTTGATGGGGAAGGGTTTAAAACATATGTTGAAAATGGGGATACTGTCGAAGTAGGTCAGACATTGATCGATTTCGATATTCAAGGAATTAAAGAGGCTGGCTACCTAGTAACAACGCCAGTTTTAGTAACAAATGCAGATAATTATCTAGATCTTCTGACAACGGATAGTAAAACAATTGCCATGAATGATTATTTAATGACAGTTGTAATATAAAAATTGACCCAGGTAGCGTTTAGGCGCTGCCTGCTCAATTAATGATTGAAAGGTGGAAATATTTTGTCAACTAATGGATTTAGAAAAGATTTTTTATGGGGTGGCGCAACAGCTGCTAATCAATATGAAGGTGCATATAACGAAGGCGGAAAAGGATTATCTACTGCTGATATGGTCAAATTTGTGCCAAAAGAAGAACGTACTGGTGGTCATGCACTAGATGTTACAAAAGAAGAAATCAAAGAGATTTTAGAAGGCAAATCGACGGCAACTTTTCCAAAACGTTTTGGTACCGACTTTTATCATAGATATGAAGAAGACATTGCTTTATTAGCCGAAATGGGCTTTAAAGTATTTCGTATCTCTATCAACTGGGCTCGTATCTTTCCAAATGGAGATGATACGGAACCAAACGAAGAAGGGCTAGCATTTTATGATAAAGTATTTGATGAATGTGTAAAGTATGGAATTGAGCCGCTTGTTACTCTTTCTCACTATGAGACACCACTAGGATTAACGTTGAACTATAATGGCTGGACAGATAGAAGAGTAATAGATTTCTTCTTGAACTACGCTGAAACTGTCTTCAAACGTTACAAAGACAAAGTGAAATACTGGTTAACATTTAATGAAATAAATGTAGTTACTATGAGCCCTTATACAGGGGCTGGAGTACTAACAGAAGATGCTGAGAATCCTCTTCAACTAAGCTATCAGGCAGCACATCATCAATTTGTAGCGAGTGCATTAACCACTAAATTAGCACATGAAATAAATCCTGAATTCCAAATCGGATGTATGTTGGCACGTTCTACATTCTATCCAGAAACTAATAATCCAGAAGATGTATTACTAGCTCAACATGAAAACCAATTAAACTTATTCTTTACGGATGTACATGCACGTGGAGAGTATCCAAGTTATATGAACCGTTACTTTGAAGAAAAGGATATTCATATTCAAAAAGAACGTGGTGATGATGAAATCTTAAAAGCCTATACAGTCGATTTCATTTCTTTCAGTTATTACATGTCACTTTCAGCAAGCTCGAAAGAAAGCGATGATAGTGTTGGTGGAAATCTATTTGGTGGAGTGAAGAATACCTATCTGGAAACTTCGGACTGGGGATGGCAAATTGATCCAGTTGGCTTACGGTACACATTAAATGATATGTATTCACGTTATCAAAAACCTTTATTCATCGTAGAAAATGGTTTAGGTGCTTATGATAAAGTAGAAGAAGACGGCAGCATCCATGATGATTACCGTATCGACTACTTGAGAAAACACATTGAACAAATGAAAGAAGCTGTTAAAGACGGAGTAGACTTATTAGGATACACCAGTTGGGGATGTATTGATCTAGTCAGTGCCTCAACAAGTGAAATGTCTAAACGTTACGGTTTCGTGTATGTGGATCAAGATGACTTCGGTAACGGATCACTTGACCGTTCAAGAAAAGACTCATTCTACTGGTACAAAAAAGTCATTGAATCAAATGGTGAAAATTTAGGATAATAGAATAAAAAACTTATAAACGCAGCCATACCTTGCAGACTTTCTGATTGAATGCTCTGTAAGGTAGGGTTAGTTTATGTGGTGAAATCATGGTGCAAATGGGCATAATTAAAGAGAAGAGATTTTGCATTAATATTGTGATAGCGTTTTAAAAAAGCTGAATTTTTCGTAAACGATTAAAATTAATCTGAGTGTATTTCAGTATAGTTCTCTCTTTTTTATTCTTGAAAGGAATTAAAAAGAGTCAATAAATAATAGCTTTTATAAATCTATGTAGGAGAAGGAAATTATGAAAAAAATGAAGAGAAGCAGCAAAAGCTTCATATGGACTTCTGTTTGTGTCAGTGTCTTGCTTTCAGCGTGTTCTCAACCCAGTGGGAATTCAGCAACGAAAACAAATGAGAATGAGTCAACTGAAAAAACGACTGTCAGCGATACTGCAGCAACAAATGAAACTGTAGTCACTCAAACCAATCAAGAAAAGGCTAGAACAGTAATCACGACAGACGGGGAAGTTGATGACATGAATTCCGTTCTACGGGCTTTATTATATGCCAATGAAATGGATATCAGCGGAATTGTCTTGACCAGCTCAATGTATCATTATGCTGGTGATAAAGAAAAAGGTATTGAACCCTATAGATGGACAGGGACAGAATGGATTTATGATTTCATAGATGATTATGATAAAGTTTATGATAATCTAAAAGCTCATGACAGTGAATATCCAGAATCTGATGATTTGAGAGCGGTTACTAAAATAGGGAATATCACTGATAAAGGTGAAATGGAGGAAGAAACAGAAGGATCAGAATTTTTGGAAACTCTGTTTTTAGATAATGATAAGCGTAAGTTGTATGTACAAACATGGGGAGGAACAAACACTACAGCTCGAGCATTAAAATCCATTGAAGAAGACTATAAAGATACTGATCAGTGGGAAGAAATTCAGCAGAAAATTTATGATAAACTAATCCTCTATATTATCCTAGATCAGGACAATAGTTATAATGAATACATCGCAAAAAACTGGCCTGGACTGGAAACAATAAATGATCGCAGCAATTTCTGGCATTTTGCTTATGCTTGGCAAATGCATAGCGATGAACTGAATGAAACTTTAAAAGGAGACTGGACTTATGAGAATCTTGTGAAAGATAAAGGACCCTTCATGGAAAACTATGCTTTGATGGGCGATGGAAAAATGATTGATGGGGAACTTTACGAGGAACAGCGTGGGACTCAAAATTACTTAGATACTAATCCCCAGTATAGTCAATATGATTTCATTTCTGAAGGAGATTCTCCGTCATTCTTATATTTAGTAGACACAGGTTTAAGAAGTTTGGAAGACCCTTCATATGGTGGATGGGGCAGCCGGTTTGGTTCAGAGAACGATTCTTTGTACGTGAATAATGTGCTGGATTATAACCCTTACAGTGAACAACTCGAGGCTCAATATACGCTCAGCCGGTGGTTTACTGATATGCAGAACGATTTTGCGGCTCGTGTAGATTGGACTTTAACTGATGATACAGAGAGTACAAACCAAGCTCCTAGTGTTAATGTAGAAGAAGGAATTGATATTCAAGCAGATGCAGGAGAGACCGTTACGCTGACTGCAAATGGAGAAGATCCTAATGGTGATCAACTCACTTATAAATGGTGGCGTTATGCAGAGGCTGACACATATGAGGATAGCCCAGTAACTAATGAATCAGAAGTAGAAGAAATTGACGGGTTGCAAATCGATGTCACACGTCAACTTGGAGAAAATGAAAAATTAGATACGATTGAACTAGAAAATAGTGATACAAATCAAACTTCACTGGTTATTCCTGAAGATGCTGAATCTGGAGATACCATTCATATAATTGTAGAAGTACAAGATGATGGAGCGCATCAACTGAAGCATTATCAACGAGTGATTATTACCGTGAAATAAAACAAACTATAAAAATCTCCTAAGTATATTGATACTATCAAGTAGACAGTTCAAGAAAAGACTCATTCTACTGGTACAAAAAAGTCATTGAATCAAATGGTAAAGACTTAGGATAACTTTATAGTATTTAACAAGCAGAGAAGTAATCAATCTTTTCTGCTTGTTTTGTTTATCAGATGGAGAAGGTATCACTTGACTTAAACTGAACTTTAAGTGATAAAGTTAAGGTATCTAATAAGAAAAGGAGAGCGACAGAATGGAAACAGTTAAATTCGGCAACACAGGTATGGATGTTACACCAATCTGCTTAGGCGCAATGAGTTTCGGTGACCCTGAAAAATGGACACATGACTGGGTTTTGAAAGAAGAAGACAGTCGCAAGATTATTAAAAGAGCACTAGATCTTGGAATCAATTTCTTTGATACTGCAAATATCTATTCAAAAGGGGAAAGCGAAAAAATCCTAGGTCGTGCCTTAAAAGATTATGCTGATAGAGAGAAAATTGTGGTTGCTTCTAAAGTCTATTTTGATATACATGATGGACCTAATGCGAAAGGACTTTCAAGAAAATCAATTTTACATGAGATCGATCAGACCTTAGAAAGGCTAGACATGGACTATATTGATTTATATATCATTCACCGCTGGGATTATAATACTCCAATCGAAGAAACGATGGAAGCTTTACATGATGTAGTTAAGTCCGGAAAAGTCCGCTATATTGGCGCATCGGCAATGTATGCTTGGCAGTTCCAGAAAGCACAGTATGTGGCTGAAAAAAATGGTTGGACGAAGTTTGTTTCCATGCAGAATCACTATAATATGATTTATAGAGAAGATGAACGGGAAATGATTCCTTTCTGTGAAGATCAGAACATAGCGTTAACACCTTACAGTCCTTTAGCTTCAGGCAGACTTGCTCGAGACTGGTCCGTTCAGACAAAGCGCTCTGAAACAGATCAAGTACAAAAATCGAAATACGGATCGACAGAAGAGCAGGATAAAGAAGTTGTAAATCGTCTAGCAGAACTAGCTGAGAAAAAAGGTGTTCCTCGAGCACAATTGGCACTTTCCTGGTTACTACACAAACCACAAGTGGTCTCACCAATCATCGGTGCAACGAAAGAAAAATATCTGGATGATGCCGTAGCGGCTCTAAAAATTTCATTAACGAAAGAAGAAATAGAGTATCTGGAAGAATTATATGTTCCTCATAATGTAGTCGGAGCACTTTCGGATCCCAATAAATAGTCAAAATTAGTTTTCTAGCTAAGAAAGGTTTGAAGCCATGGGGCAACGATACGTTGCTCCTATTTTTTTATTGAACAAGATAATTCTGAAGGGTATAGTAAAAAAGAGAAGAGAGCATTTTGAGAAGGAGGTTAGGAAATGGATCGATTAAATTATTTATTAAAAAAATATCGAGACAGATTGATTATCATTGAAGAAAAGAAAAGCGACTTGGAAGTTCTCAGAGATTTAGTGGATTTAAGAGAATGGGATTTAAGTATTCTAGCACCTGTTCAAAGAGAAATATTTGAAAATAACATTCGTTTACAGCCGGAATATAGAGGAGAAGCAATTAATCTACACTTATTTACAGTGGTAGAAAATGCTAAAAGTCGATTGTACTATGAAGAGATATTGGCTCTAGGACGTAATATGTATCTACCATATTTTGATGAGCCTAAAATTATGGTCATTGGTGATGAAACCTTTGGCTTGCAGGAAGTAGACAGTAACCTCTTATACCAAGGTTGCATACTGTTAAGAGGACTAACACTTAGTGATATTGAAGAAAAGGATGTCTATCTAATGCATTACTTAGCTGCAATCGATTCCTGGGAAACTTCGCAGGAAGAATCTAGTGCTAAAGAGATCATATTTTTCAAATGATGGATAAATACTTTGAAAAATAAGAGCTCTTTCTCTTTACTTAAAGTTAACTTCAGGTGATATACTAAGTGCATATTGAAGGAGGCCGTAATATGAATATATCAAAAGTAGCAGAAGAGATGAATATGACTCCGTCGACTATCCGATATTATGAAAGTATTGATCTGATCCCTCCAATAACCAGAAATGAATCAGGTGTACGTATATTTGATGAACAGGATCTGAAATGGATTGATTTCGTAAAATGTATGCGTTCAGTTGGGTTACCTCTTGATGTGTTGAGAGAATATACTCAGCTTGTTAGAAAGGGTGCAGATGAAGCGTTAGAAAAAAGAAAACAAATATTAGTAGAAGAACGTGAAAATCTACTGAAGAAAAAAGAAGAAATGGAACAAGTTCTAAACCGATTAGATTATAAGATCAATGACTACGAAGGTCGACTTTCAGAAAAAGAGAATACAATGAAAAAACTAGTTAAGTAACATACAAAATGCTCTATACACTCTGAAAATGTAGAGTGTATAGAGCATTTTTCGATAGTAGTCTTTAAAACGCACAGCTGCCGTCTTCACATAAGCTGTCAGTGCTGCCGCCGACCACTTGTAAATCAGGCTTGATACCCATTTCATCGGCAACTTTTTTCAGTGTATCTTGAAACAGAGCCTGTGGCTGAGCTCCTGAAATGGCATATTTTCTTTCGAGTACAAAGAAAGGAACTCCTTGTAAGCCGATTGCTCTCGCTTCTTCTATATCTTGAGCAACTTCATCTGCATATTGATCACTAGAAAGTACTGCTTGAGCATCATCGCGAGATAATCCCACTGATTCTGCAACATTCACCAAAACTTCGTTATCATTTAATGCAAGATTATCTGTGAAGTGAGCAGACAATAAAGCCTCATCTATATCTCAGTCTTTGCCAACACTTTCCACTTCAAGCTTTCTTTCGCTCAAACATTGTACTTAGTACTACAATTCATCATATGAAACCACTCTCAATTCTTTAAAAAAACCTTCGGTTCCAATATCGACCCAAAGGCCGATACCACCTTGTGCATTGGGACCTTGTTTCAGGTCATTAACGATTAAGATTGGATAAGTGGAGTTGTTCAAATAGAGCTTGGCACGCTCATCTGTTACTTCAATTTTCAAGTCGATCCATTCGTCTAGCCCCATATCGGCATAGGATTCATATTTCTTGGGAGACTCTTCTCGAAAACGGTCGAATTTATAATCAGGATAGGAAAAGTATTGTGTCGAGGAATTTCTTCTAGATTGATCTTCA
Organism: Marinilactibacillus psychrotolerans; assembly: GCF_900101525.1. Classification (GTDB taxonomy): domain Bacteria; phylum Bacillota; class Bacilli; order Lactobacillales; family Carnobacteriaceae_A; genus Marinilactibacillus; species Marinilactibacillus psychrotolerans. The sequence continues at coordinate 67,552 of NZ_FMZD01000008.1, read as the reverse complement.
CTTCTTCCATTCGTCGGGCGGATATAAATGCCTTCAAAATGTGCATTTTGTTCATCAATTCTAAATGCAACGCCGATGAATCCTCTCGCATATTCAGGAGCATCGGATAAAAGTCTGCTTAGTACCTTTACTTCAATCGTTCCGTTTTGAAATTCAATATCATTTATTCTTGCAAACGTCGGTTCATCTACATCGGTTACTGCTGAATCTTTAACTACTCGAAGAACTTCATTATTATCAATAGAGACGTTTTCGACAAATGTTTGAACAGGTACCCAAGAATCCATTCTTAAATTGATCTTATTCGTATATTGTGTCATGTAATTTCCTCCGTCTTTTATTGCAGTTAATTATATTTCTCCTATTTGTTAATGCACGATAAAGGTGAAACTTCTTTAATCTTTTATTTGTCAAAATCCCATACACTGATTCCTGTTAGAGGATCAATCATTCTTCCGATCTTGTTCTGTACGGGGATAATGGTAATTTCTCCTGTATATCGAACAGTAGCTTCCGTCAGATGCCCCGCAATGATAGAAGGCTCATTTGCGTCATTTAAGTACGAAAAGCTTGCATGACTATGCAGAAGAGGACTTTTATTATCATCCATTGAAATATTCCCCATTAATGATACTAGTTCAAGCATGCCCGTTTTTTTATGATCTATAAAATCATCTTTTTCCGACAGATAGGTAGAGACAATGACTTCTTTACAGGCTCCGATTCCTTGAAAATAGCCGGATAAAATATTTTCTTTTTTACAAATCTGCTGAATATGATCCAGAATTTCTTCATCCTTATCAATTCTCACAAAAATAATATCGTCTATTTTTTTATAATCCATATACTCTTCCTTTCAAAATACAACAAGATTTAAATTTACTTGTTATCATTTCTATCAAATTATGCTTGCTTAAGTTCTTTTCTTAATATAACAACTTTTCCAAAGCTATGGCTGCTTTCGAGAAACTCATGAGCTTTAGCGATATCTTTCAATTCAAATACTTTCTCTGGTTTGATTACAATTTTATTTTGCTCAATAAATTCCAACAATTGGTTCAACTTATTTCCATCAACATTAGCTGAGTGAAAACTAGTCATATAACTATTTATCTGAATATCCATAATGGGATCAAACTCTTCTAAAAACCATTTTCCACCCAGTTGGCCAGTACTGCAAAGAATGCCTTGTTCATTCATATGTTTAAAGCTATTTTTCACTGTTGCTGGACCAATTAATTCCAATATTTTATCGTAGTTTTTTTGAGTCTGTAATTGACCACTGCTGTCTTCTATGACATCATCAAACCCCGCTTGAATTAAATCATATTTTTTAGACAAGCTTCTACTCGTTCCATCTACCACAATATGGTTAAACTGCCCTTTTACTAAATTTAAAAAGGCAATTCCGACACCACTAGTGGCTCCACGTACTAAAACTTTATCACTTTCTTTAATCAGCAGGTTTTTCATCGAACCGAAAGCAGTATAATACGTTTCAGGAATCGTTGCTAACTCTTCCCATGATAAATGGGTATCTACGGGGTAAATTTGTTCATTGGGCAGCAAAACATACTCTGCATAGCTTCCATCAAAGGCTCTCCCCATTTCTCCCATAATTGAAATGACTTTTTGTCCTACAGGCAATAAATTTTCGTCGCTGGTTTCTTCAACAACCCCTACACACTCAATACCTAGAATGCGAGGAAATTCTACGGATGGAGATTGACCTTCTCTAGTAAATATCTCAGAATGATTGACGCCGAAACCCATAACTTTAACTAAAGACCAGCCTTTCTTTAAAACTGGTTTTGGTACTTCTTCATAAATTAATTTATCGGGTCCTCCAGCTTCGTAAACAGTTACTGCTTTCATATTAGTCCTCCAATTCTAAGTTTCTTAAAGTGAACTTTTCAATTAAATATAAAATGACATTACTGCAAATGCATAAAAAGATTGTCAGCAGTGATCCCCAGACAATTTTTACTATGCTTTGTGTTCTTAATCCATCAAATAAAACAGTTCCTAAGCCACCAGCATTGATTGTAGCTGCAATGGTTGCTATTCCGATGATTGAAGTCAACGCTAAACGAATACCACTGAATATGGATTTAGAGGCTAGAGGTAATTGGATTCTGAAAAAAACTTGATGATCAGTCATGCCCATTCCTCTGGCAGATTCAATAATCGTAGGGTCAATCTGTTTAATACCTGTTGAAAATGTGCGTAATAGAATATATTCACTATATAAGGATAAAACAATGACAGCCGTAGTGGTTCCTAAACCACTTAAGGGAATCAAAAGGGCAAAAAAAGCATAGCTGGGGATAGAATATAGTGCTGAAAAAAAATAAGTTAAACTACTTACCCATTTTTGATTATTTAAACAAGTAAGAATAACGACCATCGCAATAGCCAGCGCTACGACTATAGATATGGTGACTAACTGTAAATGATCTAATAATGCTTCTATCAATCTTGTATGGTAATCACGCCAGTACTCAATCATTTTAACATCCTCCATAGAGACTCTTCTTCATAAATGGTATCTAACAGATCTTTGACAAATTCAGTCTCGGGATTTTTAATAATATTTTTAGGTGTATCATATTGACTGATTTTTCCTTTGTCCATGATCATTACTTTGTCTCCAAGATAAAAGGCTTCATTGATATCATGTGTGACAAATAGGAAAGTTTTTCCATTTAGTTCCTGGTGTATCAGTTTGATTTGTTTTTGCAGTTCTTTTCTTGTGATGGCATCTACCGCACCAAAAGGTTCATCAAGCAACATGATCTGAGGATTAGCTGCTAAGGCTCTAGCCACTCCTATACGCTGTTGTTGTCCGCCAGATAGCTGATTTGGGTGACGATCACTATATTCTTCATAAGGAAGTTTGACTAATTCCATCAGTTCTTTTACACGAGACTGAGTTTTTGTTTTATCCCAACCTAATAGCTCCGGGACTGTCGCAATATTTTTTTCAACGGTCAGATGAGGAAATAAACCGATTTGTTGGACTACGTATCCAATTTTTCGTCTCAATTCAATCAAATTGATTTGTTCGATATTCTGTCCGTTAATTTCAATCACTCCGCTATCAGGTTCAACTAAGCGATTAACCATTTTCAATGTTGTTGTTTTACCAGATCCTGAGGAACCTAATATTGTAATAAATTCTCCAGCTTCTACCTCAAAGGAAAGATTTTCAATGATTGTTTCTGCTCCAAAAGTTTTTTGTATATGTTTAAAATTAATTGCTGAATTCGACACGGTTTTTCGACACCTTTCTAATAATACAGTCTAGGATAAACATACTGAATAAGGATAGGATCGTAACGGTTCCTCCACCAATCAATAATAAGTCCATGCGGTATAATCCTAAGCCAGTAAAAATTAAAGTTCCAAGGCCGCCGGCACCAATATAGGTTGCAAGATTAGCACTAGCGATGATCTCTACTAATGATAACTTTATCCCATTTAATATAAAAGGGATGGCTAAGGGAATTTCGATTTTGAGCATTAATTGATTTGAGTTCATACCTAATCCTGCAGCGACTTCTTTTGTAATGGCAGGAATTTCATTGAATCCAAGAATTGTATTAATCAGAATGGGTGGAATAGCTAAAAAGACCAGGGCAATTAAAGCAGGTAATTCTCCTACACCAATAATTGGAATTAAGATAAATAAAATGGCTAAGCTTGGAATGATTCTTAGTAACTGAGAGGACGTTGTGAAAAATTCAGCAACCTTCTTATGTTTATAGCTGATATATCCCAGAGGAACTCCTATAATCAAGGCAATCAGTAAAGCAATCATGCTTAATCGAATATGCTGTATGAGGTATTCTGCATACTGAGTTCCATTGCTTTCAAAATATTGAATGATTTCTGTCAACAAATTAAACTCCTCCATAAAACTGATGAGATTCTAACCAGTAGTCAAAATCAGTAATAATTTTATTTAATTCCCGTGCTCTTTTGGTCAATTCAAATCGTGTTCCTGAATAATGGTTTATTTTTATCAATAATTGATCATTATACATTTCCCATATGCTTGTTACTAAGAGTAATCTCTCTGGGGATAAACAATCAATTGAAAAGAAATCCATTAATTCATTAAAGGATACATTTGTTCCTTCACTTTCTTCCATAAATTTTAAAACCATAATTTTTATAGGATGATTGATGACTGTAAAAAAAATTTCTAGAGAATCCATATTAATAACTCCTCTCTATTTTCATTATAAATTTATAAATAAATAAAAGAAGTACGCACTTTTTTATTAGATACTTACAAAAAGGTAAGTGACTAATAAAAAAGTGCGTACTTCTCAACTAATGACTATCGACTTACAATAGAGTAAGAAAGCGAGGAATCTAATTATGAAAAAAATTGTAAGTATTTTAGCTGCAGTCTTTGTATTGCTTTTAGCAGGTTGTTCATCTAGTGAGTCAAACAAAGAAATAAAAGTTGGTTCAAAAGATTTTACTGAAAGCTTAGTAGTCAGTGAACTCTATGCTCTAGCATTAGAAGATCAAGGATATACTGTTGAAAGAGTACCGAATATTGCAAGTTCAGTCATTCCAGAATCTATTGAAAATGGAGAAGTAGATTTGTATCCAGAATATACAGGTACAGCTTTATTAACGATCTTTGAACTTCCATTGGAAACTGATCCGGATTCTGTTGCAGAAACAGTTAAAGAAGCATATGAAGAAGATGGAGTATTAACGACCCTTGAATATGCAGAAGCGAATGATTCTGCCGGTATTGCAATCAAGACGAGTGTATCAGAAGAATATGACATTACAACATTGAGTGATTTACAAGCGAATGCGGATAAAATCCGTTTTGCTTCTCAAGGTGAATTCGATCAGCGTGAAGATGGTTTGCCTGGTTTGGAACAGGTGTATGGAGAGTTTAACTTCCAATCTTCAACAGTTTACGATAATAGTCTGAAGTATCAAGTCTTACTGAATGATGAAGCAGACGCAACTCCTGCCTATACGACAGAAGGACAATTGTCTAATACCGATGAGTTCACTATTTTAGAAGATGACAAAAAATTCTGGCCACCGTATAATCTTGTTCCTGTTGTTCGTCAAGACGTTCTAGAAGAAAATCCGGAAATAGAAACAATCATTAATGGTATCAACGAAAACTTAGATACAGAAACAGTTATTGAACTTAATGCTCAAGTGGATATTGATGGAGAAGATTATCAAAAAGTTGCACAAGATTATTTTGAATCATTAAATTAATGCAAAATTGTTTAACAACATCATAGTAGGAGGAAATAATATGTCAAATGGTATTTTATATTTAGTGGAACTAGAAGTCTCTGAAGGAAAAGAAGAGGCATTACGCGAATTAGCAAAAGAAATGGTAGAAAGTACAGCAAAAGAACTCGGAACGTTAAACTATCACTGGGCATTAAATGGAAATATTTGTCATACCATAGAACACTACGAAAGTAATCAAGCTACAGCTGATCACTTAGCACATTTTAATGAAAATTTTGCTGACAGATTTATGGCATTGGGTACGGTAACAAGCTGTACTGTATATGGTGAACCAAATGAAGAAGTAAAAAATATTTTAGATGGATTTGGCTCAAAATATTTTTCAACTATTGAAACATACTCTCGTTAAGGAGAGTTAAACAGAAATAACCGACTAAATAAAAAAGATGATTCAAGAAAGAATATTTCTTGAATCATCTTTTTTACATCAAATTTTCTTTAATATAACTTGTTCCCCAGTCACTCATTGAATTAATAATTGGTCGTAATGAATCTCCTAACTCACTTAAAGAATATTCAACTTTTGGAGGAATCACTGCATACGCTTTGCGACTGATAATACCGTCTTCTTCCATTTTGCGCAAGTTTTCCGTTAAGACTTTCTGACTGATACCTTCTATTGATTTGTGCAATTCATTAAATCGTTTGGTTCCCTTAAGTAGTTCGCGCATAATCAATAATTTCCATTTGTTTCCGATTAAATCTACCGTGGTAGCAACTGGACAAAAAGGCAATTCATCTTTGCTTAACATATAATCCCTCATTTCAGTTATTTAAGGTTTCGAAAAGTAAGTTACTTCTTAAGTGATTGTATGATAATCTAGATACAAAATCAATACTATATAAAAATAACTGGACGCTTTTATGAATTATGTGCTGATAATTTAAATTAAATAGCGAAAGACGTAAGCATAGGCAATACGGTAATGCAGTGCTTTTTGTAAGGACACAAGTCAGTTCTTGAATTTTGAGAGTTGTAACAAAATAGTGTAAATAAAAAACTTGCCAGCAGAATCAAATTAATAATCAAAAAAAGTCGATATCTTCTGTTATAGCAGACAGATATCGACTTTTTAGCTCAATTATTTAATAGGACGACTGATTGAGAATTAATTAAAATGCACAGCTGCCGTCTTCACATAAGCCTTCATTGCTGTCGCCGACCAATTGTAAACCGGGCTTGATCCCCATTTCGTCTGCGACTTTCTGTAGGGTTTCCTGGAACAAGGCTTGCGGTTGCGCACCTGAAATCGCGTATTTACGTTCTAATACAAAGAAAGGAACGCCTTGTACACCGATTGCTCTCGCTTCTTCTATATCTTGAGCAACTTCATCTGCATATTGGTCACTAGAAAGTACTGCCTGAGCCTCTTCTTGTGATAGTCCTACTGACTCTGCAATACTCAACAATACTTCGTCATCATTCAATGCAAGGTTATCTGTGAAGTGAGCAGATAATAATGCTTCATCTATATCTGATCCTTTGCCTTGGCTCTCCGCAAATTTAGCCAGACGATGCGCTTTTTTTGTATTCGCATTTTTCATTTTAGAAAAGTCATAGTTCAATCCTACAGATTTAGCACGATCTGCTACGCTTTCAAACATTCCTTCAACTTGACTTTCAGACATTCCTTTTTTCTTCATCAAGCTTTCTTTAACCGGCGAGTCATCTTCTATAGAAGTTGTAGGATCCAATTCATAAGCTTTAAATTCGACGGAAACTTTACCGGCCAATCCAGTTTCTCTAATAGCTTGTTCTAATTCTCTTTTACCGATATAACAAAATGGACAAACATAATCTGACCATACTTCGATTCTCATCATTAAATGTCACTTCTCTTCCTAAAAGTAAGTTAGGTTCACTATAACAAGAGTACATCATAAAAACAATTAAATTTTATAATAAGGGAGAAAAATTTTGATAAATTTAAAGAGATAGATGCTTTAAAATAAATTGTATAGTTCGGGTTTTTTAGTCATAATCTGCTTTTTAATTTTTAAAAATTTTTAAGTATATTAAAAGGCGAACTATATATTAAAATAAGATGGCAAATACTCGCTAATAGGTTGACTATGATAGGGAGTATATTTAGTATGAAGTTAAATGAATACATTGGTTAATTGTTTAATGAAAATTGTTCGTGTTTTATTTGTTTATTCTTGAGAGGAGAACTTTATTTGGAAAAAAAAGAGTTGCTTTACGAAGGAAAAGCGAAAGAGCTTTATGAGACCGATGATCCAGATGTTCTTTGGGTCAAATATAAAAATCAAGCAACAGCAGGTAATGGTGCCAAGAAAGAAAATATTACCGGTAAGGGTAAATTGAATAACCAAATTACTAGTATGCTATTTGAAAAGTTAAAAGTAAAAGGAATCAATAGTCACTTCATTAAACAACTCTCTGAAACAGAGCAACTCATACAAAAAGTCAGTATGTTTTCACTGGAAGTTGTCGTTCGTAACGTAGCTGCAGGAAGTTTTTCCAAGCGTTTAGGCGTAGAAGAAGGAGAAAAACTCTCATTCCCCATATTAGAATTTTATTTAAAAGAAGATGCATTGAACGATCCTATTCTCAATGATGATCATGTCCGCGTATTAAAGCTTGCTACGGATAATGAAGTTTTGGAAATCAAAAAAAAGGCAATGGAAATTAATCAAGTGTTGATTGGATTATTTGAAAAAATGAACATTCGACTAGTTGATTTCAAATTGGAATTCGGAAAGACAAGTGATGGATCCATCATACTGGCAGATGAAATTTCACCAGACACTTGTCGTTTATGGGACTTGGATACAAATGACCGTCTGGATAAAGATGTGTTCAGAAAAGATCTGGGAGATATTATTCCGCTTTATCAGGAAGTTTTGACTCGTTTAAACCAACTTTAAAAGGAGAACTGATCATGTATAACGTAAAAGTATATGTAACCTACAAAGAATCCATTCTAGATCCTCAAGGAGAAGCCGTACGCGGTGCTGTTCATCGTATGGGATTCGATGAGATTGAAGATATCAGAATGGGAAAGTATTTTGAAATCAAAGTAGCAAAACAAGCAGACCGAACAGTTGAAGAAACGATTGAAACCATTTGTGATAAGTTGCTCGCTAATGTAGTAATGGAAAGTTACCGTTATGAAATTGAAGCAGTAAAGGAGACGGTATAACTATGCGGTTTGCAGTTATTCAATTCCCCGGTTCAAATTGCGATGTGGATCTGCTTCACGCAATCAGAGATGGTGTTGGCGAAAAAGCTGAATACGTCTCACATATGGAAACAAGTTTAGATGGATTTGATGGGATACTTTTACCTGGGGGATTCTCATATGGAGACTATCTGAGAAGTGGTGCAATCTCTCGTTTTTCAAATGTTATGAGCGAAGTCAGACGTTTCGCTGAAGAAGGCAAGCCAGTTTTTGGTACATGCAATGGATTTCAGATTTTAGTAGAAGCAGGCTTGCTTCCAGGTGCATTACAGAGAAATAAACATCTGCACTTTATCTGCAAATCTGTCCAATTGAAAGTTGAAAATAACAAGACGAATTTTACTTCATTATATGAACAAGGCGAACAATTAACGATTCCGATTGCACATGGAGAAGGCAGCTACTACTGCGACCCAGAAACCTTGGAAGAACTGGAAAGAAATAATCAGATCGTCTTCACCTATGCGTCAGAGAATCCTAATGGTTCAGTAGCAGATATTGCAGGAATCATCAACAAAAAGGGAAATGTACTGGGTATGATGCCACATCCTGAACGAGCAACAGAAGAATTGCTTGGCTCAAGTGACGGCTTAAGGTTCTTTCAGTCCATGATCAAGAACTTTGTAAAGGAGACCGCTAACGTATGAAAACCATTCAGGAACCGACAGCACAAACCGTTAAAGAACAGCGTATCTATGCAGAATGGGGCTTAACGGACGAAGAATATCGCATGATCTCAGAAGATATTCTGGGACGCTTACCGAATTATACGGAAACTGGACTGTTTTCAGTGATGTGGAGTGAGCATTGTTCTTACAAAAATTCTAAACCAGTTTTACGTAAGTTTCCAACTAGCGGTCCACAAGTTTTACAAGGTCCTGGAGAAGGAGCCGGAATTGTTGATATCGGTGATGGACAGGCAGTTGTCTTCAAAGCAGAAAGCCATAATCATCCTTCTGCCGTTGAACCTTATGAAGGAGCAGCTACTGGAGTTGGCGGAATCATCCGCGATATTTTCAGTATGGGTGCGCGTCCAATCGCATTACTGGATTCACTTCGCTTTGGCGAATTAGACAATGAACGGACAAAATACTTGCTGGAAGAAGTCGTAGCTGGAATTGGTGGATACGGAAACTGTATTGGAATCCCGACTGTCGGCGGCGAAATCGGGTTTGACCCAGTATACAAAGGAAACCCACTAGTCAATGCGATGTGTGTGGGCTTGATCGACCATAAAGACATTCAAAAAGGCCAGGCAAAAGGTGTCGGCAATACGATTATGTATGTAGGCGCCAAAACAGGTCGAGATGGTATTCATGGAGCCACATTTGCCTCCGAAGAATTCAGTGATGGAGAAGAATCTGAACGTTCAGCGGTTCAAGTTGGAGATCCATTTATGGAAAAATTATTGATGGAAGCTTGTCTGGAACTGATCCAGAACTATCAGGATATATTGATCGGAATCCAGGATATGGGTGCTGCCGGTCTTGTTTCATCCAGTTCAGAAATGGCTTCAAAAGCGGGAAGCGGCATGGTACTGAATCTAGATGATGTCCCGCAACGTGAAACCAATATGACGCCTTATGAAATGATGCTGTCCGAATCACAGGAACGCATGCTAATCTGTGTGAAGGCAGGATCGGAAGACAGCGTTAAAGAACTGTTTTCAAGATATGAATTAGATGCTGTAAATATTGGACATGTTACAGACGATGGGCAGTACCGTTTATTCCATCATGGAGTACAAGTAGCAGACTTGCCAGTCGATGCACTGGCAGAAGAAGCGCCTGTCTACAACAAACCTTACACTGAGCCAGAGAGAATCAAAAGATTTAAAGCATTAAAAGCATTTGAGCCTGTCGTAACCAATGCAGGGGAAACGTTGAAGCAGTTATTAAAACAACCAACAATCGCGTCGAAAAAATCGATTTTTGAAACATATGATTCCATGGTCCGCACGAATACTGTCGTAGGACCGGGAAGCGATGCGGCTGTCTTACGGATTCGCGGAACCCAGAAAGCTTTAGCAATGACGACAGACTGCAATGCCAGATACCTTTATCTGAACCCGGAAAGAGGCGGACAGATGGCTGTCGCAGAAGCAGCAAGGAATATTGTAGCAAGCGGAGGAGAACCACTAGCGATTACAGATTGTCTGAATTACGGAAATCCGGATAAACCAGAAGTATTCTGGGAACTTTGGACGTCTGCTGATGGCATTTCAAAAGCTTGTGAAACACTTGGAACCCCAGTGATTTCGGGAAATGTTTCTTTATACAATGAGACGAACGGTGAAGCCATTTATCCTACACCAATGATCGGGATGGTCGGGTTAGTCAAAGAACTCGCTCATGTAACCACTTCTGACTTTAAACAAATTGGGGATAAGATTTTTGTAGTTGGCGAAACAAAACCTGACTTTAACGGAACGGAAATTCAGAAAATGCAGCTTGGTCGTATAGAAGGTGAACTTTTCGACTTTGATATTGAAAAAGAAAAGGACATTCAAGATAAAGTATTGGAAGCGATCAGACGAGGATGGATTCAAAGTGCTCATGACCTTTCTGAAGGTGGACTAGCAGTAGCTTTAGCAGAATCAGCCTTTAAAAAAGGATTCGGTATGGACGTGACGGTTGATATGCCAAAAGATTGGTTATTCTCTGAATCACCATCCAGATTCGTACTGTCAGTGAAACCCGAAAATGCAACGGCAGTAAAAGCATTATTTGATCAAGATGTTACTGAGATCGGTAAAGTGACAGATTCAAAAACAGTCGTCATAAAAACACAAGATGAGAAAACCGAATTAGAAACCAATGAACTAAAAAAGGTATGGGAGGAGGCGATTCCTTGGTTGCTGAAATCAAAAGCTTAAATGAAGAATGCGGCGTCTTTGGTGTTTGGGGACACTCAGAGGCAGCAAGACTGAATTACTTTGGATTGCATAGCCTGCAGCACCGCGGTCAAGAAGGAGCGGGGATTGTTGCCAATAATCATGGTCGTTTAAAAGGACACCGAGATTTAGGTTTGCTTTCAGAAGTGTTCAAGGATGAAAGAGAAATCGAACGATTGACAGGAGACGCAGCAATTGGTCATGTTCGGTACAGTACAGCAGGAAGCAACAGTATTTTAAATATTCAGCCTTTCTTGTTCAAGTTTCATGATGAAGAATTGGCGCTCGCGCATAATGGGAATCTAATCAATGCGACGACTTTGAGAAAAGGTCTAGAAAAAGAAGGTGCAATTTTCCATTCTAATTCTGATACAGAGATCTTGATGCATCTGATTCGCAGAAGTAAACAAAGCACGCTGATGGAAAGAATCAAAGAAAGCTTGAACGCCATTAAAGGCGCATTTGCCTACTTGATTCTGACTCCAGATGCCATGATTGGAGCACTTGATCCGAATGGTTTCAGACCTCTGTCGATCGGGCAGTTGGAGAATGGTGCTTATGTTTTGGCAAGTGAGACATGTGCATTAGATGTAGTTGGAGCGACGTTTGTTCGTTCTGTTCAACCTGGAGAAATCGTCATCGTAAATGATGATGGTTACCAGATCGAGAAATATACAGAAGATACAATGCTTCAAATCTGTTCTATGGAATACATCTACTTTGCTAGACCCGACTCTAATATTGCAGGTGTAAATGTGCATACGGCCAGAAAAAATATGGGTAGAAGACTCGCACAGGAAGCGCCGATCGAAGCAGACATGGTGATAGGTGTGCCGAATTCTTCGTTATCTGCGGCAAGTGGATATGCAGAAGAAAGTGGGATTCCTTATGAAATGGGATTAGTGAAAAATCAGTACGTTGCTAGAACGTTCATTCAACCGACGCAAGAATTGCGGGAACAAGGTGTACGAATGAAATTATCAGCTGTCAGCGGGGTCGTAGCAGGGAAGAAAGTGATCATGGTTGATGATTCGATCGTTCGTGGTACTACAAGTAGACGGATCGTACAGCTCTTGAAAGATGCCGGTGCAGCAGAAGTTCATGTTCGAATCTCTTCACCGCCACTAAAATATCCATGTTTTTATGGAATCGATATCCAAAATCAGAAAGAATTAATTGCAGCGGAGCAGACAGTGGAAGAAATCCGGGAAACCATTGGAGCAGACAGCTTATCCTTTTTAAGCGTAGATGGAACAGTAGAATCTATTGGACTACAATTTGACGCACCTTACAATGGCTTATGTATGGCTTACTTTACTGGTGATTATCCAACGCCATTATATGATTACGAAAAAGATTACAGGAATACACTAGAAAAAAACAATGAACGTGCTCCACTGACAACATAAAAATTTTAGAATCAATTAAATCACAAAAAGAAGATAGGAGATCTAGCACAATGGGAAATGCTTATGCCAACGCTGGGGTAGATGTTGAAGCAGGGTACGAAACGGTTGAACGCATCAAGAAACATGCAAAACGAACAGAACGATTAGGTGTTATGGGTGCTTTAGGTGGTTTCGGAGGGGTGTTTGACTTATCTCAAATAGAGGTTAAAGAACCTGTGCTCGTTTCGGGAACAGATGGCGTAGGAACTAAACTGCTGCTGGCGATCCAGCAGGACAAGCACAATACGATTGGAATCGACTGTGTCGCAATGTGTGTGAATGACATTCTGGCTCAGGGAGCTGAACCTCTTTATTTTCTAGATTATATTGCAACAGGAAAAACTGTTCCAGAACGAATGGAACAGATCGTTGCCGGAATTTCTGATGGGTGTGTACAAGCCGGCGCAGCGTTAATTGGGGGAGAAACAGCTGAGATGCCAGATATGTATGAAGAAACTGCGTATGACCTTGCAGGATTTTGTGTAGGGGTAGCAGAAAAATCCGGATTACTCACAGCAGATAAAGTAAAAGCTGGAGACAAATTGATCGGACTGCCATCAAACGGTATTCATTCAAATGGGTATTCACTAGTAAGAAAAGTGTTTTTTGATAAGAATGGATATACATTGGAAACGATGTTTGAAGAATTAAACGGCAAAACGCTTGGGGAAGAGTTGCTGGAACCGACAAGAATTTATGTTTCAGCCGTTTTGCCTTTAATAAAAGAACAATTGATACAAGGTATTTCTCACATCACTGGAGGAGGATTTGTAGAAAATCTTCCTAGAATGCTGCCGGAAGGGTTGGCAGCTAAGATAGAAAAAGGGACATGGGAAATACCGGGTATTTTTAAATTGCTTGAAAAGGAAGGGCAATTAAAGCCTGAAGAGATGTATGAGATTTTCAATATGGGCATCGGTATGGTACTGGCCGTTTCTGAAGATAAGGTTGAGAAAGTTCTGAAAGAGCTAAAACATACGGGAGAAAAAGCTGCTATAATAGGTGAAGTTGTTGAATCTTCAGGAGATACAAATGAGGCGATTGTGTTTGAATAAAGAAAAAAATATTAAAATCGCCATTTTTGCTTCGGGAAGCGGAACAAATTTTGAAGCTGTCGCCCAAGCGGTCAAACACGGAAAAGTCAAGGGAAGTCTTGAGTTGCTGGTTTGTGATAATGTTGAGGCTTATGCTTTAAAACGAGCTGAAAAATTAAAGATTCCTGCCGCAGTTATTTTGCCTAAGTCTTTTATATCAAAAAAGGAATTTGAATTAAAAATATTAGAGCAACTACGGGTACATTCGATCGATCTGATTGTCTTGGCAGGATACATGCGCATTGTAGGAGATACATTACTTGAAGTTTATCCTGAGAAGATTTTGAATATCCATCCTTCTTTGCTGCCTGATTATCCTGGAAAACAAGGAATCAAGGATGCTTATAATGATGGAGCAATAGAAACTGGTGTAACGGTTCATTTAGTAGATCAGGGGATTGATACAGGACCAATATTGGCACAAGAAAGAATCATGATTGAACCCGAAGAAACACTCAATTCTCTTGAAGAAAGGATACACAGAGTAGAACATAAATTGTATCCAGCAGTTATTCAACAGTATATTGAAACGCTACAAAAGGAGCAGGTATATAGATGAAACGAGCATTAATCAGTGTATCAGATAAAACAAATATTGTAGAATTCGCACAAGCTTTAGTCAAGCAGCGAGTTGAAATTATTTCAACAGGCGGAACAAAAAATGTGCTTGATGAAGCCGGCGTACCCACTGTTTCTATTGATGAAGTAACTGGATTTCCAGAGATGATGGATGGACGGGTCAAAACTTTGCATCCCCTGATTCATGGAGGACTACTTGGTCGTAGAGATTTAGATAGTCATTTAGATGCAATGAAGGAACACAACATCCAACCGATTGACTTTGTCTGTGTAAATCTTTATCCATTCAAAGAAACAATTTCAAGAATGGATGTAACACCAGAAGAAGCGATTGAGCAAATCGACATTGGTGGCCCAAGTATGCTGCGCAGTGCTGCAAAGAATTTTGCTTCGGTTACAGTGGTGGTTGATGCAGCAGATTATACAAAGGTAATAGAAGAACTGCAGACAAATGGCCAAACAAGCTTAGAAACCAGAAAAGCATTAGCGGCTAAAGTGTTTCGCCATACGGCCAGCTATGATGCGCTGATTGCAGATTACTTAACTGAACTGTCGGGAGAAGACGCAGAGTCGGTAACCGTTACTTATAATAAAAAGCAATCCCTGCGCTATGGAGAAAACAGCCACCAGTCGGCAGTATTTTACGAAGATCCTATGGCGAGTGGGTTTTCTATCGCAAAAGCAACACAGTTACATGGGAAGGAACTGTCTTACAACAATATTAAAGATGCAGATGCAGCGATTCGTATGGCACGTGAATTTGACGAACCGGTTGCAGTTGCAGTGAAACACATGAATCCATGTGGAATCGGAATTGGTGAAACAATTGAAGAAGCTTTTAATCGAGCTTATGAAGCAGACAGTATCTCTATCTTTGGAGGGATTGTTGTTATAAACCGTGAAGTCTCTCTTGCCGTAGCGGAGAAACTACATCAAATCTTTTTGGAAATCGTTATTGCTCCTTCTTTTTCAAAAGAGGCATTCGATTTACTGAGCTCCAAGAAAAATATCCGACTACTGGAACTGGATTTTTCTAAAGCTGCTGAAGCGGGTAAAGAAATGGTCTCTGTTCTAGGTGGTTTACTGATTCAGGCTCAGGATTGGATAGCTGAATCGGACAAGCCTGAATGGAAAGTCGTTACGGAAACAAAGCCAACAGACGAACAAATAAAAGCATTAGCGTTAAATTGGAAAGTTGTAAAACATGTTAAAAGTAATGCCATTGTTGTCGGTAATACAACCCAGACACTAGGAATTGGTGCTGGACAGATGAACCGAATTGGAGCAGCGAAAATTGCAATCGAGCAAGCTGAAGACCAGGCTGAAGGTGCAGTGCTGGCAAGTGATGCCTTTTTCCCAATGGATGATAGTGTAGAATATGCAGCGAGACATGGCATAAAAGCCATTATTCAGCCCGGTGGAAGTATTAAAGATCAAGCTTCTATTGATAAGGCAAATGAGTATGGTATTGCCATGGTCTTTACTGCTACTCGTCATTTCAGACATTAAAGAACGAACGAAAGAGAGTAGGATCTCTTTCGTTTATTACATAACCTGTGAAAAGAGGAACTGTTATGAATCTATTTGTTATCGGTAGTGGAGGACGTGAACATGCATTAGCTAAAAAGTTAAAACAAAGTACGAAAGTAAAAACTGTATTTTGTGCTCCCGGTAATGCGGGAATGAAAAAAGATGGTATAGAAGTTATAGATATTGACCAATTAGAGCATACGCAATTGATAAAATTTGCGAAAGATAACAATATCGAGTGGACGATTATCGGCCCAGAAGTGCCCTTGCTTAACGGATTAGCAGATGACTTTAAAGATGCAGGACTAAAAGTATTCGGGCCTTCAAAAAAAGCCGCAAAAATTGAAGCTTCTAAAGAATTTGCAAAAGAATTAATGATCAAAAAGCAAATCCCCACAGCCAAATATAAATCATTTAATCAATATGAAGAAGCGAAGCAATACATCAATGAACAAGGAGCTCCAATCGTTATTAAAGCAGATGGCTTAGCTGCTGGGAAAGGTGTAGTAGTAGCGGAGACGATAGAGGAAGCACAAATGGCTTTGACAGAAATGATGCAAGAAAATAAATATGGAAAGTCTGCTTCAACAGTTGTAATCGAAGAATGCTTAAAAGGAGAAGAATTTTCTCTAATGGCTTTTGTGAATGGGGAAAAAGTTTATCCGATGCAGATTTCCCAGGATCATAAAAGATTACTAGAACAAGATAAAGGTCCGAATACTGGAGGGATGGGAGCGTATTCTCCAGTCCCTCATATTTCAAAGGAAATAGTAGAAGAATCCATAGAGAAAATTCTTAAACCTGTGGCACAAGGAATGGTAGAAAATCAGACGCCCTTTACAGGAGTATTATATGCTGGAGTAATGGTAACTGAAACAGGTCCGAAAACAATCGAATTCAATGCGCGATTTGGAGACCCAGAAACTCAAGTTGTCTTAAACAGACTAGAGTCCGACCTGGCAGAAATAATTACCACTATCTTAAACAATGAAGAACCACTTTTGAAATGGAAAGAAACCGGTGTGGATTTAGGTGTAGTTGTTGCAGCAAAAGGCTATCCAGAAGATTATCAAAAAGGGATACCGTTGGCTTTTCTTGATACAATGGATATTGATATCTATTATGCAGGTGTAAAAAATAAAGGCACGAAACTTATTTCAAATGGTGGTCGGGTCTGCTTGTTAGAAGCCTTTGGAGAAACGATTGAACAGGCGCAAGAAAAAATTTACAGTGAGCTGAACAAGGTGAATGATGCGCAGTTTATTTACCGCAAAGATATTGGGGATAAAGCAAAGTGAGTGAAGTGATAGTCTGAATGCTGGCGTACGGGCGTTCCTATTTATTTTTTCGCCAAAAGAGCTTGCTTCTGGTATATAATTGATAAAATAAATAAGCTATCGATGCGACTCTTATTGAGAAGCATTCGATAGCTTTTTACGTAATTAAGGTAAAGTATAAAAATATAGAATTTTTTGAGTCGCAAAAAAATGAGAAAAAAGATTTGTGTAAAAATTCTACTGGATATTAGCAAGATATTATTCAAAATTAAGGGAGATATCGTTTGTCTCTTTTGCCTAATGTTCTAGAAGAGAGTGCCTGAAGCAGTCCACTGTTGACTGAAAGACCTAACGCAATTGCGCCTGAAACAAGGAACGTTTCCGTTGCGTACATAAAGGCGAGATCAGAATTACCTTCAATAAAAGAACGCATCATATTATAAGCAGATCCTCCAGGCACTAAAGGAATGATACCAGGGATTGCAAATACGATTACCGGCATTCGGTAGTAACGAGCAAACCATTGACTGCAGTTCGCCACTAAAAAAGCAGCAGCTCCAGCACCAACAAAATAGTCTAACTCTAGCTGGAAGGATAAATAATGATAAACAACCCAACCTGTCGCACCAGCTAAGCTAGACGCTAGAATTGTACGGGTAGGAACATTATATAAAATCCCAAAGCCTATCGTCGCTATAAATGCAGCAAGAAAATAAGTAGTATAATCCAGTAACATGGTAAGTTCCTCCCTGTGATAAAGTTTTTAGAGTATTCTGCAGTATCTTATAAAAATGTTAATACCATAGCAATGCCAATTCCTATTGCACCGGCCGTCAGTAGGGCTTTTGCAACGACTGCTACACCTGCTAAAAGGTGTCCGGCCATTAAATCTCTGAAGCTATTGGTGATTGCCATCCCGGGAACTAGGCACATCACGCTTCCAATAATAATTGTATCAACATTATTTCCTAATCCTAAGGAAATAAATAGAACAGCACATAAGCCAATAAAAAAAGCAGCAAGCATTTCAGCAAAAAAACTGACATTCGTCCAGCGGTTTACGAAATCAAAAAGCATATGACCTAGACCGCCAGCAATAAATGAAGGTAACATATCTTCATAGGTTCCTCCGAACAGTAAAGGGAAACACCCACAAGCACAGGCAATGGCTAAGTTTCTCTGCCACTGCTTGAAATTCCGGGGCGTATATTTTATTTCTTTTAATTTATCTTTTACTTCATCAGGTGAAAGAATCTGTTGGGATAATTGTCTAGAAAGGTCATTTACTTTAGCAACTTTTTCAAGGTTTGTTTGTCTATCTGTCATTCGCAGTAATTCAGTATGATCCTGTTTGTCTCTACCTTGGACCGTTAAAATCAATGCGGTGGGGACAACAAAGACGTTGATATAAACTAGATCATAACTTTTAGCAATACGATATAATGTATCTTCTACACGATAAGTTTCTGCTCCATTTTCAAGCATAACTCGTCCGGCTTCTACGCAAACATCTAATATGTCAGCTACTGGATAAGATTCCAACGCTTCCCTCCTTCTAGAATTCTCAATATGCTTAGTATAACGATTTTGGCAGAAAAAATCGATAGTGAAACCAGTCGATAGCAAATTTAAAAGTAAAGTGAGAATTGATAGAGATTCTCTCAATAATTTATTAAGTAAAACAAGGAATTCACATAATAATATAATTAAGTGAGGCGCAATTAATTTGAATATGATTTATCTCTTTTGTACCAACAAAATTATGCTACAATAAACAGGATGCGAAGATGAATGTATAGACAAAAATATTTAACTTTTTATAATCTATAAAAAACACAAGAACTTGAAAGGATTGATTATTATGTTAGACCATCACGTAGGAAAGTTTACGGAACAAAGTCAGTTAATCAAAGAGATTGCTTCTGGTTTAGAAGTTTTTTGGGAGAATCCATCTTACTTACCAGTCGAAGAAGCAAATAGAAAAACAAAATATTCAATGAAAGATATTGAAGATGCGGAGGCGCGATTACAAAGATTTGCTCCGTACATTAAAATCGCTTTTCCTGAAACAGAAGAATCAAATGGTATCATTGAGTCCGAAATAATAGAGATTACAGCGATGAAAAAATGGTTGAATGAGATCAATAATAAAAATGTGGAAGGAAATCTCTGGCTGAAAAGAGATGATATGCTTCCGATTTCTGGAACGATCAAAGCAAGAGGTGCGATCTATGAAGTTCTCAAACATGCAGAAACGATCGCGTTAGAACAAGGATTACTCAAAAGTATTGAGGAAGATTATTCGGTTTTTTCCAGTAAAGAATTCAGAGATTTTTTTGCAACACGTCATATAGCAGTTGGAACAACAGGGAACTTAGGCATAAGTGTTGGAAGAATGGCCAGCAAGCTTGGATTTAATGTTACTGTTCACATGTCGGTTGAAGCGAAACAATGGAAAAAAGATTACTTGCGTTCTAAAGGTGTTAAAGTTATTGAGCATAAAACGAACTTTTCAAAAGCTGTAGAGCAAGGGCGTGCAGAATCTAATGCTAATCCTAACAGTTATTTTGTAGACGATGAACATTCTGAAGAATTATTCCTAGGATATACCGTTGGGGGATATCGTATGAAGAAACAACTTGAAGATAAAGGAATTATTGTCGATGAGAACCATCCACTGTTTGTTTATTTACCATGTGGTATTGGGGGATCTCCTAGTGGAATCACATTCGGACTGAAACAAGCTTTTGGAGATAATGTTCACTGTATTTTTGCAGAGCCAACTAAAATGCCTAGTATGTTACTTGGTTTAGAGTCAAAACTTTATGATGAGATTTCGGTAGAAGAAATTGGACTCGGCGGAATTACTGTAGCAGATGGGTTAGCTGTACCTAGAACATCTGGTTTAGTAGCTAAATTAATGCATAATTATTTCAGTGCTGGCTATAGTCTTAAAGATGAAACATTCAGACGGCTCCTTTGGAATCTGTATGATAAGGAATCTGTGTTTCTGGAACCAGCCGCTGTGGCTGGACTAGCAGGTCCGCACAAATTATTAGTAAGCAAAGAAGGCCAAAACTACTTGAAAAAGAATAACTTAGAAAATAAACTACATCAAGCAACACATATCGCCTGGGCTACTGGAGGATCCATGGTGCCAGATGATAACAGAGAAGTTTTCCTTGAAGAAGGAAAAGCAGTGAGCGAACAACTGGCTAAATTTTAATAGTGAAAAGATTTTTATAAATAATTATAAAAAATAGAATTAAAACTGAGTGAAATATAGGTGTAAATACATATATCACTCAGTTTTTTTATAATAATTCAGCAGATAATAAACAAATTTAAAGTTAATTTAAGAAAAACTCTTTACATTTTATACCCTAGGGGGTATATTAGGGTTGTTGATGAGACATTAGTGAATTGTAAAACGTATAGAAAATTTTGGAATAAGGAAATTGGTAAAAGAAAGAAGGAAAAAGATGATTAATTTCCCTATAGCGAATTCGATTGAGGAAATCAGAAATTTTGTTTCAGCGAATACTGTATCATTTATATATATATCAAGAGAAGGATGCAGTGTGTGTCATGCAGTAAAACCAAAAGTCCAAGAAATGTTAGAGGAATTTCCAGAGATAAAACCTATGCAGGTGAGTGCAGATGATGTCCCGGAAGTAGCAGGAGAATATACGGTTTTTACAGTGCCGGCATTATTGTTGTTTATAGAAGGGAAAGAAATGTTTCGCGAAGCACGCTTTGTAGTAATGGATGATTTGCATGATAAATTTGAACGGATAGTAAATAATTACGAAATCGCATAAAAAAGTGTAGTTATGTAAAAATGATAGGAATATAAATAAATGAAGGAATAGGAGCAGTAATATGTTATTTAAAAAAATACCGGCAATTTCTACGAAAGAGTTAGAAAGAAAATTAATGGACAAACCTCAGATTATTGATGTAAGAGAACCGCATGAATTTCGCGGTGGGCATATACCAGGAGCGAAAAATGTACCATTAAGAAAAGTAGAGAGTTTCACTCCAAAAGGAAAGACTTATGTAGTCTGTCAATCAGGTATGCGTAGTAAAAAAGCAACGAAAATATTATTAAAAAAAGATGCTGATGTTGTAAATGTTCGTGGAGGAATGATGGCTTGGTCAGGTTCTACAAGAGGAGGAAAATTATAATGAGAATTTTAATCATTGGAGGAGTTGCCGGGGGAATGTCCGCTGCTACTCGACTAAGAAGATTAAATGAAGATGCAGAAATCATTATTTTAGAAAAAGGTCCCTATGTTTCTTTTGCAAACTGTGGATTGCCTTATTATGTAGCAGGTGAGATTGAGGAACGCAGCAAGTTACTGGTTCAGACCCCTGAGAGTCTGCAGGCAAGATTTAATTTGGATGTCCGGCCTGAAAGCGAAGCGATTGCAATTAATGCTCAAACTAAAGAAGTTACAGTTAAAAATGATAAAGAAGAATACACTTTGGAATATGATAAGTTGATTCTATCGCCAGGCGCAAAACCGCTTATTCCACCAATTGATGGTATAAAAGAAGCGGAGAATATTTTTACATTAAGATCTGTTCCTGATGTTGATGCAATCTCCGCATATATTGATAATCATAAACCTGAAAAAGCAGTAGTTATCGGGGCCGGATTTATTGGATTAGAAATGGCAGAGAGTCTAGTGCAGCGAGGATTAGAGGTTACAATCGTAGAAAAAGCTCCACATGTCTTGCCTCCGTTAGATGAGGAAATGGCTGCTTATATCGCTAAAGAATTACACGATAAAGGTGTAGAAATCTATACAGAGCTAGCTGCTTCTGCTTTTGAAGAAAGCGGGAAGGTCGTTGTGCTTGAAAATGGTGTGAAGCTTGATAGTGATCTTACCTTGTTATCAGTAGGGGTTAAACCCAATACGGATGTAGCTTTGACGGCTGGTATCGAAACTGGGTTCCGCGGAGGAATAGTGGTTGATGATCATTATGAAACCAATCAGAAAGATATCTATGCTGTGGGAGATGCTATTGTGGTTAAGCAGCAAATCAACAATCAAGATACGATGATTGCACTGGCTTCTCCAGCAAATCGTCAAGGAAGACAGGTAGCAGATATAATTAGTGGGCTGAACCGCTTTAATAAAGGAAGTATTGGAACAGCAATTGTACGTGTATTTGAACAAGTTGCAGCTTCAACAGGATTGAACGAAAAGCAGTTGGAAAATTCTGGGGAACAATATGATGTTATTCATGTTCAAGGGAAAAGTCACGCTGGATATTATCCAAATGCTGGAACCGTCCTATTGAAGTTATTATTTAATCCAGTTTCTGGGAAAATTTATGGTGCTCAAGCAGCCGGAACAGATGGAATTGATAAGCGTATCGATATCTTAGCGACAGCAATCAAAGCAGGTCTGACCATTCAGGATTTACCTGAATTAGAGTTCACCTATGCACCGCCTTTTGGTTCTGCTAAAGACCCAGTAAACATGGCCGGGTATGCAGCTTTAAACATAATTGAAGGAGTTAGTGAATCTATTCAATGGCACGAGCTTGAAGAAAAACAGTCTGATGG
The DNA here is from genome assembly GCF_900101525.1 of Marinilactibacillus psychrotolerans. Taxonomy (GTDB): domain Bacteria; phylum Bacillota; class Bacilli; order Lactobacillales; family Carnobacteriaceae_A; genus Marinilactibacillus; species Marinilactibacillus psychrotolerans. The sequence continues at coordinate 44,643 of NZ_FMZD01000008.1, read as the reverse complement.
GCATATTTTACTGGATGTAAGAAATGAATCTGAACTCATTGCAAACGGCCAATTACCAAATGCATTAAATATACCACTTGATTCACTTAGAGAACGTATATCAGAAATTCCCAAAGATCAACCGGTGATTGTAAGTTGTCATAGTGGTCTACGCAGTTATATTGCAGAGAGATTGCTTAAACAGAACGGATATAAAGTCAAAAATCTAGATGGAGCATTTGCACTTTATTCGACGATCAGACCAGAGAGGATAATCAAATAATGTATAATTCAATATCAATGAATGAGTTTGAAAAAAAATGGGCTAACAAAGACATTAAATTAATCGATGTAAGAGAGCAAGACGAATGGGATGCTGGGCACTTGAATGGTGCTCAACATTTCCCATTAAGTGAATTAGCTGAACTTAAGGATAAGCTAGACAATAAGGAAACTTATTATGTTATGTGCCATTCAGGCGGGCGTTCGGCAGCTGCTTGTGATTTCCTATCTAAAGAAGGGTATAACGTAACGAATGTCCTTGGTGGAATCTCTGCTTGGAGAGGAGAAACGGTTTAATGGAATACAATGCGAAAATTGTCAATCGATTAAAACGTTCTAAAGGTCAATTGGAAGGGGTATTAAATATGATTGCAGATGAAAAAGATTGCGCTGCAATTGTTACCCAGCTTTCAGCTGTAAGGTCGAGTTTAGACAAAGCGATTGGATTGATCGTTGCTGAAAACCTTGTTGAATGCGTGCAGAACAACCAAAATGGTCAAGACACTGAAGAAGAAAAAATTCAGCAGGCAATCAAGCTATTGATGAAAAGCCGCTAAATATTTTAGAAATTAATCTAAAAAGAGTCTAACTTTCCTATAATCATGGAAAGTTAGACTCTTTTTAAATAGAATTATGTTAAAATGCAAGATATAAAGTTTCAAGAAGGGTTAAATGATGAATCAAAAAATTGAACAATATAAAAATGCATTTTTAAAAGCAACAAACAGAAGTCTTGAAACCGAGGTAGAAATTTTTTCTTTTGGTGATACTGCAGAAATGGCTGATGAGTTAGGAAAGCTTGTACTACAAGGGAAAAAAACAGGTACTTCAAGCGGGTATGATTTATACGCAGAAGACGAAACTAAACCTTACAAAGGACAGCTTTCTATTGTATTGGATAGTGAAGACTCGCCTATATGTGTGATTGAAAATATAAATGTTGAAACGATACCATTTAATAAAGTTACAAAAGAACATGCAAGAAAAGAAGGTGAAGGAGATCTGTCATTAGAATATTGGAAAAAAGCGCATCTAGACTTTTTCCCTAGGTATTATAAAGAAGAATTAGACATCGAATTCAGCGAAAACCACCGTCTTATCTATGAAGAATTCAAAGTCGTTTTTATTTAGCGAAAAAGAAAAGGTTAAAAAGGAGGTGGCTTAATGAGTGCGTTTCTTTAGCATAAAGATAAGTTTAAAGAAGGAGCATAAAATATGATTGAGAAAAAACAAAAACTAATGGTAAATGAATTAGAAACTATTTCTAACATATGGTTGGATGTAAATATTGAAGCCCATCATTTTATAAAGGAATCATATTGGACGGAAAATTATATATCCGTTAAGGAGTCATTAAATAAAGCCATTATATATTTGTATAAACAGGATGGAAATGTATATGCATTTTTAGGGATGGTAGATAATTATATAGCAGGAATTTTTGTAGATAAGCGTTTCAGGAAAAAGGGGATTGGTAAAGAGTTATTATCAACTGTAAAAAAAGAGTACAAGAGTTTAGAACTTTCAGTATATGTGAAAAATGTTCCAGCAATAAACTTTTATCTTTCCCAAGGATTTAATTGCGTTAGTAAAGAATTGGATTCAGAGACTCTAGAAGAAGAATGCAAAATGCAATGGATATCTTCTGTATCTTATGATTGAAGACTGAATTTTAAATAAAACCGCCCGCTTACTATTTTTATGTAGTGGGCGGTTTTGTTTAATGTGATTTTGAGAGCTTTTTGGCGTTTTTGGCAGCAGTATATTTTTTGAGTTTGAAGAAGTGATAGCCTATACGAACAATGGTCGCAATGATAAACGTAACAAGTATGAACATATAAGCTTTTTGGAAATTGGATTCAAGTGTAGTTGGATAGTCGATTTGAGACTGAACATATAAAAGCCATGTCCAGATACCTGCAATAAATAAATTGCTAACAATATGGAATAGTCGTTTATTTCGCTCGTTCTTAAACATATTTAACCTCCTTACTGCTTTGAATGACTAGTAAATATTTCGGTATATACAGTCTCTAAAGATAGAACTTTTCTAATATCTTTTTTGTAGCGTTATTTATTATCTTCTTGTTTATTAGAAATTTCTTTTAACTTTCTATAATTATGAAGTGCACGAGCAATTGCTAAAACTAACAGGATCCACATAAAAGTAATGAAAAACGTTCGAAAACCAGAATCCAAAATAGTAGAATCTTCATATACGAAATATTCTAGGATCAGTATAACAATGGGTAGAGCAATTGAAATTAAGCTAGAATAATAGTAGAATTTTCTTTCTCGTTTTTTCCCCTTAAACATAGATAACCTCCCTAATGATATCCATCATGATATCGTTTTATCACTTATATTTTATCACTACGCTATGAAAATAGACAGACTTTAATAGAATAATATGATTAAATAATAAAAAATGGTCCTGTGAGTTGAAGATAGGGGTATAAAAACGGTATTATAGAGTATAAGAATAAATAAAAAATTAATATACAATAATTAGGGAATACGGTATAAGGAGACTTGTAAAGAGAATGGAAAAATTTAAACGTATGCCGAAGCATATTGGAGTTATTCCAGATGGCAACCGCCGTTGGGCAGTCGGTCGAGGATTGCCAAAAAAAGATGGGTATAATCATGGAATTGATCCAGGCTTAGACTTATATGAAGCATGCTTAAAGCTTGGAGTAGAAGAGATGACCTTTTATGGATTTACAATGGATAATGTAAAGCGTCCTTCTCTGCAAACAAAGGCGTTTCAGAAAGCATGCGTAGATTCTGTAAATGAATTAAAAAAACGTGATGCTGATCTTATGGTAATTGGCAATACAGATTCAAAAGTATTTCCTAAGGAACTTTTACCCTACGCGATGAATCGTACTAGATTCGGCGAAGGCAAAATGAAAGTTAATTTCTTAGTGAATTATGGTTGGAACTGGGATTTGAATTATGCTTTAAAAAACAAAACAGCTATTGAATCTGAGGATTTAATTAACCACATTGCATCTAAAGATATTTCTCGTATGGATATGGTTTTAAGATGGGGCGGACGCCGTAGGTTAAGTGGTTTTTTACCGATTCAATCTATTTATTCTGATATTTATGTCATTAATGAATTTTGGCCAGACTATAAAGATCAGCACCTTTTTGATGCGTTAGGCTGGTACCAGAAAACGGATGTTACTTTAGGTGGATGATCATTTTACATTCCAAGGAGAGTGTTTATGAGAAATAAATGCATTATTGTTATGGTTGGTCCAAGTGGTAGTGGTAAAACTACAGTAGGAGAAGAACTCACACGTAGAGGGATTCCCAAACTCGTGACAACGACCACAAGAGAGCCACGTGCTGGTGAGCAGGATGGTATAGATTATCACTTCAAAAAGATGGAAGACATGAACCCGGAAGATTTTATTGAACAGACCATTTATAATCATAAAGTTTATGGTCTTACAAAGTCTGAGGTCAGTAATGCTTTGAATATACATGATATCGTTCATGTTTCTTTAGACCGCAATGGAGCAGAAGCTATGAAAAACTTCTTTCCCAATGAGACTGTTGTTGTTTTTATTCATATTTCCAAAGAAACGATGATAGAACGGATGCGAAAACGGGGAGATAGTGAAGAAAAAATTGCTGAAAGAATTAGTCATAGTCATGAGAATAATGAATTAATCCCACCAAAAGAAACAGATCTTATAATTGAGAATATAGATGTCGAGTTGACTGTTCAGGAAATTTTGTCACATTTGAAACTTTCAGTTTAGGAGTGAGTCAGTATGTCGCAACCTGAATTTGATCCTAAAACATTAGTATGGTATCCATTATTCTCATTTATCATGTTTCTGTTTTTTTACATATTTTTTGACATACCTTTTTGGATATTTTTCTTAGTACTTTTTGCTATAGTATTGTATTTTGTTGTATTTATTATTATAGAAATTAATAGAAAAGAATAAAAAAGCACCAACCAGTTCCTATTGAACTGATTGGTGCATTTTTTTAAGGTTGGAAATTAGAAGAAGTAGCAAAGCTATCTGGAACGTCAATTCCACTAGCATTATAGTTTTCACCATTCATAATAGAATTTTTAACAATAACATAATCTACTTTACGTAGTGCTTCAATATCGTTGCCACCTGCATAGGATATTGAAGATTGTAAATCTTGTTTCATTTCAAGTAAGGTATCTGAAATATCACCTTTATAAGGTGTTAACATTTTTTTACCTTCTACGTTCTTTCTTTCTCCTTTTTGATGTGCAGAAGCACTACCAAAATATTCTTTATAAGGACGGCCGTTTACTTCGACCAATTTACCTGGAGATTGATCATGTCCGGCAAATAGTGAACCAATCATAACCATTGTAGCACCGAAACGCATGGATTTAGCGATATCCCCATGTGTACGAACGCCTCCATCAGCGATAATCGGTTTACGCGCAGCTTTAGAACAGTGAGAAACTGCAGCTAATTGCCACCCGCCAGTTCCAAATCCAGTTTTTAATTTAGTTGTACAAACTTTTCCTGGTCCAATTCCGACTTTAGTAGCGTCAGCTCCAGCATTTTCTAACTCACGAACAGCTTCCGGAGTTCCTACATTTCCGGCAATCAGGAAGGTTTCTGGAAGGTGATTTTTAACATGTGTAATCATATCGATGACCATTTGGGAGTGACCGTGTGCGACATCGATTGTTATATATTCAGGGACTAAATGATGATCTGCTAATTTTTTGACAAAATCATATTCTTCTTTTTTTACTCCTAAACTAATAGAAGCATACAATTCTTTTTCATGCATTTTTTTTATAAAATCTGCACGTGCAGATTCATCAAAACGATGCATGACATAAAAGTAACCATTGGATGCTAACCAAGCTGATAATTCTTCATCAACTACTGTCTGCATATTAGCTGGAACAACCGGCATCATGAACCGACGTCCACCTAGTTCTACAGTCGTATCACATTCTGAGCGACTTGAAACAACTGCTTTAGCGGGGATTAATTGGATATCTTCGTAATCAAAAACTTTCATTTAACAACAAACTCCTCTATAGTAGTGATTATACTTTTCCAATATAGGATGTTATCAGTATAACAGACTTGTTTTTTTTTGAGTAACATTCTAGTACTGGAGGTGATATCAAGAGGGGAGTATTTCAGATTCCCTTGACTACTTTACCTAATGCAGCGAAAGAAGTCAAAGAAGTTTTTGATAAAAAAAGATGTTACTTGAAATATATTTCAAAACGTTAGACAATGGAAGATAGAAATGTTTCAAAAATAGGTAAATGTCAGTGGAGGAACAATATGTTAGAATTAATAAATAAATACAGAAAACTTTTTTGGAAGCCCAAGACTATGTTTTATCTTGGTATGATTACGATCATTCCATTTTTGATCTTAGCAGTAGCAAGTTACTTTGAGTGGGGACTATTGGGAATGTTTGATGATTGGATTGGTCGGGAAGTTCATGATGAAAGAGATTCCTTATTGACTATTTTGTTCACTCTAATTACTCGAGTTGGGGATGGGTGGTTTGTAGCCCTATTTACTTTAATTGTTAGTACAGTAATCCTTTTTAAATTTAAGAATAAATGGTTATCGATATGGTATTTCTTAACAGTGGCCTTAGGAGCCGGGGGGTTAAATCAGATACTGAAATTTATTTTTAAAAGGGAACGACCAAGTGATGTAGAGCATTTGATCAGCCAGGGTGGTTATTCCTTTCCAAGTGGACATGCAATGGGATCGATGATTGTATATGGGGCACTGATCTTTCTGTTTATCCGACTAGCTAGAAAGAAAATAACATATGTGGCTGCCACAGTTGGTTTTGGTGCTTTGGTAGCGTTAATAGGCATCAGCCGGGTCTATCTGGGCGTGCATTATCCTTCTGATATTATAGGAGGGTACTCTGTAGGACTGATGTGGATAGCCTTTAGTATTGGTATGTATGGTCTATCTCTAACAAGAAGACCAGAAATGGATAGATTAGAAGAATAATGAATCAACCAAAAGATCCCTTTTATCTGGAAGATAAAAGGGATCTTTTGGACTCTAATAACCAATGCAGTAGTTAGACGAGATCCAGTTTAATTATTTATTTGTTTGTCAAGTACAGGCCGGCTAGACTCACCCTAGGAATCTTAAGAAATTAACTCAAAAAAACCTGAGAATTTTATTAAAGGAAAACCATAGTAATCATAACCCTCAGTATTACAAATTAAAATCTTTTATTTGATTGACTGTATATAATTCTCGATAGGATAATCTTCTAGAGGTAGAGAAGTTGGTCTTTTTAATACCAATTGTGCCAATTCTTTTCCAACTAAAGGTCCGGCAGTTAAGCCCGTTGATCCCAGACCACTAGCAGCATAAACGTTTAGCAAATTAGGAACAGGACCGAAAAACGGAGTGAAATCTGAAGTGTAAGCTCTCGTTCCAGACCGATAATCCACTACGGCTGCTTTTCTGAAACCATCAGAAAAACTAGTTGTTGCATCTTGAAGCATATGTGATAACTGCTTTTTATCAATTTCTAAATCAAATCCTTTATCATTTTCATGGGTAGCACCAATAATAATGCGTCCATTATCAAAAGGAATAATATCTGTTTCTCCTTCAGGCATGATTACCGGCCAGTCTGTCGTGGCTGTATTATTTAATTCAATTTCTAATAATTGACCTTTTTGTGGTCGAATATCTACTTTATAGTCAAGTGGTTCAAGTAAGTTTGGTAACCAAGCTGCTACAGCTAAAACAACAGTGTCAAACTGCGCTTTGTGTTGAGTCGTTTTAAGGACTGGATAATGTCCATTTATAGTTAAGGTTTCAACATGATCCTTTATGAATTGAGCACCTTGGTTAATGGCTTTTTGGATCAATAAGTCGACTAGGTACTTACCGTCTACTCTAGCGCCTCCGGATGCCCAAAGGGCAGAGTCATTTCCAGTGTATAAAGGAACTTTTCGTTTTATTTCTGCAGGGGACAAGATCTTTAATTCACCGATCTCAGGGGCACCTTCTCGTCGTTTCATCCCGATTTTTAATAAATCTTCAAGATGTTCAGGATTATTTTTAAATAAAAGAGTTCCGACTTGGTTGTAGACAGTTTTCGGAATATCAGAGCCATCCATAACTTCAGATAGAAACTTTGGATAAAAAGCGGCCCCTTCTTTTACCATACGATACCATTTTTTATTTCGTCGTTTTGATAGCCAAGGACTAATGATGCCAGCAGCAGCAGAGGTGCCTTGTCCGACTCCTGCATCATATAGAGTGACTTCAAGCGTAGGTTCTTTACTTAAGAGATAAGCTGCTGAGGCACCAACAACTCCGCCTCCAACAATAGCGATTTTCTTTTTTTTCATATATAACACCTTTCTATTCTCTCCATTAATAGTTTACCATGATTTAACTTCAAGAATGTAGAGGGGATTTGGTTTATTGATATGAATAAAAATAGGAACAGGGATTTATATCTAATTTGTTGACAAGTTGAATTTTACACTGTAATATAAAAATCACATTAGAGATGACAAAAGGAGAAAAACTCATGAACTTCGATTCTAAGCAAACAGTACAATTGAATATGAATTGGCAAAGCTGGCGTAGATCGTTGTAGATATGAGACAACTCATAGATACAACGTTTAGAAAACATTCTAAATTTTGTATCTATGCGGGCTTATTTCTCAAGAAATTTTAGATAAATAACCACATGGATATCACTATATCTATGTGGTTTTTGCATATTTTAAAGGCAATTTCCACTACTCAAAATAAGTGTGGGGATTGCCTTTTTTATTTTATCTAAAATAAAAAGTGCTCAAATGAAAACACTATATGCAAAGGATTAAGGGGCTGATACAGATGAACGCTGACTGGGACTGGAAATCAATATATAGGAAATATAAAAATTAACTGGAGAGGAAATATAACTGATGAAAAGAAAAGGTATGTTCGTAACATTTGGATTGATCTTTGCTGTACTAATAATAGGGTTCTTTTTTCCGAATGAACAAAGTAATAATCAACAAACGATAAGTGGGGAAAGCGAAGATTCAAGTATTTCGGAAGAAACTTTAACAGTGGGATTACTTCAAACGACTAGTCATCCATCATTAGATGAAATTCGGGAAGGGACGATTCAGGGATTAGAGGAAAATGGATACGGTGAGGCAGAGAATATAGAAATTAATTTCCAAAATGCCCAAGGAGATCAGAATTTGATGAATACAATGGCAAATTCTTTAGTTAATGAAGGTGCAGATATTTTAATAGGGATTGGAACGCCTGCGAGCCAAGCGTTGAAGAATGCCTCTAGCGAAATCCCTGTAATCATGGCTGCCGTTTCAGATCCTGTGGGTTCTGGATTAGTTGAATCTGAGGAAAACCCTGGCGCTAATGTAACAGGGGTGAAAAATCAGGCTCCAGTCGAAGATCAGATCAGATTAATGACAGATATTTTGCCAGATGTAGAAACTGTGGGACTACTTTATAGTTCAGGAGAAGATAATGCGCGAGCAGAAGCTAGAAGAGCAGAATCTGCTATCGAACAAGCTGGTTTGACTCCTGAAACGTATACTGTTTCTAGTACAAATGAGATTCAGCAAATGGTCGCTAGCATGGCTAAAGAGGTAGATGTCATATACTTACCGACAGATAATACGATAGCTAGTGCATTTAATACAGTGGTCAGCGAAGCAGACCGTTACAATATGCCCCTAATACCTACAGTAGATATCATGATTGCTCAAGGTGGACTGGCAACAGTTGGGATTAGTCAAGTTCAGCTCGGTGTTGAATCCGGTAGAATGGCAGCGGAGGTACTGGATGGTAAAAATCCAGCAGAATTTCCAGTATATATCGTAGAAGGTGGAGATCAGTTGATTAATGTTCAAAAAGCAGAATCAATTGGAGTCACCATATCTGAAGAAATTTTAGAGAACAGCAAGATTATTGAACCAGAAGCAGGAGGAGAATAAATATGATTATTTCAGCGATCGCACAAGGGTTTTTATGGGCCGTACTCGGAATAGGATTATACCTAACGTACCGCATATTGAAATTTCCAGATTTAACAACGGAAGGATCCTTTCCTTTAGGTGCAGCAGTAGCCGTAACAGCCATTGTTTCAGATGTACCACCGATCCTAGCGATATTCTTGGCGATTATTGCCGGAATGGGCGCAGGGTTAGTGACAGGACTCCTTTATACAAAAGGAAAAGTCCCTGTTATTCTAGCAGGAATACTAGTGATGTCAGGACTGCATTCCGTTATGTTATTCATTATGAAACGACCAAATATCAACTTGCTCAACCAAGAAACAATTTTTGATTTATTTAATGGATTGCCTAATTATTATGATGTGGTGTTTATTGGCGTTATTGTGTTAGTAATACTGATCAGTGTGGTTTTAGCATTCTTTTATACAAATTTAGGACAAGCATTTATCGCTACTGGAGATAATGAAGACATGGCACGTTCATTAGGGATTCGTACTGATAACATGAAAATACTAGGTCTCGTTATTTCAAATGGTGTCATTGCATTGGCCGGAGCGCTGGTTTCACAAAATAATGGCTATGCAGATGTAAATGGCGGGACTGGTGTTATCGTCATCGGGTTAGCGTCACTAATCATTGGGGAAGTCATGTTCAAAGATTTAAAACTAGGCGAACGCTTATGTACAATTGTTATCGGAAGTGTTTTATATCAAATCCTATTATTAGGTGTTATTGAATTAGGATTCGACACTACGTATATTCGAATCTTCAGCTCTGTGATTTTAGCAATCTGTTTAATGATTCCACAAATCAGAAAAAGCTTGAATTTAGGTACATTAATCGGGAGAGGAGAAAAAGCATGAGCGCATTATTACAATTAACGAATCTTACAAAAGTTATCGCGAATGAAGCAGATGAAGATAATCGTATTTTAGATGGCGTAGATTTCACTTTGAATGAAGGGGAGTTTGTCACCGTACTTGGAGGAAATGGTGCTGGGAAATCAACTTTGTTCAATAGTATTACTGGGTCTACTGAGGTAACAGACGGAACAGTGATGCTGAAAGATAAAAATATTACAAAGTGGAAAGAAGAAAGAAGAGCCAATCTGATTTCAAGAGTTTTCCAAGATCCTAAAATGGGTACAGCACCCAGAATGACTGTGGCAGAAAATTTGTTGCTAGCGAAGCTAAGAGGAGAAAGAAAAACACTCCGCTCTAGAAACTTGAAGAAAAATAAAGAGCAATTTATAGAACTGTGCAGCACAATCGGTAATGGGCTAGAAAAGCAAATCGATGCGCCGGCAGGAAACTTATCCGGTGGGCAAAGGCAATCGTTGAGTTTACTGATGGCGACGTTGACAGAGCCTTCTTTGTTGCTCTTAGATGAGCATACCGCAGCTTTGGATCCTAAGACATCGAAGAAGTTGATGCAACTAACCAATGAAATTATTCAAGAGAAAAAATTGACGTGTATGATGATCACACATCAAATGGAAGATGCGCTAGTTTATGGAAATCGACTGATTGTAATGAAAGACGGAAAGATCACGCTGGATCTAAATCAGGAAGAAAAAGAAAAAATGACATTAAAAGATTTGCTGAAATTATTTGAAGAAGATAAATTGACTCCGACTATTTAATCGGTAGGTTCAGTTAATGAATAAAAACCAAAATACTGAATAAAAGGGAAAAAGGAGTGCGATGGTTGATGATGACAAATCAAGAAGGCTATTTTGGAATTTTTGGAGGCAGCTTTGTACCACCTGAATTGAAAGCAGTACTAGATAACTTGGCTAATAAATTCGAGAAATATAAAAACGATCCGGATTTTAATCAAGAATTCAAGGAAACATTGAAAGAATACGTAGGGAGAGAGAATCCACTTACCTATGCTTCAAGACTGACTAAAGAATTCAATGGTCCGAAAATCTACTTGAAACGAGAAGACCTGAATCATACTGGTGCTCACAAAATCAATAATGTTGTTGGACAGATTCTGCTTGCCAAACGAATGGGGGCGCACAGGATCATCGCTGAGACAAGTGCTGGACAGCATGGAGTTGCGACGGCTACAGCCTGTGCAATGTTTGGAATGGATTGTACCATCTACATGGGCAAACTGGATACCGAACGACAAGCATTAAATGTCTTTCGTATGGAATTGTTAGGGGCAAAAGTCATCCCTGTAGAAAAAGGACAAGGCAGATTAAAAGACGCAGTCGATGTTGCATTGGCTGATCTAGTAGAAAACTATGAATCAACATTTTATTTATTGGGTTCAGCTGTCGGTCCACACCCTTTTCCTTCAATGGTCAAACATTTTCAGTCTATTATTAGTGAAGAATCAAAAAAACAAATATTAGAACAAGAGGGAAATCTTCCAGCGGCAGTTTTAGCAGTCGTTGGAGGGGGTAGCAATGCGATTGGGTCTTTTGCCCATTATATTGATGAACCTTCTGTACGTTTGATCGGAGCAGAACCAGAAGAAGCTGCAACAATGGCAAAAGGGGCTCCGGCAGAAATACACGGGTTTAAAACACTGGTACTTCAAGATGAAAATGGTGAACCTGCACCGACCTACTCTATTGCTGCGGGATTAGATTACCCAGGTATAGGTCCCGAACATAGTTATTTAAAAGAAACTGGACGAGCAGAATACTATACAGTCTCAAAAGAAGAAGTATTAGAGGCATTCAAACTATTATCTTCAAAAGAAGGAATTATTCCGGCATTAGAAAGTGCACATGCGATAGCTCTAGCTAAAAAGCTGGCACCACAATTCAATAAAGAAGAATCGATTATCATAACAATTTCAGGTCGAGGAGATAAGGACGTAGTGCATGTACATGATTTACTGAAAAATGGATAGTAAAGAAACTTGTTGAGTATATTATTTTGAAATGCCAAAAACCCTTTCCTTAATTTTTAAACAGATTCTTTTTTTATAAACGTATATTTAATGATAAAGTTATAATCTAAATTTCATCATATTGTAGTATTTAGTTAGAGATTGCGTTAGAATAGAATCAATTCATTGATTTGGGGGAGAGTTATATGTCAAAAGTTATGATTAAAAATGGTCAGCTGATTGACGGGAATGGGGGCATTCCTATAGAGAAAGGCATTGTTGTAATTGAAGAGAATTTAATTGTGTTTGTCGGTAATGAAGGGGACTATACCGATGAAGTGGATGAAATTATTGATGTTGAGGGTGGCACAATTGTTCCAGGATTTATCGATACGCATGTGCATATGATGATGGAATATTCTTCGGTCCAGAGCAGACTAGAAACCCCGTTTTCCTATAAGTTTTATCAAGCAATTGAATACATGAAGAAAACTCTAGATGCGGGTATTACTTCTGTCCGTGATGCTTTAGGTGCTGATTTAGGGGTGAAAAAGGCAGTTGAAGATGGCATAGTTGAGGGTCCACGGATGCAACTAAGTATCAATGCTTTAACGATCACAGGGGGTCATGGAGATGGATATACAACTTCAGGACAAACGGTCGAACTGCTTCAAGCTGGTTATCCTGGTATGCCTGATGGGAAAGCAGATGGCGTCGAAGAAGTCAGAAAGAAAACAAGAGAAATGTTAAGAGCGGGAGCGGAAGTCATTAAAGTTCACGCGACAGGCGGTGTTTTGAGCGCAACTGATCACCCCGAATTTACTCAATTCTCATTAGAGGAATTAAAAGTGATTGTAGAAGAAGCAACATTCCGTAAAGACGTAAAAGTCATGGCGCATGCTCAAGGAGCAGAAGGAATCAAACAAGCTGTTAAAGCGGGCATCCATTCAATTGAGCATGGCATTTTCTTGGATGATGAAGTAATCGAGTTAATGAAAGAGCATGGTACTTACTTAGTCCCGACATTACTCGCACCAGTTGCGGTATTGGAGTTAGCTAAAGAAACTGGGATGCCAGACTCAGCTGTTCAAAAAGCAAGCGAAGTCATTGAGATTCATAAAGAGAGCTTTTCGAAAGCCCATAAAGCAGGCGTGAAAATTGCAATGGGAACAGATGCAGGTGTCATGCCACATGGAACAAACTTGAGAGAGTTGGCCCTAATGGCTGAAGCTGGAATGACACCTATGGAGGCCATTGTAGCTACAACGAAAATAGCGGCTGCTTGCTTGGGTTGGGAAGACAAAGTTGGAACGCTCGAAAAAGGAAAACTAGCTGACATCGTAGTTGTCAAAGGGGATCCATTAAAAGACATTGCGAGTCTTGGAGATCAAGATACGATCCAGCTCGTCATCAAAGACGGTAAGATAGTAAAAAATTTAATGAAATAGTTTAAAAAAGGGAATCAGCCGATTTAATCGGCTGATTTTTTACTTTATTTAATGGAAATGCATTATATATACTAACTGCAGTGTCAAAGTGAGCTGAGTTTTAAGAGAAAGAGATGATATGTTACAACTGAGAATCAAAAAAGGAATGAGTAATAAGAAAAGAAAGGAATATGTGATAACTGAGAGTCCAAAAAGAACTGAGTAGTAGGTGAAAGAGAAAGTATGTGCCAACTGAGACTTGATAATAGAAGGAGTAATAGTAGAAAGATGTTATTTCTATTAACTGAGAGATCAAAAAGAAATAAGTAGTAAGAGAAAAAGTAGATATATCTCAACTGGGTATGGAACACCAACTGAGTAGTAAGAGAAAGTACTTATATATGCTAACTGAAGTTTGGAAATATGATAAGTAGTGAAATAATATAATGGACTTTTATTTAAAAAGATAGTTTTACTAGTGAGGTGAAAATTTAATGAAAATAGCAAAAAATAGAGAAAAATCAAAACTAATGATAGGAATGGAATATTTAAATAGACGAATAAATCTAACGGAAAAAGACAAAAGACTATTACTAAATCTTGAAAAAGGATTCGATGGAGAAAAAGAATTTGATAAAAAAATTGAAACATATTTATGTAATGAAATTATTGTATTGAATGACTTATTGCTTGTAAATAATGGAACAACATTTCAAATTGATTCATTATTAATAACTTCGGATACTATTTATATATATGAAGTAAAAAACTATTCAGGGAATTATTTGATAAATTCTGGGGAGTTAATGACTAGTAATGGAACAGAAGTTAATAATCCTTTATTTCAGCGTAAGAGAATAGAACATAATATATTGTCTTTGTTAAAAGAATGGGGGTTAAAATATAAAGTAGAGGTAAATGTAGTATTTATAAATTCAGCTTTCACCTTATACCAAGCTAGAATAGAAGATCCCATTATCCTACCGACTCAGATAAAAAATCATTTTCTGGAAATTAATAATACTAGCAGACTTTTAACTAAAAATAATCATTTTCTAGCGGATATGTTTATTAGACTGCATAAAAGTAGTATTACATTTCAAAAGCAGTTACTAGTTATCATTTTGATCAGTGCAAAAAAGGGTTGTGTTGTTCTAATTGTGGCTCTTTTGATCTCATTCTTAGTCAACGGTCTTGTTTATGTAAGGATTGCGATAAAAACGCCACCATTAAAGAAGTTACATTGAAAAATATTCAAGAGTTTATGTTTCTCTTTCCTGAGAAAAAATTAACAACACGAATAGTTTCAGAATGGTGTGGTAATAGGCTAAGTTTGCATAGAATACGCAATATTTTAAAAGATCAGTTCACAGTTGTTGGTTTAAATAAGAGTACTTATTATGAATAAAAGTATTTTGAATATAATTTGGGTAATTAAAAATGTGGGCTACGACATTGTTATAGGTAACAGTTAAATACGTTGAAATGAAGGTCTGAATTTTCGGGTTTATTCGATGGATTTAACGAAAAACTATTACACTTTTGGACTTTATAGTGGGTTACAAAAAACCGCCTGCTTAAGCAGACGGCTAAAAAGGAGATGATCTTGAAACTTGGAGGAGTAACAAAATCAAAAAATAAGTTGGTTGTTTGTGGGTATAAAGTTAGTATAGAGTTCAAATTTGAAGAAGATATGATGAAGAAATGAAAAAGTAGTAAATATTATGTAGAGATAATAAAAAAATCGCCTTTCCACTGTGGAAAGACGATTTAGGGGATAAGACTTCTTTAGTCTTCTATGTCTCTATAATAAGCTGTTATGCAATTCAATCAGGGGAGAAAGAAAGTTCAGCTTTTATAGATAAGTTTCTTTTCAAAAGAATCAAATAAAGTGGGGGGCCACTTTATATATTCAATATTAGGGGGAGAAAAGAAAAGTGTTTTAAATTTTACACTAAGAGTATTCTACCAATAAAAGACAAAGTTATCCTTAGAAACTATTAAGCTTTTAGCATTGAAAAATAATAATTTACTCAGCTAGTCGTAATTATTGTAATGCATTTACCATTGCTTCGTTAAAAGCTGGTAGATCATCTGGGGTACGGCTAGAAATCAACCCTGAATCATCAATGACTACTTCTTTGTCATGGAAATTAGCTCCAGCATTTTTCAGATCGATTGCTACTTGAGATACTGAAGTGATATCTTTTCCTTTTACAACTTCTGCATTGATCAATAATTGTGGACCATGACAAATTGAGAAGATTGGTTTTTTATTATTTGAAAAAGAACGAGTGAAATTTAAAAAGCGCTCATCTTTTCTTAATTGATCTGGAGAAAATCCACCAGGAATCAATAAAGCATCAAAGTCTTCTGGGGAGACATCATCAATACTTTTATCAATCGTTACAGAAGCCTTTCCCTTTTTACCTTCTACTGTTTCACCAGCATTAAATCCGATAGTAACGACTTCGTGTCCTGCTTTTTCTAATTCTTCTTTAGGTGAGGTGAATTCTACATCTTCGAATAATTTTGTTATAACAGTTGCTACTTTTTTACCCATTATTGAATTCCTCCTTGTTTTATCTATACATAGTGTATCGCGTGTTAAGTACACGAGCAAATTTTATGCTTATAGGATAAAAATGCCTTTTCAGTATAATCACTCTTACAAGGTATGTTATTATAAAGGAAATATTTTATCAGGAAAAAGTTTGGATATTTTTTTAATATAGGAGTGAATCATGATGAAAATTGCTTTGATTGCCCATGATAAAAAGAAAGATGAGATTATAAAATTAGCGACAGCATATAAAACGATTTTAGAAAAACATGAATTATTTGCCACTGGTACCACAGGAAAACGAGTTGCTGACGAGACGGGATTAAATATTCATTGTTTTAAATCAGGACCACTTGGAGGAGACCAGCAGATAGGAGCGTATATATCGGATAATAAGATGGATCTTGTTCTTTTTATAAGAGATCCATTGACTGCTCAGGCTCATGAACCGGATATTTCTGCTTTGCTTAGACTGAGTGATGTCTATGAAATTCCATTGGCTACCAATGTGGGAACGGCAGAAGTTTTATTAAGAGGATTAGATGCAGGGTTCTATGAATGGCGAGATTTCTATCGTGGAAAAGGTAGAGAGGAGTTACCTTTTTAATAAATAGATAAAAAAGAGTAGAACAAATAAGAAAGGGAATTTAATGGAGCTATTAATTGTAATTGGCGTACTACTGTTAGTTTATGGAGGCGTATCGCTCAGGTATCCTAAAAAGCTGAATAAGAATGGAGCTACACCAGCAAATAAAGAAGAGAAGTACGTAGCGTGGTATTTAGCAATATCAGTATTTGGTAGTTTAGCAGCACTGATTGCTGGCCTACTTCTTATACTGGCAGGCATTATTTTATCATAATAAGGTAATATAGAAATTATAGTATTTTTAATTATTTTATTGTCCATCCTTATTGGAAATAAAATGTAGATAACGTAAATGAGATTAAATAAAAAAGCGAGTTATTATAAAAAATATAGTAACTCGACTTTTTATTTATGTTTATATAAATCCCTTGTTACTTCAGACGATCAATAAGGTTACCTGTCTTTCAGTCTGCTTCCACCTCTAGGAGTAAAAGAGAAGTACTTGAAGCACCATAAGGAACTTAATCCAATGAGGATATAAACAATGCGCGTGCCCCATTCTTCTGGGCTGCCAAGTACATATTCTACAATATTGAATCCAATCAATCCAATAAGCAGTAAATGTATACCTCCTAGTATCAGAATGGCTAGCGCAGCTCTATCTAAAATTTTCAAGTTATGTCCTCCTTTTATACTAACTATTTTTATTTTACGAAATAAAAGCAAGAATGTCGATTGATAAAATGGGAAAAAGTAAATAAGTTTCAAAAAAACTTGAAAATTGATTGAAAAATAAAATTCTAAAGAAGTTGTATTTTTGATTTCGTTCGTCTATGAGTGTGTTATACTAGTTTTGACTGCTTATCATTTACATAATATTAAAATAACGAACGATAAAAACTTTAAAGTATGTTTATATTCGTTTTATAAATGGAGGAGAATAAATGGAAACTGATATCGAAATTGCACAATCTTCAAAAATGATGTTAATTGAAAAAATTGCAGCAAAAATAGGGATTTCAGAAAATAAGCTGGAACATTTTGGGAAGTATAAAGCAAAAGTCACGATAGATAAAAAATCAAGTGAACCAAAAGGGAAACTGATTTTGGTTACAGCTATTAATCCAACTCCAGCAGGAGAAGGGAAAACCACTACATCTGTAGGTCTAGGAGATGCCTTGCAAAAAATTGGTAAGAAAACTGCAATTGCTTTACGGGAGCCCTCTTTAGGACCGGTTTTTGGATTGAAAGGTGGAGCTGCAGGGGGAGGATATGCTCAAGTTGTACCAATGGAAGATTTGAATTTACACTTTACTGGAGATATTCATGCAATTGGAGCAGCAAACAATTTAGTAGCGGCGATGGTCGATAATCATATATACCAAGGAAACGAATTGAAAATAGATCCTAGACGTGTTACTTGGAGAAGGGCCATTGATATGAATGATCGTCAATTACGTTCGGTAATTAGTGGAATCGGCGCACAGGCTAACGGCATGCCTAGAGAAGATGGATTTGATATAACTGTGGCTTCAGAAGTCATGGCTGTTCTTTGTCTATCTAATTCGATTGATGAGATGAAGCAGAAGCTTCGTAACTGTATAGTGGGTTATACATTCGATAATAATCCTGTTTCAATTGGAGATCTTAAAGCAGAAGGAGCAGTAGCAGCTCTTTTAAAGGATGCATTAAAACCAAATCTGGTTCAGACATTAGAGAATACCCCTGTGTTTGTTCATGGAGGTCCCTTTGCTAATATTGCGCATGGGTGTAATAGTTTGTTAGCTACAAAAACAGCACTAGCACATGCTGATTACGTGGTTACAGAAGCAGGTTTCGGGGCTGATTTGGGGGCAGAAAAGTTTTTAGATATCAAATGTAGAATGGGCGGATTAAAACCAAACGCTGTAGTGATTGTGGCTACAGTTAGAGCGCTCAAAATGCATGGCGGTGTATCAAAACAAGATTTAAATGAAGAAAATTTAGAAGCATTAGAAAAAGGAATACCTAATTTGCTTAAACATGTAGAAAATATTGAAAATGTTTTTGGATTGAATGCTGTGGTTGCAATCAATACTTTTCCAAAAGATACAGAACAGGAGCTAAGACTTCTTAAAGATACTTGTTTTGAAAAAAATATTTCAGTTATCCAGTCTGATGTTTGGGAAAAAGGAAGCGAAGGGGGAGTAGCTTTAGCTGAAAAAGTAGCAGCAATTTGCGAGCGCCCTTCTCAGTTGACCTTTGCTTATGATCTAAGTGATACAATTGAAGAAAAAATCGAAAAGATTGTTCAAAAAATTTATGGTGGATCTGGCACTGAATGGACAAGTAAAGCCAGGAAAACAGCCGCTAAGCTAACAGCGTTAGGGTATGGAAATCTCCCAGTTTGTATGGCTAAAACACAGTACTCTTTATCGGATCAGGCAGCGAAAATAGGACGCCCAAAAGACTTCGAGGTAAATATTAGAGAACTATCTATTTCTGCAGGAGCAGGATTTATAGTGGTGTTGACAGGGAATATTATGCGGATGCCGGGTTTACCTAAAAAACCAGCTGCTGAACAAATAGATATTAGTAGAGAAGGAAAAATAACAGGGCTATTTTAACGAAATGAGGGTATGTAAGATGATAGAGCAATCCATAACTGCTTATCTTGACCAATTGCAGTCAAAAGAAGGATTACCTGGTGGAGGTAGTGCGACGGCCATAATCGGAGCAATGAGCTCAGCGCTAAGTCATATGGTCTCGGATATTCAAAAAGATAAAAAAAATTTTCAAGCGTATAAAAATGATTTAGAAGAAATTTTGAGAGAAGCGAAAAAAATTCGTGCTCGTTTTGAAGTACTAAGTGAAGAAGATGCGATGGCTTTTGAACCAGTCTCAAAAGCTTATAAGTTACCTAAAGAAACAGATGAGCAAAACAGAAATCGTCAAGAAGCAATTGAGTCAGGATTGAAAGGAGCGGTACAGCCCCCGTTAGAAATGATGAAAGAAACATTAAAGTTAATTGATTTATACAAAGAATTGAGAAAAATCGACATTAAAGGTTCCATTGTTAATGATATTGCGGTGGGGATATTGTTTGCGAAAACAACATTGCAATCAGCTTATCTTAATGTGCTAGTTAATACTGATTTTATAAAAAATGAATCAATCAAGCTAGAATTAGAGGGCCTCGGAAATGCTTATCTCGTTCAGGGAGAGGTAAAGGCAGATCAAATTTATGCGGATACTAAATATTATCTTGTGCATAAAAAGTGGCCAGTATTAGGTGAAAGAGGAGTGAAATAATGGTAAAAGTATTACAAGGTAAACCAGTAGCAGAAAAACTCAATAAGCAGACAGAGCAAGTGGTACAGGATTTGAAATCCATTCAATGTACACCTGCACTAGCAATTGTTCGCATTGGAGATGACGATTCTTCTATAGCTTATGAATCAGCTGCAATTAAAGTAATGAATCAAGTTGGAATCGAAGTATCTTCTCTTACTTTTTCAACAGATACAGCACATGATGCTCTCTTTTCTGCTATTGATGAACTGAATGAAGATCAAAATATACATGGCATTCTTGTCATGCAGCCCCTTCCAGAAGGAATTTCTAGAAATGAAATTGCTGAGCGTATTGATCCAGAAAAAGATATAGATGGCTTGACACCAAGTAACCTTGGAAAACTAGTGGAAAATAATTTGACTGGATTATGGCCAAGTACTCCAAAAGCAGTAATGGAGTTATTGGAATTTTATAACATAGAGTTAAAAGGAGCCGATGTTTGTGTAATAGGAAGCAGTCCGATAGTTGGAAAACCTCTGACCATTTTATTATTGAATGCAGAAGCAACTGTATCGAACTGTCATGTACATACAAAAGATTTGAAAATGTACACAAGGAAAGCAGATATTGTTATATCTGCAACGGGATCGGTTCACTTAATAACCTCTGAACACATTAAGGAGGAAGCTATTGTTATAGACGTGGGATATGGAGAGCGCGATGGTGAAATTTGTGGAGATGTCCAGTATGATAAAGTTGAGCAAAAAGCAGCGGCAATTACTCCCGTTCCAGGTGGAGTTGGCCCGATAACCACAGCTGTACTTGCAGAACAAGTAGTCAAAGCTGCTTGGACATTTGTAACAGAGCGGAAAAACAACTAGAAAGGCAGAACATATGATAGAGAAAGAAAAAATCCGAAATGAAGTTATTTTAATGCTTCAATCCTTTTCAGAAACTGAAAAAAAATCAATTGAACAAACATTCTATACAAATTTGTTTGCCTCAAAGTTTTGGAAAAAAGCAAATTTAATCGGGATAACGTTATCTAAAGGTTTTGAATGGAGTACAATGCCGATCATAAAAAGGGCTTGGCAAGAAGGTAAAAAGGTTAGTGTTCCACGATCTATACATGCTTCTAGAGAATTGCATTTCTACCAAATTGAACAGTTTAGTCAAGTGAAAGTAGGATATTTTGATATAAAGGAACCCATTGTGGAACAAACAAAACGAATTCACAAAGAAGATATTGAATTAATGCTAGTTCCAGGTGTTGCATTTACAAAAAAAGGATATAGAATAGGATTTGGTGGAGGGTATTACGATCGCTTTTTAAGGGATTATCTTAATCCGACATTGTCACTGCTGCATTCAAAACAAATAGTAGCAAAAATTCCAATTGAGACTCATGATGTGCCAGTGGACTATTTAATTACAGAAAGGGGCATTTTCTCAACAGCTGTAACGGAACAAAAAGAATGAATAGCTACATTATAATCTGACCTACGTATAAACTAGAATACAAAAGAGTAAGAGGCGAGCGTTAAGTGCTGAGTGGATGGGATGTTGCCCTCAGACGAAAAAACAGTTATGTTTTGCGACTCCTCTCTGCATCCGCTTGAAAGCTTTAATAGTTTTTTAGCGAGGACTCTTTAATTGAATTTACCTGAATTTAAATAATAAACAGGTAGAAACTGTATCTTAATTCATACGGTACGCAATTAAAATTAAAGGAGATCTTCGAATGACAAATAATCAGAACACTAATATATATAAAAATAGAGATCATAAGGCGAATTGGAAATTAGGAACAAAAGAGTTAGCTATAGTGGGTGTGCTTATTGCGATGAACCTGGCATTAATCAGAGTAGGCGTCAGTACACCAATTGTAAGAATTACTTTTTCTTATTTGCCGATTGCTTTGATTGGAATATTATTTGGACCGTTTATTGCGGGCGTATCAGCAGCTTTAGCAGATATTCTAGCGTTTATGGTTGGTGGAGGAGCTGGGGGATTTTTCCCAGGATTTACTCTTTCTGCTCTATTGGGCGGAATAGCTTATGGCGTGTTTCTTCATAAAAAGGAGATTCAATGGTGGAGAGTGGTGGCTGTGGAAACATTTATAGCCATATTTATTAATCTTACTCTTAATACATTCTGGATCTCGATTCTTACAGAAAATCCAATCGCTGTTATTTTGCCACCGCGACTAGTCCAAAATGCAGTCACTATAGTTGTGCGTATTTTGACGATTTGGTTTTTAGTGAATAATAAACAGTTGAGAAGTGTTTATCAGAAATATTCAACAGCTAGAAAATAGTAATAGAGAAAATGAAAGTTGTGCTTAGTTTGAAAAGCGATTGATTCGCTATTTCCGAACTGAGCACATTTTTTATAGATTTTTTTACTTTTGTATACCAGAACGATGTCCACCTAGTAGTTTTGCGCGCTGAATGGCCATTCCTCCACGAACCAAACTGCTAGCATGCAATAGGGAAGTGTAGCCATATCTTTGACGGATATGATCAATTGTCTTATCCAATTCTTCTCGATGAATTGAATTCTGCGGTTGTTCAAATAAGTTTAACTGTAAAGCCTGTTTTGGTCTTATATCACCGTAAGTGACATTGATGATTCGTACAGGCTGATAAGTATAGTGACGTTCAAATAACAAGATCAAAGAAGCAATCAATTCTCGGGAAGAATCGGTTGCTTCCACTAACATCTGATGACTAAAGCCTTTATCTTCAACATACTTGGAATAGCCTAATGTCAATTTTACTAGACTCGTAGTTACACAATGTCGACGTAGTCTCATAGCATTTTCTTCAGCCATCTCTCTGATGACAATCTCTATTTCATGTTTATCAAGATAGTCCCGATTCAATATCTGATTCTTACTATAAGAAGTTGATTTAGGTACAAAAGTTTCTGATAAACGAGTTCGGTCAATGCCGTGAGCATGATAAAAAAGCTGTTCGCCGATTATACCAATTTTTTTCTTCAATACACGAACATCAAACTGTGATAATTCATAAATAGAAGAGATACCCATTCGCAGCAAGCGTGCTTCAGTTCTCGAACCAATTCCCCAGAATTCAGTCATAGGATGAATCTTCCAAAGAGTGTTTTCAACTGTTTCATAGCGCCAATCTGCAATAAAATTTTTTGTTTTATTGTGTTTTGCTTCATGATCTAAAGCAAGTTTTGCTAGTAGAGGGTTATCTCCAATGCCCACTGTAACCACTAAATTTAATTTTTTCCAGATTAAATACTGAATTTTTTTGGCAATTTCCTCAGCTGTTCCAAAGAGTTTGTGAGAATGTGTAATATCCAGAAAAGATTCGTCGATACTATAGACTAACAAGTCATCGTTTGAAACGAATTGTTTAAAAATAGTAAGAATTTCAATATTTTTCTTTAAATAAAAGGCCATTCTTGGTTCTACAATCTGAATTTTTGAGCGTGCTGGAATATCGTAAACCCGAGAACCAGTTTTAATGCCGTAAGTTTGTTTGACCATAGGAGAAGAAGCTAGAACCAGTCCCCCATTATTTTCGGGCTTACTGACTACTGCAATATAAGCTTCAAGCGGATGTAAATTCCGTTCGGCTGCTTCAACGGAAGCAAAAAATGATTTTACATCGATACATAAGATATTGCGTCTTGGCTCATGGGTATAATCCATTCTCTGGATCATAGTGATTGCTCCTTTGAGGAAAGTAAGTTCTTTTTAATTATAGGAACATACTTTCCCTTAGTCAAGAGGGATAAATAAAAACAAAAAAAGACTAGGCAATTTTTTCACCTAGTCTTAGTCAATCTATAAGATTATTTACCTTCTACATAAGGTACTGCGCTGACTGATACATCGATATTTCCCATGGTAGCTTTAGAATATGGGCAGTATTGATGTGCTTTTTTTGCTAATTCTTCAACTTCAGATTCACTCATGTCTTCGATTCCAACTTCGATTTCTACACCAAGCTTGAATCCACCATCACTAGGATCTTTGAGTAAGTGAACGGTTAACGTTACTTGAGACTTGTTTTTGATTTTTTCTTCACGTTTGTAGTGATCTAGTGCAGAGTGATAACAAGCGCTGTAACCTAGTGCAAAGAGTTGCTCAGGGTTGGTACCATTACCTTTTCCACCCATTTCTGTAGGTGTGTCGATGTTAACTTCATATGAACGATCTGGAGTATGACTTTCTCCACTTCGTCCACCTGTATTGACGGATGAAGTTGTGTAAACTGGTTGGTCTGCCATGTTAAATCTCTCCTTTATTTTTTAATCTATAAAAAGTATAACACTCATTATCTGAAGCGAAAAACAATACGTTCACAAAAAAACTGTCTTCTAAATAATAGAAGACAGTTTATATTTTCCGGAATTATAAAGCGTAATCACGAATCGCTTTAGCAACGCCGTTTTCAGCATTTGAAGTCGTGAAAACATCTGCTACTTCTTTTAATCCATCTCTTGCATTTTCCATCGCTACCCCGGTCCCGGCATATTCAATCATATGCACATCATTTCCACCATCGCCGATAGCCATAACTCGTTCTCTAGGGATATCTAAGCTATTCGCTAAGTCTTCAAGTGCAATCCCTTTATTAGCTTTTTTATTTAGAAATTCTAAGAAGAAAGGCTCACTCCGCAAGATTGTATATTGTTCCCATAATTCTTTTGGAAGTTTCGCGATAGCGGCCTCTAAAAGATGTTCATCATCAATCATCATCATTTTATTATAACCTTTTTCTTTCTCCATGTCCTCAGGCGCACTATAGAATAGAGGAACTTCGTTGATAAAAGATTCTAGTACTGAATATTTTCCAATATCTTTGTTTGGAGTGTAAATGCCATCGTTTCGAATAGCGTGAAAGTGAACACCGGTTTCTCTAGCTGAGCTTTCAAGTGTCAGGTAATCTTTATGATCCATAGTATGATGGGAAATAATTTCTTCTGTATCTGTTTTTTGAACGAGAGCCCCATTATAAGTAATGACATAGTCACCTGAATTTTTAAGATCTAATTCTTCTAAATAAGATAGGACACCAGGATAAGGACGTCCGGTGCATAAAACAATTTTTATGCCAGCCATTTTTGCTTCATGAATGGCCGCTTTGACTTCGTCTGTTACTTTTCGTTCTGGGTTTAAAAGGGTACCATCCATATCAATTGCGATTAACTCTATCTTCATGCGTTATTCAGTCTCCACTTCTAGTTTTTATTTGGATTTTTAATCCGGTCATTCACGATATATTTCTGAAATTCGTCATAATCTTCCTGGAACATACTGACCTCTTTATTTTTTTGATTGTTTTCCAGGAATTCTTTCGGTACATACAAGCGATGATCTCCGTGGAGATTTCCGCTAAGCGATTTTACAATCGGGCTGGCTTCGCTTAATTCAATAAGGGATCCGTCAGCCTGCATCAAATGAATAGGTGTCTTGCTTTTCAACTTATAATCATAGGGTAAATCTGAACTGCTGTTGATTCTAGTAAATAGTTCTTTGTCATATTTTAAATTACCAACAATGTCTCGTAATTTTTCAATTATGGGTTCATCTCGTCCTTTATCGTAAGCAACTGATTTAAAGGGTCTTCGATTTAAAAACATTGTTGAAAGTTCACTTAGATAAGCGTCATCACTAGTCGTCCATAAATTAATCGCAGTTTGCAATACACTATCGTCTAATCTAAGATAATCTTCAATTGTGTAGTCGTCTTTAAAAAATGGATCCAAAAGTGAAAAATGGGGATACAGCTTCTCTTCTTGATATAAAAATTTAGCCCGATAAAGTAATCGATCTAATGTTACTTCCATCCCTCGAGAAGCTGGATGAAAATACACTTGCATATACATTTGGAAGCGGCTGACAATATAATCTTCTACGGCATGCATTCCTTGATACTGAAAAGCAATCCCGTTCTCATAAGGGCGGATCACACGTAAGATCCTTGATAAGTCAAAAGCACCGTACGTTGCACCGGTAAAGAAAGCATCGCGCTGCAAATAGTCCATTCTGTCAGCGTCTATTTGACTGGAAATCAGTTGCACCACTTGAGGATTTTCATGTTCTTTAGTGATTACGCTAGCTACTTGGTTCGGAAAATCAGGAGAAACACGGCTTAAAACTTCATGAATCTCTGTCTCTTCGGATAAAATGATATCAGTTGTAAATTTTTCGTGATCAGAACCAATAATTTTTTCGAAAGTATGTGAAAAAGGACCATGACCCAAATCGTGCAATAAAGCAGCACATAGAGTGACTAAGCGCATATTGGGGTCCCATTCATCGGAATAATTACGCTCGAACATATCTACAATCTTACGAGTAATCTCGTATACTCCAAGTGAATGAGAAAAGCGAGAATGTTCAGCGCCATGGAATGTGAATTGAGCAGTACCTAATTGCTTGATGCGACGTAAACGCTGAAATTCTTTAGTATCGATTAAATCAAGTATAATCCGGTGTCTAACATGGATATAATCATGTACAGGATCTTTGAAAACTTTCTCAAAAGGCAAGCGGTCGATTCGTTCGAATTTATCTGCACTCATATCATTCTGCTGTCGCTACTAAACCTCCAATTGATTTAAAAGATGTAGTATGCTGGTACGACTGGCAGACAACTCCTCTCTATTGTTCAGCAAAGTTTATTGTCTTCGTAATGTTTTTCATAGTAATTTTTCATTGCGCTTTTTCATTTTCTTCATTCCAATATCATAACTCTGGTGGATCAATTCTGTATAAACTCCAGCACTCAATTGTGCATTATTCATTTTCTGCAAGGTTAGAGTAATGTTGTGTTTAACTTGTGGAAGGGTAAAAGGAATAGCAAAAGCTTCTTCTAAAGTTGTCATGGAATTTGGGTTAATAGTTGGAAAGTCCCATTTTGTTTTTGTTCCGTCTAATCCTTGTTGATAAAAGTTCCGAATTAATGCTCCTCTATTAGCTTGGTCTCCATTAACACTGATATAGATCATAATAGCAATACCGCCTTTAATTCGTCGTTGAGAAATTCCAGCTATCTTTCTACCGTCAATACTTAAATCATACTCACCAGGGCAATAAGAATCAGCTATTTCAGCAGCATCAATTGATTTTCCATAATCTTTGAAAGTCTCCGCAATCAAGTAATGCATCCGCCGGTATCCTTCATCAATAGATATACGCTGCTCTTCTTCAGGGAAAATGAGAGATAGATTAAGGATCCCAGGATCACTCACCACAGCTAATCCGCCAGAATTTCTAACAACATACTCATAATGAGCGTCTCCTAGAACAGATAAAGCGGGTTCGAAAAATGGTAACTTTGTATCCATCATGCCTAAAATCACTAATGGATCCGTAGACCAAAAATGAAGAATGGGTTGTTTCACAGCAACAGAATATTCAATAAAGGCATCTGTTAAGGCGAAAGGCGATAACGATGTTAATGTAAAGGGTGCTGACTTTGAATCATATAATAAAAAGGGTGCTTGAGTAGGAATAGGTATTTCATTTAAGGAAGTCATATCAAATCTTCTTTCGCTAGTCTTTGTTTTCTATAATATTCAGTATAACAAAGAATGGTTTTTTTGCCTATATTACAATAAAGAAAAGGAAGTGTGAGACGTTCTAGTAATTTTATGATAAACTAAAGCGTATAGAATGAATGATTTAACTGCATATAAAAATATAAATATTGAAAGGAGATTCAGCTGTGCCTTCAAAAGAATTAGCGAACGGAATGCCTGCAGAAGTGGTTATGGAAACATCATATGTTCAAAATGAAGAAACGCATCATCATGTATTCGAAGAAAAAGGGCGCGTTATTTATATGAACAATAGTTATTATATAAGATATGAAGAAAGTCATCTGAATGAATCTGCAGTTCCTGTCACAGTCAAAATCAATCCTAACGGAGTAGTCAATTTAATTCGCAGAGGAGAAAATATGACGCGTCTGACATTTAGCAGCGATGAAATAACGGAAACACAATATAAAACGCCTGCGGGTATCATGCCGATTCGTATCGAAACACAAGATCTTAAAGTTAGTTACTATGATCGTCCTTTTGCTGGAAGGGTGGCTGTTGATTACAGACTACATTTTAATGGAGAACTTTTAGGTTCTTATCAAATTAGATTGCGTTTTACAACTTGATAAGGTAGTATAAATTAGATGCCGTAAAAGCAATTAAAAAAATCAGATAGTATATTTCGGTTATCAGGAATAAATAAGTGTTATGATTGAATAGGAGTAAAGATCAGAAAGGTCGTGTGGGTTTTGGAACTCAAACAATTCGATGGACAATCAAAAGATGAACTAGCGATGGTAGATGTAGCGCATGCTATATTAGAACAAACTGGAGAAGTAACAAATTATAATGATTTATTAGTGCAAGTTGCTGAGTACCTAGAATTAAGTGACAATGAATTAGAAACAGAAATGATCCAATTTTACACGGACTTAAACATTGATGGGCGTTTTATTTCTTTAGGAACTAATCGTTGGGGACTGCGTGGCTGGTATCCGATCGATTCAATTGATGAAGAAATTACCCATGACAATGATGAAGAAGATGAAAAACCACGCCGTAAAGACTATCAAGGATTCGATGATGTTGATGTTGAAGAATTAGAAGATGAAGAAGAGGAAGACGGAGTTGACTACGGAGAACGTGTAGCTGTTGATGAGCATGGCGTAATGGTAGACGATGAAGATGAAGAAGACCTTGGGGAATATAAAGAAGATTTAGAAGATTTAGGCGATGAAGATGAAGAAGATGAGAATATCGTAGGCCTAACAGTAGTGGATGATGACGATGTTTTAAGTGATGATGAGGAAGAAGACGAATAATCCTCAAGTAAATAATCAAATATAAAATAAATACAAAGGCTGGGTTCGAGAAAATAAATCCTTGACGAACACACCAGAAATCTATATTATATTTATTGGGCACCCTAAGAGGTTGAACAGTAAACTTTTAAGAAAGTTTACTGTCATCCATTCTATAGGGCAGAGCGGAACACTTATATATAAAGCTCCCTATTCTACTAAAGAATAGGGAGCTTTCTATTTTTTGGAGTAAATACTCTGTAGTGAGAAAATAGGTTAGTAATTTGAGAATCTAATTAACTACAGAGAAGGCCTGCACTGAACTTTCCCAACAGAAAAAACACAGGAGGATTTTTTTATGACAAAATATATTTTTGTAACAGGTGGGGTAGTTTCTTCAATCGGAAAAGGAATTGCAGCAGCATCTCTAGGACGGTTATTAAAAAACAGAGGTTTGAAAGTAACGATTCAAAAATTTGATCCTTACATCAATGTAGATCCGGGAACAATGAGTCCTTATCAACACGGAGAAGTTTTTGTAACAGATGATGGTGCAGAAACAGACTTAGATCTAGGACACTATGAGCGGTTTATCGATATTAATCTAAACCAATATTCTAATGTAACCACAGGGAAAGTTTATTCAGAAGTGTTGAATAAAGAAAGACGCGGCGATTATCTAGGAGCAACTGTCCAGGTTATTCCTCACATCACAAATGAAATCAAACAGAAAATCATGCGTGCAGCCCAGACTACAGATTCAGATGTCATCATTACTGAAGTTGGTGGGACAGTTGGAGATATTGAATCTCTTCCATTTCTTGAAGCACTTCGTCAGATGAAGAGTGAAGTAGGGTCTGATAATGTAATGTATATTCACACGACGCTGATTCCTTATCTAAAAGCGGCTGGAGAAATGAAGACTAAACCTACTCAACACAGTGTTAAAGAACTACGTAGTTTAGGAATTCAGCCTAATTTACTGATTGTTAGAACTGAATATCCATTAGATCAACATACAAAAGATAAATTGGCTTTATTTACCGATGTCGATCCTAAAGCAGTTATAGAATCACTAGATGTAGAAACGTTATATACTATCCCATTGAATCTACAAAAACAGCACATGGATCAGATTGTAGTAGATCATTTGAAGCTAGATGTTCCAGAAGCTGATATGACAGAGTGGAAAAAATTAGAAGAAAAAGTTCAAAACTTAAAATATTCAACTAAAATTGCTATCGTAGGAAAGTATGTTGAACTTCCAGATGCTTATTTATCAGTTGTTGAAGCGTTGAAGCATGCTGGGTACGCAGTGGATTCTGATATCGAAATCAAATGGATTAATGCAGAAAAATTAGCCCCTTCTGAATTGATGAGTAAACTTCAAGATGTTGATGGAATTTTAGTACCCGGAGGATTTGGTTCGAGAGGACTTGAAGGGAAATTATTAGCGATTCAATATGCAAGAGAAAATAAAGTACCTTATTTTGGAATTTGTTTAGGTATGCAGCTAGCTACAATAGAATATGCTCGAAATGTTGCGAAAATCGAAGGAGCAGGTTCTGCGGAAGTTGATCCGGATATTGAGCATAATATCATTGATTTAATGCCGGATCAGAAAGATGTTGTAGAAATGGGTGGAACACTAAGGTTAGGCCTTTACCCATGTAAGTTAGAAAGAAATACCGTAACTGCTGAAGCATATGGAAATCAGGAAGTAGTTCAAGAACGTCACAGACATCGTTATGAATTTAACAATGAATATAGAGAGATTCTTGAAACTAATGGACTTGTCTTCTCAGGGGTATCTCCAGACAATCGCTTAGTAGAAGTTGTTGAGATTACTGATCACCCGTTCTTTGTAGGATGTCAGTTCCATCCAGAATTCATTTCAAGGCCGGACCGTCCACAACCGCTATTTGCAGCATTTGTTGCAAAATCTTTACAGAAAAATCGTAACAAATAAATATAGTGTCGTGAGGAAGTAGAAAAAAGCTAATTAAATCAAAAAAAATAATGGATTGAAATCATAAAATCGATTTCAATCCATTTTCTACAGATTTGACTAGTTTTATTTGTGAATTTTGTATATAATAAAGTGGAAACCGATAGTAAACTCTCGGTTTAAAAGTGCGAAAAATTTAAGGAGGAAATATTGCATGACTCGTTTAGTAAGTATGACAGAAATGTTGAACAAAGCCTTAGAAGGAAAGTATGCTGTAGGACAATTCAACATTAACAACTTAGAATGGATTCAAGCTATTCTAACAGCAGCTCAAGAAGAAAAATCTCCAGTAATTTTAGGAGTTTCAGAAGGAGCAGCTAAATACATGGGTGGGTTTTCAGTTGTAACAGCCATGGTAAATGCTTTGATGGAAGAAATGGACATCACTGTACCAGTAGCGGTACATTTGGACCACGGCTCTTCACTTGAAACATGTACCGCAGCAATCAATGCTGGATTTTCTTCAGTAATGATCGACAACTCTAAATTCCCAATTGACGAAAATATTGAAGCAACCAGAAAAGTTGTTGAATATGCACACTCAAAAGGTGTTTCTGTTGAAGCGGAAGTGGGTTCTGTTGGCGGAACTGAGGACGGAATTACTGGTGGCGTAATGTACGCAGATCCTGAAGAATGTAACCGTATGGTAACTGAAGCTAAAATTGATGCTTTAGCAGCTGCGTTAGGATCAGTTCACGGAGACTATGATGGAGAACCTAAATTAGGATTCGATGAAATGAAAGAAATTTCTGAGTTAACTGGTGCTCCTTTAGTATTACACGGTGGATCTGGTATTCCAACTCACCAAATCAAAAAAGCAATCGAATTTGGTCATACTAAAATTAACGTTAATACTGAATTACAACAAGTATGGACTAAACGTACTCGTGAAGTTCTTGCTAACAATGATAAAGTTTATGATCCTCGTAAAGTTATCGGACCTGGTAAAGAAAATATCACTGCAACAACTAAAGCTAAAATGCAAGAATTTGGATCTTCTAACCAAGCATAATTATGCCTAATAGAACTAATAATAGGACGACGCCTGATATTTTCAGGCGTCGTTTTACATAGGAATGAAAACTTAGTTGAAGAAGGCTATCATTCTTACTTTTAATATTGTAATATAAAGGCTTATTGTTTATACTTATTTGTGTTTAAAACTATGAAAAAGCAAAGGGGATTGCTTTGAAAAAATTATCAACTAAAGACCTTGTACAGATTGCTGTGCTAACTTCTATGCTTTCTGTTGCATCTGTTTTTGTCATTCCGATTGGTCCTATACCCATTACTTTACAAGTTTTCTTTTTTCTATTAATTCCAGCTTTAATGGGCAGATATAAAGGGGCTTTAACAATTTTACTTTACATGCTTCTAGGGCTAATTGGTTTTCCAGTATTTGCAGGAGGGTCTGGTGGATTCCAGAGTGTTTTATCTCCAGCTTTTGGATACATTATTGGAGCTGTTTTAGTCAGTCTAGTTGTAGGAAGGTTACACGAAAAAAGAGTATCAAGTATGGAAGTAATCAGTACAATGATAGTAGGAATCTTATTGTTGTATGTTGTAGGAATAACTTATCAGTACGTCATTATGAATGTTTATTTACAGACCCCTATAACGTGGCAGGCTATTATTTTAACGAACATTACCACATTTTTACCCATTGACATGGTTAAAGCATTTGCAGCGGGTATAGTTTGCCGCCGACTTGAAGCGGTCTTAATTCGTACAGCTTAAATCTATCGAGTGTATCATTAAGAGCACAGTAAAAAAATATTTTTTTAAAAGAGAGGTTTAATAGAAGTTATTATGAAGAAAATAATAATCAATGGTGGAGAACCATTAACGGGCGAAGTGACTATCTCAGGAGCTAAAAATAGTGCAGTTGCGTTGATACCTGCAGCAATATTAGCAGATTCTCCTGTTACACTAGAGGGTGTTCCGGATATTCAAGATGTACATTCTCTTATTGAGATTCTCAATGAAATGCGCGTTAAAACAGAATTTGATGGATCTACATTAGTCATTGATCCTTCAGAAATGGTATCAATTCCCATGCCTAACGGAAAAATAAAAAGTCTCCGGGCTTCTTACTATTTTATGGGGGCTTTATTGACTAAGTTTGGGCAAGGAGTAGTCGGTTTACCTGGAGGATGTTTTCTGGGGCCGAGACCAATTGATCAGCATTTAAAAGGTTTCCGAGCGTTAGGTGCTTCTGTTGAGAATGAAATGGGCGCGATGTATTTAAAAACACAAGAAGAAGGCTTAACTGCGTCAAGAATCTATTTTGACGTAGTTTCTATTGGAGCGACGATCAATGTTATGCTTGCTGCTGTTAAAGCAAAAGGCAAAACAATCATAGAGAATGCTGCGCGTGAACCAGAGATTATTGATATCGCAACGCTCCTGAATAACATGGGTGCTAAGATTCGAGGCGCTGGTACAGATATTATTCGAATCGATGGTGTGGAAAAAATGCATGGATGTCGACACACTGTAATTCCAGATCGCATCGAAGCTGGAACTTATTTAATTATGGCAGCAGCTGCAGGTGAGAATGTATTAGTGAAGAATGTAATTGTAGAACATATGGAAGGTCTAATCGCAAAAATGGAAGAGATGGGCGTACCAATGGAAATTGGGGAAGACTCTGTGCGTATTACTAAACCAATCCAAAAATTAAAAGGGGTCTCTATCAAGACGCTCCCTTATCCAGGATTTGCAACAGATTTACAACAACCCTTTACACCACTTTTAATGATGGCGGAAGGCGAATCAATGATTGTAGATACAATCTATCCTAAAAGAGTTAAGCATATCCCGGAATTAAATCGAATGGGCGCAAAGGCACGGATTACGAGTGATACTATCCTAATTGAAGGGAATCATACATTAGATGGTGCTGAAGTGGTCGCTAGTGACTTGAGAGCAGGAGCGTGTCTGATGATCGCAGGTTTGATTGCTAAAGGGAAAACGGAAATTACGGGAGTCGAAAATATCCTACGAGGTTATTCTCATATAGTTGAAAAAGTGACAGCTTTAGGAGCAGATATTCGAATGGAAGAAGTTCCGGAAACAGAATAAAGAAAATAAATGGATGAATAGGAGAAACAGTAGTGGCAAACTTTTTAACGTTTGACGATTTGCAAAAAAAGACATTAAAAGAAATCTATGAACTTGCTAAAAACCTTAAAATTCCATATTATAGCCAGATGAATAAAAAAGAACTATCTTTGGCAGTTCTTCGAGTCCAAGAAGAAAAACAAGGTTATTTTCAAGTCTCGGGTGTGCTAGACAAAATTTATAATCAAGACTTTGGCTTTTTACGCCCAATTAATTATTCTCATAGTAATGAAGATATTTACATTTCAGCTTCGCAGATGACACGTTTTGGATTGAGAAATGGAGATAAAATAACAGGAACAGCTAGACCTCCTAAATCAGGAGAGCGTTATTACGGGTTGATGAATGTCCGCCAAGTAAATGGAAAAGATCCAGAAGAAGCACGGGAGAGACCTCATTTTCCAGCGTTAACACCCTTATACCCTAATAGACAAATTCAACTTGAATCTTCCCCAAATGAACTTTCCGCACGTATACTAGACCTGATTGCACCAATAGGATTCGGTCAGCGTGGGTTGATCGTAGCTCCCCCTAAAGTAGGTAAAACAACAATATTAAAAGAGATTGCAAATGGAATCAAACAAAACCATCCTGAGGTTGAACTGATTGTCTTGCTTATAGATGAACGTCCCGAAGAAGTAACGGACCTTGAAAGAAGCATCGATGGAGAAGTTGTGCACTCAACCTTTGACCAACAACCGCAGAATCATGTAAAAGTAAGTGAACTAGTGCTGGAACGTGCTAGACGCTTAGTTGAAGATAAGCGGGATGTAGTAATCTTGATGGATAGTATTACAAGATTAGCTCGAGCATACAATTTAGTAGAACAGCCAAGCGGTCGTACGTTGAGTGGAGGGATTGACCCTGCTGCTTTATATCGACCTAAACGTTTCTTTGGATCAGCAAGAAATGTAGAAGAAGGTGGTAGTTTGACCATTGTTGCTACAGCATTAGTTGATACCGGTAGCCGAATGGATGATGTAATTTACGAAGAATTCAAAGGCACAGGGAACATGGAACTTCATCTTTCAAGAGACCTCGCGGAACGCAGAATCTTCCCAGCAATCGATATCAAACGCTCCAGTACACGTAAGGAAGAAATGCTTCTATCTAAAGAACAGTATGAAGCTGTTTATAAGTTGCGTCGAGGTATGAGAAATGATTCTTTAGAATATACTGATCAATTTATCAAAACCTTACGAAGATATAAAAAGAATGAAGAATTTGTACAAAAGATGTTAAAACAAAAATAAAGTTCTACTTAAAAGTAAACATTCAGTCAGATGTAAAAAGAAAATCTACTAAAGGATGTAGAAAAGCATTGCAAGCACTTTTTAATCATGCTATGATAAGTAGTGTTGCACATAACTTAAAAAGTAGCGTAAATTACCTGCTTTTGCTAGGGTAGACATCGTAAAACTAAGGTTTATGATAAAAGACAACTATGAAATCGTATAGATTTTATGGCATAAGGAGTGAAAAGAATATGAAACAAGAAATCCATCCAAAATATCATCAAGTCGTATTTATGGACACTACTACAGGATTCAAATTCTTGTCAGGTTCAACTAAAGCATCTAATGAAACAGTTGAATGGGAAGACGGAAATGAATATCCATTAATTCGTATGGAAATTTCTTCTGATTCTCATCCGTTCTATACTGGTCGTCAAAAATTTGCACAAGCAGATGGACGTATCGATCGTTTCAACAAGAAATACAATTTGGGAGAAAACGAATAGTTTGTTCCCTAAGAAAAGCTCTGGGTATCCAGGGCTTTTCTTTTTTTACTTAAATCTAAAAGATTTACATAACCTAGTATAGTTTTAGTTGTTTAAGCAAGGTTTTGTTGCTAAAATAATCGATAGAGTATCTTACCAGAATTATATGCAAATCATACTAAAACAAGGGCAATGTAAAGGAGAAAATAGAATGAATATCTTTTTAGTTTACGGAGGAAAAAGTGCAGAACATGATGTATCAATTTTATCTGCCTATTCAATTTTAAAAGAAATTTATTACAATTACTATACTGTGACTCCCGTCTACATCACGCGTGAAGGAAAGTGGCTGAAAGGCAACGAAATAACGGATCCCAGCCAAGTAAATAGTTCTCAGGAACTGATTTTAGAAGATATTGGGGAAGGTCTTCATTTTTCTGATATTCCAAAAGAAAATACGATTGTATTTCCTGTATTGCATGGACCAAACGGAGAAGATGGTACGGTTCAAGGGCTGTTAGAAATGCTTGAAATTCCATATGTGGGTGCAGGTGTTTTGGCAAGTGCTACTGGAATGGATAAAATTATCAGTAAAATTTTATTCAAAGAAGCGGGCTTGCCAATCGTTCCTTATTTCCAAGTGAAAGTAATAGACTGGCATGTAAACCAAGAGATGGTTATAAGCGAAGCGGAAAGTACTCTGTCTTATCCTATGTTTGTAAAGCCTTCTAATATGGGTTCGAGTGTAGGGATTTCTGAAGCGAAAGATCGTAATGAACTAGTAGAGGCTATTGCAAAAGCTTTTGAGTATGATCGTCGTGTGTTGATTGAACAAGGGATACAAGCTCGTGAAATAGAAGTAGCCGTACTTGGGAATGAAGATATTAACACTTCCGTTCCAGGAGAACTTGTCAAAGAGCAACAGTTCTATGATTATGAATCCAAATATATATCAAATGAAGTTGTTCCACAGATTCCAGCAGAATTATCAGAAAAAACGACAAAAACTTTACGAGAATACGCTGCAAAAGCTTTTATGGCAATCGACGGAAACGGGCTAACACGAGTAGATTTCTTTTTGACGGAAAATAATGAAATCTATATCAACGAAGTAAACACATTCCCGGGATTTACAAACTATAGTATGTATCCTAGGTTATGGGAAAAAACAGGATTAGCATACGGAGACTTAATTGAAGAAATGATCCAATTAGGATTACGCAGATTTAAAACTAGACAAAATCAATCTTTGAAAGATAGATAGCATTAGTTATCAAGGTTAACGGAGAGAAAAAAATGACAAAATGGACATTAAATGAGATAGCAGAGGCAACAGATGGAGTCATCTATGATGCTGAGAATCAAGGAGTTAGTATTTCTAACATTTCTTTTGATTCTAGAAACCTTTCAGAGGGCAGCTTGTTTGTACCGCTAATAGCCGAACGAAATGGGCATGAATATATTGATAGTGCAATTCAAAACGGTGCTAGTGCAGCTTTTTGGAGCGAAGATATAGAAAAAGCACCAAAGAATTTTCCGATTATTCAAGTGAAGGATACCTTGCAGGCTCTACAGCAATTTGCAAAATGGTATCTAAAAAAAGTGAATCCTAAAGTAGTTGGGATAACAGGGAGTAATGGGAAGACAACCACTAAAGATATGACGGATGCAGTACTTTCAGCTAAATATAAGACTCATAAAACAGTAGGTAATTTTAATAACCATATTGGGTTACCTTATACAATTCTGGAAATGCCAGCAGATACTGAAGCAATAATTTTAGAAATGGGTATGAGTCAGGCAGATGAAATTCGAGTTTTGTCTATTTTAGCTGAACCTAATGTAGCGGTAATCACTATGATTGGGGAGTCGCATATTGAATTCTTTGGTTCGAGAAATGGAATTGCGGATGCAAAAATGGAAATAATAGACGGGTTAAAACCTGGCGGAGTATTGATTTATCCTGGAGAAGAACCGTTACTTGTAGAACGGACAGCTGGATTGCCCAAAGAAAGTATTCGAACATTCGGTAGAACGGATAAAGAAAAGTTGTATGCTACAGATATTGAAGTGAAGAGTCGTTCTACTTCATTCTCAATTAACCTTAAACCGGAATTGACTATTACTCTTCCAATACCTGGTGAATACAACGTTCAAAATGCTTTAGCTGCAATCTTAGTGGGGATAGAATTTGGAATCTCAATTGAAGCAAGTGCTGAAAAATTAGAACAATTTCAATTAACAAAAAACCGGCTTGAATGGATTGAAGGCTTTAATGGTGCTCAACTTTTAAATGATGCCTACAATGCGAGTCCTTCTTCGATGAAAGCTGTATTAAATTATTTTTCTTCAATCGAAACAACAGGGGCAAAAATAGTCGTTTTAGGAGATATCTTAGAATTGGGACAATTAAGTGAAGAGTTGCATCGTAGTGTAGCAGCTTCTATCGATGCAAATTCTATTGACCACCTAGTTCTTTACGGAGAAAAGATGGGAATAGTTTATGAAGAAGTGAAAGATTCCTTTAACCCTGAAAAAATCAGACATTTTTTAAACGATAAAAAACCAATGGTTGATTATTTAAGAAAAACCATTCAAAGTAAAGATGTCGTTTTGCTGAAATCTAGCTTAGGGACAAATATCTTAGAGGTTGTTGAGAAATTAAAGAAATAAATATTGATATAAAACGTATTCATTTTGAATATGGTTAGAATAAGTTGAAAATAAAGATTATGCATGCTATGATGTCTGTTGAACAATGGTTCGATATTGTTTATTTTATCTTTAACTTAAAATATTTAAAGATAGAACACAGATAATAAAATATGAGTCAAGAAGAATTTAAAGCCCTGGTGTGTCGCATCGCGCGTTTCGGATACGAACAGTAGGGTATTTATATGAAAAAGAAACGACGAACTATCTTCAATAGTTATTGAGGTGATAAGTTTCTTTTAAGTAGTGCCTACTTATTGAGTTGAATTTAAACTCTTGTAAAAGCATTACTCCTTGGCTCCAAGACAAATAGAAGCCAAGGAAAATAATAGGAGGAATTTTTTTTTGAAATTTAACGAATTGAACATTGCACCAGAAATACTAAAATCAGTAGAACGAATGGGCTTTGAAGAAACAACGCCAATTCAGGAACTAACAATACCTTTAGCATTAGAAGGTAAAGATGTTATCGGACAAGCACAAACAGGTACAGGAAAAACGGCAGCGTTTGGTCTGCCAATGTTACAAAAAATTGATCCAAGCAACCGCAATGTCCAAGGACTTGTTATTGCACCGACTCGTGAGCTAGCTATTCAGACACAAGAAGAAATATTTCGTTTAAGTAAAGATAAACGTGTACGTGTAACTTGTGTTTATGGTGGAGCGGATATCAGAAGACAGATCAAACAAATTCAAGGTGGCGCACAAATTGTTGTGGGAACTCCTGGACGTTTGTTAGATCATATCAGACGTAAAACATTAAAATTGGATAAAGTTGAAACCTTAGTGTTAGATGAAGCAGACGAAATGTTGAATATGGGATTTATTGAAGACATCGAGTCTATTATTAAAGAAGTACCGAGTGGACGTCAAACTTTACTTTTTTCTGCAACAATGCCGACACCGATTAAACGAATTGCTGAACGTTTCATGAAATCTCCTGAAACTGTTAAAATCAAGACAAAAACGCTATCAGCAGCAACGATAGAACAATTTTATACAAAAGCACGTGATAATGAAAAATTTGATGTATTAACTCGTCTAATTGACGTACAGAATCCTACTTCTGCAATTATCTTTGGTAGAACTAAACGTCGTGTTGATGAATTAGCTAAAGGCCTAGAGATGCGCGGCTATCAGGCGGAAGGTATCCACGGAGACCTTTCACAAAGTAAACGTATGAGTGTCTTAAGTGATTTTAAAAAAGGGAAAATGGATATTCTTGTTGCAACAGATGTAGCTGCCCGTGGACTAGACGTTACTGGCTTAACACATGTGTACAACTATGATATTCCTCAAGATCCTGAAAGTTATGTTCATCGTATCGGAAGAACAGGACGTGCTGGTGAAAAAGGTGTATCTGTAACGTTTGTAACGCCTCAAGAGATGGGGTATTTACGTACGATCGAAAACCTTACTAAACAGGAAATAAGCTCACTTCGTCCACCTACAAATGATGAAGCGTTAGAAAGTCAGCTAGAGTCTGCGATGGATGACATTAGAAAAACAATTACTGAGAATGGTCTAGATAAATACCATACTGCAGCTGAAAAGCTATTAAGTGCGTATTCTTCAGAAGATATTGCAGCAGCATTGGTTAAATCTATGGTTAAAGATCCGACAGACGTACCTGTAACGATCACTCCACAAAGACCCTTACCATCTAAAGACCGCAAGCGTAAAGGCGGAAATAGCGGTGGCGGCAGAGGCGGAAACCGAAGAAATAGTAACCGTAGTGGCAGCAGTAATAATAAACGTAGTGGTAACAGACGCGGCGACAGCAAAGGCCGTCGAGACAATTATCGTAAAAAAGATAGTAAATAGGTATTAATTTAAAAGGGGTCCATTAATAGTGGGTCCCTTTTTTAATATTATGTAATAAACCCTGTATAAGTTATAAAAAAAGTATAGTTGAAGAATAAAAAATGCTTATGTAGATAAAGTACATAAATTACAAGTAAGTAACAGCACCGCCTTATATATGACTTTTTATAATGATTCTGGTAATATGGATTTTAAGCAATTAGCAGTGTGGAACCACTGTGTAACCATTGATGCAAAAAGAGGGAATTCTATGATTGTAGGAATAGGGTTAGATGTGGTAGATATTGTAAGAATAAAAAAAGCTTGTGAACGAAGAAGAGGGTTCCCAGAACGAGTTCTCACTAATAAGGAATTTCTTATTTATCAAAAGTTGACAGGTAAGCGCAAAGAAGAATTCTTGGCTGGGCGTTTTTCAGCAAAAGAAGCTTTTTCAAAAGCACTGGGAACAGGAATAGGAAAAGTAAAGTTTCATGATATTGAGATTCTCAATGACCAGTTTGGGAAACCGGAAATAAAAAAAGCGCCATTTGAAGGTAATGCCTGGGTTTCTATTACGCATACTGATTCAATAGCGGCAGCCCAAGTTGTATTAGAAAATTAATAACAGAAATACCTTTGTTTTACATTATTGGTCATAATTTCGTCACAGATCAACTTGTAAGACCTGTTTTAATAATCGTTCTTTCATGATAAACTTGTCTATAAGATAAAACTTTGCACGATTCGATTCTAGATGAATCCAACATACTTGATGTAAGCCAAGTGTTTGCTTAATCTCTATTAAATGTAGGGAATAGGTTAATCTTGGAAGTTTGTAGATAAGCGATAATCTTTTGGAGGGCACAGTCATGGATGAACAGCGCAACAAGAAAATGATTATTGAATTAGATCAATCAGTTTATGAAGATTTAGTAGAATTTTGTGTTGAAACAAACATGGATGAATCTCAGCTAATGTCTGAAATGGTAAAGTATTGCTTAAAGGAAAGTATGAATAAAATGGATGTCATGCGGAAAGGATATGTAGAAATGGCAAACATCAATTTAGAGATATGCTCTGAATTTGATTGTTGTGACAGTGAAGCCCATTCTTATATCTAAGGAAAGTAACGTGCGAAGCTGGAAAAAGTTATTGAAGATTCGGACGAAACGAACCATATTCCACAGGGCAAATTCGAGGAGAAAAAGCCTATGGTTAAGCGGGGAGATATTTTTTATGCGGATCTATCACCGGTTGTTGGGTCGGAACAAGGCGGAATGAGGCCTGTCTTGATTATTCAGAACAACGTCGGTAATAAGTATAGTCCGACTGTTATCGTTGCAGCAATTACAACGAAGATTCAAAAAGGTAAAATGCCTACACACGTAGAGGTAGGAGCAGATCAGGGACTTGAGAAAAATTCTGTTGTGCTCTTGGAACAAATACGCACAATAGATAAACAGCGTCTACGGGATAAAGTTACACATTTACATGCAGAAACTATGGATGCGATAGATGAAGCATTGTCGATTAGCGTAGGTTTATCTAATAAATACAAACATATTTAGTAGTAGTTAAGCCAATTTACTTAGTGAAAAGGGTGGGGTCCGCTTTATAAGGCTCTATCCTTTTTTTTGTGTAACAGAGTTTGAATATGGAATGTCCTTTTTTAAAATGATATTGCAACTTATATCGAAAACATGATACACTACTTTCGTTGTACATCAACCGTGGTTCGAAAGTGCCAACCCACGTTATCAAAAACTAGGAGGAAAAGAATTGAAATTAAAACAATGGGTACTAAATGCAATTATTGGGTCGTTATATATTATTATCACTTTTGTCATTGCTCCATTAGGGTATGGAGCAATTCAACTGCGTTTGTCAGAAATGCTTAACCATTTAGTCGTATTTAATAAAAAGTATGCATATGGTTTGAGTATTGGGGTTGTCTTGGCAAATGTATTGATATCTCCATATGGGATAATTGATTGGATATTAGGAGGAGGACATACTATTCTCTCTCTAATTGTAGTGATGTTTATAACGAAAAATATGGCCTCAATCAAAAAGAAAATGTTGATTAATACAATAGTGTTTTCTGTTTTTAGTTTTATAATTGCTATACTGCTCATTATTTCAGGAGCAACAAAAGAAGCTTTTTGGGTAACTTATATAACTTTATTTATCAGTCAATTTATTACAATGGCTATTGGAATACCAGTTATGCTCTTCCTGGATAGCAAAATAGATTTTAATGCACAAATGGAAAAATAAGAAGTATAAATCAGCATAAAAGAAGGCAGTTCCCATTACAACTTTGTAATGGGAACTGCCTTCTTGATAGAGTAATTCAATTAATCATTATGAAGATTTTCAACCCCTACGACTTTGAATCCCTTACGTTCTAGATGATTTGTGACTTCATCTAATGTTCTTTTTGATATATTGGGCTCTAGAGTCATAATTGTACGACGGACCATCTTGTCCCGTTTAATATCTAAAGTAATACAACTCATAATTGAACAGTACCGATTAATAATTTTAGAAATTGCAGTAAGATCTCCTTTTTGTCCTGGAGAAGCAATGGTTAATACATAACTACCCTGATCAATACTCCAAGACTGCTGCAGCAAATCAATAATAGAACTATGAGTCAAAATCCCATAGAAATGATTGTTTTCATCAAGAACAGTAATATATGGCAAATCTTTGATCATAAAAAAAATCTTAAAAAATGAAGAATTCATATGAATATACTTTGTAGCATTTTTTAAAAGATGGGTAACAGGGAGGTTCATGTCTCCGCCATTAGCTTTGTGACGATAGATATGCATTTTATAGATATTGCCGCGAAATATTTTTCCGCTTTCGTCCAATACAGGCACACATCTAAAGCCTGTTTCTTCTAATAGTTCAATCGATTCTTGCAAAGTTGCTTTTTCGGATATTGTATTTACTGCGCTTTTGGGGACCGTTAATTGTTTGATCAGCATTATTTATTTGCTCCTTCTCATTTTTTTATTCGTATTCTCACATATTTATTATACCAGATAATTGCTTGGAGAAATACAGGAATACATGTAAAATGTAAAGGGAATTCTTAATAAGAAAGTAGAGGTTAAATAGAATGCATAAAATAAATGAAATGATGGATCGTCCAGTCGTTTTAGACGAAGTCAGAACATTCCTGAGAACCGCTCAAAAACAATTAGATGGTAAACTAGGAGAAATTGAAAAAGAAGCAAATGATAATCGGGTACCAATTATTCCTCACGAAACAGTAACGTTTTTTATATGGCTTTTTGGTCAGATAAAACCTAAAGAAATTCTAGAAGTAGGAACAGCGATTGGATTTTCAGCTGGATTGATGACACAATATATGGATCAAGAAGGAAAGATCACTACAATTGAGCGTAATCCCACAATGATAGAAAAAGCTAAAGATAATTTTAAAACATTACAGATAGAAGATAAAGTAACGTTGTTAGAAGGGCAGGCGGATGAATGGCTAGAAAAATTGGAAAGTCATAAATATGATTTCATTTTTATGGACAGTGCTAAAGCAAAATATTATGATTTTTTCCCCAATTGCATGCGAATACTAAAGCAAAACGGTGTATTAGCAGTAGATGATGTCTTACAAGGAGGTACCATTCTAGAAGAAGAAAAAGATATTCCAAGGCGGAGAAGAAAAATCCATAAAAAATTGAATGCCTTTTTGAAAATTGTCATGGACCATCCAGCTTTAGAAACAACATTGTTACCTCTTGGAGATGGATTACTACTTATTACAAAAAAAGAAGAATTCGATTTTTCATATATGTATGAAACGTAAAAAAGAATAACAATTAAAAAAGGTTGTTGTATCAACCTTTTTTAATTGTTATCGAAAAATATTTCAAAAAATCAAAGAAAAATATTGACGTAACTAATAATAACTGGTAAAGTATTACTCGTTGCTGATAAATGAAACGCAAGCGAGATTTCTAATCTCAGATGCTGCTCGTAAATCAGTTGAAAAATATTTAAAAAAAGTTGTTGACATTATCGTTAAGATAATGTAACATAATATGAGTCGACAAGTTGAGTTGAAGTTTGCAAGAACCGCTTAACATGAAGGCTTGAACGATTGATCTTTGAAAACTGAACAAAGTAAAATTAACCAAATGTGCAGGGGTCTTCGATTCTTTATTGGATCAAGACAACTATCGGATGAACAAGGTTCATCCACAATTAATACAATGAGCTTTTCAAACTTAAAACGAGAGTTTGATCCTGGCTCAGGACGAACGCTGGCGGTATGCCTAATACATGCAAGTCGAACGATGAAATCCTCTGCTTGCAGAGGATGGATTAGTGGCGAACGGGTGAGTAACACGTGGGTAACCTGCCCATAAGAGGGGGATAACATTCGGAAACGGATGCTAATACCGCATATCTCTTCGAGACGCCTGTCTCTTAG
>NZ_FMZD01000006.1 GCF_900101525.1 Marinilactibacillus psychrotolerans | reverse complement strand
GTAACTCGCTTCGCTTCGAACGGGCCTGCAAAGCTGTGACTACGCTCTCTTCGTTCGCCTAGTACTGTGGCCGTAACTCGCTTCGCTTCGAACGGCCACAGCAAAAAGCCGCATTCTGTCTTCTTTAGAAGATCGAATGCGGCTTTGGTTTATATTCACTCATAAAATGTTGTTATTTTATTTGTGCGCCCCATTCGATTTCTCTGAAATCTATGGGACGCTGTTGTCAGCAGCTTAAAGCTCTCTAGCCTCCATAGATTTGATCCTAAAGAAGCTAAAGTA
The DNA here is from genome assembly GCF_900101525.1 of Marinilactibacillus psychrotolerans. Taxonomy (GTDB): domain Bacteria; phylum Bacillota; class Bacilli; order Lactobacillales; family Carnobacteriaceae_A; genus Marinilactibacillus; species Marinilactibacillus psychrotolerans. Next base: position 134,238 of record NZ_FMZD01000006.1, on the reverse strand, counting down.
ATAACTATTCAATTGTGGGGACATTGTGATTTGTAATTGTGCGTTCATCTCTGTTCTCTCCTCAATTGATCGATATCAGCTGTTGTTCAACTGTGTTCCCAATACTAGCAAGTACATTTAAAGAAGTCAACAAAAATCACAAAACTTTTTCAAATTATTTTTTAATAAAACTTTTTGAATCTTTATTTTCAGCATTAAATCAAGTCTAATGCTCTATTTTAACTAGTTGATTTTTTTAATATAAAACACTTAATTAAATTTATATTTGTATTTTTCTCTCCTTTTGTCTATACTTCAAACCAATATCAAAAATCAAAAGGAGTCTGTTATGGAATTCTACGGGTTATTCGGAGAGACTCTATCACACAGTTTATCTCCCGAGTTACATAAAAAAATCTATCAAATAACTGGAATTGATGCCGCCTATAAAACCTTTGCTTTTCCAAAAACTCATTTGAAACAAGCTGTGGAGAGCATTCGATTATTATCTCTCCACGGTGTGAATGTGACCATTCCTTATAAAGAAAAAATTATTCCTTATCTAGATGCATTAGATCCTTTTGCCGAAAAGATTGGCGCCGTTAATACCGTTCACAACAAAAACGGTAAACTAATTGGTTATAATACAGATTATGCTGGATTTGGACATATTTTTACTCGAAGAAATTGGAATTTAAAGGATAAAAGTGCGGTCATCTTAGGAACCGGTGGGGCTGCAAAAATAGTTGAAGCTTATTTAATTAATCAAGGAATCAAACAAATAGTAATTGTTTCGAGGTCCCCTGAAAAATATACTAATACTGAAAAAACGACCTATACCAATTACACAAACATTTCATCACTTAGTGGCGATTATCTGATTAATACAACACCTGTCGGAATGTTTCCCAATATAGAGTCTGCTCCTGTAAACGATGCGATTATTCAACAATTCAGTACTCTAATTGACCTTATTTATAACCCTCAGGAAACAAAATTATTGTCATTAGGACATCAGCATAATAAGCACACGGCAAACGGACTAGATATGCTAGTTGGTCAAGCAGTGCGTGCAGTAGAAATCTGGGAAAACCTTTCTATTGAAGAAACAATTATTGATGAATTAATTGAGATATTTCAAAAGGAACGAGTGGATATTAATGAAAACTAATCTGGTCCTGATTGGGATGACAGGCAGTGGAAAAACAAGTATCGGCCGAAAACTCAGTGCTCAACTTGCTGCTCCTTTTATTGATACTGACCTCTACATTGAAAGCCTGACTAACCAGACCATTTCAGAGTTATTTAAAATCAGCGAACAATACTTTCGCACTGTGGAGTCTGAAGTATGCAAGAAGCTCGCTTCCGAAGTTACGCATACTGTCTTGTCTTGTGGCGGAGGTGTTGTCCTGAATCAAGAAAACATTCAGAAACTAAAGCAAACGGGCTGGATTGTATTCATTGATCGTCCAGTAGATGATATTTTTCAGGATATACAGACAAAAAACAGACCACTTTTGAAAGACGGAAAAAACAAACTATACCAATTATATAAAGACCGGATTAATCTTTATAGAGAGGCAGCTGATTTCATTGTAGAGAATCGTTCTACCATGGACGATGTCATTCAAGAAATTGAAAACTTTTTTCTAAAAACCGTTCAAAAAGGAGAAGGAAAATGAAGCTTGTCATCATTAATGGACCCAATTTAAATTTTCTTGGCATACGTGAGCCAGATATTTACGGAACTCAAACGTTAAAGGATATTGAACAGAAAATACAGAGTTACGCTGAGGAACGTGGACATACTTGTTCTTTTTTACAAAGTAATTCCGAAGGTATGCTGATCGATCGGATTCAAAAAGCGCATTTGGACGAAGCAGATGGAATTATTTTGAATCCTGCAGCCTACACTCATTATAGTTATGCCATTCATGATGCCGTTAAAGCTGTTTCTGTCCCAACGGTCGAAGTCCATTTGAGCGCCATTCACGCTCGTGAATCCTTCCGTAAAGAATCTGTGGTCGCTCCAGCATGTGTCGGACAGATTTCAGGGTTCGGCGCTACAGGATATACGTTAGCAATTCATGCATTAGAAGAAATTAGAACTAGAGGAGAGTAAAATGAATATTGCTATTATAGGTTTGGGTGTAATCGGTGGCTCTTTCGCCATGGGGTTACAAGCTGCTGGATATAAAAATGTTTTTGGGGTAGATATCAATCTAGAAACAATTGAACTTGCTGAAAAAGAAGGATTCATTCGCAAAGGTGTTGTTGACGCAAAGGATATTCTGTCTGATATGGATGTTATTCTGCTTTCTTTATATCCTAGTCAGATTGCACCTTTTGTTAACCAGCACAAAGCGCTTTTCAAGACTGGTGTCGTACTGACCGATGTGACGGGTGTAAAAACAGAAATCATAAAACAAGTGACTACAGTTCTTCCGGAAACGGCAGACTTTATTTTTGCCCATCCTATGCGTGGTAGTGAAAAGAAAGGCATTATCGGAGCGGATCATACTCGGTTTGTTGGGGCAAATGCACTGATTACTCCAGCGCCAATAAATAAAGAAGAAAATCTACAATTGATTGAGCAGTTATACAAAGAGATTGGATTCGAACAAGTGACACGTGTCTCCCCTGAACTTCATGATGAGCAAATTGCTTATGTCAGTCAGTTGATGCACGCTTTATCAGTAGCTGTGGTTAATAGTTCTCAAGCTTCTGATGAGACATTAACGTTTGCTGGAAACAGTTTTCAGGAATTAACACGCATTGCGGATATAAATGGTGAACTGTGGAGTGAATTATTTCTGAATAACCGTGCTGCCTTGTTAAATTCTATCGAACTATTTGAAGTAGAACTGGATGCTTTAAAAAAGTCACTGATAGAAAATGATGAAAATACTTTGAAAAAAATTTTCAGTAAGGCAACAACTCAAAGAAAACACTGGTACTGAGTATAATAAATTAAAGAGGTCACTGGAATCATACTAGATTTCATCAACCTCTTTATTGATTTTTAGTCCTTTGTAATTCTCGTTGAATATACATTGACATCTTTCCCATTTAACTCGACTTGCTTTAATATCTGCATACCATTTTTTTCTGCTACATTTGCCGAACCAGTATTTCCGACGTAAACCAAAGATATCATTTCTTCTAACTGCAGCTTCTGTTCACCGAAGCCTCTCAGTGCTTTAGCAATCTCTGTAGCATATCCTTGATGCCAATGTTTCTCATCGATCCAGTATCCAATTTCTATATATTCTTCCTCTTCTATCATTTGCGGAAAAAATCCTGCATGACCAATCAGTTCTTCTGTAGTTTTCGAAATTAATAACTTATGGCCATAGCATGGATGACTTTTATACATTGCAAATAGTTTATTTAAGGTTGCTTTTGTCTCTTTTCTGTCTCGAGTCTGACCATTACCAATATATTTCATCATTTTCTCGTTTGAAGTCATTGAATACAAAAATTCAAAGTCTTCTGAAGTATAATCCCGCAATCTTAGTCTTTCTGTTTCTAACATATTTCCCCTCCTTTTTAAATACATTGTAGAAAAAGAGTACAACATGCCATTATCGCATAATGTACTCTAAACTCTTTATTTAGAAGTAATTGATTCCCATAGCTGCTTTTACTTCTGCTAGCGTTTCTGCAGCAACACGTTCTGCTTTTTCACTACCCGATTTTAGCATTTCTAAAACCGCATCTCTATCTTTGGCATATTCTTCTCGTCGTGCTCGGATAGGTTTTAATCGTGCTTGTAAAACTTCGTTTAAGTAACGCTTGATCTTAACGTCACCTAAGCCACCTTTTCGATAATGATCTTTTAATTCTTGGACTTTTTCTTTATCTTCATCGAACACATCCAAATAGGTAAAGACGACATTTCCTTCTATTTGTCCTGGATCTTCTACACGAATATGATTCGGATCCGTATACATACTCATAACTTTTTTCTGGATTTCATCTTCAGAATCCGATAAATAAATTCCGTTGTTCAAGGATTTACTCATTTTCCCTTTACCGTCAACTCCAACTAATCTACCGTGACCTTTTGGTGGTAAAATGATATCAGGTTCAACCAAAGTTTCCGTTCCATAGATTCTATTAAAATCTCTGGAAATTTCTCTAGTCTGCTCAAGCATTGGTCTCTGATCTTCTCCAACTGGAACATGCGTTGCTTTAAAAGCAGTGATGTCTGCAGCTTGACTAACTGGATACATAAAGAAACCTGCAGGAATACTTTCATTAAATCCTTTTTCCTGAATCTCGGACTTAACCGTTGGGTTTCGTTGGAGTCTAGCCATTGTGACTAGATTTAAATAATACATCGTCAGTTCTGGTAATTGGGGAATTTGTGATTGAATAAAGATCGTAGTCCGCTCCGGATCCAGCCCAACTGCTAAGTAGTCTAGTGCCACTTCTGTTACACTTTGTTGAACTTTTTCTGGTGTTTTTGCATTATCTGTCAAAGCTTGTTGATCAGCAATCATAACAAATATATGATTATTGGGATCTGCTTGCATTTTTAAACGATTTTGAAGAGATCCTACATAATGTCCCAAGTGAAGTTTACCTGTGGGGCGATCTCCGGTTAAAATGACTTTCTTCATCGATCCTAGCTCCTTAATTTTGAAGTTTCTTTATTCTTATTGTATCGTATGTTTACTACATAAAACAATGTAGAATCCCTAAAAAAAAGTATTTCTGGATTTAATCTTTTAAAACCCGCCTAAAGTCTGATGTATAATTTTTATCAAGTGTGTAAAGTGTATAATATAGTGTTCTGCCACTGTCAAATTTCTCATTAATATATAAAATTCTAAAATTTTAAGTAAATTTTAGATGATATTTTTAAAAAACAATCAAATTCAGACTTGATTTGGAGTATAATGAATACAATTAATTTTGGAGGACGATATGAAGATATTAATTACAACAGAATGGTATACCCCAACTGTTAACGGTGTAATCACTTCTATTATCAACCTAAAAGATATTTTGACTAAACAAGGGCATGAAGTCCGTGTATTGACGCTATCTGATAAAGACAATGTTAAAATTTGTGAAGAGGAAGGTCTCTATACAATGTCTTCCTATGGACTTGGCAAAATCTATCCAGGTGCTCGGTTTGCTCTCACAATGGACGATGATGTCTTATCTCATATATTGCAATGGAGCCCCGACATTATTCATACTCAATGCGAGTTTAGTACATTTCGTATTGCACGTAGAATTTCAGAAATTTTGAACGTCCCTCTAGTGCATACATATCATACAGTGTACGAAGACTATACACACTACTTTTCCCCAAATAAAAAATGGGGTAAAAAGGCAGTAGGATTATTCAGTAAAAAAGTATTGAACAGCTCAGAAGCTGTCATCGCGCCAACAAAAAAAGTCGAATTACTTTTAAAAGGATATAAAGTTACTCAACCTATACACGTTATCCCTACTGGGTTGGATCTTGTCAAATTCAGTAAACCTATGCAACCTGAAGAAATCAAATCATTCAGGAATTCTTTATCCATTCCAGACAACTGCTCGGTCCTAGTTAGTGTAGGACGAGTAGCGAAAGAGAAAAATTTAGAAGAAATCATTTATTATATGAGTCGTTTACAAGATCCTTCTCTTCGCTTGCTGGTTGTTGGTGACGGTCCTTATAGATCAACACTAGAAGAATACGTTGATAAATTAAATATGCACCCTTACGTCATATTTGTTGGTATGGTAGATCCTGTAAATATTCCTGCCTACTATCAATTAGGTGATGTATTTGTCAGTGCATCAACAAGTGAAACACAAGGCCTTTCTTATATAGAAGCTTTAGCAAGCGGCGTTCTTGCTTTATGCCGTAAAGACGACTGTCTACTTGATGTAATTAGAAATGGAGAAAATGGCTATCAATACACTAGCTATGAAGAATTCAAGTCTTTTCTCTATACTTTACTAAACCAAGAACAGTTTAATGAGATTCAAAAAAAAGAAGCACAAAGTAAGATAGAAGAAACATACTCTATTGAAACTTTCGGAAAACAGGTTGAAGCAGTATATTTTGAAGCAATCCAAAATTATACCCACCAGCATGTTTTCTCAATGTAGAAATGAGGATTCAGTTGAAACACTTTGATATGAAAGTTTTACTTTATACTGGTTCAGAAAAAATCTTCACTCAAAGCGGAATTGGTGAAGCATTACGTCACCAAAAAAAAATGCTGAAAAATCTGAATATCTCTTTTACTGAAAATCCTGACGAAGAATATGATGTTGTCCATTTAAACACTGTATTGCCAGATTCTTGGTGGATGGCTAGAAGAGCTCGTTCTAAAGGTAAAAAAGTTATTTATTATGGTCATTCTACTATGGAAGATTTTATGAATTCATTTCGTGGATCCAATTTAGTGGCCCCCTTATTTAAAAAATGGCTCCAGATTTGTTATCGACAAGGTGATATAATTGTAACCCCAACAGAATATTCAAAAAAACTTCTACTTGGTTACAACTTAAATAAACCTATCTTCTCACTTTCAAATGGTGTGGATACGACTTTTTTCTCTAAAAATAAAAAATCTGGAGACCGATTCAGAAAAAAGTTTGCTCTAAAAGACGATCAAAAAATAATTATTTCAGTTGGCCATCTTATTGATAGAAAGGGAATTGTCGATTTTATCGATTTGGCTGCAAAATATCCACAGTACTCGTTTTACTGGTTTGGGAATACACCGAAATCTTTAATGACAAGCGATGTACAAAAAGCTATTAGCCATGCAACCTCTAATGTCCACTTCCCTGGTTTTATTTCTGCAGAAGAACTTCATGATGCTTATTCAGGCTGTGATTTATTTTTATTTATGACTTATGAAGAGACAGAAGGAATTGTATTACTGGAAGCTTTGGCTAACGAAACACCAGTACTCGTAAGAGATATACCAATCTATAAAAATTGGCTAAAAGATAAAGAAGTGGTCTATAAAGCACGTACTCAATCTGACTTTGAGAATATACTCCCTTTAATTCTAGAAGAAAAGCTTCCACCATTGACAAAAATCGGCCATCAGGAGGCATTACGATTAGATATTAAAAATATTAGTCTAGATTTGGCTAACTTATATGATAAATTATTTGATATATAAGTTGTTCATAGTAACCAAAAGTAGAAAGAACTGACGAAGTATCAGTTCTTTCTACTTTTGTATATTTTTGTAATTTTTTCTAAATATGTAGTCCATCCATTGTTTTGGTAATACTTTATATTTACAATAATACCAACCAACCTATATTTTAGGAGGATTCTAAAGTTGACTTATTCAAATCAAACCACTCAAGCTATTCAAAAATTACATAATTTAATCGAAGTAGTTGATCAAATCGTTATTGGAAAAAAAGACATCACTCGCCTCACGCTCATTGCTATGCTGTCAAGCGGTCATGTGCTGTTTGAAGATATCCCAGGGGTAGGAAAGACACTTTTAATCAAAACAATCTCTAAATGTTTAGAAGCAGATTTTTCTCGTATTCAATTTACACCTGATTTGATCCCTTCTGATATTATCGGTTTTTCTGTACCCAACCTACATGATGAACAGTTCGAATTTCGTGAAGGTCCAATCTTCAATCAAATTATTCTTGCAGATGAAATTAATCGAACATCTCCTAGAACTCAGGCTGCTATGCTTGAAGCAATGTCAGAAAAACAAGTGACTTTAGATGGAAAAACTCATCAGTTGCCGGATCCCTTCTTTGTTCTAGCTACTCAGAATCCAATTGATTATGAAGGAACTTATCCTCTACCAGAAGCTCAGTTAGATAGATTCCTTTTCCAACTTTCTCTAGGCTATCCTAGTCTTGAACAAGAAGTTCGTATGCTCGAGTCTCCAGAACAATTATCGGCTATTGAGAAACTAAAACCGATTTTATCTCTTTCAGATTTCAAGGCATTAAAAGAAAGAGTCAAAACCATTCATGTCCATAAACAATTACTTGAATATATCGTTTCTCTAGCAGATGCTACTCGCCATCATCCAGCAATTAGACTCGGAATCAGCCCTCGTGGGGTTCAAAGTTGTCTGGCTGCCGCTCGTACACAGGCATTGCTCAACGAACGAGAGTATGTCATTCCTCAAGATATTTTATCAATTATCAAGCCTTTATTCCGCCATCGATTATTGTTTGAAAATAAATTAGACAAAGAAGACATTGATCTGTTTATTGACCAATTGATTAATCAGACACCCATTCCCACAAAGATTAGGAGTGAAAAATGAAACGATATCTTCCAAGCTGGCGCTCACTTTCTTTTTTCTTTTTCTATTTTTTTATTATATTTTACACTTTTACTTTTCCTGGAACAGTTACCTGGTTTATTTTCTATACTTTTACGCTAGTTTTATTAATTGCATTTTTATCTACACGATTAACGATCAAATTCAAAGATATCAATTGGAAAGTCCAGGCAAATGGTAAGGTAGACCTCTTGTTTAAAATAACTCCTCGTTGGTCTTGGCTTTTCATGTTATCTTCTTTAAAATTCACTTTACTGGAGCCAACCAAACTTAAAACAGTCTATTCAGATGCCTTTTTTAGACGGATGATTCAAGTCCATTTTGATCCATTCTCACTCACCAGAGGCCAATATAATCATCTCTCACTTGAAGTAGAAGGATATGGTTTATTTGGTATTTTTAGCTATTACTCTAAGCAAAATTTACCCGTTCTCCTTTCTATTTTTCCTGAGCCTTTATCTAAGTCGAATTTAATCTCATTAATGGATAATCAATCCATTAATTCTAATCGATATAATCCCTTTTCTAACCATGAATTTCAAGTTAAAGAAATCAGAACCTATCAAACTCGTGATTCGCTTAGTTCTATTGACTGGAAATCAAGTCTAAAACGTGAGCAATGGATGATCAAAGAATATGAGACCGAAGAAATTAAGCCAATTATTTTATGTTTTTTAGGTTCTCCTTCACTTCAATTCGAACAATTACTTAGTTTAACCTATAGTTTATATCAATATTTATCTGTTTCTCATGATACTATAGTACACCTCATTGGTGACTTTGAAGGAATAACGCTATCAAAGAATAATAAAGGAGATTTCTTAACCATTCAGCCAAGTACCAATACGCAGAAGATAAAACAATTGATTAATAACCTAGACTATAAAGCTGCACAGGTTCTGATCGTTAAACCAAGCGATCTCACTATTTCATCCCTTTCCTTTAATCAGTCAGTTTCTAGTACTGTTCTAACTGAAAATCATCTTAAAATAATGAAAGAAGAGCGATTTAATGAATAACTATATTCATTCCTTATCTGATTTTAGCCGTTCATTTATACTTAGTATCGTCCACTCCTTTTTGTTGCTTCCTGTTTTGTTTCTATTTTTAAAAATCAACGAATTAACTGGTTTTTATTATTTTGCACTATTTTTTATACTAACTCAAATTATCGCTTCACTATCAAAAAAAAGGTGGCTTTACTTTTTAGTTCAGCTTGGGTCTACTATCTTTTTCTTATACCATATCTTTCCATCCTCCAATGAAAAGATGAATTTTTTGGAGTGGCTCTCTATAATCTGGCAGCATAGTTCAACCGAATGGGCTTCTGTTTTTTCAGAACATCCGTCTAGTGTCCCAGTTTTGCTTACATCCGTTTCCTTATTATTTTTAATCACTTTACTCACATACACAGCTATTCAGCAAAAAATAGCTCTCCCTTCTTTTCTGGTAGCTCTTGGGTATTTGCTTGTTCTGCACACGTTTACTAGTCAGTCTCTTCTGTTCACTGTTGTTTCTGTGACTGGTTTTGGTCTTTTGTTGATCGGTCTAGTTCGAATTGATCTTCACCTCAATAAGTTCTATTTTTTAAAATCTGCAGGACTCACAACTCTATTGACTGTTTTATTGATTGGAGTAAGTTACTGGGGAGTTGGTCCTCTACGATCAGTTCAAGAATGGCTTGAAACCAGTTCAGAAGGTTATCAACACTACTTAAATGAGCAAGGTTTTTTTGATTGGATTCGATCCAATTCCCCTCAATCAAGGTATCAAAAAATTGGTATGGATGCTGATGATAAAGAACTAGGCGGTCCTTTACAAAATGACTTTACTCCAGTATTTAAAGTTTATACTGAAACTCCTCAATATTGGAAAGTATTACATCGTAAGACATATACTGGAATTGGCTGGAACAGTCATCCTCCTGCTGATAGAAGTCTCATTTCATTTCCTTATCAGCCAGAAAATAGTGACTTATTATATGGAATCAGCTCTACTAATACTTCTGAAAACCAAGAATCAATAACTTTTGTATGGGAAAATCCACTTGAGTATATTGCTTATCCTTATGGATGGTCACAATTGGAAATTGATGATTCTCCTGACGATTTCACTATGCTTTCCAGCAATACAAACGGTCACCATACAGTTCAGGATTCAAAACAAGCTGTATCTAACTATACAATTACTTATGATAAAGCTTCATTAGGAAATCTAGAAGAGGATACTTTTTATCAAGACGACGGGTGGCGCACCCTGTTACTAGAATCTCTAAATAGCAATCCAGAAGTTACCCTCTTTACTGCGGATTCATCATTCAAAGAAAAGATGGTTCAAGTCTTTCCTGACGATTTACAGCTCCCCTCCTCACTCCCTCAAAGGGTGACGGATCTCGCATTGGAATTGACAAAAGACTTGGAAAGTGAATATGAAATGGTTCGCGCAATTGAAGCTTATCTGAAAAACGACGGTGGGTATCGGTATAGTTTACAGGAAGCTTCCCAAACCCCAGAAGGGAAAGATTATGTAGATCAATTTTTATTTGAAACAATGGTCGGATATTGCGATAATTTTTCTACAGCAATGACTGTAATGTTAAGATCAATAGACATTCCGGCTCGATGGACAAAAGGCTTTTCCCCCGGTAGTGAGCAGACAGACGCTGATGGTCAAACTTACTATCAGATTACCAATGCAAACGCACACTCATGGGTAGAAGTTTATTTCCCAAGTACAGGATGGGTACCCTTTGATCCCAGTCCTTCTTTTTCAAGTCCACTGAGTCGTGCAGAAGAGGATACAACAAGTAGAAGTGGGGATTCTTCTTTTAACGAGAATGATATCCCCGCAAAAGAAATGGATGAAGCAGAAGATCCAGCTGTTCAAACGCCGGAAGAGGAGGATGCTGAAACCCCTGAAGGATCTGAACCAACTCAAACTGACGAAGAAACTGTTGAAGAACCATCTGAATATAGTAAGTCTGCTGAGCAACGAGTTAACTTTTGGTCTTTCTTATTGATTCCGCTCTTTATTTTATTAGTGTATTCCTTATATCTATTTTCAATCCATTTAAAAGTACCTATATGGATATTAGAAAAGTTGATTCAAAAAAATCAATTATCCTTACTACAAGCAAGTAATTGGACTATGAAACTCTTTCAAGTCAAAAAGAAAAAGAGGCCCAATCAAACCTTCGAAAATTATTTTGAGTATTTAGGTTTATCAGTAAGCGAACATTCAGATGCTTTAAACTTATTGGCTCATTTATTGAATCAAGTGTTTTACGGATCCGAAATACCTAAAACTTCTTTATCGATAGAACAAAAGAGAATTTTACTAGATTCATTACAGATATTGAAACTTCTATCAAAATATAAAACTAAAAATTTATAGAAAAAAGCTATCCTCAATAAAATTTTGAGGATAGTTTTTTAAATTTTTTACAATTGATACAATTTTGTATTATCGAAACCTTTGGTAAGTAACCAGCCATCTACTGCCAGCAACAGAACTAAAACGATATAGGCACCAAAAGGAATAAACTCTTGTATTAAGAACATAAATAAAGTGGTAACAATTACAATTCCGAAAAAGATTACGGTTGCCAGACAACCCTGATTTGCCTCGGAAGCATTGTATTGACGAGAAAAAGGATAATCCGTAATCGTTCTTTTAACTTCCATAAAGAAAAGAGCAATAATCAACAAGAATCCATTTATAATAACAGGTAACAGTTCAAATCCTGTCATCACAATTACAACCGCAGATAACAATACATAAATCGGAAAAATTAGCTTCATTGTCATTGCTTTTATCATCCCTCGAAGAAATACTCCAGCATGATTTTCTGAACTCGTGTCAAATATCCAACGTCCTTTATAATTTTTAGAATACTGTAAAGAAACGGCGAGCATAGGCAGCATTAACATCGTAAAATAAGGCATATATATAAAAGTAACGGACTCTTCGATCGCTCCTTCAGAAAATCTAAAAGAAGAAAACAAAAGAACAGCGGGAAAAACAAGGATACTAGCAAGAGAAGGATATAACCTAGTTTTAAATTCTCGCTCATGTTTTGTTAACTGCCAAACGAAATGATAGTAGCCTAATTCTCTTTTATCCCAGGATAACCATTTACCGGTAATCGTTTCATATAGCGATCGTTTATCTTCTTCAGCTTCCCCACTATCAAGTTTTTGTAGATTTTTTTCCAGTTTATCGTTATTTACTCGATATAACAGTACAATTCCTAGTGTACCAAGTAACAAAAATGCTATATAAATCCCATAAGTCATAGACCATCCATCTTGTAACATTCCAAATGGTGCTACAAACCATAATGGGAAAACAATGACGTGCCACCATTGTAAGTTTAGTTCAATTGCTAACACTTCAGGATCCACAATTTGAATTACCTGATTCATAATTTGATAGCCGATAATCGTAAAAACCGATAAACCGATTTGACTATAAGCAATAATATTTTTAAGCTTTTCACCATTGAACCGTTTTAGTACTGTTGCATAAATAATAATCGTTAGTAATAAGCACCATAATGAAGCAAGTATAACTAACAGTAAAGCCAGCACTCCTGCTAGTATACCGTGAAAAAAGAAGGTTGCGATCACTATTGGTCCAGCTATCGCTGCTGCGAATGATATAAGATAAATAAACACGTGTGTCGCTTTTGCTGCGCTTAATGTTCGAGAAGATACCGGTTTTGTCCCAATCAGCACTTGATCCTTTGTGTTTAATAAGATCGTTGAAAAATTAGCAATCAATGTTGAAATCAACATCACAAAAATATAGCTAAAAAATATTGTATACTGAAATACGATATTATCAATTGCAAACAGAAATAGTAGAATCAAACTGAATATAGCATACATCCATAAGGATTGAAAAAAAGTATTTTTATCTTCATCATTTTTCTTCTTATTTCCCCATCCAGATTTTTGTATCACACTCTCTTGCCTGCCATCCATAACCATTTTCGCTTCAACAATTACTCTCAAGGTGGGATAATCCACACCGAATGCGCGGTACATTGGTGCTAAAAAATTCAATATTTTGATAAAGAATGGCGTATCGCTTTTTGATTCTTTACCAAAGATATTACGCATCATACTGCGACTCTCCCTTCATCGCTGTAACAAAATCAGCTGCCAGTTCAGCATATTCATTGAACCCAGTTAATTGATTAAATAATTGCTCTAAAGTTCCATCAGCATCTTTTTGAAGTTCAGCAAACGGACCATCCGCTACCACCGTACCATTATTTAAAATAATAATACGATCACTTAATTTTTCTACAGTATCCATGATATGAGAAGAATAAAAAATTGTTTTTCCATCTTTCTTTAATTCTGACAAGATTTCTTTAACAATCTGCACACTATTGGCATCCAAACCATTTAACGGCTCATCCCAGAATAAAATATCTGGATTGTGTAACAAGCTAGAAATAATCAAGACTTTTTGGCGCATCCCTTTCGAAAAAGAAGACAATCGGTTTTTAAACGCTGATTCGATTCCTAAAATTTTCATCATTGAAAAACTTTTCTGGCGAACGATCTGTTCATCCATTCCGTATAACCTACCTACAAATAATAAATATTCTTCTGCAGAAAGTGTTTCATACAGTTCTGCGTTCTCCGGTACATATCCAATCCTTGCTTTATACTCATCACCATTTTCTGCAAGTGAACGTCCAAATAACATGATTTCACCTGCATCTTGTTGCAGCATTCCTAAAATGATTTTTACCGTGGTACTCTTTCCTGCTCCGTTCGGACCAATATATCCGATAATTTCACCTGGATGAACTGAAAAGTTCACACCTTTCAACACATGGTTTCCACCAAAAGACTTTTTAACTTCCCGCATTTCTAATATTGTTTCCATCTATGTACCTCCAAGACTATGATTAAAACTATTTTATCACACCCGTTTCTTTAAAACAGTATTCTTGAAACAATCTCTACATTCTAAATTCAAACTATGATACATTTAGTAATATCATTATACTAATCTAATAAATATTAGAGAAATCTATTATCCATGGGAACACAGTTAAACAGGCCTCTATCTGGTCAATTATTGGGGAGTTATTTTAACTTCTATCAGAGTTTAATTTAATAGTGGAATATTTTTATCAGTTTCTCCTTTTCAATATATTGAATTTATCAGTCTCATTACTTCATTAACACTTTACTACATCATTTATAAAATCATGCTAAGTCATCATGAACAGACAGAATATTTCTTCTTTAGCCATCACCGATAGAGGACAGTTAGACAATCAAAAAACATTTACGCTATAAATACATATGCAGTTTCGTTCATTCTTACGAGTACGGGCATTCGTTTGTACAGTAAAAAGTTCAATAGAGAACAAACACCGTGCCTATATAATCTTGAAAAATATATTTTAAAAGTTCCACATGAAACAATTCTTATCGAAGAGAAGTTTTCTTTTTTTCCAATACACTTTAAGACGTCCTGAGAAGTACCCATCGTAATAGGATTTCTCATAAGTTGACATTTTTATGTATATTTTTCCAAAATTGTGTATACTATATTCCAAGGGGGAAATAAAAATGAAAAAATCAACGATTGAATTTGAGAAAGTCAGAGAGAAATTGGATAAAGAAAAAGCGTTTCATATGGAGTCTCTATTTAAACTTATTCGTCAACCTAGTATCAGTGCACAAAACAGGGGAGTTTTGGAATGCGCTAATTTGTTAGCTACTATGATGAAAGATGCTGGAATTGACACTAAGACTCTTGATACTGAGGGATATCCTGTTGTATACGGAGAAGTTTTACACCCAGATAACAAACTAACTGTATTATTTTATGGTCATTACGACGTACAACCTCCAGAACCCTTAGAGTTATGGAACTCAGATCCATTTGAGCCAACGATTCACGATGGGAAAATTTATGGACGTGGAACGGGAGATAATAAAGGTCAATTAATTGCCCATGTATTAGCAGTTAAGTCTTTATTAGATCTTTATGGAAAATTACCAATTAATGTAAAATTTTTGTTCGAAGGCGAAGAAGAAAAAGGAAGTATTAATCTTGCACCTTTTGTAGAAAATAATAAAGAACTTCTTGCAGCCGATATTGCTTACACTGCCGACGGACCCATGGAAGGTAAAGATCAACCTTCTGTCACTTTAGGAAATCGTGGGCTCCTCTATATTGAATTGAAAGCTCAAGGTGCTATCAAAGATAATCATTCAGGAAATAAAGGAAATATTGCCCCAAATCCCGCAATGGATCTAATTAATTTAATTCGTACAATGGTAGACCCTAATGGTAAGGTTTTGATCAAAGATTTTTATAATGATATCTTAACGCCTACCGGAGAAGAGTTAGATCACATTCGTTCTTTACCTTTTGATCCAGAAGCTACTGCCAATGTAATCGGTATGCACAAAATTGGTCTTTCTGCTGAGGAATACTACAAAAAACTATGTCTTTCTCCTACATTCAATATTGCTGGATTTGGAAGTGGATATACTGGTGAAGGAACTAAAACAATTATCCCAAGTGAAGCCAAAGTTAAAATCGATATGCGATTAGCGGCTGATCAGGATCCTGATTTAATTTTTCAAAATATTATAGAGCATGTAAAACATTTTAACTCTCCGAGTACCATTACTATAGATTATTTGGGTGGTGTAAAACCATCTAGAACACCTATGCATTTGGATATTGTACAAAAAATTATTCGAGCAGTTGAAA
The DNA here is from genome assembly GCF_900101525.1 of Marinilactibacillus psychrotolerans. Lineage (GTDB taxonomy): Bacteria > Bacillota > Bacilli > Lactobacillales > Carnobacteriaceae_A > Marinilactibacillus > Marinilactibacillus psychrotolerans. Next base: position 118,210 of record NZ_FMZD01000006.1, on the reverse strand, counting down.
TTTCTCACAACAAAATGCCTGTCGTATTACCTGCTTTAGGCGGAACAGGTCCAATGTATGTTTTCACAGATATTTTAAAAATCCCATCTTTGACCGTCCCTTATGCTAATGTCGATGAAGATAATCATGCTCCTAACGAAAACATGGGCATTAAAGAATATTTAAATGGCATTCAGACAACATGTGCTGCGATACTCCATTTAGGTGAACAGATTTAATTTAATGTCAAAAAGGAAGACCAGTTACCCTAAGGTAAAGGTCTTCCTTTTTTTAGTTTTTATTCATCCGCTTCTAACATATACTCTTTAAAGAATTCTTCTAAATACTGTTCCATAAATTGATGCCGCTCTTGAGCCATTTGAATTGCCGATTCTGTATTCATCAAATCTTTTAATTTTAATAGCTTTTCATAAAAATGATGAACCGTACTTGTTTTTCCGTTTCGATATTCTTCTTTCGTCATTTCTTCGCGCACTTCGTACTGCGGATCAAATATAGGTTGCCCTTTACTTCCACCATACGTAAAAGCTCTAGCAATACCAATAGCCCCGATAGCATCCAATCGATCTGCATCTTGGACCACTTTGGCTTCTAGTGACCCCAAGCTTCGTCCATTTCCACCTTTATAAGACATCGTTTGTATAATCATCAATACTTTTTCAATCACACCAGCGGGTACCCCTTCACCTTCTAGCCAGTAATTGATTTCAGAAATACTTTCTTCTTCACTAGTAACGATTTTATCGTCTGCCAGATCATGCAACAAAGCTGCCAATTGTACCACAAACATGTCTACTTTTTCTGTTCGCCCAATTTTTATTGCATTTTTCCATACTCGTTCAATATGAAACCAGTCATGTCCAGAACCTTCATTTTCTAATTTTTCCCGAACCATTTCAGCGGCATTTAGAATGATTTCTTCATTCATTTATACTCCCTCTTTCTATGCTACTATTTTTCTCAGTCTACCACATTTTATGCTAAACTGTTAAAAACAAATGTCATTTGATTAGCAGCCTATCACTATGGTTTCTAATCTTATAGAAAGGAATTATTAATGAAAATTTTAATTGATGCAGACGCCAGTCCCGTAAAGGATATTGTCATTGAAGAAGTTAAAGGAAGAAATATTACTGTTGTGCTTGTCTCTAGTATTGCTCATTTTTCTCTGCAAGAATATCCAGAATACGTAGAAACGATCTATGTGGAACAAGGCGCTGATTCAGCCGATTTTAAAATTGTCCAGCTTGCAAAGAATGGAGACATTGTCATTACACAGGACTATGGTTTAGCTTCTTTGTTACTACCCAAAGGATGTCTTGTTTTACATCATAAAGGATTCCAATATTCTTCTGATAATATTGATCAGCTCCTTCAGACAAGACACTTAAGTGCCTTGGCACGCAAAAGTGGTCAACGAACTAAAGGACCCAAAGCATTCACTCAGGAAGATCGAGCAAAATTTCGAAGGCTATTCAGAAAAACGCTCTTAAGTTAGCTATAATATTTATAAGATATTAGAAGGGTCTTCTGACTCATTTACTTACTTATCATAATCAGTTGATCACTTCTCTATTTTATAGAAGATACTTCTCTTTCTTTTTTTTACAGAATCTATGATACGATATAATAGAAAATATTTGAGATTAGGAGTCGAATAGAACATATGAAGCAAAAAATTGTGTTATCTATTTTAGGTGGTGTAGGCGCAGGTTTAGGCAGTTTAGCCTTAGCAGGACATTACTTTTACAAAACAGCTGTTGCAAATACTGAAAAAGATTTTTTAGAAGTTATCAATTATGATGACATCTCCTCCGATGACCCTTGGGCTGAAGAAAAAAAATGGTATGCTCATACTGAACATGAACCAACTGAGATTACTTCCATAGATGGGTTAAAAATTAATGGCATTTATATTCCAGCTCCTAAACAAAGCAAAAAGGTCGCTCTCATTGCTCATGGGTATAGTGGAAGCTTGAAAGATATGGCACCCTTCGCAAAATTGTTTCATGACTTAGAATTCAATATATTGGTAGCCGACGCTAGAGGTCATGGCACCAGTGAAGGGAACTACATCGGATTCGGCTGGCATGAACGAATGGATTATATACAGTGGATCAATCAAGTAATTGAAAAATATGGAAAAAACTGCGAAATCGTTTTATTTGGTATCAGTATGGGTGGTGCTACTGTTTTAAATGTTAGTGGTGAAGGACTACCTAAGCAAGTTAAAGCGATCATTGAAGATTGCGGATTTAGTTCTGTTGAAGAAGAAATCACCTATCAGTTAAAAACAATGTACAAATTACCTAAGTTTCCTCTTGTACAAATAACTAGCTTAATTACAAAATTAAAAGCTGGCTATTGGTTTGAAGAAGCAAGTTCTCTGGAACAAGTCAAAAAAAATCAAATACCGACATTATTTATTCATGGAGATGCTGATGACTTTGTTCCGACTAGCATGGTATATGATCTTTACGAAGCAAACGCTTCTGAGAAGGAACTGTATATCGTACCCGGGGCAAAACATGCCTATGCTTATGTGACAAACAAAGATAAATACCGACATACCGTTTCAGCTTTTTTGAAAAGCTATCTTTCACTTGAGACACAACTTTAAACCAAAAAGCTATACTTCAAAATTGAAGTATAGCTTTTCTAATATAATCATGCTTACTTTGGCCATTTCTGATGATCAACTTGAACCGCACCTAATAGTTTTTTTCTAACTTCTATATGATCTTTAAAAATCATTTCTAATTCACGATCTGTAACTAGCGGTACCTCTTGTTTAATTAATGATGAAAATTCCGGTACTTCCGGTACTTCATCAGAAGCATTTACAAATGCTTCGGTCAAAGATTCTAAATACGTACCAATACTGGATTTAGTACTTTTGATCAACAAATTATTGGCTAAGTTTTCCTCTTTAAGTCCATACAATAATATAGTGAGAGTATCTTCTAAAGACGCTATTGCCACCGAAGCTGACTCTGTAGCTTTTCGACTATGATAGAAATGAAGCAAAGGATAGGCATGGTGTTGCTGTGTGAGCAAACTAATCTTAGCCGAAACATCCACTAATACTAGGTCTATATTATGGAAATCCTGACCATTCCAGGTTTTTGCTACAATGTCTGTACTTCTCAGACCTAAACTTGTTATACTAGTTGCCAGAGAACGCTTTTGCACTACAGCATCCACCACCGAAATAATATAGGATGCGCATAAAGTCAAAAATAATATCCCAACTGCAGAATTTATTGTAGTAATAATTTGCCAGAATCCTATTTTCGGAGAATAGTCTCCAACTCCTAACGTAAACAGAGTAAACCCAGTAAAATAAAAGCGCTCATACCAAAGAACTGGAGCGTCTGGGCTGGAACTATTAGTAATCGAATTTACATCGCCATTAAAAAAAAGTGCAAACCCTATCCAAATCAATAGCGACCACGATAGAAGTGTGCTCACCAATGTTATTGGACCAGTAAAATCATAAAACTTACTATTTTTCTTACCTAGTTTATCAAAAACTTTCCAAAGCGTCTCTGCTACTCTTTTAGATAAAGGACCTGCTTCACCATCAACCCATAAAGTCGTCCATACTAAATCAACTATAGTAAATACAATTATTGCAATACCAACAATATAAAATATACTTCTCATGCTAGTCAGTCATCCTTTTTAAAAACTTGTCTTCTACTCTATCATAAGCTGATAAAGCCAATTTTCCAAATAAGATGAACTAAATACCTATATTTCCTTTTAAATAAATACTGACTTTATTTCTCCCCGTACCTTTTGCTTGATATAAAGCTTTATCAGCTTTATTCAGTAAACTAGACACAGTTTCTCCAACACCTCTCTCTGCTTCAGCTATTCCTAAACTAAGTGTTATACTAATCTCACCTTCTGGAGAAACCATGGGTGTTTTTTCAACATGGTTACGAATCGTATTTGCTAATTCTTCCGCTTCAGCTTTCGTATAGTTGCTAAGCGAAAACACAAATTCTTCTCCCCCATATCTTGCAAAAACTTCTCCCTTATTTAAATATAATTGACAAATAGCCACTATATGCTCAAGCAGCTGGTCTCCTATATGATGACCATATATATCGTTAACTTTTTTGAAGTGATCAACATCCATTATCATAATTATAAAGGAAGTTCCCTTTTTTTGAGAGCGGGCAAGCCCTGTCTCGCATCGCTGTAAAAAAGCGCGTCGATTATAGATCTGGGTGAGCTCATCATAATAAGCTTGACGTTCTAATAACGTTTGTAGTCTTTTAATTTCTGTTATATCTGTAAAAATAATGAGATACCCATTTATATTTCTCAAAGGATCTAACATAGATAGGCGAACTTGATAAACCTTTTCTTCATTTAACTTAAGAGAGACTTCTGTAACCCCTATTTTCACAATAAATGGAATATTGAATAGTTCACTCCATACTTTCTCAATATTCATTCCAAGCAGCGAATGATTGAAGGAGGGAAACTGAACTTTACAGGCCCGATTTATCTCAACTAGCCTAAAGGATTCATCTAAGACCAGTACAGCATCATCTATACTATTAAAAATAACATCTTTAGCAACAGGCATAAGCTTAAAAAGACGAGAAGAATGAATCGCCCATAAATATACTAGACTTGATACCCAGATAACCATAGGAACAGGGTCAATTCCTTTAGGCGTTAGTCCGAGAAGATAAAAGAATGCAGTAACCATAGGCATTAACTGTCCGAACATTAATGCGATAATCTGCGATCTATACTGCTTTGACATCTCTTTATAATGAGAAATCAGTAATATAAATGCTGCTAACATAGTGCCAAAAGTTAAAATGCCTTGCACTAAATACCAAATCCCAATTTCTTGAAAAAAATAAGGAGCACCTAATAATGGATCTATTTCAAATCTTCTATAGTAAAGATGATGCCAATCATTAGTGGCAACTAAGAGGCTACTAATTGTTGGAATAGCGAGCATATAAATTATATGGATTCGTTTTAACTTTATGGCTAGATACTTTGAAATAAACATTAGTCCTAAAGGAGAAGCAAAAGGAAGCCCTAAATACATGATTGCTGTCCAAAACTTCAACTCTATAATATCTGTAGACATTAAACTGAATACAGACCCAAAACAGTAAATAATGATCGCAAAGACATAAGCTAGAAAATACGTTGAAATACTTTTGTATAGATGCCTTTTACGGAAAACGTAAGCAAATAGATATAAATTCAATACTCCAGAAGTTGCGATTATTGATATGTAAATCAGTAATTGTGCATGCATATATTCTACCCTCTAAACAATTGTTATTTATTTAACTATAGCATAACTATTCAAAATTATTACTATTAATTCATGACAATTATTTCAACATTCTTAATCGTACTATCGAAAAACAGTGAGTAGTAAATTCCCATTTATCAGAAATCACATACCCACTGTTTAGTTTATATTCGTATTAAATTATATCTTGATAAAAAATTAGCCTATTCAGATGCTGGTAAGTCTTCTATGGAATCAATCTCCATATAAGTCGGTACAACCAGCGCATTCATTGTCCCTTCAGCATTAGGACCTAAGTCCACAATACTTTCACCATACTCATCCATAAAAGCGCCATGAGTGTTAGGCAACCATGGGGCTACACTCGCATCTGCTTCTCCATTTCCAACTGCCTGAAACAGAATAGAAGGATCTACATTCGTTACAGTTACATCAAATCCGTGTTGCTCTAACGCTAAACGTATTACATTAGAAGATGCACGTTCTGAATCCCAAGGTACAGAAATGATATCGATAGGTTGTCCATCTACAGGATCTACCCCTTCAAGCCATCCGTCAACTTGGTCTTGATTTTCTTCTACCCAGTCTGCTGCGGCTTCTTCCATTTCAATATCTTGACCTTCATCAATAACTACCTGCATCTCCTCAACTGACCATTCAAAAGCGTCCAGAATGGCGTATGCTTCTGGCATATCTTCTTCTAAGCCTTCACGTGCTATCGTGTGGATGTCATCTCCTTCACCGAAGGCAAGTTCAGGATCTTCTAGCATTTTCAGATCATATCTTTCAAACATCCAATGAGGAGTCCATCCAGTTACTACAATTGGCTCTTCATTTTGAATGGCCTGATCTAATTCAGTCATCATTCCTCCTGTCGAGCTCTCTTGTAATTCCCAACCTTCCAGATTATCGTAAGTGTTCAGCATTTCTCTTGCTTGTCCAGTAATTCCTGCTCCTGGTTCAATCCCTGTTATCGTATACTCTAATTGTTCACCTAGATTAGCGTCTTCAGTCGTTTCGTTATCGCTGCATCCAGAAAGAATCATTGCTACTGTTCCAACTGCAATTAGTCCGCTTGTTTTGATATTCATTATTTTCCTCCTATTTTTTCCGTACGTTTTTTGTGATCAGTGCTCATACTGATATTCTGGTTCCTTTTTACTTTATCTATTTTAATTTTACCAATGAAATAATTTTATTCTCTTGCAGGTATTTCGTCTATAGAATCAATATCCATATAACTTGGCACTGCTATTCCGCTTCGTGAACCTTTTAAGTTGATTCCTAGGTCAACAAGATCTTCTTCGTATTCTTCATAGAATGAGCCGTGAGAACCTGGCAGCCATGGTGCTAAGCTGACATCACCTTCTCCAGTCGCTATTGCTTGAAACATTACGGCTGGATCTACACTTGTAATGACTGTATTAAACCCTTGTTCATCAAGTACGTATTTCATGACATTCGCTGAAGAACGTTCTGTATCCCATGGGGTAGAAACTAAATCAATTGTTTCTCCATTTCCACTATCTACTCCAGCCGTCCATTCATTGACTCTATCCTGATTCTCATTTACCCAATTTTCAGCAGCTTCTTCAAAAGGAATATCACGAGCCTCTAACATGACACCTTGCATATCTTCTACAGTCCAATTGAACCGGTCAACGATAGTATATGCAGATGGATATTCTTCTTCAAAATCTAATCTAGTGATTGTATGAATATTTTCTGTTTCTCCAAATGTGAGTTCCGGATCATCTAAAAATTTTATATCATATTCTTCGAATTTCCAGTGAGGCGCCCAGGCGGTTATAATAATCGGTTCTTCATTTTGAATGGCCTGATCTAATTCAGTCAGCATTCCAGCTGCAGAGCTTTCTTGTAACTCCCAGCCTTTTAAATTTTCATAGGTTCCTATAGTATCTTTAGCCATTTGAGTTAATCCTGCTCCTGGTTCTGTACCAGTGATGGTATAATCCAGTTGTTCTCCTAAACCAGCTTGTGCAACATCTTCTGCTTCGCCATCACTATTACACCCGGCAATTAACAAAGCTCCTGATATAACCGGTATAATTCTAATAGCTTTATGATAAAACATTCTTTTCCTCCTCCAGATTCTAGTCTATCTCAAAGCTTTCAAACCCTATGAACATAGGCAGATTTTCACTTTTAAAATCTTATTCGTCATAATCATTTCAAAGGCTTCAATAACAGACTCTGCATTTTATGTTAACATAATCTGTTTTCAGTATCAAAAAAAAGCTGATATATAGGCTTTTTATAATTTTTAAACTTGCTTATATCGTAGTATATCTCGAAGCACAAAGTATTATTCTAAATTATTATTTTATAATTATTTAAACTCACGAATATACTTACCTTGTTAACCTCTCAAACGCTTACTTCATTCTCAAAAAAACCAATCCTCCTAAAATTAGGAGAATTGGTTTTTTTATCAATATTTATACAACTAGATTTTTTTCTAATAAGCCTTTATTTTAATTATATTCTCTCTTAAACCCGTTCTCTTGAATTGTTAATTAATCAAATACTTTTTTGCCTTATACGTCTTCAAAGGTAAGCTTATTTTATTCTGATACTCTAAGAATAATTTTCCCCGTATTTTCATTATCTTCCATTTGACGATGCGCTTCTTTTGCTTCCTCAAATGGTAATACAGAATGAATAATCGGTTTTATTGTCCCCGCTTCAATCAAAGGCATTGCTTTTTCTACAAATTCTTTAGTCAATTCTGCTTTATAATCGTCACTTCGCGGAGTCAGCAATGTGCCTTTCAAGGAAATACGTTTCTGCATTAATTGCATGAGAGAAACTTGTTCTACAGTTGTTCCACCTAATGCTCCAATAAGTACCCATCTAGCATCTAACGCACAACTAGATAAATTCTTATCCCAATAAGAAGCACCTACGAAATCTAAAATAACATCTACTCCCTTATTATCAGTGAGATTGCTTACTATTTTATCAAATGATTCTTCTTTGTAGTTAATGACATGATCTGCTCCTAGTTCTTTAGCTACAGACAATTTATGATCTTGACCTGCCGTAGTAAATATACAAGCCTCACTTAAGTGTCGTGCCAGTTGGATAGCTGCTGTGCCTACCCCACTACCTCCGGCATGAATAAGCACTTTTTGTTTAGGTTTCAATTCTCCCAACCAATATAGCGTCTGATAAGCAGTCAAAAAAACTTCAGGAATAGCTACCGCTTCTTCCATCGACAATGAGTCATGAAATATAATTGCACGATCTGCAGGCATTGTGACGTATTCAGCATACCCACCATGATTGACCAATCCAGCAACTTTCGTTCCCGGATCAAGTCGTGAGTCAGATGATTGATTTTCGATGACAACGCCACTAACTTCTACTCCAAGGATCGGGTACGGCTTAGGAAGAGACTGGTTTTGTCTTGTCATAGTATCTGTCCTGTTAATACTCGCCGCTTTTATTTGTATTAAGATTTCTCCATCTTTTGGTTCTGGTCTATCTCTATTTTCTAATGTTAACTGCTCTCTTGAACCCGGTTCTTTTATTGTCCATACACGCACTGCGGCCAAACTCCTTTATATTTATTATTATAATATGTTGTTTTGATGCTTTATTCTGTCTAAAATCCATTCATTCATCTATTTAAAGAGTACTTGTATTATTTGGAGTAGTCAATTTTTATACTCTTTACTCCTTATAAAATACACTGTTTAGTTTTATAATAAAAGTGGAATTGATCAAATCTATATTTTAATTTTGCTCTCTGTTAAACTAATTTAAGGTGTATATGTATGGGAGATGGGTATATGTTAAGAGAAATCAGGATTTCAGACACAGAAAAAATCAGGCGGATCAACAAAAAAGAATTGGGTTATGATGTCACATCTAGTCTAGTCAGTCAACAGATCAAAACTTTAGCAGCTGATACTGCTCATCACTATTTTTTAGTCCACGAGGATGAAGAGACTCAAGAACTCACTGGATATGTACATGCAGAGGTCTATGAATCACTTTACGCTGAACCCATGTTCAACGTAATGGCACTAGCAGTAGACCAATCTCATCATAAAAAAGGAATCGGTAAAATACTGATGTTTGCTTTAGAAAAAGAAGCCCAACGTAGAAAACTAAACGGGGTTAGACTGAATTCAGGTGAAACAAGAACTGAGGCACATAATTTTTATGAACATATTGGATACGAATCAAACAAATATCAAAAAAGGTTCATTAAGTTTCTTTAACCAATAGTGCTTACAAAAAAAGAAGACTTAGCCTCTCATAAGTCTTCTTTCTTGATTATTTATTTAATAACTGCCCCAATTATTAGTCATCCGTTGAATTTCTTTGTCCTACTTGATAGTCATCTGAATGTGCAAACATATACGCTACAGTTCTTGGTTTTTCCCCGACTAATTTTTCAAAATCATTTGTGAAAGTAGATAGTTTTCCTTCACGAATTGCTTGTCCAAACGTTACCATACCATCACTTGAGTAAGGAGCTGGAGAATCTTTTTGAAATTCACCATCGGTAGTACGAGGAACGCCTAATGCATCAAAAACAGCGTAGTTTTCTTCATCTGTAGTCGCTTTGTAAGTAACATTATGTCCAGTTTCTTCATTACCAATTGCCACAAATTCACTCATCGTTAGTGATTCAGCACCATTTACATTTACGATTTCATTTTTTAAATCATCATTTACTAGTGCATACATCGCTGCTTTAGCACAGTCTTTGCGTGAAATAAATGGCATTTTCCCATCACCTGCATTATTAGCAAGTACGCCATCTGAATCAGCTGAGTTCAAATAAATTGTAATCATTGCTTCTGCATATTGAGAGTTTCTCAAGAATACATAATCTAATCCAGATTGTTCAATATATTGTTCGGTAAATGCATGATCAATTTTTTCAACACTTGGATTTTCCGGATCTTGAGCATTTACTAATGAAGTATACAGAATTCTACTTACCCCGGCTTTTTTCGCAGCATCTACAGCATTTTTATGAGCACGTTGTCTCTTTTCTCCCACAAAAGGAGCTGAGATGATCAGTAATGCATCTCCACCTTTGAAAGCTTCTTCTAATGTGTCTGGGTGATTAAAGTTTGCAACACGCGCATCAAATCCTTCATCCTTAAATCCCTTTAAACCTTCTTCAAAAGGACAAGTAAAAATCAAATTCTCTTTATCTGTCAATTTAGTTATATTTCGCGCAACATAACCCCCAAAGTTTCCGTCTACCCCTGTTACAATATACTTTGTCATGTGAAGCGACTCCTTTAACTATAAGATTGTGATACTTTTATCAATGATGCAAATTTAGTATAACACTCTATCTGAAGAATCAAAGGTACCATATTCTAATAAGCATGATTAGTAGAACTTATTAAGATACTGTACTGAAATAGTCTGAACATAAATCTATAAATACTTTTACATCTTCTCGAAGATTTCTTTTTCTTCTTCCTACTGCAAAAGTCGCTCCATGGTGCGAATCATTAATATCTAAAATATGAACTTTGTCTGTCTCGTTAATGACTTCTTTGCTAGTCCATGCAATTCCTCGGTTCAATCTAACATCCAAAATAAGCTCTTCCAAGTTGTCTGCATATTTCACAATGTTAGGCGTAAAGCCATCTTCTCTAAATGACCGCATAAAATCTGCATAGAAATTGGGTCCTGATTCTTTTGACAATGAAACCACTGGAACATTTTTCAATTCTTTTGAATCAATACTTCGGTGTTTAGCTAATGGATGTTCCGGTGAACATATCACACAAATTTTATGTTTGATTAATTCTGTTACAGCTATAGTGGTATGATAAGAAAGATCATTTGATATGCCAAAAGCTACATCTAATTCCCCACTTAAGAGTTGATCAACTCCTGATAAAAAAGTACATTTTGTTACCTTGATTACTTTATCTGGATATAACTTTTCATAGCGAACAATAATATTAGGTAGATGTTTTGACTCTAAGGGCCCAGTAATTCCGATATGCAGTATTTCTTCTTCTGTATTTGCAAGTTTGTACATCTCATTTAATACGTCAACTTCTTTATAGAGAATATCTTTGCAGAATGTATAATATTTTGCTCCTGCTTTTGTTAACCTTGGTTTATAAAACGTACGATCAAATAAAGGAATATTCAAGTCATTTTCTAAAGAAGCTACTTGCTGACTAATAGCTGATTGAGTAATATAATGAGCTTTCCCTGCTGCTGAAAAAGATCCCTCTTCTACTACCGCTAAAAAATACAAAATCCTTTTATCTAACATCTCTTTACCTTCTTTACTTTTTCAATGCCCAGTTGACTGACTCTGTTGCATGGATAATTGTCGTATCAAAGATTGGAAGCATACAATCTTTTTGTTTAATTAATAGTCCGATCTCTATACATCCTAATATAATACCTTCCGCCCCATTTTCAGCTAATTCTTCTATTGCTTTTTTAAAGTATTCACGTGCTTATACTCTGATCTCACCAAAACATCATTCATTAAATATGATCTCGTTGATTTTATTTCGTTTACTTTGAGAAGGCGTAACAACTTGAATCTCACTTTCTTCTATTTTGGAAATATAAAAATCTTGTTCCATTGTATAACTTGTTCCAAGCAACCCAACTTTTCTTATGTTAAATTTTTTCAATTCAGTTGCTGTAGCCTCCGCAATATGTAAAATAGGTATATTTACTTCTGCTTCTATTAATTCTATCACTTTATGCATTGTATTTGTACAAAGGACAATGAAATCAGCTCCAGCTCTTTCTAAAGAACTAGCTGCTTCAGCTAAACGACTACCCGCCTTATTCCATTCTCCAGCTTTCTGATAATGTTCTATTTCTTCAAAATCCACACTATACATAATGCATTCTGCTGAATGAAGTCCTCCCAATTCTGCTTTCACCTTTTTATTGATTAATCGGTAGTATTCTGTTGAAGATTCCCAACTCATTCCCCCAATTAAACCGATTTTCTTCATTTATAATCCCCCTATAAATTCTGAAACAATCTCTTTTATCAATTTTACTTTAAAACTATATAAATTAAAACAAAAAATTGATTTCTTCTATATTTAGAAGAAATCAATTTCTAACTACTAAGTGTTATTTATTTTTCTACTTAATATTTTTTTCAAGTTAGTATAATTTACTTTTGAAAAATCCGATACATCTATTTCATAAAGTTCTCCAATTTGAAAATTATTATATCCTCTTTTTGATATTATATTTTTGAATTCCTGTTTTGTAACTAAATTATCCGCTTTTGTCCTATCTTCCAATTTATCCCCATAATGATAATGGGTCTGTATATGACTTAAGTGCCTTGACGGCTCAATATCTCTTTTTCTTCTTCTCTCCCACAAAGTTTCAAAGTCTGCAACTAATCTAATTGTAATCACTTCATAATCATATTGATCTGCCAACCTTTTTAATCTTCCCTTTTGCTTATAACTAAATGGATACTCTGAAAGTATCACTCGCTTTCCGACTTCCATATATAAATCAAGCACACTATAGTAAAAACTCCAGACCTGATTTTCTAACTCTACTTTTTCTTCTAGAGTATTAAATCCCACAGAATCTGCTAGTATTTCCTTTCCTTCATCTGGCGTAATTACAAACATATCTGGAAAGATGTCTTTTAGCTGGTTGACTAAATATGATTTTCCCGTAGCTGGACTGCCCGCTAAAAGTATCAAGTAGTTTTTCATATTACTGAGCTACTTTAAGTGGACTATTTACATTCATAAATAATCCAATCTTATGTTTTATGATTTCTTTTACAGCTAGATTAGCCGGAATAACGTTGTGGCGTAAAGATTTATTAACAGGTGTCTCCGCAAAACATTCTTTCGCTTCTTTAGTCCAATTTACCAATAATTCAGTACCTACATTAAATTTACGAATACCATTGTTGATTAACTCGGGATAATCCTCTTCCTTGACACCCGTTCCTCCATGAATGACTAAAGGAATATCAGTCACTTTGTGAATTTCTTTTAACAGCGGAATATTAACTTCTGTTTTTGATTTAAACTGTCCATGATTTGTTCCTATAGCAATTGCTAGCGCATCTACCCCCGTTTCTTCAACAAACTCTAATACATCATCTGGACTAGTATAGATTTTATCAATTTCATCTACATGAATTCCTTCTTCTGTTCCACCGATTGTTCCAAGCTCTCCTTCAACTGATGCCCCAATCTTGTGAGCGTATTGTACAACCGCTCTTGTTTTAGCAATGTTTTCTTTAAAGGGCAGTTGAGAACCATCATACATAACTGATGTATATCCACTATCAATAGCTTCTTTAATATCATCAAAGTTCTTGGCGTGGTCTAAGTGTAAGGCTACATCCACCATTTCATCTTCTGCCAATTGTCTCGCTACCGCTACCATAACTCTGAATCCGATATATTTTGCTGTATCAACAGATGTTTGGATAATAATTGGACTGCCCATTTCTTTTGCAGCACGGATCATTTCAGGTAGCATTTCTAAGTTGTGGGCATTGAAAGCACCTATTGTCATATTTAAGTTTTCTGCTGTTTGAGTTACCTCTTTTAAAGTTGTGTACATCTACAATCTCTCTCCTTTTTCACCTTGAAATCGTTACTTTTTTGGCAATCTGTCTCATATCGTCCATTTTGTTCATGTAATAATCAATTCCACTATCATCGCCTTTTTTTGCAGCTTCTGCTCGTTTTGCGTTATAAAGACTCATTAATTTTTTATAACCCTCTCCAATAGTTAGTTTATAACTAAGACTTTTTTCAAGTACTGATATAGCTTCATTTTCTTGGTTTAATTTAGCATAAGCTAAACCTAACTTTTCACATATAAAAGCTAGCTGTTCTGGATTGTTTTCAGCAGTTAATTTTAATTCTTGATTTAGATCTTCTATTTTTTTCTTTAACTGTTCTTTTTGCTCTTCTGTCAAAATTTCTTCGGACACTTTAGGTACTTCTTTTTTTTTATTCTTATCTTTAAAAAGTCCAAACATATTTGTTCCTCCTTTTTACTAGAATGCTTTTAAAATAGGGCTTAAAATCCATGCATATAGTAAGGCTGCAAAAACGGTATCTACGTCGGTTGCAGTTGCATTTATAAAGCCTAGACCATTGAATATAGTAACAAGTAAGGCTGGCAGCAATGTTATGAAAAATCCATGTGCAATCCCTCCGATAATAGCACCTCTTCTTCCTCCCACAGCATTCCCGAATATACCTGCTGTACCTCCAGCAAAGAAGTTCGTTAGCATACCTGGCAAAATCATAGCTAATCCAAAAATTGGTAATGCAAACATTGCAATGACCGTTCCGATTGTAGTAGTAATGAATCCCAAGATTACAGCATTTGGTGAATAAGGGAAAAATACTGGACAGTCCAATGCAGGAATAGCATCTGGAACTAATTTCATAGCGATTCCTCTAAATGCTGGTACGATTTCACCTAGTAACAAGCGAACGCCTGCTAAGAGCACATAAACCCCTACAACAAATTGAATAGCTTGTATGAATGCAAACATGATATAGTTTTGAGAACCTGACAATGTAGATGCAAATGTATCCCCAGCAAAAGCAGCTGTTACAATATACAATGGAACCATCACAACCATAAGAGATAGGTAAGTATCTTGTAGGAACTCAAAAGACCCTGGCAACTTGATATCTTCGATAGATTTCTTGTTTTCTCCACGTTCTCCAAATATTCTAGCTACTCCAGCTTCAAATAAATATCCAATAGTACAAAAATGCCCTAATGCAATATCATTGGTTCCAGTTACTTTACGAATAATTGGTTGCGCTAGCGCCGGCATGGCTACTGCAAACACAGCCCCTACAAATCCACCAACCAGTATCAGTAGAATTCCTCTTAAACCGGCAAAATATCCAAATACCGTTGTCATAGTAGCCATCCATAAAATTGCTTGCCCAGTTAAGAAAATATATTTCCATTTTGTGAAGCGAGCAATCAGAATATTAAAGACGAAAATGGCTAAAAAAGTTAGTGCAATATCTCTTCCTAATCCTAGTTCATTCATTGCTTGTCCGTTAATTGCTTCTATAGAAGGAATAATTCCTTGCATATTAAAACCTACAACGAATATCTCACCAAAGTACGTTAAACTACCAACGATAATACTTGATCCGGCACTTAAAACTTGAAATCCAAGTAAAGTTTTTAGAGTACCTGATATCACTTGTCCCATTGATTTCTTCTGCAAAAGTAATCCCAGCATTGCAATTAAGGCTATAGTGATAGAAGCTTGCGTTAATATATTATCTACTACAAAATTTATAATTGACATATTTCTTCCTCCTATAATATTTCTAAATAGCACCTTTCGCTTCCAAAACAGGTGTTAATTTTTCCTCAATCTCTTGTTTAGATACAATATTTTTCAGATAAACAATTGAAGTTTTATTTTCATCAATATTAAATTTCTCAAATTGCGATCTGAAATTTTGAGCTGTTATAATAATATCTGGACTCATTGAAGCTGCACTAGAGATGTCTACATGATCCAATTTAGCATCTACACCTTTAGCATTTAGAACATCTTCCGCTGACATTTGTGCCGCAAAACTACTCCCTAACCCTGCTCCACAAACAAATAATATCGTTACCTTTTTCCCCATTGTTATCTCTCCTTTTTTAGTTTCCACTGTATAAAATTTCTTTAAACTCTGTAATATTTTTACATTTCATTATTTCATTAATCTTTTCTTCATCGTTGATTAAATCTATTAAATTCTTCATTATATTTAAATGAGAGTACGAGTCGACAGCTGCTAAGCAAAAAATAATTTTAACTGGATCATTATCATCATTACCAAAGGCAATCGGACGATCTAATGTAGCAACGCTGACACCTAACTTATTGACTCCATCTTCTGGTCTAGCATGAGCTAAAGCAATATTCTTTCCTATAACAATATAAGGACCATATTCCTCAACAGATTTAATCATTGCATCAATATAGCGTTCTTCAATTATATTTTCTCTAAGAAGAGGTATTGATACTCTTCTGATAGCATCTCCCCAATCTTCTGCTTTTTCTGAAAGTAAAATATCACTATCTTTTAAAACATCTTTCAGCATAGGTTGAATCTCCTTCTTATTCATTTTTAAGTTATGGGTATCAAATAGTTCCTCCAACGACTGATAAATTTCTTTAGACACTCTTCCACCACTCTCATTCAAAATGTCTATAAAAGAGTAAAAAAGCTTAGTAGCATCTTCAGAATTATGTGTCATTCTTTTGAATTGATTATTTTCTTGTAAGAAATTTCTGATTGTTTCTTTATCTTCTTCTTTTATAATCGGATCTAGCACTAATAACGGCTTCCCCTTAAAAGGGATATTTAGAGTGGAAAAAACAACATCTACATCAAGCTTGTTAATTAGATCTGTTTCTCTTGAACTCAAGACACCCACTGTGTCAATGTTAAATTCTTCCCTTAGATTTTCTGATAGCAATTTTCCAGTTATCATTCCATGATTGCATACAATTACTGCTTTATAGCTATATTTCAAGTCTTGCTTGATGGCACTAACCGAAGTGGAAAAGTGTATGGTCAGAAAAGCAATTTCATCTTCAGTCAGTTTTTTCCCTGTTACAGTTTCAATATTTGATGCGAATTTAGATATTGCTTGATAAATCGCATGATAATAATTTTGAATCGTTTCTTTTAGAGGATTAATAATTTGTATATCACTTTTCACTCTTTTGATTAATCCTAAAATATGTTTATATAAACCTTCTTGAAGAACCTCTTCTTTTCTAGAAAAGGGAATATTTGTCTCGGTTTCTACCCATTTAATTAATTGAATAGATAACATCTGTGCTTGAATCCATTCTATTGATTTTGTTACATCTTTTGCGCTAAATGAATCTAATATAAAATTGATATATTGTAGTTCAATTTCTGGCGGGTTAATTCCGAATGTTTCACAAACTTCATTTGTGAACGCCTTCATTTCTATTTTTTTATTACTGCCCTTTATAGTTGATAACCCGGTTACTGTATTCTGTAATTTATATCTGATTAACCATACTGAAGTAAATAAAATCAGTTGATTTCTATAAGCGCTCTCCTCAGTAGCAGAAATAGAATTATCATAGATTGTATCTAACTTTCTCAGGATGTTATTAGGTATATACTTGTATAAAATATTCTCTATAATCGTTTCTGAATGTCTTTTTTCATTTAATGCTACAACCCCAACAAATCGATTAATAATATCGTATACCATTGTCCGAATACTTCGTTCGGATCCTTGAAGTAAAATCCCTTGTTTTACTGTACTTAATACTTCTATACCATATTCTTGTAATATGTTTCGAACTCTTCTCATATCTTCATCCATTGTACTTTTAGATATTCGATATTCTTTTTCTTTTTGATGACAGAAAACATAGCTTTCTGATAATGAAAAGGACATAATCAAATCAAATATCCTCTCATCTCTAGATAAATAAATTGATGCATTTTGAAAATCGTTTATTTCTAGAATTTTCTTTTTTTGTTCATTGGTAACTTTTAGTACAAATCCTTTCCCTCTTATATTTTGTATCCTGGATATTCCTTCTCTTTCTAAAAAAAAGTTAATCTCATTTAATTCGTTCCTAACCGTACGTGAACTTACATTGAACTCTATTTTTAAGGTTTCCATAGATAAAGGTAAATCTGAATCTATTAATCTAATTAAGGTTTTTAAAGTTCGATCTTTCACCTTCCATCAGCTCCTTACCTGATTAAAGTATATACTGACATTTTAAAAAATATCAGTATATATTGTTGCATTATCTTTCGGTAAAAATGTAAGCGTTATTATTTCAGTCTAAAAAGTTACCTCTTTTATAGCTACTATTGAAACTTTATCTCCAAATTAATCTTCATTTATATTTAAAAGTAGTATAATAATACTACTATTTCATAATCTAAGGAGGATATGATGACGAAATTAATTATTATCAGAGGCAATTCCGGAAGTGGGAAGACTACTTTAGCTAGAAATTTACAGTTGTTACTTGGGAAGAATGCAATGTTAGTGTCTCAAGATATGATTAGAAGAGAGATGATGCGCACACCTGACGGTCCTGAGACTTTAATCATCCCACTGATTATAGAGATTGTTCGCTATGGACATACGGTATGTCCTTATATCATTATAGAAGGAATATTCAAAGGAGAGTGGTATAGTGAAATGTTTGAGCAGTTAGTTACCCTGCATGAAGGAAAGGTCTTGGCTTATTATTTTGAGCTTACTTTTGAAGAAACTCTACGAAGACACCAAACCCGAGATAAAGCTCAAGAATTTGGCGAAGAAGCGATGCACCGCTGGTGGAACGGGAAAGATTACATAGATTTTCTAAATGAACAAACGTTGACAGATACCGATGATTTATCTATGATCTTAGATAAAATCAAGGGTGACTTAAAATGTTTAAACTAAATCATAAAAAAAAGTACTGAAAAATTTCAGCACTTTTTTTATAACCTTTTATTTAAACTCATACATCTACAATTTTTCTTAACGTTTTTAAAATTTCCTTCCCATGTAAAACGATAACGGACCAGAACATTATAGTGCTGATCAAAAAGGAAATCCAACTTGGTAAAGGATGGGTCGTCCAGCCGAGTAGTAAAAAGACTAAAGGTATAAATCCAAGTAATGCAGCTGCCTGAAGATACAGTATATAATCTTTTGTATCAAGTCGTACAACTTGGATAGCTAAAAACATAGCGATTAATGCAGAAGTACAAATAATAGGAATTGAATAAGTTATTGACCAGGCCGACCATCCATTTAAATAATCAAAATATAAACTAATTACAGACAAAAAGATAATTAAATAAACGATTCCTTTGGTTATGTTTCGACGCTTACGAATAATAATCAAGACGACCATCCACATACTCATAATTCCATATAAAACATAATCCAATCCAAAAATCTGAAAAGACCAGAACCATTGAATAACAAAATAAGTCAGAATAACCAAGACAGATACTAGTGAAAGCAACTTAGTAACTTTTTCTCTGTTAAAACGTAAAGGAATAACTGGAAAGGGTCCTGGGTTTTCTTCTGCATTTTCCTTCTGTTCAGCCAATGAAACCTGACAAAGAGGACATAAGTCCCAATCACCTTTTACTTTCGCATGGCACTGTATGCATTGTTTCATTTTATTTTGCGCTCCAATTCTTCTTTAGTCACCCTGTTTGTTCCCACTATAACCTCTATAGATTGCTCGGTCAGTAATTCTACAAATTTTTTCTGAATATCTGTTTCTATAAAAGGTGTTGTAAAACTTAGGGTGAGGCAATCTTCATGACTGACCATACAAAACTGTGGACGAATTGCTGAAGTATGAAAGTAAATCCCCTGTACATATGAAGTGACTTCAGAAGGAAAACTCACTTTCCCTAAATTTGACATTGCAACGGTAACATTTCTATTATTAGAAAGATTAATCACTTTTAAAATTAAATCTTTCAATGGACGGACAGTCACCCTAATAAATGGATTTAACTCAAAAGAAATAAATCTGTCTACTCGTTTTTCCAGATATTCCCTGCTCGTCTGTGCCTTTAATTGCCTAGAAATTACCTGACAAATTTCTATAAGATCTAATTCCCTCTCGTTTTCAAAAGTTATTGCTAGATGCGTAGTTGTAAAAAAATTCCGAGCAGAATTGGAAGGAAAAAACTGACGAAGGTTCACAGGAACGGAAATTGTTACCGTTGTTTTTGATTTTTTCTCCTCTTTAGTTCGATAAATTGCGACAATATATAAAGCAATCAGATAGACTGTAAGTGAAACATTATATTGCTTTGCAAGCTCAATTATTTTTTTCAATGACAATTCTAACTCAATCACTCGCATACGATTGTCCGGAGTTCTAGTTCCTTTGATACGATAAATATGCTGATTTTTCTTATTTTTTCCTCTATTTGATTCTAACTCATTAGTCGTATCATCTGCGTGCGGCTCTAATTTATTAGTGTTTATTTCCTTACTTACTTCTCTATCTAGATAGACTTTTTCCAGTGCAGAGAGAGCTGCTTTAGTAAAATTCTTTTGGCGACTCTTTCTAAAATACCTTGCAAAACTATCTTCTGACTGATTCGTTATTCTTTTTTGATCTGAACTTTTTCCTGTTTTATTTGGTTTAAGATAGTTAAATGATACATATTCAGAAATTAGATCCTCAAAAAACCAAAGTGCTCCGGTTCCATCAGATAGTGCATGAAATACTTCTAAATGCACACGGTTCTTATGATACAAGACTCTGAATAATAATTCTTTTCGATCAAAATGATAAATAGGTGCACAAGGCGGCTTTGTTTCGCGCCTTACAACTGGCTTTAACTCACTCTCTTCTAAATAATACCAGAATATTCCTCTTCTAAGTACACTATGGTACAAAGCATATTGTTCATAAACTCTATCCAAGGCTCGCTGTAAATGTCTAGGATTAATAGCGTCTTCTAACTCAGCGCTCAAACGAAAGACCTTAGTATCTACATCATTTTTAGCCGCTAGAAAAATATTAGAAGCGTTATCAAGTCTTACCCACTTTTGTTTCTCCATCAGCCTCTCACCTCTCTATTTGAGCTGTTTTGTTATGTACGTGTCAAAAAATCATTCATGATTCGATAGGCTTCATCTAAGGGTGCCGCGAATTTTGGATAAGTAATAAATCCATGAACGGCATTATTGACACGATGCAGTCTCACTTTATTTCCAGCTTCAAATAGAGCTTTTGCATACGCCTCCCCTTCATCACATAGTGGATCATATTCAGCCGTAATAACAAGCGTTTCGGGCTGATTCGACAGATCTTCTGCCATCAAAGGCGCAACTCGGTAATCTTTTCTGTCTGTCTCATCTGGGACATAGAGTTTCATGTAACTCTGAATTTTATCAATTGTCAGGCCATATTCATGTCCATTAGCTCTTATAGATTCAAATGGCGACTGTTCAGAATGATCCCAATATGTTACGGGATAAAGTAACACTTGTTTATACGGTATTGTCAGCCCTCTATTTCTTAGTAATAATGATACAACAGCTGCCAGATTTCCCCCAGCAGAATCTCCCATAATAATCCATTTAGATACATCTCCTGGCCCAGTAAATTCTAATTGTTCCAGTAAAATTTCAGCAACCCGAAAACAATCTTTTAATCCAGCAGGATATGGGTATTCAGGAGCTAAGCGATAGTCTACCGAATAAATAGTGCGTCCCAACGTATCTGCCAGATTAATACAAGCTCTTGTATAGGAATCGATATCGCCGATGACCCAGCCGCCCCCATGAATATACAAAACCGGTTCACTATATTTTTGTTCCTTTGGTTGGAATACTCGAACTCCAATTTCATGTGACTGATCTTCAGCATAAATTTGATCGTCTAGTATTCTATATGTTTTTTTGGGTTTAGCATAAAAAAATTGTTGTAGTTTTCTTATTGATTGATAATCTTCTTGAATATCTATTCTCGGTGATGATAACAACTTTAAAATTATTTTAAAGAATGGATTCATATTGCAGCCTCTTTATCTTTTTAACTTTTCTTTAGTTTAGCATGAAAAGATTATAGAGACACTGAAAACAAAAAATACTATAGTGAATTATAGCAAAACAAACTGTTTATTCGCACAGTGGCCTAAATTTACATAAATAATTCAGGCATAGCACATACTCATTCCATTCATTTTTTTAGTCAAAAAGGCAAAGAGACTATAACCATTTTCTCTGTGCCTTATAAAATGCTTTTTAAATTATCATTTAATGATCTTCTTAACTTTTCGACGCTTTTTGTATTGCGGACGTTTTAACAGCCTGATCTTTTTAATATCATCCATTTGCTTTATTTTTTCAATTGCCTTTTCTATTTGACTCTGATCATTGTCAAGATCAATCAATACATATACGCATTCACCTTTACGATTCGTCATCATCTCACCTATTTTTAAATCAAACTGATTAAAAATCTGCATAATATCTGGTAGGATATCCATTGTTTCTTTATAAAATAGAGTCACTCGGTAAGGCAAATGAAAAAGCTGTCTCGCTTCTGGAAAGTTAACAGAATCTCTCACCGTTCCATAAATGAGGAAATCACTAAGTGCTTTTCTTGCTAATCTTTCTCCACCTTCTAAAGCTTCTTGTGTGTTCCCGCCAATATGCGGTAACATAACGACTTTATCGTTACCCAAGTAGGCTTCTTCCGGAAAATCAGTGTAATAGCCAGATAAGCTATCTCCTTCTAAAACTGCAAGCATGCCTTCAGCATCAACGATTGGGCCTCTGCCAAAGTTAAAAAGATAAGCTCCCTGTTTCATTTGCCGCAATCGTTCTTCAGATAACAGCCCTCTGGTCTCATCTGTTAAAGGAAGAGCAATCACCACAAAATGCGACTGTCTCAATAATTCATCCAGATCTACTTGTTCTAAAAAATCTAGCCCCTGATCTCGTCTAGCAAATCCTAAAACTTCCATTCCCAAATCATAAGCACTTCTTGCAATTTGGACTCCAATGGCACCTAATCCGACTATTCCAATGACTTTTCCTTGGAGTTCTCTTCCAATAAATGCTTCTCGTCTCGCTTCTGCCTGTATTAAAATATCTTCTCCACTAAGAGTCTGAACCATTTCTGCAGCTTTATTGAGCGGTCTAGCCACTGAAAACAGCGCACTAATCACTGCTTCTTTTACTGCATTAGCATTTACTCCAGGTGTATTTAAAACAGCTACACCCTGCTCTGTAGAGGCTTCGACATTGATTGTATTGACACCAACTCCTGATCTGGAGATGACCAGCAACTTATCCGTTATGAGCGAATCTGGAACAGTTGAACTTCTAACCATAATTCCATGCGGTTCATCTGTATCTTTAACATAAGCTTTCGCCAATTTCAAACTAGAAAGCTGCTTATTAGTGAAAGAATCAATCACCTTTATGTCATACATTTTATCGCCTCCTATGTAGAGTGTTTTCAACAAAAACTTTATTTCCTCTATTCCACTTTGCTTTTTATTCTATCATTGGTTACACTAAAATAAAAGTTTTAGGAGGGTGTTTGGCATGCATATTGAAACGATACAATTATACCCTGATCGTCCTGTCATTGGAGTTCATAGTCAGGTAAAAGATACCACTTTTGAAGAGTATGTGGAACTAGGAACATTTAACAGTGTAGACAATTCTAGTATTGGCGGTTATAGCTATACAGGAAGTTACTGCTATATTCAAAATTCTGTAATTGGAAGATTTGCCAGTATTTCTGATATGGTTCGAATTGGACCTACCAATCATCCTTACGAGCGCCCTTCTCAGCATTTATTTGCTTATAACGGCGAAGGTTATGGTTTCCCAAATAAA
The DNA here is from genome assembly GCF_900101525.1 of Marinilactibacillus psychrotolerans. Taxonomy (GTDB): domain Bacteria; phylum Bacillota; class Bacilli; order Lactobacillales; family Carnobacteriaceae_A; genus Marinilactibacillus; species Marinilactibacillus psychrotolerans. Next base: position 94,497 of record NZ_FMZD01000006.1, on the reverse strand, counting down.
GATTCGCAATTTTTGGAAAGCAGAAGGCAGAAAGTTACCACGATTGGCAATGATGTGTGGATCGGTCATGGCGTAACAATCCAATCTGGCATTACTGTGGGAGATGGAGCCGTCATCGGTGCAGGTGCCGTAGTTACTAAAGATATTCCTTCTTACACAATTGTTGGTGGAATACCTGCTAAACCATTAAAAGAAAGATTCCCTAAAGAAATTCAAAAGAAACTTCTTCACATCAAATGGTGGAACTGGTCTAGAGCGGAGCTTGAAGAGCGTTATGAGGACTTGAAACTCCCTATTGAAGACTTTATTGAAAAATTCATCTGATTATAAAAAGACACTTTTCCCCTATTTCAATTGGTGAAAAGTGTCTTTTACTGATCTATTATCTATTGAAAGTATTTTATTTATTTCTATATCCTTTAATCAGCCAAAAGCCAAATATCAGATTCCATGCTGTCATCGTATAAACCGATAACCGTTCAAACACCGCAGAATGATCGGTATTAGTTAATAAAAATGTAACGAACATGATTAGACCAAAATTGCCTAACAGTAATGCGGTTGCTTTGACTATATACCCCTGTTTTTCCAGTTTAAGGTATATGCCCATTAATAATAAAGTACAATTTCCTCCTATAATCGCCATTGCTGCTCCAATAAGATGCATACTCGCATAGTCGTAAGTCTCTCCCGGAAAAAGACCCACAAGAACATTTCCGACTCCTTGAATGAGTGCGAAACTTAATACAGACCACTTTGCCTTATCTTTTATCAAAGGAAGGACAGCCATATAACTACTAGCAGAGAGCATTCCGTATAGTATAAATCCTGTATTCATAACTCCTGCTAAAGGAGAATACACTTCTCGCCCATCAATCATGAGTCTTTTAGATACACCTAAGTCACTAATATAATGAAAGCTGTAGCTATATTCCGGATCTGTCCAAGCTTGAGCAGAAATGGCTTCTGTAATTAGATAAACAGTAGAAGCCATCACAAATAATATCGCACCTCTCAGAATTCTTTTTGAAAGAAATTTCCTCATTTAATTACTCCTTGATTTTCTTGTTAAAAGCCAATATAAGTAAACGGTGATTGAACTCTTTTAGGATTACCTGAGTCATCTACGAAATGATATCCTGTAAATTTTATGTGCTTAGGAAATAGTTCAATCCCATTTATTTCATTGATAGCGATCCCTGAATCAGCAAAATTATATCGGATCTGTCTTCTCCCTTTACCAATATAAAAAATTGTTTTATCGTCTGGATTTACCAGTGCATAAACATAATATTGTAAATGATCTATAACTTCCTGAGTAAATGCCTTCATGATATTCCTTCTTCAGCCTATTTTTCTGTTAATTCTTCTGACTAATCGCGATAAACACATCCGCATCCTGATTCATGAACACGTCTTTCGCATGATGAAAGTTTCTAATTTCACTAGACTGAAATCCTATTTCAGAAAGAAGTCTCTTCAATTCATCCTGTTTGAATCCACTATGGACTTTAGGGTGTTTAACCTTTTCATTATAATCAAAATCAACAATGATTAGTTTGCCGCCTTTATTTAAAACAGAATAGACATTCTCCAATATTGCTCTAGTATTTGGAATATACAGTAATACCAATTACATCATAACAATATCTGCTTTAATCTCTGGTACTTCCTGGATGAAATCAGCTAGTAAGGTTCGGGTATTCTCTAATTTACTTTGTTTTATTTTTTCATCTACGATTTTTAACATTTCATTGGAGGAATCCACCATGATCAGTTCAGATACTTCATGTGCTAACTGCACACTAATCAGTCCCGTTCCGCTTCCGTAATCAATCATCGTTTTTTCTTGGCTATCTGCTAATTGTGTACTGACTTCTTTACTGATAATATTTGCCAACTTAATTCTTTCCGGCGTATCATATCTCTTTGCCATATCTTCAAATATGTTCTCATTCACTATTTATCATTCCTCTCTATGTTCTTTTATTTTTTATATTGCACTGATAAAATTAGTAATTAAATGGCTAATCTGTTCCGGTTTTTCATGATGTAACCAATGTGTAGATTCTCCTAGTAAGGTTCCTTGGCCTTGATCACAGAACTCTAGACTTTTTTCAGCCAGTTTCCAACTTAAAAATTGATCTTTCATTCCCCAGATAACGTAAGTCGGTACTGTAATCTGGTCTGTTACTTTAGCAGAGGCAAAAAATTTTAAATTGGCACGATACCAGTTGATCATCGACTGCATTGCGTTTGGCTTAGTCCAAGCCAGTCGATATTCTTTTAAGTCATTTTTGCTAAATGTTCCTTCATTACTTGTATTCTGTATTGCTTCTGTTGCTAGCTGCCAATCTGATCGACTAGCCATTTTTTCTGGTATCCCTCGCAACTGAAAGAAAAGAATGTAAGAACTTTTTAAAAGTTGCGATGGATGCTTTCTAACATGTTTACTCATTGCGGATAAATGCGGAGCATTTAAAATGACCAGCTTGTTAATCAGCTCTGGATATTCTTTCGCCACTTTCCAGGCAACAAGGCCACCCCAGTCATGACCCACAAGAAATACTTTTTCCTTTCCTGTTTGCTTGATTAATCCAACTATATCTTCAACCAAATAGTCCATCTGATATTCTCTAACTTTCTTTGGTTTATCACTTAGATTATAACCTCGTTGATCAGGAGCCCATACTCGAAACCCATTTCCCGCCAAAGCTGCTATTTGATGTTTCCAGCCATACCAGAATTCTGGAAATCCATGAAGTAACAAGACTACTTCACCCTCTTTTGGCCCTTTTTGAGCAACATGCAGCTTAATACCATTCGTTTCAACATATACGTGCTCTATCTTTTCCATATTCACTGCTTCCTTTCGCTTTTAGTCAGGATGCTTAAAGTTCATTACTTTTCTATACTATTATTATAATAAAAAGAGAAAAAAATCCATCCAATAACACTTTATCCTTCCTTATGCGCAGTGTTTCCTATAATTTTTTTGATGATTTCAGCAAGCTCTTGATGGGTTTGATTTTGTCCGGTTTCATACCATGTTTTGAAAGTTCCGATTACTCCACGAATTAGAAAAGCAGAAACTAGTCGATGATACTCTGGTTCAACTTCAGGAAAAGCGCTCTGTAGAATATTACGAGAATGATAGTCTACCCATCCATCTATTCTTGAAGAAAAAGAGCGACTACCGTTTGGCCCTAAAAGAATATAGATAATATCTCTCTTTTCAGACAAGCTAAAAAATAAGACATCTAGCAAAGATGCAGGGTTAATTTCTTTTGAGAGATTCTCATCATATTGGTCAAACATCTTTTCTAATTCTGTAAAAACATCATCTTCCAATTCATCCAATAGTTCATAAATATCAGAATAATGAAAATAGAAAGTTCCTCTATTAATTTCCGCTTTCTCTGTTAACTCTTTTACTTTAACTTGATGAATTGATTTCTCTTTCAAGAAATAAATCAATGCATCTTTCAAATTTCTTTTTGTTTTTTGTACACTTCGATTTTCAGTCATTTTTTTCCTCTTTTCAACACTTTCACTTTATTTGTTTAAATTTCAACAAATGGACAGTGACTGTATGTTGTACTTTCATCATTAGCTACTATAATTAACACTAGTTCAAATTTCAACATTTGTCAAAATAACAAGGAAGAAGTAGATTGTATGAAGGAAAGATTATTTAGAGCGATTGTGCATTATAGAAAGACAATTATTTATACCTTCGCTTTATTAGGAATTATATCCATATTCTTAGCAAGATTTGTAGGCATTAATAATGATATGACAGATTATTTACCCAATTCTTCTCCGTCCACCCAAGCTATAGATGTGATGAAAGAAGAATTCCCACCCCAACCATCCAGTATTCGTGTAATGATTGAGGAAGCGGATATAACAGAAGCTATCAAAGTGAAAGAAGCGCTCTTAGAGATCAACCATATTGATTCTGTTGATTGGCTAGATGATCATGAAGATCTCGAGAAACCGATTGAATTAATGGATCAAGAGACTGTAAAAGACTACTATCAAGATGGCAAAGCCTTAATGGCGATTTCCGCTGAAGTTGATGGTAACGAACAACGAGATGAACTGATTGAAAAAATTAGAAATGTGATCGGTAAAGAAGGAAAAATGGATGGGCAGCTCGTACAAGATTACGAACTGGATCAGCATACTAGTGTCGACTTATACTCTACGATCAGTTTTGCTGTTATTATTGCTTTTATTGTATTAATTTTTTCTACATCCTCTTGGATAGAACCCATTTTAATTTTAGGTACGATTGGATTAGCCATTTTAATTAATAGTGGGACCAATATCTTTTTAGGTGAAATTTCTTTTGTTACTAAGAATGCTTTCCCTATCCTACAATTAGGTGTTTCGATTGATTACTCTATCTTCTTACTACATCGCTATGAGGAGTATCGTCGAGAGGGTCTCATTCAAGAAGAAGCTATGGTCAAAGCTTTAAAAAATTCTTTAGGCTCTGTTTTATCTAGTGGATTAACGACCGTTATCGGCTTTGCTGCTTTAATATTAATGAAATTTGGAATAGGAGCAGACATGGGAATTGTATTAGCAAAAGGGGTAATCTTTAGCCTTCTTTCCGTGTTTATTTTCCTACCTGCGATGACTTTAGTCTGTGCAAATTTACTAGAAAAAACTATGCATCGTTCTTTTATTCCGTCTTTGAAGCCCTTAGCTAACCTTGTATATAAGGTTCGTTTTGTAGCTGTCCCATTAATAATTTTATTTGCAGGTGTCTTTTTTTTCGCTCAACATCAAAATGACTTCTATTACGGAAACTCTAGGTGGCTTCCATCAGACAATAAAGTCATGCAAGAACAGAATGCTATTGAAAAAGACTTTGGACATGAAAATCTGATGGCTTTAATGATTCCTAACGGTAATGAAGAAAGTGAAAAAGAAATGATTGAAGCCTTGGATGAATTTTCAGATATTACAGCGGTAGAAGCTTATTCAAATGAAGTTGGCTGGGCTATCCCTATCCAATATGTTCCTGAAGACACTAGAGAGATGTTGCATTCACAAGATTACACAAGAATGGCGATAGAAACCTCCTTACCAGCAGAAAGCCCTGAGACCTTTGAGATGATTGATACCATCAGAGCAAAAGCTGAGAACCTATTCGGTGAAGATTATCTTCTAGCAGGAGATAGTGTTTCGACTTATGATTTGAAAGATGTTATCAGTTCTGATCAGCGGATTGTAAATATCACTTCTATTATAGGCATATTACTCGTTATTATGTTTGCCTTTAAATCACTGATTCTACCAGCTATTCTCGTTATGAGCATTCAAGCTGCTATCTGGATCAACTTAGGTCTCCCTTATTTTAGAGGAAGTGCATTATTTTACATTGCCTTTTTAATCTTAAGTTCTGTGCAATTAGGTGCTACCGTAGATTACGCCGTTTTATTGACAGATCGTTATATAGAAGAACGGCATTTACACTCGAAAAAAGAAGCACTTCTAGCTTCAATAGAAAAATCTGGAGAAAGCATCCTAGTCTCTGGAGTTATTATGACTTTTGCAGGACTGCTTTTTGGAATATTCTCCACTAATCAAGTGCCCGCTCAAATAGGCTATTTATTAGCTCAAGGAACGTTACTATCTATGCTAGTTGTATTTTTTGGTTTGCCGATCCTACTATATATATCAGATAAGTGGATCGAAAAAACAACCTTAAATACAAATTTTGAAAAATAGAAGGAGAAAATTAAAAATGAAAAAAACAATTATTGGTTTAAGCTCACTTTATATCGCTGCTAGCTCTATTACTTTTCCTGTAATGGCTGAGGAAAATAGCGATGAGTCCAATTATTCAAAAGAAGAATTAGTCTACTCTACGATTGATCTTTCTGGAGACTTAAAAGAAATGTATGTAACAAATCTTTTCGAGATGGATGATGCAAATGAAATTGAAGACTTTGGGAACTATAATGAACTGCGACTACTCAATACTAAAGATTCTGATTTAAATTACGCTAATAAAGAAGCCCATATTCTTACCAACGAAAACCGAGTATTCACTCAAGGTGAAGTAGCAGATAAACAATTACCATGGACATTTGATTTCTCTTATACTTTAGATGGAAAAACAGTTGATCCTCATCAAGCCGCTGGTAAGAGCGGCCAAGTTACTGTTCAAGTATCCATTTCGCCTACTGATGAGTCCAATGAAAAACTAATGGATTTTTATGATCATTATGCTTTGCAAATCAGTACTTCGCTGGATCTTGATACTCACTATAACCTGAAAAGTGAGAATGGGATCATCAGTACTGCCGGAAATAAACAGCAGGTTCAATGGACGGTACTGCCTGGGCAAGATGATCCCCTTTCTTTCACAGTGAATACAACTCAATTAGAAGAACTAGATTGGTCAATCAACGGAGCGCCACTTAGCTTGGCTATAGGGGATGATCTATTTGATATTTCTTCATTCACGGATCCTTTGAAAGAGCTTGAAGATGGCATTACAACAATTAATGATGGTGCAAATTCCTTAAATAACGGCAGTACAGACTTAACGAATGGGATCCAACAGCTCCTAGGCGGAAGTAATCGTTTAACATCTGGGACTAATCAATTATCAAGTAAAAGTCAACTGCTTGTAGAAGGTACAAGTAAAGCCTATAAACAATCAGAAAACCTAGCATCTGGTCTAAACACTTTAAATAAAGGCAGCAATCAACTCGCTCAATCTACCAATCAACTCAAAACAGGTAGTCAGGAATTAAATGAAAAATCTACTCAATTATTCAACGGTCTTGATAAATTGGATAATGGAATCTCAGATCTATCAGGTGGCCTTGGAGAAATACAGCAAGGTTTAGCTACACTAGACGATAAATCTCCATCATTGACAAAAAATTCTGCTTTAATATTAACATCTCTACAAAAAATGCAAGCTAAAGTAGACGATATTAAAGTAGCGTTCAATGATGTATCAGAGCTCAGTAAAGCTGCGGAAGGAATTGGTTCTGGTCTATCATCTCTTGATAAAGGCATAACTGGAATCAACCAGACTCTTAATCAATATGATTCAAAACTAAATGAAGCAGGGTTAACGCCTTCAGAGTTAGCCGAACAGAATAAAAATACTCAAGAAAAAATTCAAACTCTAGAAAAACAAATTGAAACACTTCAACCTTTAGTTGAAGAAGGATTAATTGAACAAGCATTAGTGGATAACTTAACAAGCGCACTTAATCAGACCAAACAACTTTTAGCTGTTAACGAACAATATATATCCGGCAGCAATACACTTATAAATGGCGTTCATAATCAAGTGAAAGAAGATGGCGCTCTAAAAAGTGGAAGCAGCCAATTAGTTAAGAATTACCAAGACTTTCAATCTGCTATCAATGAGGTTGTAACTGGAATTTCTAACTTATCAAACGAACTTGTTCCTCTTCAAGAAGGAGTCGATCAGCTGACTGAAAACTATGGAGCTCTTGATCAAGGTGTACAAGACTATACGTCTGGGGTTCATCAACTTTCTGAAGGTATAAATAAAGTAACTGCTGCAAGTAAACAATTAAACACGGGTTCTACTAGTCTTATAAATGGTGGTGAAGCTCTTGGAAATGGCATTAATCAGTTATCTGACGGTGCTGCAAAACTAGATCAAGGAGCAGACAGTTTATCACAAGGAATTGGTTCTGCTCATACTGGTTCTCTTGCGTTTATAAACGGAATTAGCCAGCTTCATACTGGTACTGTGGCTTTACAATCTGGGGCTCAGGATTTATTTGTTGGAGCTGATAAACTATCTGATGGTATCAGTAAAGCAGAGACTGGTTCAACAGATCTTTCTAATGGGACACAAGAATTAGCTAACGGAACTTCAGAACTTCACAGTGAAACAGCAAACTTACCTGATAAAACTAAAGATAAGATAGATGATGCCATTGATGAATTTTCTAATTCAGACTACGAAGTTCATTCTTATATGGATGATCGAAATGATCAAGTTGATAATGTTCAATTTGTTATTCAATATCGTGCTCAAGAAGAAGATACAGAAGACAAAACTATAGACAATCATTCAGAAGAACATGTAAGCTTATGGCAAAAACTTTTGAATCTATTCAGTTAAATCAGATTCCTACAACATTCACTCAGATATTTATACTGAAAAAGGCTAACCGGATGGTTAGCCTTTTCTTTTATCTTTACTATTCTTCTAAATAACTAAAATCGGTTAATTCATCATACGAATATACCTGATTTATTTGCTCTTTATTTTTTGTCCATTCAATAATTTCATTAAACTGATCTTGATCAACCGCTTGTGCATGTGGATAATTTTCTTCCTGAGTATCTAAATACGTACTCATAGCATCTGGGAACTGATATTCTGATAAGATATCAGCATATTCACTGGCTTCATGTTGATTCATATAATCAATCGCTTTATTGTATGCGGTATAAAATGCCTGAATATCTTGAGGCCGTTCCTCTAAAATGCTATCCATGAACTGAATCGTTCCTCCATTAATGCCTGATGTTTTTGAACTACCTAGTATAACAGCACCTTGTTCCGCCAACATGCTAGCTTGTGGTTCAGTATAAACCGCTGCATCAACTTCTCCTTTTAATAAAGCCTCAGAACGAGTCGCAAATGAGGGGATGTCTACAACTTCATATGTAAAGCCTTGTTCCTCAGCAAAAACATCCATTATATATTCCAAAATAAAGTTCGGAACTAAAGTAACTTTTTTATCGGCTAATCCTTTCATCTCTGTAATACCCGATTGAGGTGATGCCAAAACTTTAAAATCTTCTAGAATACCAGAAGTAATCGTCATATCTGTTTCATTTTGCTTAAAGGTAGCTTCCGTCATAACATCACTAATGGTACCGTCTAATGCTTTTGATTGTATAGCTACATTTCGATCATTAGGTGAAGAAAAGGATTCTATATCAACCTTTGTCCCTTCTTCTTCAAAAAAACCTTTTTCATTTGCTAGTATAATGGGAATAGCAGATTCAGCAGGTAAAACGCCAAATTTAATTGTTTCTCCCGTAACTTTATCTTCATCTTTTGCTGCCGGAGTTGCTTCATTACTTTCTTGTGTACCACAAGCTGCTAAATTAGCTGTTGTAAAGAATGCAAACAAACTCAATACTAATTTTTTCATTTTTGCTCTCCTAACATTTCTTTAAATTTATCTATCGGTAACCCTTCCATTACGATATTTCGATGTAACTCTAATGGAGGTGTAATTCTGGTATTGATTCCTGGCTCTGTTGTAAAAGCCAATTTGAAATTTAGATTTGATAGCGTCTGAACATTATCCTGATGATACAAACCAAAAGGATAGGCAAAAACATCTTTTTCTTCTACCTGTAGATTACACTCATCTAGATCCTGAATAAATAAAGCTTCTGATTCCCACATTATTCGACTTTTTTCTATTCCCTCTCGTTGATGAAAATGATGAGTATGGTTGGCATATGTAAAGACATCTGCCATTTCTTCTAATTCCTTAAAACTCAATACTTGAGAAAATGCTTCTTTGTAACTCTGTTCTTCCTCAAAAACCCAACCCGTTGGCTCAAAAGATACTGCCTTAATACCCATTTCTTTAAGTACCGGATACGCATATTTTTTCTGTGATTGATAGCAATCATCAAACGTAATCAAAACAGACTTTGCTGGTATATCTTTATTCTCATAGTAAAATTCTTTTACCTCATCCAATGATAAGAAATAGTATCCTACATCTTTTAAGTAGCTCAATAATTCACAAAAGAAATCAAGACTATTGTATAATGGCATCGGTAAACTATCCTGATAACCATCTGCTACTAAAATAGGTCTCGCTCCTGATGAAATTTCATTTTTGGGCCGTATTTCATGAAAAACTAACGTCGTAAACAATGAATTCTCCTCCTTTTTTCCTTTAATAGTATAACATAATTGTGTACTATTAAACTAAGTAAATTAGATTGAAGGCGAATATTCTATGAGCATTATCATTAAGAATTTAAATTTCATTTATGAAAAAAATCAGATATTTCAAAATACCGATTTTCAATTTGACGATAATAAAATCTACACTCTATTAGGTCCCTCCGGCATTGGAAAGAGCACTTTGTTTGATTTGTTAACCGGTTTCAAGAAACCTCAATCAGGTACCGTGGACTATCAAAATGTACAAAGATCAGAAATATTAACCGTTTTTCAAAATAATCAGATTTTCCCTTGGTTAACTGTTTCTGAAGCACTAGCTCTACCCTTGAAAATCAATAAAGTTTCCAAAGGACAGACAGGTTCCAGAGTAAAACAACTTTTAAAACAATTTGGATTAGAAGCATTAGCTCATAAAAGGCCGCACGCTTTAAGTGGTGGTCAGCTTCAGAGAGTGGCTATCGCTCAAGGATTAACACTAGATCCAAAATTTCTATTATTAGATGAACCAACCTCTTCGCTGGATCAAGAAGCGAAAGAGGAAATTCAAGATCGTTTAATAGAGGAACAGCATACTAGAAAGAGTACTATGATCATCATTACTCATGATATTGAAGAAGCTGCTTATCTAGGTCAAGAAATTATACTCGTTACCAATCAGAGATTACAGAAAATAGCGAACCCAACATTCAATAAAAATAATCGACGACAAGCTCTGGAGTTCTATGAATTCTGCATCCAATTAAGAAAGCAGGTTAGACAACTATGAAAAGAGCCCAATCCAATTTTTTCCGTTCATTATTTCTAGGTATCCTCTCTTACTTGGCAGTATGGATTCTACTGTATATCCTTTCAAACAATCATGCTATTCCAAGTCCTATAGTAACTGGCATTAAAATGTGGGACATTAAAGAATTATTGGGGTTACATATCATTGCTAGTAGTTTAAGAATTTTTATTGCTCTTTTACTAGCGGTTTTGGTTGGGCTTCCGATCGGTATTCTGTTAAGTATGTTTCCTAAATCTGATCGTTTACTCTCTCCCTTGTTATATTTTTTGTACCCTTTACCAAAAGTCGCTTTCCTACCCGTTTTCATGTTATTCTGGGGCCTAGGTAATTTTTCTAAAATATTATTACTATTTTCTATTATTGTTTTACAAGTGATTATCTTAGTAAGAGATGGCGCTAAGACGATTCCTGAAAATTACCAACGTATTATGACAAATTTCCAAGCTAGTATCTGGCAGCAAATTCGCTATCTGATTCTACCCGCTATTTTTCCAAATATCCTTGCTAGCTTACGGGTCAGTATCGGAATCGCTTTGGCTTCACTTTTTTTCGCGGAAAATTATGCTACAGATTATGGTTTAGGATACCTCATTTTAAGTGCTTGGACAAAAATGGATTATCCTGAAATGTTCGCAGGAATCTTCTGTATTGCTTTGCTAGGATTTATCCTTTTTCGAGTGATTGATTCTTTAGAACGATTCAGTTATTAACTGTAAGCATATTCACTTAAGCTTATTATTTGAATAAGCTATTCTCTTTTTATATGGTAATAATTAGTCATATATCAAAAAGGGTGAGTTGGATGAGTCAGAAATTTAATGAACTGAAAAGACAAGTTCAAAATATTGATAAAGATAAAGTTGGACAGTTAGTTAAAGAAATTAAACAGGCTTTTGAAGATGGAAAAATTAATGAAAATGAACGCAACGAATTAATTAGTACTGCAAAGCAATCATTTAGTGACATCGACTTGGGCGGCTTAGGCGGATTCGGTAAAAAAGAGTGATAAATAATGATTAAAGAAAAGAACTATAAACCTCTGTAAACAGGCCTATAGTTCTTTTTCATTTTTTTGATCTTTTTTATCCATTTAAAAGTTGTCTCGTGCTTTACGTAGATCAATAAATTCTTCTAACGTTTCGGATTTTAGCAATAAATTGATATTCTTTTCTTTTCCAATTGTAGATGGTAACGTTGGAAGATTTTTCTCTCTCAGCTTATTGACCTCATCTAAATCTTGCAGAACTGCTTTGTTCCCAGGCTCAACTGACTGAGCAAAGCGCAAGTTCGTTTGCGTATATTCATGCCCTGCATAGACCCGTACATCTTCATCTAAAGCTCTGAATTTCTGTAAAGCATCATATTGTGCTTTATAATCTCCTGTAAATACTCGACCACAGCCTCCAGAAAACAGCGCATCCCCACAAAATAAGTTTTTGTCCATCAAAAAACTAATATGTTCATTGGAATGACCTGCTGTTATAAAGACTTTAAAATTATGCCCCAGTAATTCAAAGGAATCTCCATCTTGAACGGTATAGTCATTTAGCTGGGCTGTTTCCTTTGGTCCATAAACTGGTGTGTCGATATAATTAGCCAACACTTCTTTGACTCCTCCGATGTGATCATTATGTTCATGCGTTAGCAGGATTGCTTTAAGTGTTAATTGCTTTTCTTCCAAATAACGTAAAACCCCTTCAGATTCTCCTGGATCAACAATGAGTGCTTCGTTTCCTTCTTCAATAACCCAGATATAATTATCCGAAAATGCTTCTATAGGATGAATATTCACATTTATTTCTCCTTTGTTCAGTTTGTTTTTTGTATTTTATTATTCAGAGTGAATCCCCTCAAAAATAGAAATTTTGATGTATCTTTTTAATTTTGTCCTGTTTTAGTTCGTGTTCTGTAATATATCTTGTATCTTATCGGTATAAATTTTGTCTAAATCCTTCGTAGTAAGCTCGAAATTTTCCATACTGGAAACCTTTAACGTTCCTCTATTCACAAGTTTATCATCAATTCTTCTAATAACAAAAAAATCATGTTCATCATCTTTCGTTCCCCCTACCCTATTTAAGTGAACTTTTTGACCATTCTTTAATTCAAGAATATAAAAAAATTCTCCTTTAGATTGTTTCAGTGGGATGAGTGAATTTCTGCCATAAACTCCTGTATTAATTTTTATTATATTATCATAATCAAATACTTGACCTTGAGGATGTAAAAAGGAATAATCAATGATTCTGTTCTCAGTTATAACCGTAACAGATGAAATGATCATATAAAATAACATTACGTTTATAGCAATAAATAACCTAATGTTAGATTTTCTATTCTTGTTTATAAAAGAGTTTCTTGGCCGAAACTCTCTATATATACTCCTGAATTTCTTACGAAAAATATAAAACACACCTAAAGTTAAGTATACTTGATAAATAAATATACCTAATGACGCTGGATACTTGAACGTCCACATTAAGAAGTCATCTGGTACAAAGAGCATTTCTTGAATCACATTAATCAATATAAAGATTCCTAAAGTGAATATAACTGAAACAACCAGTAAAAAAATAGAGAGTAAAATTGATTTGATTTTTTTCAAATAAAAAGCAACTCCTAATGTTTTTTGAGTGACTAAGTGATTTTTATAGTGAACTTGGGTTTATTTATATGTTTTTATTCCTTTTACTTTTATGTTCCTTAACCGCTCTCTAGAGATTAATAACAAAATTTCATATCTATACTTTATAGATAGCATATCTTTAAATAACTATATTTTCAACCTATCTATAGCATATGATGATATATTAAATCTCGTTTGAAAATATAAATTTCACAAGTAATTTCTCTTAAAATTCTTTTTTCTGATATGATATTACTATAATAATTTAATGGAGGAATTTGAATATGATCCAATTTAAACAAAATATTCGCGGAAATGTGGCTTTAGGTATCAATCCCGTTGGGCTTAAGCAAGAAGTACTAAACCAAATTAATTATGTAAAAAACAAGGGAACTTACGTGGGACCTAAAAAGGTATTAATCATTGGTGCTTCATCCAGTTATGGGTTAGCTACCCGAATCAATCTTGCTTTTGGAGCAGGAGCAGATACAATTGGTGTTTCATTTGAAAAAGGACCAAAAAGTGAAAAAAATCTAGGTACAGCTGGCTGGTACAATAACATTGCTTTTAAAGAAGCAGCTGAAAAAGAAGGCTTGGTTGCTAAAAACTTTGTACAGGACGCATTTAGTCATGAAAGCAAGCAAGAAGTTATCGACTATATCAAAAATGAATTCGGCGGTAAAGTGGATTTAGTTGTCTACAGTTTAGCTAGTGGGAGAAGAACAGATCCCGATACAAAAGAAACCTATACTTCTTCCATCAAAGCCATTGGAGAGCCTGTAGTCGGCCCGAACATCAACATGCAAAATGAAGCATTCTATACCGAAACGCTAGATCCTGCAACAGATCAGGAAATCCATGACACTGTAAAAGTAATGGGTGGAGAAGATTGGGAATTATGGATGAAAGCACTAAAAGAAGCAGATGTGTTAGCAGATAACGTTCTAACGACTAATTATTCTTATTTAGGCACAGAGCTTAATCGACCTTATTACGGGGGTGGTACTCTCGGCCGTGCTAAAGCAGACTGTGATGAGAAAGCTGAAAATATTAACGAATTACTAAGGGATATCAACGGTAAAGCACTAATTGTAGTGGCTACTGCTGTCACCACCAAAGCAAGTTCTGTTATTCCTTTCTTCCCTGTATATTGTATTGGTTTGTACAAAATTATGGAAGAAAAAGGCACTCATGAAACACCCATCATGCACCAGGATCGCATCTATCGAGATATGATTTATGGAAACAATCCTGAGTACGATGAAATCGGTCGTTTAAGACCGGATAGCTGGGAACTGGATAGCGATACCCAGGCTAAAACAAAAGAATTGATCCTAAAGCTTAATCAAGATAATTTCAATACGGATCTGACTGCTTATGACCTCTTTTATAAAGAATTCTCAAATCTAAGTGGCTTCATGGTGGATGGTTATGTTGAGCAAGAGGTAACTATAGACGAATTAAAAGCGCTGAAATACTAATTCCTTAATAAACTAAATCAAAAAAGGGATGGCAGACTAAAGCCATCCCTTTTCTGATTTTAACTATTGTAGACTATCCTCATTCATCCCATAGACACATTTTCAAATTAACATACATAGCATTTTTCATTGGTATGTCTTCTGCTTCAAGTAATCCTTTCTGTTCTTTCCATCCTGGCGCTAGTCTGCCTGCATGATTGACTACTCTGTGACAAGGATATCTTCCATAAAATTCAGCCATACTTAATACTCTACCGACAAGCCTAGCATTCTTTTCCCTCCCAATCAGTCTCGCAACCTGACCGTACGTCGCAACTTTACCCTCTGGAATCTCATCAACCACCGATAACACTTCATAAATCAAGTCCTCATCCAATACATGACTCATTATTTCACCTCATAATTTCAAATAATCTATTACTCATTTGTGATTATGGAATTTCATACATTCTATTGTATAAGATAACTGTCTGAAATAAAACCTACTCAAAGGCAGCCTCTTCTTAAATCTATTACTTGATTCAAATAAAATGAGATTTTTTAGGTTATTTCATTTTCACTATCTCTCTTTGTGTGTTAAAACCAGTATATAGACGATACTCGAAAACGAATGAATAGAGGAGATTCAAATGATGAGAAAAGAATTTGATATAGTTATTATTGGTAGCGGGGTAGCTGGAATGACTACTGCTTCTAATCTAGCTTCAGCTGGCAAGCAAGTCGCTATAGTAGAAGAAGATTTATGGGGCGGTACTTGTCCAAATCGAGGCTGTGATCCCAAGAAAGTATTGATTTCAGCGGTTGAAGCTAAAGATCACATTCAACAACTACAAGGAAAAGGATTAGATACGATCCCTAAAGTGAATTGGCCGGATCTAATGGCTTTTAAGGAAACATTCACTTCCCCTGTACCCAAACAAAGCAAAGAAAGTTTAGAATCTACCGGTGTAGAAACATTCACTGGTAAAGCAAAGTTTATCAATGATCATCGATTAAAAGTAAACGAAGATGAACTAACAGCGGAACAATTTATTATTGCTGCTGGCGCACGACCTTCTATACTAGACATTGAGGGAAAAGAACATTTTCTAACAAGTAAAGACTTCTTATCGCTTCCAGAAATGCCTGAGACTATTACTTTAGTGGGTGGCGGTTATATTGCTTTTGAATTTGCAGCCATCGCAAATGCCGCTGGAGCTAAAGTTCACGTTATTCAACACAACGATCGACCACTTAAAGCCTTTGACCGTGAATTAGTTGACCTGCTAATGGAACAATTAAAATCTAAAGGTGTCACTTTTCATCTAAATATAGAGATTTCCAAGGTTGAAAAAACTTCAATTGGCTATTCACTTAGAGATGATTCAAACTTCCAATTAAATAGCGATTTGGTTTTTTGTACTACTGGACGGATACCCAACACAGATACATTGAACCTTGAAAATGCTGGAGTAGAATACGATAAAAAAGGCATAACCGTTAATGAATTTCTCCAAACCAGCAATCCAGCTATTTTTGCAATTGGAGATATTCTATCTAAAAGTCAACCGAAACTCACTCCTGTATGTAGTTTCGAAGCAAGTTATGTAGTGTCGTATTTGACTGGAAAAGATACTGCATCCATATCGTATCCAAGCATCCCAACGATGGTATTTTCTGGTCCTAAACTAGCTCAAATTGGTGTAGTGATTGACGAAAGTAATGATGACTACGAACTATCCACCATTGATGCCACTAAGTGGTTCAGCTATCACAGAACCAATGAACCTATTTCAAAAGTCAAGATTATCACTGATAAGAAAACAGGTCTACTAGTCGGCGCAGCTTGCCTGAATAATGAAGCAGATGAACTAATCAATTACTTCAGCCAGCTGATTGAGAAAAAAGTTTCTAGTTCAGAAGTCGCTAAGCATATCTTTGCTTATCCGACCATTGCTAGTGACTTACCTTCACTATATTCTTAAACTGAGCAGAATAATTTATAGCTATCACAAAAAGGTCGATTCTCTGTTTAAAAACAGAGAATCGACCTTTTTAGTAATGAAAGTCTCATTTATTCATGCTACTACAGTTTTAACCCATTATGATTAGCCTACCCCTAGTAAAAAACTCTCAATTACTATAACGGAACACTCTCTATACATTTAAATCATTGTTTAAATTGCTTCTTCAAAGGGGGCTTCTGTTTACTTGCGTGCTTTATTGACTTTTAACGTTTTTCCTTTAATTTTGCGGTTTTGCATTTCAGAAATAACATAGGGTCCTTTACCGTTCATGATTTCTACATAGGTAACATTTTCCTGGATCGTGATAATACCAATGTCTTCGGCTGAGATATCCCTGATACTCGTCAGTGTCCCGACAAAATCAACAGCACGAAGTTTTTTCTTTTTCCCACCATTAAAATATACTTTAGTAATATCTTTATTCAATTCTTTATTACGAGCTATTTTTGGAGCCAGTCGTGTGTTAATTTTCTTTTCAAAATCTGCCTTGGCCCGAGTGACCGCACGTTCATTAGGTGTAAATACTTCTGTAAGCTCATGACTGTCATCAAAAGCATAATCATGAATTTCCTGCCAGCGTTTTTGGTCAGCAGGACTTACCATCGTTAATGCCAGTCCTGTTTTACCAGCTCGACCTGTCCGGCCTGTCCGATGCGTATAACTCTCTTTTTCAACAGGAACATCAAAATTGACGACATGCGTCACATCGTCAATATCTATTCCACGAGCAGCAACATCTGTGGCTACTAAGTAACGAAGCTTTCCAGAGCGGAATTCGTCCATTACGTCTAAGCGATCGTCTTGATCCATCCCGCCATGCAATTTATCAATCGGCAAGCCAGCTTTTTTCAAATAACTGACAACCGTATCTACTGCATCTTTCGTATTACAAAAGATGATACAAGCATCCGGGTTCTCGATAGTCAATAAGTTTAACAGTTGTTTTTCCTTCGTTGTCTCTTCAACATTAATATAAGAATGCAAAATCTTAGGCGTATTCTCCACTGATGATTCCATTTTGACAGAAGCACGCTCAGGAGTCATATAGAAGCTTGCTAAACGATCTATTTGTGCAGACATAGTAGCAGAAAACAGCATCGTTTGACGTTCTTTCGGTAAATAATCGATAATTTCTTCCACCTGTTCAATAAAACCCATATTGAGCATTTCATCTGCTTCATCTAAAACTAAGCTACTAACCTTATCTACTACCAACGTACCTTCTTTTAAATGTTCCAATATCCGACCCGGAGTTCCAACAACAATATGGCTCTTTTGCTTGAGCTCAGACTTCTGCGTTTTAAAAGATGACTTGCCGAATACTGCAGTAACCTTTATCCGCTTCAAACGACCAATATTCATGATATCGTCCTTGACTTGCAGCGCTAACTCCCGAGTTGGAACCAAAATCAAGGATTGAGGTTTATTTTCTTCCCAAACTGCTTGTTCACAAAGTGGAATACCAAAAGCAACAGTCTTCCCACTACCCGTCTGGGACTCTACGATGATATCTTGTTTCTCTAAAGCCAACGGAATAACCGCTTCCTGTACTGCTGTCGGGTTAAAGTAACGCAAGCTTTTTAATGCTTTTAATATTTCAGGATCGATTCCAAATGTCTCAAATGATGTATTATTCATATGCCCTGCTCTCTTTTTTGCTTAATTTTTTTTATGTTTCTATTTAACCATGCATTCTTTCAAGAACACATTCAACCAATTATTCTTCTTCAAGTCTAAAATTCAACATACTTTTTCCAGTAACGGTTTTTCCGTCTTTCCATAAGAATTGAACAGCATATTGTTTACCAAGTTCATTTTCACCAATTTTTATGTTAACAACCTCTCCTTCAACAACTTTACTTTCAACCACTGTCTCAGAATGTTTTTTTACTTGCATTAAACTGACTTCACTTGGCTTGGGCTTGATCATACTCCAATCAATATAGATAGTATCCCCAATTTCAATTTCTCCAAAATGTACTTCGGGAAAGTTGTAAGGTACATTATTTTCGGTAGAGTTCCAAAATATTTCTGTATAAACACTATCAAACCCTACTTTTAAGTCCTCATTGGTGCTTATACGTTTTATAGAAGGAATCTTCGTATTGAAAGAACTACCTTGTTTGTCATTTTGCAAAACAACCTCTTCTTTAATTATTTGTTCCTTGTTTTCTTGTTTACTTTCTTGACTTACCGGGGCTTCTTCCACGCTAGAACAGCCTGAAATAATCAATAAAGTTAATAAAATTATTACAATTTTATTCATCGCACTACTCCCAAGTATCTATTCGTTTTTGGATTGCTTGCTTAGTCTACTATCCGTCTCCTTATGAAAAGTATTCCTTACTTATATCTTAACTAAGTCATCATCCTTTTACCAGTATTCTCAAAAACAATAAATTTAAATTCTCTACCTTAAGAACCATCTAGTATATGGGACTTCAAATATTAGCTTTTATTTATGTATGATAAGGTTCTGCGTAATCTGTCTAAAACAAATTTTTTGAATTGCTATTTGGAAAGTCTAGATATTCGTCTACTTCAGTATTTATAGATTGAAATAGTCTATATAGTGGTTTTTTAGGCATAATTTAAAGTAGTATTTCTAAACGTGTTATTTTCAGCTTAAGATAACATGAGTATGCCTATATAACCTATTCATGTTAAAATAACAAATAAGAAACTATTGGAGGATGATATTATGAACCAAGTACTTGTTGAAATTTGCCTGCGTGTCAGAGACATTGAGGCTACTTTAGACTTTTATACGAATCTATTTGATTTTGAAGTTGCCAGCCGCAGGGAATTCCCTGAAAATAAATTTGATTTAATTTATCTAAACTCTCCTGGCTCTTCTGTACAAATTGAACTTACTTACAATTACGATGCCGAGCCATATAATGTTGGAGATGGCTTCAGTCATTTAGGCGTAACGGTTAGCGACTTGGAAAAAATGCACAAAATCTGTAAAGCTTCTGCTTACGAAACCGGTGAGTTAAAAGGACTTTCAAGCGGCACACCGTCTTATTTCTTTGTGACGGATCCAGATGGTTACCGAATCGAAGTAAAGCGCGCAAAATAAATTTCGAACACCTTTAATATAAGCCTACTAGTTATTGCCAACGGGAGTGTCAAGAAGTTTGTGTAAATATAACGTTCCTTGTAAGTAGAAAGAATCTATCGACAGCTGCCACAAGAGTTAGTCGCAATAAAGGAGCAACTGGGATAGACGCTATGACAGTTTGAGAAGTCGAGGAACATCCAGAATACCTATTTCTCCAATCTTCTCAGGATTAGCAGGCAATATTGTACTAGATGGGGAAGAGCGTACAATCCTAGATACTAATTTATTAAAAGTCACTTATAGTTCTTCTAAAGAAGTAACTCAGGGTGATGATGATGCAAATATTATTTATGTAATTGATGGACAACCAGCAGATAACCCTTTCAAAGCATCCGTATTAGGAAGAATTCAAGGGATGGATGGACTTTCAAATGAGATTAAAGTCGGAAGTGAAGGAATGGTAAATACTCTTGCCACTAATGTAGGTAATGGTCAGATCAAAACATCTATCAGCGCAGAATTTGGACAAATTGTTTACACCTATGAAGTAATCGTAACTGATATTGAATTGCCTTTTACTACAAACGCATCCGCGTCAATTATCTTAAAAGTATATTTAAAGACTTCTAATTTCCCACCAGAATACCCAGTACCCGTAGCAGTCACAGGGAAAATAAATGAAGTTTCTACTGAAGCATTTAATGGGGAAAAGGTAGCAGCAGCTATAGTTGGAGTTGTAGCAATAGTAGGTATAGCGCTTTTGGCGATATATGCAGCTCCAGTGGCATTAACTACCCTGACTAATCTGGCAAGTTCGTTTACTGCAATTACTGCAGCGCTATTGGGAAGTTAAAAAGCTAATAGATAATATACGAAGCTAAGAAAAACTTCACAGAGGAAATTTTTAAAAACTCCCCTTAAAGTATAGAAATTTGAGACTACTTCAGGGGGAGTTTTTATGTGTTTAATATTTGGTCACTATTGAAAAAATGTAGAGAAGAAAATACAAAGTAACGTTATTCTGAATTTATCTCTTTTTTTATTCCATATATATTAACGCGTCCTAAATTTAGTTTTTTGCAACAAGAGTGTGCTAAAATCTTTAACATCTTCCGGCGTTTCAAAGAAATACTTTGGAATATAAATAACGACTATAGGATTTACATATACCAAAAACATATCACTAAACTCGTATGACTTAAATACATCGCTCCATTCATACCATTGCACGACTTCGTTTATCATTTCAATTTTTATCCCAAGGTCATTTGCACTATGTGTAGCTTCCTTACCTGCAGATGGCGACAGTTCATAAAGGGTTTTTGTACGCTTTTTGATTAAAAAATACAAAGCAATTATACCGCCAATAAGACCTATAGCTACGGTAAACGCAGTCCATATAATAGCACTTTGTTGAGAAGTAGATTCATCTTTAAAAGCGTTGTAAAGGATAAAAGACATTACAGACACCATAATACCAAGATAGGTCAGTGGGTATTTACGTCGGATGATCCAATGATAACGGGTAGCTTTGTATAAGTAGTCTAGACTTAAAGCTCCTGTAAAAACGATTTGCTTATTTTCTTCTTTCATAAGTATCTCCTTATAGTTTTTTTATTTATCTATTTTTTTGGTTTTTGTAACAAGAGCGTACTAAATTCATTAATATCTTCCTGCGTTTTAAAAAAAGACTTTGGAATATAAATAATGGATATGGAGTTTACGTATATCAGAAACATATCACTAAATTCGTATGACTCAAGTAGATCTTCCCATTTATGATATCGCACCACTTCACTCATCATTTCGATCTTTAGCCCATCGTCATTCGCGGTATATTTAGCTTCTTTACTTATGATAGGATCCATTTTATAAAGATCTTTTGAACGTTTCTTATATATATAATATGCAGCGATCGCAAGGCAAATCAGCCCGACAGCCATTGTGCCCATTGTCAGTATAATGGCTGTTTGTTGGGAAGTAGATTCATCTTTAAAGGCATAGTAAAGGAGAAAAGACAGTGCACTCATCGTAACAACCAGATAGGTTATGGGATATTTGCGTTTGACAATCAATTGGTAGCGGGTAGACTTATGTGTGTCGTCTAGGCTTAAAGCTCCTGTAAAAACGATTTGCTTGTTTTCTTCTTTCATAAGTATCTCCTTTTTGAGTAGTTGATTCTGAACTTTATAATTAACAGCTAATAGAAAGACCTTTGTTTTATAAAATTGTAGTTCTTTATAATTGTTTGGGAGCGTCAAGAAGTTTGTGTGAATAAAGAGTTTCTTCTGTAAAAAGAATTTAACTCTCTGCTAATGTTCCAAATATTTCCCATAGCTCTGTTTCAGCTTGCTGGAAACCGCGGGGCTTAGGGTTAAAAATTTCTGACTGTACAGACTAAAAAGCGATCCATAGATTCTCGATTCAGAAATAAAGCTATCAGACTTTATTGGTTTAAAACTCAACCATCAATTCTTCAAATAGAAAACAGCTTTTCAAGGTCAATTAATTGAATATTTGGGTTGTCTTTAGACTCCTTAAAAAGAGTATAAACTATTTCTTTTTTTGTGAGAAAAATTCGGATTTATTTTTTAGATCATTTAAAAAATTCATCTCAAGTAGCTGATTTCTCCATTTAAATTATCCAAAGATGATCTCATTATCACCTATTGCAACTAAGTCAATCTCCTCTTGCCGTTTTTCACAGGGGTTATTCCCCCACCAGACGCCGTGCTCATGTATATAGAAGGGAAATTTATTGGATTGAATTAAATATTCCAAATATACTCTAGCCATCTGTTCAAAGGCAAATCCCATAAAATTAGAAAGAACTTCTTTTACTCTTTCTTGATAAATGGTTTCTGCTTGTCTTAATTCAATCGCTTGAATATTCGGGCGAACGAGCTGATGCCAAAAGCGATACATTCCATCTACAATCACATAAATTGATTTTTTATATCTTTTAATTCATAACTTCTTCCAATAAATTCCATTTGTGAACCCGCCTCCTAACATTAGTACACCCCCACTAATCTAATTAGCAATATCGTGATTATTTAAATTGCGATATTGCTAATTTTAATTAACCATATTTTTCTCCTTTGAAGTAATAAGAAAAAGCATAACTCATCAAGATATATTTATCTAAAAAATTAGTAGACCATCATACTCGCTTTAATCATTTTCATTGGTTAAAGCGAGTATGATGAATTGAAAAAAAGGGAAATATTAAATCCAATACTACTTATACTATTGGTAATCTACTGTTAAATTAACTACAATAGTGGATAATAGATAACTATAATATAGTGGTACAGTGACTAGCTATTTGAAAGGCGGCGTTAAAAATGTCAACACAAAAAGAAACTTATATCAGATTGATTAATAAGTCTGAAGATTATATCGAACAACATTTAGACACATCAATTGCGCTCAAGGATTTAGCTGAAAATTTTAGTTTCTCAGAATTTCATTTTCACAGGATTTTTAAAAAGTTTTCAAATGAAACTTTAAAAAAGTTTATTTCACGATATAAATTAGAACGTGCTGCAATTTTTATTTGTGTTAATCATTCAATTTCATTAACAGAAGTTGCATTTTTTTATGGCTACAACGATGTTAGTTCTTTTAGCAGAGCTTTTAAACACCATTTTGGAACTAGTCCGTCAATTTATAAAAAAGAGCAAGAAATGACAAGGAAACAAAGAAGTAATATGTAATAATTTAAAGATTATTTATATTCGTTTCAGAGGCAGCTACGTAGAATTCAGAAAGATTAGTCGAAAATTGTTTAATGAGTTGTTTGAATTCGCAACTGAACAAAATTTAATTGATCCCGAGATTACAAAAGTTTTGACTATATATGATGATAATCCATATATAACTCGTGAAGAAAACTTACGAACTAGCGTAGCAATGATTATCCCAAATGACGCAGAAGTGAAAGAACGAGGTGAAATATGTGTATCTAGTATCTCAGGTAAATTTGGAGTAGGTCACTTTGAATTATCTGCTAAAGAATATGGTAATGCTTGGCAATATATGTACCAAGATTGGCTTTTTAAAAAAGCAGAGAAAGCTAGAGACGCTGCTCCTTTTGAATTATATGTTACTGAACCACCTAAAAATTTTAAAGATAAAAGCCTGACAGACATTTATATTCCTATTAAATAAAGATTAAAATTATATGTTCGTTTTTAAGAAAAAACAACCATGACTTCAGAATTAGGAAGTAAAAAAACTAAAAAAATCATCACACCTAGCAGTATCAATATAAGGTTTGTATGTTTCTTCATTTTAAACTCTTCCCTATATAGGTAAATTGATATATCAAAATTATTTTATTATACACTTATTCCATATAAAGACAGCATTAAAGACACACTGCTTTGCAAAAATGTGCAGGGTAGTGTGTCTTTGTAAACCTCATTTACTTATGGTACGGTTCTCCGTATCATTTTACGGTGATAAATTTTATCAGGGTGTAAAATTAAGTAAGATGCTATACTTTCGAAATTAACATCTAACTATTAGTAAAAGAAACTATTCGCATACATTTAATTTCTATTTTAAATCATTAATTAATGTCTCTAGCACGCTATCGTGAATAGTAACTTCAGCATCTTGATCGAAATAATATGAAACCATTCTTATTCCATTACGATCCAATCTATTATAATAATAACAAGCATTTACTTGGGTTTTTGGACTTGGCATGAGCTTAATAAATGGCAGTAATTTAAGTGGGTCATAACCATCTTCCTCAAGTAGATATAAGTTCTCAATATCTAGTCCATTTGAAACTTCAATACTCTTTTCAACAAATGTATTTCTAGTTCCTTTTACTAACCTACAATTACAATTATAGAAACCAGAACTAAAATGTCCATTTCCTGGTTGAATTAGCTGGTATCCTTCGTATATATCACCAATTACTTTTCTTAATGCATTTAGCTCTCTTTCTAGCAACATCAGTCTATTCTTGACATCTCCCTCACTTTCAACTCCTCCGTGACCTTTCCAATCATTTCTGTAGCTTCTAGTTCTATCTAATATTTTATATACTTCCTTGGATGATATTATTTCAATAAAACTTTTTCTTTTTTGTTGAAATAATCGTAAACATTGATCAGGGTATTTGTCCATTAATTTTCTAAGCTTCTTAGCTATATTTTCTCCAATATGAACCCATGTTCCAAATGTTGCATTGGCTAATCTATCGGCATCTATTTCATAAATATACTCTTTATCTATAATTTCACCATTTTTCGCATAGGCACTCATCATTAATACAACTTGAAATTGAGCGAATGCTTCAAAAAAATGTAGCAAAAATTCTTTCTTTGAGAATACATCAGTTTTAGCATAGTATTTATACAGAATAGATGCTAGAGGAAAAGGTAATGTTTCTATCCATTCTGTAACTCCATCTTCTCTGTTTAGTTTTTCTAATCGTTTATTTAAATGCTCATGGCTATTGGGATAGTTCCATGCTTTGCTTTCAATACTGAATAATTCATTTCTTAATTCATCTACCTTTGATTGAATATCTAATATTTCTTGTTGTATACTCTTTTCAGGAAGATATAAATTAGCCGATTCTAAAGTACTTTTATTAATTTTTCCTACGTAGGCTCCACTCGTTAAGCTATCTCTAAGAATCAGACCTACTTCTGTATTGAACCACTTTGCCAGATAAATAGAGTTTATACTATCTTTTAGTACAATTTGAAAATAATTATGAGTTTTATTTTTCATTTCACTTTGATCATTGACTGCATCAGAACGACCAATATTAGGCAAATATACTGAATTAGCATGTTCTTTAAATTGACCAATTTCTTTTTTTACGCTATTTATTTGTAATGCAATATCAGTAATTGGCACTTCTATTAAATTAGCTTTTTTAACAAACCTCTCTATTTCTAACTCTTTTTCCAACTTTCCATAAGATAAGAAGGACTTATGATCTACTAGCTTTCCATTTGTTAGAACTTTACTATCTTTTCTATTATTCCATCCTGATATTACTTGTTCTAAATTCTCATTTTTTAATTCACTAATAAATAAGTCCCCGTACTCTTTTTTACTCAATACTATTAAATATGTTCCTATATTTGTGTTGACATGAGTTCCTGGAGGCAAATAAAAAGCTGCATCTAAAAAAATACCCTTGTCTTCTAATATTGGCAAAATGGAGTTTCTCAATTTTCTATTAAAAAAATTATGATTAACAACAAAAAACATTCGACCGGATTCTCTTAATTTATAGGACGCTTTCAATATTAATAAATGAGCTAGTTCTGCTCGAATTTTTTTGTTATTTACTGTTGTTTCAGCTTTTATCCCCATTGGAGGAAAGCTACATATCAAATCAAACTTAAATTCCTTCATTTTTTCTAATTCAATTAAAGGATCACCAATAATGCTTTGATATTTATTATCTTTCAACATCATGCCTGTTATAGTAGCCCATTTATCATTATTACTAATCAATACACTACTATCAGTATTTATTGATACTTCCCCTAACAACTCCCCATATATATTCCATGGTATTAGCACATCACTCTTATTTGTAATTACTTTTTTCATAAATTCAGAAACTATTTTAGGTGTGATTCCATGACTATATTTATTATGCTTTTTAAGTATTTCGCGAATATCGTCATAGCTTAAATCAATATGTTTTTCGAGCCCACGTTGAATCATTTCATCTTGATTATTAATTTTTTTACCCGAATAATAATCAGTACTCTCATATAATTGCTTTAATTTATTATTCATTTTTTACCTCCTATATGAATTTAATTAAAATACCATTTCTTCATGACTAATAGTTAATTAGTTAACAAATTTCATCTGAGTTAATAATCAGATTTTATACTATCGGTTCACTCATGTTATTCTTCTTTTTCTAGTGCTTCTTTTATTTTTTGGCCATTATCTTTTAATTTCAGTAATTCTGGTTTAGTTTCTAACTTTTCACTTACCTTATTTTTTCTCATAAAAACACCTACATCTACTTGTGAGAACCCCTGAGATATTAAATGCCTTTTTAACACTTTATAACAATACTGAATTTTTTCATATCGAAGCCACATTGCAGCATCATCCATACTTATATGCCAATACTTGTTCAAGAGCTCTATGATTTTTCTGTCTTCGACACCTGCATCATATAAACTAACTATATTCCTTTGCAGACCAGCATCTAAACCTTGAATATGTGCATCTAGTTCTCTCTCACTCATTACTTCTCTAACGCTTTCTATCACAATATTAGACAGATCTCTTCCATAGCTCTTAAAACGTTCTATACTTGAAGTGTCATCATTATTATTCATTTTAATCTCCTTTTCGAATGTTTAGTCATTTTTTAGAATACCGAATGTTTATCCTGATACGTCTCCCATAAAAAATATACTATTGTCGTAGATGTTCCTACTGCTAGACGGGCATATCTAGGCGGCAAAGAAACAAACGTTTTTGCTTTGCCATGGCCATCACCGAAAATATTCCTTAGTTCTGCCATACTCTGTGGAATTGCATTTAAATTTCCTAATATTTTGGCTGCAATTTTTCCGGACTCTTGCTCTTTTTCCTGTGTATTAGCTGTTAGTCCTAACTCTTTCATTACTAATTTTAAAAGCGGGCTAAACTCCATTTTTCTATCATATTCACTACCTAGTTCGTCTAATATTGTCTTTGCACATGATTCCATTAATTCCTTAGCTTTGCCAATAGCTACATTCGGATTTGACTCAATATTTTCTAACATTATAGAAACCTGTGAATCAATATAATCTGAACTAAACTTAACTTTTAATTCTTCAGTGTAATCTTCTATCCATCCTCCATTTGTGATTGCAACAATCTCATAAACTGGTCTACCACTAAATTCTTTGGTAACTTTCAATTTCATTTTATCAAATTTTAATATTTCATTTATTTTATTTAAATAGTTTTTCCATTCCGATACCTCATCCCTAACTAACGGGTGAAATATGTTATTAATGAACTTTACAAATAAATCATTATCATTAGTTAAATTTAATCTCTCATCTTCAAAGACCCAATCGATATCCCAATCATCATTATTTATAGTGTGTTGTCTTATGTCCTGTTTCATATTGCTAAATCTAGAATCAGATGAAGGCAACTCATCTAGATTAATTATTCTGTTAAGAAAAGTTATTTCACTATATTTACCAAAATACTGAAATTCCAGCTCATATAAACCAACTCTTAATAAATCTAAAATATCTCTTTTCGATAAATCAGAGATTATTAGTTTTCCTTCTTGTGTTCCATTCAACACATCAAGCCTCCTTAATTGACAAGCTAATCATATTCATCTTAAAAAATCCCCATACCCGTACTTATAGTAGGATATGGAGATTTACTTTTTTATTACATTTTCGCCATCTGCCTACCATCCCAGTGTTCTGCTTGTTTAATGACCAGTTGAATAGCTTCTTTGTAGTTGCCTGGATATTTGTATTTCTTCAGCAATCTTTTAATGGTACGGTATACATTCGCTCGTCCGGATTCTCTCATCATCCAGTCGGAGGTCATTTCTTCTGAAATGGATTCAGCTAATTCTTTCGTTAACTCAATCAGCTGATCATCTGTATAGAAATCCTGAACATTTTTTGGATTACTTATGGCATGATAGAAAGCCATTTCTGCACGAGATAAGCCTAAGCTTTTATGCTCTTCTTCCAATGCCAATGCTTCTTTTGCTAACTTAACAAGCTCTTCTCTTGTGTTCTGCACATTCGTAGCTTTATATTCATCATAATCTTCATTTAATGTATCTGCAAAGCCTGCAAAACGGTCCAGCGATTCTGCATTATCTACTAAACCTTCTCGATATTTTTTCATAATTCGACGAAGACGTTCAGAAAATTCAGATCCCTTAACTACATCTGTACGTAAGATAGAACGTATCTCATCAGTTAATAATTTATTTAATAACTCAACAGATAAATTCTTCTGTTCCAACTTCTCAATCTTTTCTAGGAAGTTGGGATCAAACAGACTAAAACCACGCTCAAAGTCTTGAAATAGATTTATAACACCTTCACTTTGTATCGATTGGTGTAATAGTTCGCTAATCTGTTTATTGATTTCTTTCCGTGATAGTTTCGTAGTTGTACTGGTGATTCTATTGAGACTGATGCGGATAGCTTCGATATAAGCAGCTTCCCTTTGTTCTTGCTCTGTTGTTACAGAGGAACACAGAGTATGCGCTTGCTTTAATTGATAGGATTGATCCTTGAAATCTTTTTGTTTCTCTACATTCATGCTTAACATATGATTGATACCCTCACGAATAAGATCTGCCATATCAGCATCTGTCGTCTCTTTTGAGAAAATCCGTGAATAATTAAAGCTGTTAAAGAACACATTCCGACAAACTTCTAGTTTTTCTTGAAACTTAGGATAAGCAGAATCTCGTATGTTCGCATTATCAATAGCTTCTTGGTCAGCTTTAGTATAGTCGCTCATTGCTTCTTTCAAGGCTTTACCAATGCCGATATAGTCAACTATCAATCCGCCTTCTTTTTCTTCAAAGACTCGGTTCACTCGTGCTATTGCCTGCATCAAGTTGTGACTTTTCATTGGTTTATATACGTACATCGTAGATAAACTAGGGACGTCAAAACCGGTTAACCACATATCAACCACTATAGCGATTTTCATCGAGTCATTGTTGTCTTTAAACTTACGAGCTAATTCATCCCGATCAGCTTTTGTGCCAATGACTTCTTTCCATTCTTCAGGATCATTGTTATTCCCAGTCATAACAACTTCTACCATACCCTGCCAGTCTGGACACAATTCGATCATTCGTCTGTATAGTTTCATAGCAATACGGCGATTATAGGCAACCACCATTGCTTTCCCTGTTAACAGCTTTGCTCGGTTACCCTCGTAATGCTCAAGAATGTCTGTTACTAACGTATCAATCGCTTGGTCAGAACCTAATAGAACTTCTAAGCGGCTCAGTTCTTGTTTGCTTTTTTCGATTTCAGATTCTTCAGCCAAATCAGCCAGTTCATCATACTTTGCATCGATTTGTTTCAATACCTCATCATTAAGATTTAAATTAATAACTCTATTTTCATAATAAATAGGTTTTGTGGCACCATCTTCTACTGATTGAGACATATCATAAACGTCAATATAGCTCCCAAAGACTTCTTGGGTATCCTTGTCATTTTCTGTAAGCGGCGTTCCTGTAAAGCCAACATAAGTGGCTTTTGGTAGCGACTCACGAACGATACGTGCCATACCTCGCTGGATTTTCCCATCTCGAGACACCTTTTCTCTTAATCCATACTGAGAACGGTGAGCCTCGTCTGTCATTACAATAACATCTTTTCTGTCGGTCAAAGGTTCATCAGACTCTGCAAACTTCTGCATAGTTGAAAAGAAGATACCATTCGACTTTCTCTTATTAAGCAGCTCTTTTAAGTGAGCTCGGGAATTTGCTTGAAGTGGTGTCTGTCTTAAAAACTCCTGTACTCTTGAAAATTGCCCGTAAAGCTGATCATCTAGATCATTTCGATCCGTTAATATTACAAAAGTCGGTTGATGCAGTTTGCGTGTTACTAACTGTGTGTAAAACACCATCGAAAGTGATTTCCCAGATCCCTGCGTATGCCAAAACACACCGCCACGTCCATCTCCCTCTTCCATCGCTTGAAAAGTAGACTGTACCGCCTTATGGACAGCAAAATACTGGTGATACTGTCCCATTATTTTGACCGTATTACCTTCTCTATGCTCAAAGAGAATAAAATTCTTAATTATATCTAATAATCGTTCTTTTTGTAGAATACCGGTAAGTAGTGTACTGTAGTCGGCAAACCTCGTACTCTCATAGTTCCCGTCCGTTGTCTTCCACTCTTTATACCATGATTCATTAGATGTAATTGTTCCTACTTTTGTATGAGTGAAATCTGAAATGATATTAAATGCATTATAGACAAAGAGTTCTTCTATGTCGTATTGATAGTTTTTGATTTGTCTGTAAGCACTTGATATGTCTGCTTGAGTTGTTGTAGCGGATTTTAATTCAATCACTACAATAGGAAGCCCATTCAGGAAAAGAACAATGTCGGGGCGCTTTTGTTCTTTCCCTATTATCGTATATTGGTTAGTAACTAGGAATTCGTTCTTATCAATGTCCTGGTAGTCTACTAAATGGACGCGAGTTGTCTTCTGTTTACCTTCCTCATAATGACCAACTTCTACGCCATTTTGTAAATAGTCAAAAAAGTGTTCATTCCGATTTTCTAACAATCCTGCATCGATATGTTGTATTTGATAAAGTGCTCGATCGATTACATTTAAAGGTTTATTGGGGTTAATATTAATTAAACTTTCTTTCAATATTTCTTCTGCAATAGGCATCTTATAGTTTGGACGAATGATTTCCTGGTTCGGAACAAACTGATAACCTAGATTCTGAATTTCTTTGAGAAAGACTTTCTCCAGTCCGTCTTCTAAGAATTTCACTTCTGCCATTTTGTCACCTCCTAGATAATTTTGTCAATTTTCAGCACCTTCTATTTCATCTCAATTACTTCATCTACTTGAATGTCTCCTGACATTAACTTTGGGAGCAGTGTGTTACGGGTTTCTGATAGTCTATTGCTCTCTCTACGTAGATTAATAGAATATAATCTCATATTTTTTAAAGCTTTTAAATTTTTATCCGTTTCAATATTTATAGGTAACATTACTTCAAGATTATTTATATACTCTTTATTAGCATGTGGTATAGCTGACCCAGTATTTTGGTTTCTAACGTGATCTTGATTAATAAGTAAATACCAATAGATATATTCGTTGACCATATCACGATCGGTTTTAAGCCAACTAAATGTAGAACCAATGATTCCTTTATATCCATAGTAAATATTCCCTGAGTTTGCCCCATCCATTAACATGAAAACATCAAGGTCCTCTATTAGAACACCGTCATTTCTAGGTGCAAATGTAACCTCATTGCTATCTATATATTTTTTTACAAGATATGGTATATAATCTTCTTTTGGCTGATCGCTAATATTTTTCGGTTTTCTTCCCTTTACAAATTCAAATAATTCTCCAAACTTCTGATTTTCCAACTTATTCTCTTTAGATAAATCAATATTCATATATTTTTTTTCAAAAATTAGCTTGGCTTGTTCTTCAAGGTTTGCAATGATTGCATTGTTATTCTCGATTTTATCATCTAATGATGAGAGTATACTTGCGATTTTATTTTGAGTACTAATTTCTGGAAGAGGTATTTCCATATTAAATAGATCAGTTTTTCTTATACTTGGTTGAGAAGTACCTCGATTAAATTGTTTTATTGACTCTTGTTTATAAAGCAAGAAATAATATAAATATTCATTTATCATTTTACTATTACATCTAAGGCCTAATGTGTTTTGTACTATAACACACTTTTCATCTGGCACCATTGTAACGTTCCCTATTCCGTTACCTACTAGAGTAATTAACACATCATTTTTTTTAAGATATCCTCTCAAAAAATTATTATAATCTTCTTCCGATAAAAATCTTTTAACACTACTTAAATTCGGAAATTTATTATTTTTAATTAAATAATTATCAATTACTGGATGTATTGATTCTTCCATATAATTTTGGGGATTTCTTCCCCGATTATCTATTTGTAAAGAAATAATTTCTTTAAACAGTACATTGTTTCCTTCTTTATAAATCAAAGCCAATTCCACCTAACTGTTCTCTTATTTCCTCTTCTAATTTGTGAGACTGATTTAAAAGTTCTCCAAGTTCTGCTGTTAAATTATCCATCTTCTCTTCAAATGGTATACCATCTTCTTCAACTTCTTCTAATCCAACGTATCGTCCAGGTGTTAAAACAAAGTTGTTTTGTTCAACTTCTTCTAGAGCAGCGTCATGAGCGTATCCCATTCTTTTTACATTTTCACCTTTGACAAAATCATGGTATGCATTAGAGATTGAATCTATATCTTCTAATGATAACTCTCTATGAGCCCGCGATACCATATATCCGAGACTACGTGCATCAATGAAAAGTATTTTTCCTTTTTGTTTTTTATTTTTATTTATTATCCAAAGAGAAACCGGGATTCCAGTTGAATAAAATAATTTTCCTGGCATTGAAATAACCGCTTCTACTAAGTCATCTTTGATAATGTTGGAACGAATATCTCCTTCTTTACCACCTGAAGATAATGAACCGTTTGCTAAGATAAGACCCATTTTTCCATTCGGAGCCAAGTGGTAAATCATGTGTTGCATCCAAGCAAAGTTTGCATTTCCTTCTGGTGGTGTGCCGTATTGCCAGCGAACATCTTCGGCTAGTTTATCTCCTCCCCAGTCGCTCATGTTAAAAGGAGGATTGGCTAGAATATAGTCTGCACGCATACTTTGATGCTGATTATTGTAGAACGTATCCGCAGCTCCTTGACCTAAATCACCTTCTATACCATGAATAGCTAGATTCATTTGTGCCAGCTTCCATGTATTGGCATTAGCTTCTTGTCCGTAGATTGACAACTCATTTATACGACCTTGATGGCGTTCCACAAATTCTGCTGATTGGACGAACATTCCACCTGCACCACAGCATGGGTCATAGACTCTTCCTTCATAAGGTTCAAGTATTTCTACAAGTGTCCGAACAATACTTGATGGCGTGTAGAATTCTCCAGCATTTTTACCTTCTAAACTTGCAAATTGAGCAATCGCATATTCATACGTGCGACCTAAAATATCTTTCGAATTACCATGTTCCTTTAATTTTAAATTGTTAAATAAATCAACTACTTCTCCTAACCGACGTTTGTCAAGCTCGGGACGAGCATAGTTCTTCGGAAGAATACCACGTAAGCGATCATTTTCTTCTTCGATTAAAATCATTCCCTGGTCAATAACTTGTCCTATTTCAGGTTCAGTCGCATGTTTGGCTATGTAGACCCATCGTGCTTTTTCAGGTACAAAGAAGATATTCTCAGCGAGGTATTCATCTCGATCTTCCTCAAAGCCATCGCCTTCTTCTTTAAGTTCGTTGTAACGTTCTTCAAAACTATCTGAAATATATTTCAAGAAAATCAAACCTAGAACGATATTTTTATACTCTGCAGCATCAATGTTTCCTCTTAACTTGTCAGCTGCTTTAAAAATTTCTTTTTCAAATCCTAAATCTGCACTATTTACTTTTTCTGTCAATGAAATCGCTCTCCTTCAAAATACTTATCATCATTATAGCACAGGCTATCCTGGTATTTAATTCATTCTCTAGTATTATTATATTTAAGCATAAGTAAAATCGTTATGATCAATTTCTCAAACATATATTATAACTTTGATTTCACAAATATAGTAAGGAGGAATATCATACTTAAACAGTCAGGTTTTCATCCCCCATCGACAAATGTCGATGGGGGTATTTTTTTGCCAATGCTTACTCGCGGCACTTAAAACTAAAGGAGGAAAAACATGGATTACATTCCATTCATTAAACTAAAGCAAGAAGTCGTTCATGAAACATCAATAAAAAGTAAGAAGCTCACATCAGCAATTACAGTTGCCAGTTATGCCCAAGAGCTTATCGGAAACTGCGATAGAGAGACGGTGATTGTGTTCGGACTAGGTACGAAATCAGATATTAATTTTATTTCGACTGTGTCAGTTGGATCTTTAAATACTTCCATCGTACATCCTCGAGAGATATTTAAAGCCAGCATTGCTTCAAACTGCGCTCGACTAATTATTGCTCACAACCATCCCTCTGGCGACATCAGTCCGTCAGATGCTGATCATAACTTTACTCGTCGAATTTGCGAAGCCGGTGAACTGCTTGGTATAGAAGTATTAGACCATGTCATTGTCTCTCCTACTGAATATTACTCTTTCGCAGAATACGGTCACATCAAAAGGGAGGCATAGCTTATGGACTATTCTGAACTCGCTCTCGACATGCTGAGCAAACACTTAGGAGAGCCAATAACTTTAGAAGACGCAGGTTACGAATCATATAGCTTTGAAGTCGTTGAACTAGATATGTCAATCATTCCGATGAGTTATCAATCGTACCTTTCAAGGTTTCAAAACGTCATGACTCATTTGTATGTATATAAAGAGCTTGTAGCATATATACTCTATCCATTAGCCGATTCAGCTTCCGATCCGAAATTAGTTGGCTTGCTTTACGAGGATAAACTGCTTGACTACCGCATTATTACAGGAGGTATTTAAATGTTCACACCTATTCTCATTTTAGAAATTATTGCATTGGTTGCTACTTCTGCTGCTAGAGAATTAAAAAAGAAAAAATAATCTAAGGAGTCTGATATATATGGTAAAAGAATTATCTGCAAGCATGACAACAAAAGTTATCGAAGAAGATTCAGGCACACATCGTTACGTGTTAGAACGGGCGTGGAATAAAAAAGGAAAAGCCAAAATGGCCACTGTTATTACCCTATATCCCAGCACCAGTGAGCTTATACTGACTGACACCACTACAATGCTAATTACGAACAACATTTACAAACTTGGCTATGATGGCTTTTTTTCTGTAAACCTATATTCTAAAGTGAACCTTCCCGTTTCCCCGTCCAAGTCTGGAAGTAAACGCAACTTTAAGAATGCCACTAATGCGACAAATGACAAATATATTCTTGAATGTGCAAAAAATTCGGAAATTGTTATATTAGCGTACGGGAGTTTACCTTCAAAGAATAAACAAGTGCAGCAACGATTAGACAAGGTTCTGAACCTGCTTGAAAAAGAAGGACTAGCAGAAGTAACAAGAGTCCTTACAGATCCAGAGAAAAAAACTTGTGTTCATCCCTTAGCATCCAAGGCAAGGAATAACTGGACATTCTAGTTCGTTCTTCGTATCCTTTAAATAAATGATACGAGGAGGAAGCCATGAACACATACGAACTGTACAGAAAAACAATACGATTAAATACTACTAAACCAAAATTAGTACATGAAAATGGATCTTCATTTTTAGTGAGAAATGCATACATCGAAGAATTCGATAATAGGAGTGGCAGCACTCGAAGAACCTTTTCTAAAAATCTCTTTCATAGCCTAGTTGCTGTTGGAACCACTAATAAATATCAAGAATTAGAGGATGATCCGCTAGAATGTATATTTTACAAAGCCTCTTTATCAAGAGAAATAATGGAGAAATTTGAAAATAATCACGATGAATCATCCGCCATGGGCAGAAATTTTTCATTATTAAGCGCATCAAAAAAACTAAAGCAAGCAGATATCAACACGATAATAAACATAGAAGAAACAGAAATCAACAATCCTTCAGTAAGTTTTTTGCTTTACTTTATGACATCATTCTCTAACTTAAACAGTCTTATTGAAGATTTTCAAAAAATATATTTAAAGCCGTCAACTGAAAGATGGGAAAAAACAGGGTACATCCATCAAAGCATTTCTGAAATCTATCGAGAAGAGTTCCTATTCGCTTTACTTCTTGAATTTTTAAATGTTGCTAGTTTTGGTTGGGATGTCTGTACGGTAACATCAATTGATAAGAATGATCCCGATGCTATTAAGTTTCAAAAAATTTACAATGCATATCTCAACTATTACTCCGACCGCTTCCATAAATATTATGAACATAAAAACGAGGAAGAAAGACAAGAAGAGCAGTACAACTCATTTATTTATTATGGAGATGAAAACATTCTTAGAGCTCCAGTGTTCGACAAAACAGTTCGTGGCACGTTGGAATACCCTAATTATGACAATAAACACTACAGTCAATATAGTTTTCCAGATGAAGTCATGCATTTGTCCGAGAAAGAATCTAAACAAGCTCTTTCATTTATCCTTGAGTTATTTGTACTCTCCGTAAATCCTAAATTAATTTCAAAGGTAACCTCTGATGATTCGATTTATGGTTCCCCATGTTCTATTGAAAAGTATAATATGTTCTCCATAGAGCAGATTGTTAGTTTAAACAATAAGATGATTGATAATGACTATGTCCCAGATAAAGATGTTGATGTGTATATCTCTCAGCAAGAGAGAACTTTAAGGAATATTAGTTTATCGACTGCTAACAGATCGGAATTGATCCATTACTATATTAACCCGAAAATCAAAAAATTAATAACTACATTTACTAGTCGACATAAGATCGGTTTGAAACATCCTTATCGTTTAGTTCAAATCAATCTCTAAAAACAGCAAATTAAATCTGCCAGAACATATCGTGTGTGATATGTTCTGGCTTTTTTTATTTTTTTTATAAGCATTGTTATTTATATTTAAGATTATTTTCTTTTATTTTGGATGACTGTTTAATGTGGGTAAGTATTCCGTACCGTCTTTCCATACAAAGTGTCTCACATTAGCTAATGCTTGTATGTTATTAGTTTTTATATACTCAAGTTGAAGTTGAAGCTGATAACTTCATTCATTCTTTCAGGAGGCCTACTGGAGGAAATAAATTAATCGGAGGAGTAATGCATTATGTACGAATATGACGACGACTACCCAATGTACAAAAATATACAGTTTGAAGGAAGAATCATTGCGTTAATAGATGAAGATGCGTGCTTAACGGCAGTCATAAAAGTTTTAGATATCGAAGATAATACTGGCATAAAAAAGGGAGATATTCGATTGCTGAAGTTCAACACGTGGCTCTACGATAACGACGACTCTGCTCTGCCGCTATACGATGTACACTTCCTTTTTCAAATGACAGAGGAATATGGCTTTCAATGCCGTTACGACACCTTAATCGGCAAACGTTTTAAGTTCTATTATACGGGTAAGCACGTAGAACTGAAGCCTGGACTTTATCAGTATCGCTTCAAAAGCGCAATTCCTATTGATGACATTAGTTCTGAAAACACGGATCTAAATAATAATACGACTAATGATGACAGTAGCCATTCTAATACATTTCGGGATAATAAGGATCATGGAACTGCTGATGCAGACTCATCTCATAGTATTCATGTCGATCAGAATATGAAGTCATTGATTAATGCATTAGGTGTAAACAGCTTCGGTGATATTGATGGATAAAACAGTATTGCAAGCTGACAATTTCACGTTTGATATGGATGATGGCATCACTTATTTGACCGAAGACGGAGAGCAATACTGCTCTCTGTACGCACGCATCAAGCAGGTCTTTATCGACAGTAACACTCAGGTCCAATCCTTTGGACTCGAGTATATCAATAAAATCACTCACAAAATAGAAACACAGCATATTCCGTACAGTAAGATTCTACCGAACGGAATAATGTCACTGATGGAATACGGCTTAGATGTAACGAACAAAAATCGTGCCGATCTAAGCAATGCTTTAATAGCCAGCTTGAGATTAGCTGAAACGATCTATATCAACAGTAGTTACGGCTTTGATCAATTTAACGGCCAGCGGATATTTGTCAGCAATCGTATCCACAGTGCCCGACCTGTCAGCGAAACCATTAAAGTCTCGCATGATAGATACGATTTAAAACCTTCGGGAACTGTCGATGAATGGATCGACATGTTTGAGTCATGCGTCCGGGGAAATCCTGAATTAGAATTGGCCGTAATATTTAGTCTCAGTTCTCCCATTCTTGCATACCTAAAACAGGTAAATACAGATATCAATTCTCTCTTGATCCATCTGTCCGGAGACAGTACAACGGGGAAAACGACTGCATTGAGTTTGGCGATCTCCGTTGCTGGGAATCCAAATACTGGCGAAAAGTCACTTCTGCGATACTGGAATGGTACCTTGAACTCCGTTATGGCTAGCCTGGAAGGTATTCATGGTATTCCCATCGCATTTGATGAGCTTTCCACTAATGCTTACTCTAACTTAACCAGCTTAGTTTATTCTCTTACAGATGGGGTAGGTAGATCCAGAGCCAACATGGATGGCAGTCTTCGCGAAGTCGGTAATTGGTCCACAGTGATGCTCAGTTCGGGGGAACTGAGCATCTATAACCGATTAAGTCACAATATAGGCTTGAGGGTTCGCGTCTTTGATTTTGAAAATACGCAATGGACTACTTCAGCAGAACAAGCTGAAAAAATAAAAAATGTTACATCTAAAAACAACGGGCACATACTTCCTGCTTTCGTCGATTATTTATTCTCGATAGAATCCGATGACATCACGTCTCAGTACGAATCGCAAGTGAATAGACTGATTGGTCGGATGCCTGAGTCCAATACAAGACAACGTGTTGCAAGAAAGCTAGCAATTATATTGACGGCTGCCGAACTGGTTAATGAATCCGGGATACTACAAGTCGATACAGAAGCAATAACTGACATATTAGTCGCTTATGAGGTTGATCATATTGGTGATCGCAATTTAGGTGCACTTGCTCTCGACAAGTTAATGCAGTATTTATTAGTCAACAAGCGCTCCTTAACCCGTTACGGTCATAATACTATCGGTTACCTGGAAAACAATACTGTTTGTATCTATCGCGATCAGCTGAGTAACATTCTTAAAAAGATCGGTTTTGAAGACTCCCAGATAATTGTAAACAGATGGATTCAATCGAATGACATCATTACGACTGAACAGGATCGCAACACCACACGGAAAGTGATTGACGGCAGAAGATATATTAGCTACAAAAATAAAAATTCCCGAGCCTTATGTGAAAGAAGGCTTAAAGGAATTCGACGATAATAAGCCAATCAACTCCGATATCATTAATCAAAAACTGGCAGACTGTATTGATTAAACTGATGATCATTAGTAGTTATCACGAAAGGAAGAATACACCCATGGACGAGATCAACCAACAAATCGAAGCTTTTATCGATACACTCATTGAACTACTCTTAATTATTGAAAGGGAAGAAAAAGAACATGACGAATAAGGCCGTTCTCTATGCTAGACAATCAACAGATATACAGCAATCCATTTCAGCGCAGATTTCTGCGCTGGTGGATTGGAATAATCAGAACTTAGGTGCAATAGTTGTTGCTGATTTCAAGGATCAGTTCAGTGGAAAAAATACACACCGTCCAGGTTTTCAATCAATGAAAACATTTATTAAGGAAAGAGACATCGATGTACTGCTCGTGTGGCGTTATGATCGACTAGCAAGAAAGTTAAGCGATTTAGTTCAGTTCCTAGAGTATTGTTCCAACTTGAATGTAAAAGTTATAAGTATCACTGAAGCCTTATCAGGAGAGAAAAATTCTTTTGCAATGGACCAGTTTCAGATTTCCATGCTTGGTGCGTGGGCAGAATATCAAAGGAAAGTGATTAAAGAAAACCAACAACTAGGGTTCCAGCAAAAATATAATGAAGGACGCATCGTCTCTTCTCAAGTGCCCTATGGATATCGTTGGATAGAAGGTGAATTGCTTATTGATGAAGCTGAGGCTGAGATAGTAAGAAAAATATACCGTCTATATTATCAAGGCACGGGCTATTCTAAAATAGCCGAGCAGCTAAACAAAAAGGGGCTATTGAATCGTCACAATAAGAAATGGGTTGTCGCACGTATCCAAGCTATTCTTAAAAATGACTTCTATATCGGACAAGTCACCAGTAAGTATGGAAATAAAAATAGGCATGATGTCCCTATCATACCCATGAACCTGTTTTATGAAGTTCAGTCCTTAAGAAAATCCAAGCATATCCATAAAAAGTGGGTTGTCAGACGGTTCATTTTACGTAAAAAACTGATTTGTCCTTATTGTGGAAGTGTCTGTACACCCCAGCATACACTTAATAATGATAAAACTTACTACTATTATCGTTGCGCCAGAACGTCTTCTGATGGGACTAGTCACTGCAAAGGCGTAAATTTGAACGCTTTTGACATCGAAACACAAGTAATTCAATTGGTAAATGATTATATTCACTCCGACGTAACAGTAAAAAAGATAAAACAGCAAATTGAAAATAAAAACCTCTCTATAAAGGGTAAAAATCAGCAGAAAGAAAAACAAATACAAAAGCGTCAAATTAAAGTTCTATCTCGTTACGAAAAGGGTGAAATCACTGATAAACAACTTTCTGAATCTTTAAAAAATATCCAGAAAAGGAAACAAAAACTGAAGTTTGATCCTCTTATTCCCGAAACCATCGTATCCCTCCTAGGCACTCATTTAGACGTGGACAATAATCCCACGGTGGCACACTTTGTCCTCTATCAAGAAATAATAGAAAAAGTTCTGCTGAATGAAAAGAAAGAAATAACGGCCATTTATTTGGTTGGTATTCCATATAATATATTGAAGAAGGTGGATGAAAAAAATGTTTAAAAATAATAAATCACGAGCAGTTGGATATACTCGTGTTTCTACTAAAGAACAGGCTGTAGACGGGTATTCCTTAAATGCACAGAGAGAAAAAATAAAGCAGTATTGTGAAATGCAGAACCTGGAGTTAGTGAACGTCTATACTGATGAAGGGTTAAGTGGTAAGGATCTCGACAGTAGAGATGGTATACAGGATTTGATGAATGACGCAAAAGAAAACCATTTCGATGTCGTTGTCATCTGGAAGCTCTCACGTATCAGCCGGAGATTGATCGATACACTATCAATCATCGAAGATCTGAACAAGCAGAACGTCTCTCTACAGTCAATATCAGAAAAATTAGACTTAAGTACCAGCACCGGGACGTTTATGTTCCAGCTAATGGTATCAATCAATGAATTAGAACGCAATACTATACGGGAAAACGTTGTTTTAGGACATAAAGCTAAAGCGAATGATGGTGAGTGGAACGGAGGAAAAGTCATTGGTTATGATAATGTAAAAGGAAAGAATGGAAAAAGTAGGCTGGTAATCAATGAAAAAGAAGCTGCAGTCATACACTATATCTATGAAACATATTTAAATGGTCATGGATACCGATATATAGCCAATAGCCTAAACCACGCAGGTCACAAAACTAAACGTGGAAATCCGTTTAGTACAATAGCAGTTAAAGATATTCTTTTGAATCCTTTATACAAAGGTGAGATTCGTTACGGTAAGAAGGCTGCTAGTATCAGACACTTAAAAGAATCTCCCGTAGTAACAAAAGGCATTCACGAGCCTATAATTGATCCAAAGATCTGGGATAAGGTACACGAGCGATGGGCTATGCGTTCAAAACAACCTTCACATAACCGACTAGGATCCAATGTATTAACTGGATTAATTAGGTGCGAAGAATGCAAAAGTCATATGGTGGTCTCAAATTCTTCCTATCGCTTGGTTGACGGTACTAAAGTTAAAAAGAATTATTATGTATGTGGCGCCTTCAAAAACAAAGGGGCGACTGCTTGTCATGCCCATGGAATAGAGGTAAATAAAGCAGAGCAAAAAGTGGCCGATCGATTCAAAGAACTAATTGACTCAGATAAACTGTTAGAACACTTAGTCGCCCAAATGCAGTCTCGTACAGTTGAAGATAAAACCCAGCTTGAGGATCACAAAAAGTTTTTAACAGATAAAATAGTGAGATGCGCTGACCGTATTCATGATTATAGGGAAAAAATAAATGATGAGCCGAACTTAGCTGATGTTTGGGAGCTAGCTATAGCACGTTTAGAAACTGAAAAAGAAGATTATACTTCAGAGTTATTAGTAACACAGGGGAGAATTAAAACAGAAAGCAGTTCCATAGACACAGAGCTCGTTTCCAAACTTATCAATAAATTAATCGGAAAAATGAGATCCACTAAAACAAATCGCGAATTAAAAGAACTTTACCTCGCTTTCATACAGGAAATAAAAATGAATAAGGACAAAATGGCTCTCGATATCCAGTTGCTTTTCAATGAAACAAACATTTCAGAGTATCTGATCGATAGGCCAGATCCCGATAACTCACTGGGCTTACCCCTATTAGAAAATAAAGACGCAACATCAAAGAACCTTCCAAGCGGAAGGTTCTTTTTACGTCATCCGATTGTGATCTGGGTTTAGTTTATTCCCCGATT
Source organism: Marinilactibacillus psychrotolerans (assembly GCF_900101525.1). Taxonomy (GTDB): domain Bacteria; phylum Bacillota; class Bacilli; order Lactobacillales; family Carnobacteriaceae_A; genus Marinilactibacillus; species Marinilactibacillus psychrotolerans. Next base: position 51,597 of record NZ_FMZD01000006.1, on the reverse strand, counting down.
CCCCGTCATATTAAGGCAATGAACAGCATGCTTAAAAATAAGTATGCCGTTCAATTTTTTAATAAAACAAAGTTTGTTAAGAACTTTCTACCGTTACCGTATCGATTATTTTTTTCGTTTTTACAGTACCAATCTGGCTATAACCTTTGTTAGTGCTTGGGGAGTCATAGGAATTCCTTCTTCACGTAACACACTTTTTATTTTCTCTTTAGTCGTAGGATCTTTAGTATATTGTAAATATTGATGGCCCGCTGTTGTTAGATGCTCGATTGTATAAAGAGTTCCCTCCTTGGTTCTCACAATCTTTCCTTTTATAAGATTCTCTTCAATTAAATTCTCTAAAGTTTCAAAAGTAAACTGCACTAAAAGGTCCGAGCCTACTCCTTCATTTAACGCTTCTAAAATGACATTTTTTTGGTTCATTTCCTTAATTAATGATTGTCCGTCTCGCGGTCTTTCTTCCCGTATAACTATCAATACTTGCTTATATAAATCAAAATAATCCACCAATATCAACCTCCTCTAAAGTTTAAAATGCCACAGTTATAATAGCTTTCCCCGATTCCCCGACATATTAAGACAACGAACAGCATACTTAAGTAATATAAGTATGCTGTTCCTTTAATTTATAAAATCTATGAATCTGATTTTCATTTGCTCAGTACCTTTGTATCTAGTAACTTCTAATTTCACCTTACCAGAAGATTTGCTTTTAAGTTTTTCTGAAGGAATTTCAAACCTTTCGTTCAGAATGTAAGTATATTCTTCATCCTCTACTCCACATACAGTAGGATTTGTAGCTGTATCGCCTTCTCCGTTAATAAATTCTTTTTCTTCGAAAGAAACAACCGTCTCATAATTGTCTGTCACATCATCACTTGTTCGAGTACTAAAAAAGTCTGCCATTAGTTTATCGTCCTCTCATTATTTTATACAATGTATCAAATAAAACAATGAAAGTCGACGTATATCGTACTAGAAAAGACAAATAAACGGATCTCCCTAGGAGAACACCGGCTTTCAGCTCTCACCGAATTCTAATATTTATACTATAAAAATACAGTTTCATCTATTCCATAAAAAAATTAAACGTTGTGCTTCAATTTAATGATAAGTGGTTATTGCCATTTACACTTAATAACCTTTAGATAAACACAAAAAGTAATAATACACATGGACCGAACCATACACACTGCAAATTCTTATCATCATTTATGATACGGTTCTCCACGCATAATCCGAAAGGCACGATAAATTTGTTCCGTAAGGATCAACCTCATTAGCTGGTGTGGATAAGTCATTTTACCGAAGGAGATGGTTCCATCACTTCGATTCAGCACTTCTTCGCTCAATCCAAGTGATCCTCCAATGACAAAGATAATACTGCTGTTTCCATGGATCATCAATTGCTGTATTTCATTAGCAAAGCTTTCCGATGTACGTTCTTTAGACTTGATTGCTAGTGAGTAAACATATGCCTGATCTGGAATTTTAGCTAAGATTCGTTGTCCTTCTTTCTCTTTAATCTGTATCATTTCAGCTTCACTCAGGTTTTCCGGTGCTTTTTCATCTGCTACCTCAACGATTTTAAACTTCGTATAGGCTCCTAGTCTTTTGGCATACTCTTGAATTCCACTAATTAAGTATTTCTCTTTCAATTTCCCTACTGAAACAATTGTTATATCCATTTTCTTCCACCTTATTTGTCAAAATTATCCATCATCTTAGCTAATATTTTTTTCAATTGTAAGAATTCTTCTTCCTCAAGGTTTAGATGCTTAATAAAATTAACTGGAATACTTTCTGCTTTGTCCTCTGCCTGTATTCCTTTTTTCGTTAAGCTGATTTCCACCACACGTTCATCACTTGTAGATCTTACTCTAGTAATCAATCCATTTTCTTCCATTCGTTTAAGCATAGGGGTTAATGTGCCTGAATCAAGAAATAATCTTTCCCCTAAAGATTTCACTGAAATTGTTTGTACCTCCCAAAGTACAAGCAAAGTTAAATATTGGGGATAAGTTATATTCAGTTCTTTTAATAATGGACGATATATTTTAGTCATTTGTCTTGTTGATGCATATAATGAAAAGCACAATTGATTTTCTAGTTTTAATAGTTCATTTGCCATCTTCATCTCTCCTCTATAACAGTATAACAATTTGAAAAGAAGTTTTATATAGTTTGACTTATACAATTAAGTTGTGTACAATTTAATTGTAGCAAATATAAAATATAAGGATAGGTGATTCAAGTGTCTAACGCATTATACACAGCAACCTCTACAGCAACTGGTGGACGTCAAGGACATGTTAAATCTTCAGATGGTATTTTAGATTTAGAATTAACAGTGCCCAAAGGTCTAGGCGGACTCGAGGAAGCAGGAAAAACAAATCCTGAACAATTATTTTCAGCTGGATACTCAGCATGTTTTGATAGCGCACTCCAATTAGTTGCTGGACAATCTAAGAAAAAAATTAATTCAACTGTAACTGCTGATGTTAGCATTGCAAAAGCTGGCGAAGGTTTTGGATTAGCCGTAGAATTAAAAGTAGAGATTGAAGGTGTAACACAAGAAGAAGCGGAAGATCTAGTTGAAAAAGCTCACCAAGTTTGCCCTTATTCACGAGCAATCGAAGGAAACGTAGAAGTTAAGAAAACGGCAATTGCAAAATAAAATTTCCTCTATATACTGAAGACACCACTTTTTCAAAAAAGTGGTGTCTTCTTTTCCACTATTGTGCACAGTTATCCCCAACACTTATACACATATCCACAGCTTTGTTCCCCTGATTTTCGTATTTTTTTCTATCATACTTCTATCTGTTCGCCTAATATTTCTTAAAAAACTTCAAGTTATCCCCATGCTTATTTATTTTTCTTCCGATTTCAAAATGACTTTAAAACCTTATAAATCAACCTATTATTGTATAAAAATAATTAAATATCAATCTTATACACAATGCATATAATTTTTGTGGATAACTTTATTTCAAAAATATATTGTCTTTCCAGTCTTTTTTTAAAATTTATCCACAATTCAAAATTGAAGTACACACACTTATACACAGAACATAAAAAAGTGTCCCTCCTTTAAAAAGAGGAACACTTTTTTTATTTGCTTACAGTGCCTGATCAGATGCTCTCATATTGATTGTGGTTTTCTCTAGAGACCCATTACGATAGTATTCAATTTCTACGTTATCTCCTACTTTAGTATCGTAAATTTGTTGTCTTAATTCTACTCCATTTGTAACATCTACTCCATTGAATTTAACTATAATATCATTTTTTGCTAATCCTGCTTCTTCTGATGCACTTCCACCAGTTACTTCAGCAATCACAACTCCGCCTTTAAGATCTTCTGGCACCTTAAGTACGTTTTGTTGTTGTTGTTGCGAAATCATTGCTAAATCAACCATTCCAATTCCTAAAACAGGTCTAGTAATTTTTCCGGATTTTTCTAATTGATTAATGATATCCACTGCATCGTTACTTGGTATTGCAAAGCCCATTCCTTCAACTGTTGAAGTTGAAATCTTCATTGAGTTTATCCCAATAACTTGTCCAGCTATGTTGACTAATGGTCCTCCAGAATTACCAGGATTAATGGCTGCATCTGTTTGAATCGCGGTCATTTCCCAATCATATTCTCCATCTCCATCTGTATCTACTGGTACAGCACGTCCAATAGCTGATACAATTCCAGAGGTTACAGAGGAAGCAAAATCTGTACCCAGAGGAGATCCTATTGCAATAGCCGGCTCTCCTACCGTAAGATTTTCAGAATCACCAAATTCTGCTACTGTATTTATGTCTTTAGCGTCTACAGTTAATACGGCCAAGTCAGTCCATACATCCGCTCCTACTACCTTTGCCTGTACTCTTGTTCCATCTTTTAGTAATACGTCTACTGCATCTGAACCTTCTATAACATGGTTATTTGTAAAAATATACGCTGTATCTCCATCTACTTTATATACAGCTCCACTTCCTGTTCCTACCTGCTGCAGACTGTCTTTCTCATCTGCATCTCCTTGTCCTTGCGTATTTCCTCCATACCAGCCATATGGATTTTCCGCTGCTTGTTGCATATTGATTACTGAAACAACGGCATCATCAATGGTACTTACTGCATCGGTAACACCTGATGAAGCATCCACTTTTACTTCTGAGACAGCTACATCTCCTTCTTTATTCACATTCCCTGTTTTACTTTCACTATTTTCTTGATTTTGGTCAATCGCTTCACAACCAGCCAATAAACTAGCTGTCATTCCTACGATCATTAATTTTTTAAAATTTATATTAGGCATAATTATAAGTCCCTTCTCAATATATTATCTTGCTTCCGATATGATTGTACAATTTTATTTTGAATTTTTATTGAATGAATATTGAATAAATCGCTCTACGTCAAACGTATTTTAACATAATCTATGAAGAATCTATATTTTTTTGATTTTATTCTTCTAAAAAGCTTCTTTTCTATAAAAAAAGACTATAATCCTCACTTGATTAAGCAGAATCATAGTCTATTTAGAATATTCTTTATTTCATTTATACTAGACCTTGTGATAGCATTGCTTGAATCACTCGATCAAAGCCAGCAATATTTGCTCCTACCATAAGGTTGTCTTTTTCGACATACTTAGTTGCTGTCTCACTACATACTGTATAGATATTTTTCATAATAGTCTTCAACTCACTATCCACTTGTTCAAATGTCCATGGTAAACGAGCAGAATTTTGGGCCATTTCTAGGGCAGACACTGCTACTCCACCAGCATTAGCTGCTTTCCCTGGACAATATAATAGACCATGTTGATTATAGCAATCAATCGCTTCTTTACTAGAAGGCATATTAGCACCTTCAGCAACTATTTTAGTTCCTGCATTTACAATAGCATGCGCTAATTCTAAATCAATTTCATTCTGCGTAGCACATGGCAAAGCAATATCATATGGTTTTTTCAAGGCCCAGACAGGTTGTCCTTCTACATAAGTCGCATTCGTATGAGTATCTAAATAGTCTTTGATGCGTCCACGATGTACTTCTTTTATTTCTTTTACAAGATCTAAGTCAATACCCTCAGCATCATAAATGTATCCAGAGGAGTCTGAGCAAGTCAGTACAGTAGCACCTAATTCTTGTGCTTTTTCAATTGCATAGATTGAAACATTTCCACTACCTGATACGACAACTTTCTTATCTTTTAGTGAATCTTGTCTATCTGCTAGAGCATTCTGAACAAAGTAGACTAATCCATAGCCTGTAGCTTCTGTTCGTGCTAAACTTCCCCATGAATTGAGTGGTTTCCCAGTTAAAACACCCGCTGCATATCCATTCAATCGTTTATATTGTCCAAATAAGAATCCGATTTCTCTTCCTCCAACACCAATATCTCCAGCTGGTACATCAATATCAGGGCCGATATGTTTCTGGAATTCCGTCATAAAACTTTGACAGAAACGCATGACTTCAGCATCCGATTTTCCTTTGGGATCAAAGTCACTTCCTCCTTTTCCTCCACCAATCGGTAGTCCTGTTAAACTATTTTTGAAGATCTGTTCAAATCCTAGAAATCTTACAATACTTTCATTAGTTGTCGGGTGGAATCTAAGCCCCCCTTTATATGGTCCAATAGCTGAATTATATTGAACACGATAAGCACGGTTAACTTGCCATTTTCCTTCATCATCCTGCCAAGGTACCCTGAATTGAATTAAGCGTTCAGGTTCAACAATCAGAGATAATAGATTTTTTTCTATTACTTCTGTATGCTCATCAAGATAAGGTTCTAACGTAGGTAGAAATTCTTCTACTGCTTGAATAAATTCTTCTTTCTCAGGATGCTTTTCTTTTAGTTTGCTTAGAACTTGATTAATATATGATATAGAGGTCAATCGATTTACAGCTCCTTCTTAAATAATTGCTTCTAACCATTTTATCATAAATATTTATTTTTAAGAAGTTTTTCATTATGCAATTATAATTATCTGAAAAAAAGAGAATTAAAAAAGAAGCAAGCCCTAAGCGAGCTTACTTCAAATAAAATAGCTGTTTTAATTATAACCTGAATAATGGTGCCGCTGTTTCAGGATCCGTATCAAATAACGTATAATCATGACCTATACCGGTACCTTTTTGTTTCAAAATATCTTCTACCGTAGAATGTGCGATTTCTTTAAGGTTGTTTTCCTTACTTAAATGACCTAAATATACTCTCTTCGTTCTATCTCCTACGATTTCAGCTAGCGCTAACGCCCCATCTTCATTAGATAGATGACCTTTGTCGCCAATAATACGCTGTTTAAGAGACCATGGATATCTTCCCATTCGCAGCATACTTAAATCATGATTACTTTCAAATAAATAGGCATCTGCATTTTTTACATAATCACGCATGTTATCACTAACGTATCCAGTATCTGTCAACATAACAAATCTCTTATTGTTTTTTTGAAAAGTATAAAATTGTGGATCAACTGCATCGTGAGATACACCAAAACTTGATACATCAATATCACCGATGGTCATAGTCTTATTCATATCAAAGTGATGTTTTTGTTCCAGATTCAGTTTCCCTAATTTAGGTTCCATTGCCTTCCATGTATTTTGATTTGCATAGATGTCTAAATTATATTTACGTGCCAAAATCCCAACGCCTTTGATATGGTCACTATGTTCATGGGTAACCAAGATAGCATTTAAGTCTTCTGGACGGCGATCAATCTGTTTTAGTAATTCAATGGCTTTCTTACCACTGAACCCACAATCTACTAATATCTTTATCTGATCTGATTCAATATAAGTAATATTCCCAGTACTTCCGCTGGCTAAAATACTTATTTTTAATCCAGATTGTTCTACTTCTAGCATTTAGAATTTCCTCTCTGGTCAATTGTCACTGTTTATCTTACAATAAACCGATCTAATAAATCAAGAAGCCGTTTAATTGAATGCTAAACGGCTTCTTGGTTTATTTAAATTTCCAAATTATTTAAAGAAAAATCATTCTTCCGCTTCCGTTGGCTCTTGCATGTCTGATGTATCTTCTAATTCATCAATTTCTTCCAGATCAGGTTTATTTGTTGGATCAGACAGTATTCTTCCATTTGTATCTATTGCATCCACCCTAAACACTTCACTGTCATTACTATTTGTAACGGGTATTAACCATATCGGTCCATACATACTCAAATTCTCTAAATTTAATGTTCTCTGATAAGCCAGAATAGGCGTTTCAACTTTTGATCCTGATTCTAATTCATTATTCTGAAATAATATTTCTATGGCCCTTTCAGCCGTAATCAGTTCATCAGAAGAGCCTTGTTCTTTCATCGGCCCTGCATAGGTCTGCTGATAAGAAATAATATCTCCATCACTACCATAAATAAAGGAAATCTCAGAAGTTCCATCTCCAACAGGGATACCATTTACCATTTGACTGTAGATAAAACGAGACCCCTCTCTATCATATCTGAGGTACTTATACTGATCTCCAAACAAGACGGATGAACTATTGACAAATTCATCTAACAACGTTCGATCTGCTTCTGTAAAACCATCTTCAGGATTACCTTCCAATTCAATCGGATCAGTTAAAATACTAGTATAGAGCGTTCCTTCTGAATCAACAGATCCTGCTTGGTTCTTTAATGATTCTGCATTTTCTTCTAAAAGTATATTGGCATCTGCTTGCATGTAATAAACTTCCGATTCAACTTCTGGCAATGTTTGTGGATATTCAATTCCTCTATCACGCATGTCAGAAGTAAAATCTTGTGTAGGATTCGTTGTAGCATATTGAAGATCTGTACGACTAATGAAACTCACTAAAAGATAGATATTCAATAGTACAAAAGCTAACAGAAAAATATTTTCAATTTTCTTAAAGTCCATTGAGCGATTCCCCCTGTAACTCAATCAATTGATCGACTGTATACCAGTTACTGTCATTTTTTACATTAACATACCAGTCAGGCTCAAAGTGAATCACTCGTTCATCTTCTTCACTTTCTTCCCATGTTAATCCAACTTTTAACCCCGTAACGGTAGAGAGGTCTACTCCCGCAGCTTCTAATTTATCAGCGATTTCCTGACCACCGGGCAGCTCTTTTTTATCATATCCATCCAATGAGATCGGTGTCTGAGCAATCCTCAATGGTAAGCGCAAATTTTTCATTCCGCTTCCATCTATTCTCAACGCTACTTCTGAATCAAGCTGTTGCGCGCTAAATACGGGCATCCCATTAAGATAGCGCTGAAAAACTACTTCCCCCGTAGAAGAATTATATGCTTTATACCTTGACCTGTCTTTCCAGTTTTCTACTTTTGCTAATTCCTGAAAACTATTAGCCAGACGTTCAGTCAAAGAAAGTTCTTCCCGATTTGTTCTCTGATGTAAATAAGAAAGAGTGTAATTTTCATCATTGATAACTACTTCTGTAGTCAAGCTAGTATATTGTTGACCGTTTGATGTGGATCTTACATTCACTTTCGAAGTTTCTTCAAAAAACTGACCGATAAACAGTCTATCTGGCAAACGTTCAACGATATAATTCTCATAGCTTAAATTCATTTTAGAACTAGGGACATAGGTAACATGATTTAACTCAAGGCCCGTTGCTTCTGTATAGCGAATAGATTCAGTATCTCGGAAACGCGCTAATAAATCTTCAGGAATTCTAACTTCTTCAAATTCATAGGTCTGCTCTTCCTGATCATTATAAAACAATACTCTACTTTGATTGTTTAAATTAAATAAAACTCGATTAAATGTACGGTTTTCATAGTCTGAGGGAATATCTTCAAACCCTTCACTAAACAATCCAAAAGGAATTTTTTCGTCAAAAATAAATTCTACCCAAGAATCTTCATGAACCATTTGCTGATATTCTGAACGAGTCAGTGTCTTGGGTGGTTGAACATCTTTGAATCTCATTCTTTTATAGCTTTGTTTAACTAAATCTTGTGTATCCGATAATGAAGCAATCTGATGATTATCATACGCTTCGTGCAAAATGATTTGACTAGGAGAGAATACTTCAGACATTGAACGATCGACTAAAGCGGGTGTCGTTGATCCCCCACTTGAAGAAGTTTGTTCATTAGACTGACTCCCCGTAGTCAAAAGACTGAAACTTAAGAATAAACTTAACACAATGAGTGCGCCGAGTAATATATGTTTTATATGTGTCCATGTCACGACCACTCATCCTCCTCAAATGGGACATATGGAAGAGAAAGATTGAATGTTGTTCCTTTTCCTTCCACACTTTCTGCCCATATACGTCCCCCGTGTTGTTCAACAACTTCTTTGGAGATAGCTAATCCTAGTCCACTTCCACCCATAGCTCGTGAACGCGCTCTATCTACACGGTAGAATCTGGAAAAGATTTTCACTAAATCATTTTTAGGAATCCCCATTCCTTCATCCTTGATACTGATAATAACTGCTTTTTCCGTCTGACGCATTCGACCCGTTATTGTTCCACCATCGGGCGAATACTTCAATGCGTTGTTCATGATATTATCCAAAACCTGGATCATACGATCAGTATCTATCTCTACAAAAGCAGGTCTATCTAGTAAGTGTCTTTCTATATTATACTTTTTATCTTCATATTCAGTAGAATGAATCAGCATATCAAATCGATTGAGTACATGATCTAACAACTCAGTAATATCAACTAATTCTACGTCTAATTCACTCTTACCAGCATCGATTCTTGATAAATGCAATAGATCCTGGATCATGCGAATCATTCGATCGGTTTCATTTTGGGTAACTTCCAAAAAGCGAGGCGCTAATTCAGGATCTTCCCACGCTCCATCTGCTAATGCTTCAATATAGCTTCTCATACTCGTTAAAGGTGTTCTTAATTCATGAGAAACATTAGAAACAAATTGTTTCCGCTCTTCTTCTATTTTTTCTTGCTCTGTGACATCATGTAACACACAAACAATTCCGCTGATAAATCCTGTCTCTCTTTGAATTAGTGAAAAAGAAGCTCTTAAAATCGTTGGTACACCCATAGTTGATCCATTGATTAAAATATCTTCTTGTTCTTCTAAGATTTGTCTAAGTGTGAGTTCTTCTTCTATATCCAATACTTTTAATAAACTTCTTCCATTGGCTTCTTTGCCTGTCACATCTAACATTGTTTCAGCCATACTATTAACGATGACAATTTTCCCTCGTCGATCAGTTGCAATAACTCCATCTGTCATATGTGTTAGCACACTATCTAATCTACGTCTTTCAGAATCAATCGATTCTTGTGCTTCAGCAACTTCATCAGAAAGTTCATTGATCAGAAAGGCTAATTGTCCTAATTCATCTTCCCCATATACTTTTAGAGTACCTGAATAATCTCCTTCTGCAATTGCACGCGTCTGTGTCTGCATTTCTTTAATTGGTTTAGTCAATGCCCGAGAAACCATATTTGCCAGAATCAAAGAAAGGACAATAGCTACCGCTGAAGACTGCAGAAAGATCTGGGTAATTTGTGCGATTTGATTATAAACATCTTCAATATCACTTTCCATCAAGACAACGCCTAAGAATTCAGGTTCTTCAGCATCTGAAAAAATGGGTTCTACAATCTTCCATCTTCTACCAGAAGCGGCATCTTCGACTTGTCTAGTAACCGTATCTCCATTTAAATGGGCACTTCTCACGTCAGCATCTGTGGAAATCTGACCGAGCATGCCTTGTTGTGTACTGTCACTGATTCCCAGAACAACCATATTCGTATCAATAACTTGCAGTTCTGTAATGCCACTCCCCGAAAATTCCATAAGAAGATCATTAATTTGTTCTCTTGGATCTGTTTCAGCATCTTCATCACTTTCATAAGCTTCGAGTAAAGGGAGAATCGCACTTTCCAAAAAGGTTATCTGAGTTTGACGATCCCCTTCGAAGTTGTTAACTAATTGTCGTTCAATTTGGGTAATAAAATTCGCCCCAATGATCTGTAGGGCGAATACAAGTAATATAACAATAATAAATACAATTTTTGTATTAATAGATTGGTAAAAACGAATCTTTTTTTTCATATACGATTATTTCTCCTGTTGTTCAGGATTCCTTAAATAATACCCTACACCACGTCTAGTTACTAAAAAATTAGGATGGCTCGGATTATCTTCGATTTTCTCTCTCAATCGACGAACCGTTACATCAACAGTACGTACGTCTCCAAAGTAATCGTAACCCCAAACGGTCTCTAATAAATGTTCCCGCGTCATAACTTGTCCAATATGTCTTGCTAAATAATGTAACAATTCAAATTCTCTATGCGTTAATTCAATCGTACTGCCTCTTTTAGATATGATATAAGCATCTGGATGAACCGTTAAGTCTCCTACTTCTATATCGTTAGTTTCCGGTTTTTCGGGTTCTGCAGTTGGTACAGAGGATTGGCGTCTCAAATTAGCTTTGACTCGTGCAATTAATTCACGATTAGAAAAAGGTTTTGTTACATAATCGTCTGCTCCTAACTCTAGTCCCAGCACTTTATCAATTTCCTGGTCTTTAGCTGTTACCATAATAATGGGAATATCATGCTTTCTACGGACTTCTCGACAAACTTCCAATCCATCCATTTTAGGCAGCATTAAATCTAACACGATTAAATCCGGGGTGCTCTCTTCAACTTTTTCTACCGCCTCTTCCCCATCATAAGCAGTAACTACTTCGAATCCTTCTTTTTCAAGATTAAATTTTACTATATCTGAAATTGGCTTTTCATCATCTACCACTAATATTTTTTTCAAGTGATGCTCCTCCTCAGAAACATGTTTTTAATCATCAATTCATCTATCAACTAACTTACAATCAATTATACAGCACCTATGAACTCGGTTCAATTTTTCATCTCAATTGAATATTAGAACTCGATCCATTCAAAAAATATTAGTTTCTGTAATCTACTAAAAATTAATTTCCATTGCAATTGTTTCTCCCGCAATAACCCCTTTTGCAGGAAATACTTCTTGATTCATCTGCACATCCTCGTTATCTAAAACGATAACTGAAATAATGGGATTATATCCTTTTTTAATAATTAATTCTTCGTCAAAATCAACCAGTGTTTTTCCTTTTTCTACTTTATCGCCTTTTTCCAGTTTCGTAGAAAAACCTTCGCCATTCAATAACAAGGTATTGATTCCCACATGGATCAAAATTTTTACTCCTTCTTCTGTTTCGATATAGTAGGCATGTTTAGCATCTGCGACTTCAATCAGTTTTCCACTGACGGGAGCCACTACAGATTGAGAGGTAGGTTTTACCGCGAAACCGTCTCCAATCATTCTTTGAGCAAAGACTTTGTCTGGGACATTTTCAATGGATAAAACTTCTCCATTTGAGACTGCACACAGTTCTATCTTGTGCTGAGAATTCTTCATTTCCCCTATTTCAATTTCAGAATCCTTCATTTTCTCATCGCTCATTATTTTCTCCTTTTTATCACTACTTATATGATAGTTATCTAAGTACTTTATGTTGCTACTATTCTAACAATTAAAGCCGTTTCAAGCAATATCTTTTAACCCATAGCTTCTATTTGTTGCTACGATACTATTCGTGGTATTCTATCTATATAGATAGCAAAATTCATAATAGTATTGAAGTAAAGGAGGGACTACTATGTCATTAGGATACATCATTGCTTTAATTATTTTAGGAATAGCTTTAATTGCTCTTATAGCAATCGGGATTATTACCTTTAAAAAAGTTAAACCAACACTCAAAAACTTTAAAGAGACTCAAAATATAGTACAAGACCATATTGAACATTTTACTGGGGAAGCCGATGCTGTACAAACCAAAGTAAATAAAATTATGGAAAGAGTCGAAGATTTACAGAAAGTGTCAAACATCAAAATGCAACGGTTCAACGAATTATCTACCCATGCTTCTAGTTTAAATAATTCCTTAACTTATTTAAAAGAACACAGTGGAGACTATTCAAAAGGCATAGCACAAAATGCTGTAGATGAACTGAAAACAGAGGGTCCAATAATCGCTAAAACATTTAATTTAGCGTTCAAGCGCACGATCGAAAAACAAAAAGCTCGTTATAAAACTAATTAACCAAGTATTGAGAGGAGATTTACACTATGCCAAGAGTAAGCTTAACTAAGGCCATTTTAATGAGTGCTGCATCTGCATTTACAGCTCTATTATTTGCTCCAAAAACAGGCAATCAATTCCGTAAAGAATTAAAATCAGAAGCTACCAAATTAAAAGACTCAAGTGGTGATAAAGCACAAAAACTAATTGAAGATTTTAGAGAGTCTTATACTGAAGCAGACCAAGAGCTACAAGCTGAGCAAGCGGAAATGGATGCTAAACAAGCACAGCTAAATAAAACAATTGAAGAAATTGAAAGAGATCTAGCACAAAAAAGAACCGCTCAAAAGGACTCAGTTATTGATCCCGCTACTGCCTCTCACGCAATGTATGATGATGAGACATTAGGAGATGTTAACGGAACACCTCTTGAACCTAATCAAGATCAAGCCATTCCAAAAGATAAAGTCGATGAAGCTTTACATGATAACTATTTATCAAAAGATAAGGATTTTAAATTAAATAAAGAAAATTTATCTGATGAAAAAGAAGCTTCATTGAAAATTAACCCTAATGACTAATTAAAGAAAAAACTTTCATTTTTAAAAAAACCGATCAAGATTTGGAGTAAATATTCTCCTATAAATCTTGATCGGTTTTATTTTTCTATTTTTTAGGGATCCACACGGAAATCGATTCTGCATTAACTGGAAACACCGCTGTACCTTCTTTATTAATTTCAATTTCTTCTTCTCTGTTCCCGAGTTTATCTATATAGTGTTCACCGGCATGCAGGTCTCCCACATTCATTTCTTTATATCCTTCTTCTCCACTAGACAATACAACTGCACACCCTTCAGGATGCTCATCATCACCTGTACGTGTAAAGCCTAAGCATGTAGCATGATCAAGGTAATTATACTGTTCACCATAGGCATACTCTGTTCTAATATGCATTAATCTTTCAATGACATCAGGGCAACCGTCATAATCAACCTCACCGCTATACCCGTAGTAATCACTATAAAATAGGCAAGGATAGCCATAAGTACTCAATAGAACAATCCCATAAGCTAACGGTTTGAACCATGGCTCCACGTAAGACTCTAAAGACTGTCCCGGCTGAGAATCATGATTTTCTACAAATGTCACAGCTTGTTCCGCATTCTTTTTGTAGAGTGTTCCATCAAAGAGTCTTCTTAAATCAAAATTGGTTTTCTGCTGGGAAGCTTCATGCAAAGCATAATGAAATCTTACATCCATCATTGAAATATTGAAATCCTGGTCTTCTAAATACTCTTCTAAATATTTATATTTCTGATGCCAGTATTCTGCTACAAAGAAAAAGTCTTCACCATATTCTGCACGAACTTCTTCAATCAGTTCTTTCATAAACATGCGGTCAATATGCTTAACGGCATCTAAACGGATCCCATCGATACCTGTTTCTTCTATAAACCATTTGATCCATTTTTTTGTTTCTTCAATAACTTCTGGATGACTATAATCAATATCAGCAAACATTAGATAATCAAAATTACCAAATTCAGTCGATACATTTTCGTCTGGAGCCCAGCCCTTGCCTTCTCCTTCGATACGATAAATTCCCTGTTCTCCAGTAATTTCATCATCAGATACACCTGAAAAATGATACCAGTGCCATTCAAATTCAGAATATTTTCCCTGTCTTCCTGGGAAATTAAAATAAGTCCAAGATTCAATTTCTTTTGCTTCTTCAATTTCTTCATGTCTATCATTTTCATTAACTGCAACTGCCCAGAATTTTTCTGTTCCATCTGCTCCAGCTTTATGATTTAATACCACATCTGCATAAACTTGAATTCCTTCTTTATGCAATGTATCAATAGCATCTAATAATTCCTCTTTTGTCCCATACTTAGTTCGTCTCGTTCCTTTTTGATCAAATTCACCAAGATCATACAAATCGTATATACCGTAGCCTACATCTTTTTGATCCAATGATTTAAAGCAGGGTGGAATCCATACAGCTGTTACTCCTATTTCTCTCAAATGAGCGGCTTCACTTTTCAACTTTTTCCAGTGAGTGCCATCATTAGCTAAATCCCATTCAAAATACTGCATCATTGTTCCGTTATAAGCCATGTTCGTCTCCTCCTACAATCAGCGTTCAATATTAGACACTGTATCAGTACTATTTTATCGGTCAAAACAGAAAGAAACAACTATAACGGCTTACGACTCTATGCCTTTAAAACTCAAATTTAGAGCTAACTCAGAAACTGTCACTTTACAAGCAAGAATTGTCACGCCTTTTTCATCGTATATGCTTGTATTTTAGGTATTCAAGAGATACAATCTAGTTATTGATTTTTTATAGTATCAGAAAGGAAAAATTTTGTATGAGACGCTTGTTAGACCGCTTTTCATTTTTACCCATTCCATTTAAAATCGTTTTAAGTTTTGCTTTCGTTATTTTGATTGGTTCTTTCTTACTTGCTCTTCCGATAAGTCAACAAGCCAGTTCACAAGCTACCTACTTTGACCATCTGTTTACAGCTGTGTCTATGGTTTGTGTGACGGGGCTTTTTACTGAACCTCTAGCTTATACCTATACTATTTTCGGACAAATCATAGGGCTAATTCTAATCAAATTAGGTGGACTAGGATTGATTACGCTTGTAGCAACCATCGTCATGCAACTAGGACGACGTGTAAGTATGAAAGATGAAGTTACTTTACAGCAGGCTTTAAACAGGGGAGATATGATTGGCTTTCGTGAATTTCTGATTTCTGTTGTTAAATATACTTTTTTGATAGAAGGAACTGGGGCAGTTTTTCTGAGTTTTCACATGGTCCCTTTATTCGGATGGACTAAAGGAACATTTACCTCGATTTTCTTGTCTATCTCTGCATTTAATAATGCCGGTTTTGACAATTTAGGCACCACGAGTCTACAAGGCTTTGTAGACTCTCATATTGTTAATATTGTTATTCCTCTTCTGATTATTATTGGAGGAATTGGATTCTCAGTCTGGTTTGACGTTGCTCAAAATTTCAAAGCTTTTATTGCAGTTAGAAGCTGGATAGATTTTAAAGGAAGATACAGAAGGTTGAAATTACACACTCGCTTAGTTCTAAACTGGACGATCTTCCTTATTTTTGCAGCTATGGTTTTATTCATGCTATCTGAATGGAATAACAATGAAACTATTGGAGGATTAAATTTCATTGGTAAAATGCAGGCAACTTTCTTTCAAGCTGTAACACTGCGGACTGCTGGATTTGGTACTGTGGATTATACACATCTTCACTTGTTTACAATCATCTTTATGACTGTGTTCATGTTTATTGGAGGTTCTCCTGGTGGTACTGCCGGTGGTGCGAAAACTTCAACCGTTGCTTTAGTTGTAAAATTATTATGGGCCGAGATTACCGGTCAGCAACATGTACATTACCAAAAAAGAACATTAGATGATGAAATTGTTCAGAGAGCTTTGGTAATTGTTGTGATGTTTGTCATTTTAAATTTTCTTGGTCTATCTCTAATGTCTATATTTGATGAAACCGTCCCTATGCAGTATCTCTTTTTTGAAGCTGTTTCTGCACTTGGTACCGTGGGCTTATCAGCTGATCTTACTTCTGAGTTATCTCGCGGCAGTCAGACAGTCATTATGTTCTTAATGTTCATAGGTAGACTGGGTCCTATCACGATCTTTACAGCATTGGGACTTTTTGATAGAAAACAAAAACCGAAAGTTTATGCATCAGGAAATATCTTAATTGGATAGGAGAGAAAATATTGAATAAAGTTGTTGGGGTATTAGGTCTTGGAGTATTCGGATCAACCATTGCAAAAGAATTAGGTGAACATTATTTTGATGTCATCGCCATAGATAAAGACTTAGTTGATGTAAATCGTGTGGAAGAATATGTAGTACAAGGTGTCCAAGGGGATATTACAGATCTAGATTTATTGAAAAGTATCGGTTTTGAAAAATGTGATACCGTCGTAGTTGGTACAGGTTCAAACCTGGAATCTAGTGTTTTAGCCGTCTTAAATTGCAAAAAGCTAGGCATTAAACATATTATTGCTAAAGCAAAAAACAAAGTTCATAAAGAAATTCTATTAGAAGTTGGCGCGCACGAAATCATTCGCCCAGAAAAAGAAATGGGTGACAGAGTAGCACGCAATATCATGAGAAACAAAATTTTGGATGTTATTGAACTTGATGAAGATAATGCGATTATTGAATTCCTTACACCTAAAGAATGGGTGGGAAAATCATTAATTCAATTAGACTTACGAAACAAATATAAAATTAATGTTATTGGCATGAAAAATTCCGAAGGAGAAAAACTACAAGTTAATCTTTCTCCAGATGAAAAAATTTCTCCTAACAGTATGTTGGTCGCAATAGGAGAACCACATACATTTGAACATCTGGATTATACCAACCAACTAAAATAATCTTATAAAAAAGGCATCCTTTCTTTTACTTTCGTAATAAGAATTGAGGATGCCTTTTATATTTAATTCAGTTTTAGCAATCAAAAATATTAATACACTGGAGCCCAGACATTTTCTAGTACATTTGTCTGATCACGATCTGGTCCTACTGAGAATGTAGAAATATGAACGCCAGTCAATTCAGAAACGCGACGGATGTAATTACGTGCATTTTCCGGTAGTTCTTCTAGTGTTCTACATTTTGTAACATCTTCACTCCAACCTGGAAGTTCTTCATAGATTGGTTTACATTCAGCTAACTCTTTGAGACTAGCCGGATAATGTAAGATTTCTTCTCCATTACGCTCATACGCAGTACAGATTTTGACTATTTCTAATCCAGATAAAACATCAATAGAGTTTAAAGAAAGATTGGTAATGCCTGACACCCTTTTAGCATGGCGCATGACAACACTATCAAACCAGCCTATACGACGTGGACGTCCGGTTGTTGTTCCATATTCATTCCCAGCATCACGAATGAACTGACCTGTATCATTATTCAATTCAGTTGGGAAAGGGCCGTCTCCTACTCTTGATGTATAAGCTTTACATACTCCAACTACTTTATCGATTTTAGAAGGACCAACACCACTCCCAATCGTTACACCGCCAGCAACCGGGTTCGAAGAAGTGACAAAAGGATAGGTCCCTTGATCTATATCCAGCATGACACCTTGGGCACCCTCAAATAATACTCGTTTGCCAGCATCTAATGCATCATTCAATACCACAGATGTATCGCAAACATATTGTTTAAACTGTTGTCCAAATTCATAATACGGCTCAAAAATATCCTCAAATTTTAGCGGTTCTGAGTCATAAATTTGAGTGAAATATCGGTTTTTTTCTTCTAATACAGTTCTTAATCGTTCTTCAAAGATCTCTTTATCCAATAAATCAGCAATTCTGATACCAATACGAGAAGCTTTATCCATATAGGCAGGACCGATTCCTCGAATAGTAGTACCGATTTTCTTGTCACCTTTTGAATCTTCTTGAAGTTGATCCATTTTAATATGATACGGTAAGATCACATGAGCACGATCTGAGATCCGCAAATTATCTGTAGCAATGTTTCTTTCATGTAGATAAGCCAATTCATTTACTAAAGATTTAGGATTAATGACTACTCCATTACCAATCACACTAATCTTATCACTAGCAAAGATACCTGAAGGAATTAAATGCAATTTATAGGTTACACCATCAAATTTAATTGTATGCCCTGCATTGTCTCCTCCTTGATAACGAGCAATCACTTCTGCATTTTCACTTAAAAAATCAGTGATTTTCCCTTTACCTTCATCTCCCCATTGTGTTCCAACAACTACAACCGATGACATTTGTCCACCTCATCTAAAAATTTTTAACCATGTAAATATAAAAAGGAGCACAATCTCCATTCTTAAAACAAAAGTTTATTGATATAAAGGCAGAATATTTATTATTCTGCTGCTCTAAACAATTTGTTTTTAAATGGAGGCGCCCTCCTAATCTATTTTTTACATCAATTAGTTTAATTCTTTAACAACGTTTATTTTACCATAGATTTTTTTTAATTAAATCCCTAATTTTGTATTTATTCTACTTTTAAGAGATTTTGCTAATCTATTGATGATCAAATTGTAATATCGAAATCTAGATCGTTTTCATTTTGTGCCTTTTCATCTTCCTCTGTTCTTGGTTTCCTGACCAGTACTTGTAACCCTACTGAACAAGCCACTCCGATAGTAATAGCTAAAATAAAAATAAATAGGTTACTAGCCATTGGTAAGCCAAATACTCCCGATACGCCTGCTGTAGAAACACCAAAAGCCATCATTATTGCTCCTCCAATCGCAGCACCTAACATATTAGGTCCAATTACACGAAGAGGATCTTGAAATGCATATGGAAGTGCAGCTTCAGTGATGCCAACTAGTCCAGATAAGATAGAACCAGGAGCCATCTTCACCTCTGCTTCACTAAATTTAGACTTAGCAATCAGCGATGCAATTCCAACAGACAAAGCGGGTACCATAATTCCTGGAAATACGGCTGCATTAACTCTAAATCCTATGCCGCTTGGTTCGTTCCATAGCGCAAATACAAATGTGATTGCGATTTTATTCAAAGGTCCTCCCATATCAAATGCACACATCGCACTCAAAATAGCTCCTAATAAAAAAGCATATTGCGGAGCTTCTGAAAGACTAATCAAACTTGCAATAATAAAATCATTTAATGCACCAATAGAAATTGCTACAGGATATGCCATAATAAAATATAAGAACCATCCTGTTAACACAGGAATAAATAGGGTTTTCTTAATTGATTCCATAAATTCTGGAACAGGAATTTTTCTAAAGTAAAGAACAGCATATCCTGCAAGAAATCCAGCAAGTATTGCTCCTAAAAATCCACTTGAAGAAGTATTCTCAATTGTAGGATGAGCGGCAATATATCCGCCTATAAATCCAGGCGCAATAGCTGCTTTATCTCCAATTGCATAAGCTACATATGCTGCAAAAATGGCAGGAATCATATCTATCATAACCCAAGCGAAACCATTTAATGTAGTCATACTGACTGTATCTGCTTGTATGTATTGACTATACATTTCAGTCACTGCAATAGTCATCCCAGCAAATACTATAAATGGCAGCATATATGAAACACCCGTCATCAGAGCTTGTTGAACCTTTCTCATTTTCTTTTCCTTCTTTCTTTACGTCTGTAATTTTTCTTTTATTTTTTCAAGTAATCCATCTGCATTTCTGATAGCCGTACTAATGGGTATTTCGACTTTTTTAACTTTTTCGAAACGCTCCCTTTTTGCTATTCCTACTTCAACTGCTAGAATCACGATATCAGCCTGATCAACTTCACTTTGTGTTAATTCATTTTCTATACCTGTAGCGCCCTGAGTTTCTACTTTAATCTGATACCCTTGTTTTGCTGCAGCATTTTCTAAAGCACGTTTAGCCATGAATGTATGGGCTACTCCTGTCGCACAAGCTGTAACAGCTACTATATTCATAATACTACCTCCCTATCTGCCTTTTTTAAAAATCATCTCTATAAATCTCTTCATCGCTTCATTCTCTGTAATTTCATTTATTTTTCTTTGAACCTCTTCATCCATTAAATGATATGAAAGAGTAGATAACAGTGTTAAATGTGTATCTTGTGCTTCGTCTACAGGCACTAAAATTACAAATAGTTGGGTAATCGCTTCGTCATCTAGCGAATCCCACTCTACTTCATTTTCAAGTTTAAATATAGCTAAGATTGGTGACTCAAGTCCTGCTACTTTTCCATGAGGAATTGCAAAGCCATTTCCAAATCCAGTCGTACTTAAAACTTCTCTTTCTTTTATACCCTTTGCAATAGCCTGTGCATCACTTTCATTATCTAACCAGTTTGAAATAACTCCAGCAATTTCTTCTATCAGTTTCATCTTATCAGTATTAGAATTCGAAAAAGATACTTCTACGTATTTTCTTAATGCTTTTGTCTCATCCTTTTCCACGCTACTTTTCCTCTCTTTTTCCTTATCCGTTTTTTTACGTTGCTTGTCTTTCAGTATACCAGTATAAGAAAAATTATTGAAAAGGTTTGCTCTAACAAAAAAGAATCAAGCAACCAAATTATTAGGCATCATTCCTAACAATCATATGGCTCTTGATTCTCTTGTTTTTTAAGCTCTTGGAATTTGATCTTCCGGGTAATAGGTCAGTGAAGAAAACTTGTTATACTCTTTAATAAAGAGCAATTTGGCAGTACCTCTAGCTCCTGATCGGTTTTTTTCTAGAATAACTTCAACAACGTTATCCTCTACCGGTTCTGGTTCATCTTCATCCCCATCACTACGGTAATAATCATCACGATATAAAAAAGCTACAATATCAGCATCTTGCTCAATTGATCCAGATTCTCTTAAATCACTTAAAATTGGACGCTTATCTTGTCTTTGTTCGACTCCACGAGACAATTGAGACAGAGCTACTACTGGAACAGATAGCTCTTTAGCTAATTTTTTTAACTGACGAGAGATCTCTGAAACTTCTTGCTGTCGACTTTCTCTACCTGTTCCTTCGATTAATTGTAAGTAGTCAATAACCACTAGACCTAAACTACCTCGTTCTTGTTTCAATCTCCGACATTTTGCTCGAATCTCTGCTGTACGTATACCAGGCGTATCATCTATATATATGTTGGCTTTCGATAAACTGCCCATTGCTACAAATAGTTTTGTGAATTCTTCTTCTGTTAATTTACCGGTTCTTAGATTCGAAGCATTGATCGTACCTTCTGCACAAAGCATACGATTCACTAATTGCTCAGCACCCATCTCTAAACTGAAAATAGCCACAGTCTCGTCAGTTTTCGTTCCGATATTCTGAGCTACATTCAAGGCGAATGCGGTCTTTCCTACTCCGGGTCTAGCTGCTAATATAATCAGCTCATCTTCATGCAGTCCTGCAGTCATTTGATCTAACGCCTTATATCCAGTTGATATTCCTGTAATTTCTTCATCGTTCTGGAATAATTCATCAATATTATTAATCGTTTCTCTCAGCACAGTTTCGATATTAACAAAACCGCTACGACTCCTCTTTTCAGATACTTCAAGGATCTTTCTTTCTGCTTCGTCTAAAAGATTTGGCAGGTTACTTGCTTCTTCATATCCTCTTGAAGCAATTTCAGTAGCTGTCTGAATCAGACGACGGAGTATAGAGCGTTCTTCCACGATTTTGGAATAATACTCCACATTTGCAGCAGTAGGGACTGTAGTGGCTATATCAGCCAAATATGGGGTTCCACCAATATCTTCTAGCTGATTTTTAGATTCTAGCTTGTCTGCTATTGTAATAACGTCTATTGCTTCATTTCTTTCACTTAAATCAACCATTGTCTGAAAAATCAGTTGATGAGCACGACGATAAAAATCATCTGCTTCAATATATTCCATTGCTGAAATAAGTGCTTCTGGATTAAGCAAAATAGATCCAAGTACAGACTGCTCAGCTTCAATATTTTGTGGAGGTAAACGATCTCCTAATGGTTCCATTGCCAATATGTTCTCTTCCTTTCACACCCTAAGGTTGTAAATTCATTACTAATTGTACAGGATAAGTACTCAAAAGTATACAAGGGAACTAACGTTTTTTTGTTTCACGTGGAACATTTCTATTAAAATAAAAAGAGAAGCTTCTGACAGCTTCTCTTTAAAGATTATTTAGCTAATTCTAGAACGCGAACAGTTAATTCTGCAGTTACTTCTTTATGCAACTTGACTTCTACTTTTTGTGCACCCAATGCTCGCATTGGGATTTCTTGATTTATTTTTCGTTTATCAACTTTTATCCCTAATTGTTTTTCTATTTCCTTGGCAATTTGCTTAGTAGTAACAGATCCAAATAATCTACCATCTTCAGCAGCTTTCTCATAAATCTCAATTGGATTCTCTTCAATTTTTTTCTTGTCTTGCTTAGCAGATTCTAATATTTCACTTTCTTCACGCTTCACAGCTTTTTTCTTAGCATTTAGCTCTTTCCTTGCCGATTCAGTTGCTTCTTTTGCTAGGCCTTTTTTTAAAAGAAAATTATTTGCGTATCCATCTGACACATTTTTAATTTCCCCTTTTTTTCCTGTACCTTTAACATCTTTTAATAAAATAACTTCCATATTAAAAATTCTCCTTATCTTAGTATTAGTCAAGTGCTTCATTAATTTTTTCAATTAACTCTTCTCTTACTTCTTGAATTGTCTTATCATCTATCTGAGTCGCAGCATTAGATAAGTGACCGCCTCCACCCATCTTTTCCATTATAATTTGAACATTGATTTTTCCTAAGCTACGCGCACTTATTCCAATCATGTCATCCGAGCGTTTGGTAATAACGAAAGCTGCCTCAATGCCAGACATACTAAGCATTGTATCAGCTGTCTGAGCTGCAGTAACTGGAGGGTAAATTACGTTATCTTTTCCATAAGCGATTGCTACCCCCTCATGAACAAATTGAATTGTTTCAATCAGTTTGCTTCTCTTCAAATAAACTTCAGGATCTTCTTTTAGAAGTCTTTGAATCATTGTGGAATTAGCTCCGACAGATTGTAAGTAGCTCGCTGCGTCAAAGGTTCTTGATCCTGTACGTAAACTAAAGTTATTTGTATCTACTATGATTCCACCTAGCATAGCAGTTGCTTCAATCCGATTGATTGGTTCGCCATCTGAAGATACATATTCGAATAGTTCGGTAATCAATTCTGCAGTTGAAGAGGCGTATGGTTCTATATAGACGAGTAATGGATTCTCAGTAAATTCTTCCCCACGTCTATGATGATCGATCACTATATTTCTCTTAGTTTTCTTAAGCAATTCTGGTGCCATAGATAATAAAGGCTTATGATGATCTACCAAGATAACTAAGTCATTCTCGGTTATTTTACTTTCTGCTTCTCTAGGAGATATGATATTTTGATTAACTTGATTATGATTTTCTATTTCTTTCATAAGTTTTTCTACATCACTACTCAAATCATCTTGATCAATAACCACCCAACATTTCTTTTTAAGCATCATAGAAATACGGGCAATGCCTAATGAAGAACCTATCGCATCCATATCAGGATTCTTATGCCCAGTAACGAACACTTGATCGCTTCCTTTGATTAGTTCTTGCATAGCTTGGCTAATCATTCTAGAGCGAACTCTTGTACGTTTTTCCATTGGGTTTGTTTTACCACCATAATATCTCGGCTCTTGATCTACTTCTTTTACGATAGCCTGATCTCCACCACGGCCTAGTGCTAAGTCCAAATTACTTTGAGCAACCTCAGCTAATCTATCAAAGTCATCATCTCCGTAAGCAATCCCTATACTAATAGTCAATGGGAGATTACGTTTAGAAGTTCGATCACGTATACTATCAATAATATTGAACTTCTCATTTTCAATTCTTTTTAGTTCACTTCTATTTAATAATAAAAAGTATTTATCATCAGATGTTTTTTTATAGAAAATACTATGTTGTTTCCCCCAATTAGAAAGATACGTTGTAATCAAACTATTAAATCCAGACACACCACGATCATCAAGGCCTTGAACTACCTCATCATAGTTATCTAAGAATAACCAACCTACTACAGGCCTTGCTTCTTCGTATTTTTCTTTCACTTCTGCGTATTCTGTAATATCCATAAGATAGATCGCATGAATATCTTCTTGAAGAATAATTTGAAATATTTTGTTATTCCAGTTTAATAAATTCGAATCAGTATTATTAAATTCTTGAATCAGTTTATAAAGGTCTTCGTTTACCTCACTAACATGTTTCCCTAATACACTTTCTTCATTTGAGAGTTGAGTTTGCATATACGGATTAATCCAATCAATTTCTTCATTTTGATTGATTAGAATAATACCTATAGGCATTTTAATCAAAGCTTCCTGTTCTCCGCGCTTAATTCTATAGGAAAGATTCAATATATATGAATTCAGCTCTTCCACATATTCTTTACCAAATCTCCAGGCAACGACTATTGTAGTAACAATCAAGAGTAACATGAGCAGCCCTATCCATATATTTGCAATAAAACTTAGTATGGTAAGAACTACTAAAGCTGCTATAGTAAATATAATCATCATTCGCATTAAAGGTTGCTCTAAAAACTTCGGAATAGATTCTTCCTCATTGACTCTTTTCATAATGTCTCCTTTGTTTCAATATTTACACTACTATATTTTAACACTTTTTAATGTTTTATTCTAGACTGTTAAGAAAGGTCAAGACCTTTAATGTTTCACGTGAAACATTAAAAATAAAAAATCGCAACAGATATAGAAATCTGCTACGATTTTGTAAAGTTATAATTAATCTTCTGTTACGAAGGGAAGTAATCCCATAATACGAGCGCGTTTAATTGCTTTAGTTAATTTACGTTGGTTTTTTGCATAAGTTCCCGTTACTCGGCGTGGTAAAATTTTACCACGTTCAGAAATGAAACGTTTTAACAAATCGATATCTTTATAATCGATATATTCAATATGATTTGCTGCAAAGAAGTCAACTTTACGGCGCTTTTTGCCGCCTCTGCGTCCTGCCATTTTATAAATCCTCCTTCTTTAGTTATGAATCAAAACGGTAAATCGTCATCTGAAATATCGATTGGATCATCATTTTTTTCAAATGGATCTTCATCGAAATTCGCATAATTATTTGCATTTTGATTGCTTCCAGGAGCCTGGTTATTTCGTTGTGTATTATTACTGTTGTTTTGATTTGAGTAATTTGAATTATTAGAATATCCAGATCCAGAAGATTCATTGTCATTTTGACCACGTTTTTCTGTAACAGATTTTGGTTCTAACATTTGGAAATTTTCACAAACTACTTCAGTAATGTACACTTTACGACCTTCATTGTTCGTATAGTTACGTGTTTGAATTCGTCCAGTTACACCGACTAGAGAACCTTTCCGCGTGAAATTAGAAATAATTTCCGCAGTTTTTCTCCAGGCTACACAGTTAATAAAGTCTGTTTCTCTTTCTCCTTGAGCGTTTGTAAATGTTCGTTCAACCGCTATAGAAAAAGAAGCAACAGCAGTACCACTACCTGTATAACGTAATTCAGCATCACGGGTCATTCTTCCCACCAATACTACATTATTAATCAATGGTTGTGCTCCTTTCTACATAATCATTTTGCAATTCATCTATGTTTCACGTGAAACATATTAGTCTTCCAAACGTACGATCATGTGACGAAGAATATCTTCGTTAATACGTGCTAGACGTTCGAATTCGTTGATTGCTGCTGCATCATTAGAAACAATGTTTACCAAGCGGTATGTGCCTTCTCGGTATCCTTTGATTTCATAAGCAAAACGACGTTTCGCCCAGTCTTTTGATTCAGTAACTTCAGCTCCGTTATCTTTTAGGATACCTTCGAAACGCTCAACTAGCGCTTTTTTTGTATCTTCCTCGATATTTGGACGGATTATATATAAAATTTCATATTTAGCTGCTTGACTCATCTTTGACTGTCACCTCCTTATGGACTTTGGCCCTTTCATTTGAAAGAGCAAGGAAAGTATTCTTAAAAGAGTACTCACTTCGAACAAGTATAACATAATATAGGTTAAATGGCAACCATTACTATGACAAATAATTGATAAAAGATAGGCACTTTTTAATCTATTCTATCCTAAAAGAGCCTGTTAACTCGATAGATATTTCTTCGAGTTAACAGGCTCTTTTTTATTCATTATTCTTCTGTGTTATTTTCTGAATCTTCTTGTATTATTTCTTCAGCTTCTATTGGTGTCTCTATTGAATGATCTACTACTTCTGAGTCAGCAGTTTCACCTTCTATTTCTTCTTGAGGTTCTACTTTGGCAAGTGTAGAAACTTTTCCGCCTTCTTCTAGACGCATTAATCTAACACCTTGCGTTGCACGACCAGTTTGGGAAATATTTTTAGAATGGAATCGGATGATTACGCCACTGTTAGTAATTAACATAATATCTTCATGTCCATCTACTGTTTTCAGACCAATAAGTGGTCCGTTCTTTTCGGTAACATTAGCGGTTTTGACCCCTTTACCACCACGACCACGAATTGCATACTCTTTTGCTGGAGTTCGTTTACCATAGCCATTCTCAGTAATCATCAAGACTTCTGAGTCTTCTTCTAGTAAGTCCATACCAACTACATTGTCCCCATCTCTAAGATTGATTCCTCGTACGCCTGCTGCTGCTCTACCCATACTTCTTACTTTACTTTCATGGAAACTGACAGCATATCCATCTCGTGTACCAATAATGATATTTTGATCACCATTTGTTAAAGAGACATCAATCAGTTCGTCTTCATCTCTTAAGACAATTGCTCTTAACCCACTAGTACGAATATTAGTGAATTCACTTAAGGAAGTGCGCTTAACGGTACCTTTACGTGTTGTAAAGAAAAGGTGCTCATTTTCCGCTGCTTCTCCTCGCCTATTGATAATCGCTTGTATTTTTTCAGTATTTTCGATACCTAAAAAGTTTATTGCTGGGATTCCTTTAGCGGTACGCCCATATTCCGGAATCTCATAGCCTTTAGCCTTGTAAACTTTCCCAGTATTCGTAAAGAAAAGCAGTAAATCATGCGTAGAACAAGTCAACAATGTTTCTACAAAGTCATCTGTGTTCGTACCCATTCCTTTAACGCCTCTACCACCACGATTTTGTGCTTTAAATTCAGAAATTGGCATACGTTTCATGTAGCCATTATGAGATAATGTGATGGTAATTTCTTCTTCTTCAATCAAATCCTCATCTTCTAAGCTTAATGATTCTCCAACCAATAGTTCCGTGCGACGGTCATCACCATGTTTATCAGAGATTTCTTCTAGTTCACTTTCAATAATTTCGTTGATTCGCTCGGGACGAGCAAGAATATCTTTTAAATCATTGATTGTTGAAATCAGCTCTTGATACTCTCCCTCAATTTTTTCCCGTTCTAAACCAGTTAAACGTACCATCCGCATATCCAGGATAGCCTGTGACTGACGCTCAGAAAGACTGAATTTTTCAATCAGTGTTTCTTTAGCAATCTGTCCTGTCTGTGAACCTCGAATAATTGAAATAATTTCATCAATATGATCTAACGCAATACGTAAACCTTCTAGAATATGAGCCCGCGCTTCGGCTTTTTTCTTATCATATTCTGTTCTTCTTCTAATCACAATTCGTTGATGTTTCAAATATTCTACCAAAATCTCTTTAAGGCCTAACGTTTTAGGGATACCATTTACGATTGCCAGCATATTAAATCCAAAAGAAGTTTGCATAGGCGTCATTTTATACAGATTATTTAAAATTACACTAGCTGAAACGTCTCTTCTGACATCAATAACAACGCGCATACCATCTCTATCCGACTCATCATTCAAGTCTGTAATTCCTTCAATACGTTTATCTCTTGCTAATTCAGCAATACGCTCGACTAACTTAGCTTTATTTACTAAATATGGAAGTTCATCAACAATAATACGTTCACGACCATTTTTTTGAATCTGGATATGTGCTTTTGCACGAACTTTGATTGACCCTCGGCCAGTCTCATAAGCTTTTCTGATTCCGGATTTACCCAAAACCATTGCCCCGGTAGGGAAATCAGGCCCCGGTAAAGCTTCCATAAGATCAGCAACAGTTGCTTCACTGTTGTTCATAAGTATGCGACAAGCTGCAATGACTTCTCTAAGGTTATGCGGCGGTATATTTGTTGCCATTCCTACTGCGATTCCAGAAGCACCATTTACGAGCAGATTAGGAAATCTTGCTGGTAATACGTCTGGTTCTCTTTCAGAACCATCATAGTTGTCATGATAATTAATGGTATCTTTATTGATATCACGCAACATCTCTAATGCAATTTTGCTCATTTTGGCTTCTGTATAACGCATAGCTGCTGCACTATCCCCATCTACAGACCCAAAGTTTCCATGACCATCTATCAATGGATTTCTATAGCTAAAATCTTGTGCCATCCGTACCATAGATTCATAGATAGCAGAATCCCCATGTGGATGATACTTACCCATTACATCTCCGACAATACGGGCAGATTTCTTATAAGCTTTATCAGGTGTCATTCCTAGTTCATTCATTCCATACAATATACGACGGTGGACAGGTTTTAATCCATCTCGTACGTCTGGTAAGGCACGGGAAACAATAACACTCATTGCATAATCCAGAAATGAATTTCTCATTTCACTGGATAGATTAATTTGTTCCATACGTGCTTCTTTATTTTCAGCCAAGTATTTTGTCCTCCTTTATTTTTCAAATCTACGACATTCTAAATACCGTGCATCTATGCTATTGACTCATACACAGCACACGGTACAGAAGACTGTTACTTTTTTTCAAGCTCATCTGAGTTCTAATTAAATATCTATATTCTGAACGTATTGGGCATTGTCTTCGATAAATACTCGACGAGGTTCAACTTTTTCACCCATTAACATATCAAACACGACGTCTGCTTCGATTGCATCTTCAACCGTTACTTGAAGTAAGCGACGATTTTCAGGATTCATAGTCGTTTCCCAAAGTTGTTCAGCATCCATCTCTCCAAGACCTTTATAACGTTGAATATCTGGTTTAGGAGTTGGTGGAATTTCTTTAAGATATTCATCTAATTGTTTTTCTGTATCAAGATATACTTCTTTTTTCCCTTGTTTAACTTGATATAAAGGTGGCTGTGCGATATAAACAAACCCAGCCTCTATTACTGGTCTCATATAACGGAAAATCAATGTTAGTAATAATGTACGAATATGCGCGCCATCTACATCAGCATCCGTCATAATGATTAATTTATGATAGCGGGCCTTATCAATTTCAAATTCTTCTCCAAATCCAGTTCCCATCGCTGTAAATAATGAACGAATTTCTTCATTCGCTAATATACGGTCGATTGAAGCTTTTTCTACATTTAGAATCTTCCCTCTGATCGGTAAGATTGCCTGGAACAGTCTTGAACGTCCTTGCTTAGCAGAACCGCCCGCAGAGTCTCCCTCTACAATAAAGATTTCTGATTTTTCAGGATCTTTAGAAGAACAATCCGCTAATTTTCCTGGAAGGTTACTGATTTCTAGTCCGTTTTTCTTTCGGGTAACTTCTCTAGCACGTTTAGCTGCTAAGCGTGCACGAGCTGCAAGTAGTGCTTTTTCAACAATCTGTCTACCCATAGTTGGATTTTCCATTAAGAAACGATCAAAATGCTCACTGAATAGACGATCAGTAATTGTACGAACTTCTGAATTGCCTAGTTTTGTTTTTGTTTGTCCTTCAAATTGAGGATCCGGGTGTTTAATACTTAATACAACTGTTAATCCTTCACGTACATCTTCACCCGTTAAATTATCATCATTTTCTTTTATAATCTTATTACGACGAGCATAATCATTAATAATTCTAGTTAATGCGGTTTTAAACCCAAACTCATGTGATCCACCTTCATAAGTATGAATATTATTTGCGAAACTCATAATATTCGTATGGAAACCATCTGTATGCTGCATAGCAACTTCTACGACGATACCTTCTTGTTCACCTTCAAGAAAAATAGGTTCTTCGTATAATGTTGTTTTTGTTTGATTTAAATAGCTAACATAACTTTTAATACCACCTTCATAGTGATAATCTAAACGAACGGGTTCTTCTTCTCTACGATCTTCAATAGAAATTTTTAATCCTTTATTCAAAAAGGCTAATTCTCTAACGCGAGTAGCTAATTTATTAAAATCATACTCCGTTGTTTCTTTAAAAATCTCAGCATCCGCTTTGAACCGAACTTCCGTTCCGCGTTTATCAGTTGTAACGGTTTCTTTTAAGTCATACATAACCGCTCCACGTTCATAACGCTGATTGTAGACTTTACCATTTTTGTGGACATCTACTTCAAGATATTCTGAAAGAGCATTTACAACTGAAGATCCTACACCGTGTAATCCTCCAGAAACTTTATATCCGCCACCACCGAATTTACCACCGGCATGCAAAATAGTAAAAACAGTCTCCACAGCGGGACGTCCTGTTTTCTGCTGAATATCAATTGGGATTCCACGACCATCATCTGTAACTGTTACAATATTTTCAGGTTCAATCGTTATTGTAATATGTTCTGCATATCCTGCCATCGCCTCATCGATAGAGTTATCTACAATCTCCCATACAAGGTGGTGCAAGCCTGCTTCACCTGTTGAACCAATGTACATACCCGGACGTTTTCTAACAGCTTCTAGGCCCTCTAATACTTGAATCTGACTAGCATCATATTCTTCACGTAATTCTACGACTTCTTTTGGAGTCAGTTGCTCATCTGCCAAATTTATTCACTCTCCCTAACAATCTTCCCATTTGATACTTTAAAAATACGGGGGTCATTCAATAACTCTTTTTTAACGCCATCCAGACTTGTGGTCGTTAAGAATGTTTGGACTTTATCTTGAATTGATTTAAGTAAATGAGTTTGACGGTCATCATCTAATTCACTTAGTACATCGTCCAATAATAAAACGGGGTATTCCCCCGTCATTTCATACATTAATTCAATTTCTGCCAGTTTTACACTTAAAGCAGTTGTTCTTTGTTGCCCTTGAGATCCGTAGGTTTGAACATTCTTTTCGTTGATGTAAAAGCGGAGGTCATCTCTATGGGGGCCAATAACTGTAGTGCCTTGGTCTATTTCTCTTTGCTGATTTTTTTCGAATTGCTCTAACAAATCCAGCATTAATTGATTTTTATCCTTTTCAGATTGTACTGAAAAGGAGGAAGCATATTCTATGCGTAGTTCTTCTTTCGCTTGAGAGATATCTCTATGGATCGGTCGAGCCCACTCTTCCAAGCGTTTAGTAAATTTAAAACGTTCACTTAGTACTTCTGCACCTTCAGCTGCCAACTGGTCATTCAATACTTCTAAATAGGTCTGATCTAATTTATTTTTAAACCTAGCTTGTTTTAGATATTGATTCCGCTGTTTAAGGATTTTCTGATATTCAACTAGATGATGAAGATAGATCGGACTCATCTGCCCCATTTCCATATCCAGAAATTTTCTTCGTACAGAAGGTGCACCTTTCACTAAAGATAGATCTTCAGGTGCAAACAAAATAACATTTAAATGTCCGATATATCCGCTCAGCTTTTTTTGCTCAAGACGATTTAATTTTGCTTTCTTTCCTTTTTTAGAAAGAACAATCTCCAATGGAAATTTACTTTGATTTTTCTCAATTAATCCAGTAACTTTTGCAAAGTCCTGATCCCATCCAATTAACTCTTTATCGTTAGCAGTCCGATGACTTCTAGCCATTGCCAGTACATAGATACTTTCCATCATATTTGTTTTCCCTTGAGCATTTTCACCAAGAAAAACATTTATGTTTTTAGAGAACTCAACTTCCGCTTTATCATAATTCCGGTATCCTGTTAGTCGAAGATCTTTCAGAAACATTAGGCATCCTCTGGTTTTAAAGACTCTACTACAAAGCTGCCAACTTCTGGAATATCTACTATAGAACCATTATAAAGCTTTTTGCCTCGTCTATTTTCAAGTTCTCCATTTACGTATACTTCAAACTGTTCTAAAAATGGTTTTGCCATTCCGCCACTTGAGATTACATTTGCGTGTTTTAGAAACTGTCCTAAAGTAATATACGCTTGTTCAATTTGTATTGGGGTGTTCACCACTATCGGCTCCTTAAAATTAAGAAATCTATGTTCTATCTATTCGTTATTTTTCCACAGTATTCTTATATTATTATAACCCAAAAATCAGTCCAATACAAATTTAAGTGGAAAATAATGGCCTCTGATAGATTTTTGATATAAAAAAAGAAATATCATTTTTTTTATTAAACACGCTCAGAATTCAAAAATAAGCAAAATTTATAGTGCACCCTATTTATTTTCCATAAGAACAAAAAAATCCTAGATAAGAAGGTAGTGTAACTTTGCTTTCTTCTTATCTAGGATTATTCAATTTGATTAATCAAGCTTATGAAGTACGAATCGGTGTAATTAGTTGAATAAATTCTCTGTTATCATCACTTGGCACCAATACAAACGGTCTTAAAGTTGAAATTAATTTTAAGGTAATTTCCACAGGACCAAAAGTATTCAATGCTGCTTTTAAATAATCTGGATTAAATGAAATTTCCATTTCTTCTCCATCGATATTTGTAAACGAAACATTTTCGTTTACTCGACCAACTTCTGGAGAATTTCCTGTGATCTCAAGTTCATTTTTACTCACAGATAGTTTGACAACATTATTCTTACCTTCATGAGATAAAAGGGAAGCACGTTCTACAGCTCCAAGCAATACTTGGGCATCAAGCGTAATTTGAGTTGAAGAATTCTCTGGAATCAAACGATCTGTATCGGGATAATTTCCTTCTAATAAGCGAGAGTAGAAATGTGTATCTTCTGTCTTAAATAAAATCTGATTTTCAGCAATTGCTACAGTAATCTCTTCTAATGAATCATCTAGTAATCTAGACAATTCTTGAAGACTTTTTCCTGGTATAACAATATTATAAGAAAAGTCTCCAGCTGATTCTAACGGTATCACTCGCTGACTTAGACGATGACTATCCGTTGCAACAGCTTTTAATTTTCCTTCTTTAAGAGACAGATTTACTCCAGTTAGAATAGGACGACTTTCATGTGAAGAAACAGCTATAACTGTTTGTTTTACAATAGTTTTCAGTAATTGAACAGGTAGTGTAAAAGCTTGATCAGTATCAATTTCTGGTAAATGTGGATAGTTTGCAGCATCCAATCCATTAATCAGAAAAGATGAAGAAGATGACTTAATTGCTGTCTGAACCCGATCCATTACTTCTACAGAAAATGTTTCATCTGGTAATTTGTTGACGATATCGCTAAAGAAACGAGCAGGTTGTAAGACAATACTACCTTCTTCTTCAATTCTCAATGTAGCTTTTTCATCCTGTACAGAAATAAGTGTTTCAATAGAAATATCGGAGTTGCTACCCGTTAGTTTAATTCCTTCTGAATCCGCAACAAGTTTTATCCCCGTTAATATTGGTATCGTTGTTCTTGAAGAAACAGCGAGCTGAACATCTTTAAGTTTTTTTAGAAAAGCTATTCTATTGACTGTAAATTTCATAAAATCCCTCCGTGCAATTTATTAGTATAAGTATAGCATAATGATCTTGCTGTTTAGATTTAAAGGCTCGTATATTTTATAGATAATGCTATATATATTTATATAAATAATATAGTAATAGTAGTAGGGCCTGTGTATACTGTGGAAAAGTAAAAAAAGCCTTAGAAATAAGAGTTTTCCACCTGTGGATAATCTGTGGGTAACTTTGTGCAGAACCCCTATAGTTATACACAAGCTGAAAAATAAACTTTCCTTAACTATTGTAGACTTTTTTTGATTTGTTCAAGTTCATGTTTTAAGTCATCATCTTTAGTTAACGCTTTTTCTATCTTTTCATAAGCATGTATGACAGTAGTATGATCTTTTCCACCAAATTCTTTCCCAATTTTGGGTAAAGAGTTATTGGTCATTTCTCGAGAAAGGTACATTGCGATCTGTCTAGGCAATACAATCTGTCGGACTCTTTTTTTCCCTTTCAAGTCAGCTAAAGTTATTTGATAATATTTACTAACTACTTGTTGGATTGTGGCAATTGAAATATCGAGATTTTTATCTTTTTTGACCATACTTTTTAAAGCATCAGCTGCTAGGCTTGTGGTAATATCGTTTCTTTGAATAGCTGAATAAGCTTGGACTCTTACTAATGCCCCTTCTAACTCACGAATATTTGAATCGATTTGCCCAGCTATATAGCTTAATGTGTCATTTGGTATTTCAAGACCTTCAGCATTGGCTTTTTTTCGTAAAATTGCAATTCTTGTTTCTAAATCTGGAGGCGTAATATCTACAGAGAGTCCCCATGCAAATCTTGAAACTAATCTTTCTTGAAGTTTAGGAATTTCATTTGGTAAACGATCACTGGTTAAAACAATTTGTTTGCGATCATCATACAATGCATTAAAAGTATGGAAAAATTCTTCTTGTGTTCCTTCTTTATCTGCAAAAAATTGAATATCATCCACCAACAATAGATCTACATTTCTGTATTGCTGTCTGAACTTTTCTTGTGTTCTATTTTGGATAGAGTTAATAAAATCATTTGCAAAATTTTCGCTTGATACATATTTAATTTTTGCATTTGGGTTAATCTGCAAATATTGATGTCCAATCGCGTGCATTAAATGTGTTTTTCCGAGTCCAACTCCACCATAGAAAAACAAGGGATTATAGATTGTACCAGGCTCTTCAGCAACCACTAAAGCTGCCGCGTGAGCCATTTGGTTTCCTTTACCAATAACAAAAGTGTCAAAAGAGTATTTACTATTTAAAGTGCTAGATACCATACTAATGTGATCAAAAGATTCGCTCTTTTGAGGCTCTTTGTTTTCTTCATGGTTAGCTTGTTCTTCTGATGTGACAAATAGCGGTGAAATTTCACGACCAAAATACTCATATAAGTACTCTACCATTCTAGTAGTGAGGTTATTTTGCCAATATTCCTTATGCAAAGTTGATGGCACTTCTACAGTAACAGAGTTGTCGGTAACTCGGACGAGGTTAGCGCTTTGGATCCATGTATCGTAACTAACTTTTGAAAGAGACTGTTTAAATTTATCTTGTAAATATATCCATAATGGTTGTGGGTTGTTCATCATGTTCCTCCTCGTCTCAGTAAGTGTTTTTTTATTTTATCACGTATGAGACAAGTTTTCCACAGTTGAATAAAAATGTTAATAAACTATCCAAAGGGTGTTCAGATAGTTATCCACAAGCAAGTGGATAAGAAAATAATCAAGGAAGAAAAGAAAAACTTAAACAAGGAATGTGGATAACTTTAATATAAAACAGGCTTACATCACAGGGTTAATCACGGTTATGCACATTGTTTTCCAGCTTGTGGACAACTTTGTTAACAAGGTGTGGGTTTGTGGGGAATCAAAGAATAAGGCTGTTGATAGAAAAAAGTTGTTATAAAGTTATACGCAGTATTGTGGATAACATGTAAAGAAAAAAAGACCAAGAAAAAGCAAGAACGTTATCTATATAAAATTATCTTTGCCAAATTTATAAAGGAAGACTTGACAAATCCCTTTACTTTACTTAATATAATATAGTCTGTCTATGTTATGATGCAAAATTTAGATAGCATTTTGTAACCTTTAAATAGTAAACAGAGATATTGGAATGATTCAGGAGGTGTATGATCAATGTCACAACAAGGATTAACATATCAACCTAAAAAACGTAAGCGTCAAAAAGTACACGGATTCCGTAAGCGTATGAGTACTAAAAACGGACGTAGAGTATTGAAAGCAAGACGTCGTAAAGGAAGAAAAAGAATTTCAGCATAAGAAATAATAGGCGACGATAGCTTCTTATTACAATATAAGAGCTTGTCGCCTTTTTTTGTTTTCATTAATCTTATTATTATTAAATCAAGCAGGAAATAGAATGAGCAAAGGAAGGTGAAGACTATAATGAAAAAAGCTTATCGAGTTAAAAAAGAAGCAGAATTTCAAAAAGTCTTCCATCAAGGTAAGTCCGTTGCGAATCGACAATTTGTGGTTTATGTTTTAGATAAACCCGATCAAAGTCATTTTAGAGTAGGTATTTCTGTTGGGAAGAAAACTGGAAATGCACCTGTTCGGAATGCAATCAAAAGGAAAATTAGACACGCATTGATAGAATTTGACCAAAAAAGTGAATTGAAGCAAGAGAAAGATTTTTTAATTATCGCAAGAAAACCCACAGCTGATATGTCATTTTTTGAAATAAAAAAGAGTTTGAATCATGTACTGAGATTAGCTAAAATGATGTAAAATATTTGAATAGATATTAGCTATAATTTAAAAAATAAGGATGTTTAATTGACTTATTTTGATTTATAATAGATTTAGCGCACAAGAATTTGGAAAAGAGGTAAAAGAATTGTCTAACTTATTTAAAAAACGTAAGCGATTGCTGTTGATGCTCAGTATGCTTGGCTTAGTACTGTTTTTGGCTGCCTGTGGTACAAGTGATATAACAGCTGATAGTGAAGGTTTTTGGGATGGTATTATCATTTATAATTTTGCCCGTTTTATTATATGGGTCTCCAGTATATTCGGAAATAATTATGGAATCGGGATTATCATTGTAACAATCATCATTAGAGCACTATTGATACCAATCACCCATTTCCAGCAAAAAAATATGCAGCAAATGAATGAAATTAATCCTCAATTGACAGAGTTAAGAGAAACTTATTCTTCAAAAGATGTTGAAACACAAGAAAAATTAAGAGCAGAACAACAACGACTTTATAAAGAAGCGGGCGTTAATCCGTTTTTAGGGTTTTTACCTTTAATTGTTCAGATGCCAGTCTTTATTGCTTTATATCAATCTGTTAATAGAACACCAATTTTGGCAACTGGAGATTTCTTGTGGGTTAATTTAGGAGCTCCCGATCCACTATATATCTTACCGATTCTGGCAGGACTATTCACTCTTGCTAACTCTCACTTAATGAGTATGGGAAGAGCGCAAGCTGGTGGGAAATTTATAACTTATGTTATGCCACTATTTATTGTGTTGATTACGTTTAGATTATCCAGTGCATTGGCATTATATTTTGTAGCCTCTAATGGATTTGCCGTATTACAAACTTTATTATTACAAAATCCTTTTAAAATTCGGAAAGAACGAGAGTTAAAAGAACAGCAACAACGAGAAGCAGAAGTTGAGCGCCGAAGAGCACTGAGAAAAGCTCAAAAATTAGGTCGAAATATACGGAAGTAGTTCAAGGTTATTGTTTTGATATCGTTTAGAATAGAATAAAATTACCTAGCGTTGAACGGAGGGCATTATTCGTGATAGATAAATATACAGCACAAGCCTCAACAAAAGAAGCAGCAATTGAAAAAGGGCTAAAAGCTTTAGGATTAAAAAGAGAAGAAGCAGAGATAATCGTTACAGAGCCTGGTAAGAAAGGTTTCTTAGGGATTGGTCAAAAAGATGCAGTTGTAGTTGTTAAAAGAACAGTTGCAACAAATATTATGGATGAAGTATTTGTAACCCCGGCTCCTAGAGAAACATCTGTTAAAACAGAAAAAGAGTCTTCGGATCTTCGTTCAGAACAGCTTACTAGTGAATTTGAACAAAAAGATGTTACGAGATCTGATGAAAAAGAGCAGCTTGAAACTGAGCCGCAAAAGGTTGAAGAATCAGAGGTATCGAGTTCCGACGAAAATACGAAGGTAGTCGACGATGTTGCAGATATTGATGATACGGAAGCAGCAGAACCGATTATTTCTGATGAAGAAATGAAAGTTAAAGAAGAAAAAGATACAAATGGAATTCAAGTAGTGGCAGATTATCTAACAGATATAACCAGTAAAATGGGGATAACGGACGTTTCTGTTAATGTATCTAGAGAAGGTAAAAAAGTTCAGTACAATATTGAAACAGAAGATGCTGGTTTAGTGATTGGCCGTCATGGAAAAGTGTTAAATAGTTTGCAGACGCTAGCACAGATCCAATTACATCAAGTTGCTGAAACAAAATTTTTTGCAAAAGTAGATGCAGAAGCTTATAGAGATCGTCGTCAAAAAACTGTAGAGCATTTAGCTAAAAGAACAGCTGACAAAGTAAAACGAACAAAAAGGCCTGTTATATTAGAACCAATGCCAGCCCACGAAAGAAAATTGATTCATAGATATTTAAATCATCATCAAGGGATTCAGACCCATTCAGAAGGTAAAGAACCACACCGTTACTTAGTCGTGGAACCAACAGAATGATATAGTAAAAGGAACTTTCGAAAGTCTATACCATCAAATAAACTAGATCGTTGTTTGCTGGTATAGACTCGGAGTTCCTTTTTTGATTTCGACAATAAGGTACATAGATTGTATAATAAAAGAAAATTCAGAAATGTAGGATAATTCCATGAATATTGCAGAAGTTATTAGGTTAGTAAATACGAACCGAGGAAATGGTAAAAAAGAAAATTTGAACCGAATGTATTTGTTGATGGAGAAACTAGGAAACCCTCAAAAACGGTTGAAATTTATTCATATTGCCGGAACCAATGGTAAAGGAACAACTGCTGCTTTTATCGCATCTATTTTAGGAGAGACCGCTTTAAAAACAGGCCTATTTACTTCACCTCATTTAGAGGTAATCAACGAAAGAATTAAAATTGATCAAAAAAACATTTCAGACGAAGCCTTTATACTGTTTACAGAACGAGTAGTATCATCGGTTGAAGAAGTAGAATTAGAACTTTCAGAAAAACTATATTCATTTGAAATCCTTACAGCTATAGCACTGCTTTATTTTGCAGAACAACAATGTGATATGGTTATTCTGGAAACAGGAATCGGCGGAAGATTGGACTCTACAAATATTATCCAATCTCCTGAAGTAGCAGCTATTACATCAATAGGTTTAGATCATATGGGAATGCTTGGAAATACAGCAGAAGAGATTGCAAAAGAAAAAGCTGGAATCATCAAGTCAAATAGTATGGTTATTACCTGTTTCTTGGAAGGCTCTCTTAGAGAAATTTTTGAACGTAAGGCAACACAAGAAGGTGCGTCTTTATTAATGATTAATCCGAAAGATATTGAAGTTGTCTCAGCTTCTATGAAAGGGCAAATATTCAGATATAAGGATTTTAAGAAATTAAAGATTCGCATGATC
This sequence comes from Marinilactibacillus psychrotolerans, assembly GCF_900101525.1. Classification (GTDB taxonomy): domain Bacteria; phylum Bacillota; class Bacilli; order Lactobacillales; family Carnobacteriaceae_A; genus Marinilactibacillus; species Marinilactibacillus psychrotolerans. Next base: position 11,726 of record NZ_FMZD01000006.1, on the reverse strand, counting down.
GGAGAACATCAGTTATCGAATGCTTCGATAGCTATTGAAGTAGCAAAAGCATTAAAAAATAAAGGTTATAATGTGACGGAGCAGTCAATAAAAGTAGGCTTAGAAAAAGCTTTCTGGGCGGGAAGAATGGAAAAATTACTGGAGGAGCCGACTGTCATAACTGATGGAGCACATAATGAGCAAGGCGTTGAACTGCTGAGTAAAAATCTCCGTACACTGTTTCCAGATCAAAAATTTACTTTTGTTGTAGGCATGATGAGAGACAAGGGTTATATGGATATGATTGAAAAAGTTGGAGATTTAGCCAGTTTATTTTTAACGGTTTCTCCTGATCCAGGGAGAGGCTTCGATGCAGAAACCGTAGCTTCTGACTTAAGAGACAAAGGATATCTAGCTCAATCAAAGAAACAAACTTCCGAGGTTATTCATTATATTAAAAATAAAGCGAGAAAAAATGAAATTATTGTAGTGTTCGGTTCTTTATACTTAGTAGGGGATTTGAGAAAACAATTGATCCAATAAAGAACTTTTTGATATGAATAGTTAATAGCTTTGTTTTAAAATGTAAGCCTAAAAATATACCGTTTACTAGCTGGTTTGAGTTCAGTATTATCCTGAACTTATGCCAGCTTTTTGGGTTCCATAATTCTTGAATTTTTTCTTTACTTTAGTTGTTATCTCAAGTCTTCATGACACAGGATGAGGCAGTGATTCTGAGTGTCCTTAGTAGGAAGCAATCTAATGTGTAGGTTGATATAAGAAAAGAGAGAAGCGTTTTTGTTCATTTAGAAACGGTAGTAATGATAAAATAAAATCCAAGATAAAACGTTTGCAATTTTGTCTGATTTACAGTATTATGTTTTTAGAAGTTGACTTGTATATACAAGTTGTCGAAACTAAAATTTAGGAGGAAAAAAAATGGCAGATTTTAAAAAAGATGCAAAAGAGTTGCTGGATGCCATTGGCGGAAAAGAAAATGTCAATGCGGTCACCCATTGTGCTACTCGTATGCGTTTTGTTCTAGATGACCCCTCTGATGCAGATGTCAAAAGAATAGAAAATATTCCATCTGTAAAAGGAACTTTTACTCAAGCCGGACAGTTTCAAGTTATTATTGGTAATAGAGTAGCGGATTTTTATAATGAATTTTCAGATGTTTCCGGACTTGAAGGCGTTTCTAAAGATGATGTAAAAAGTGCTGGAGCAAAACATATGAACTGGCTGCAAAGGTTGATGGCTGCATTAGCTGAAATCTTTACTCCGCTAATTCCCGCAATTATTATTGGTGGTTTGATCTTAGGATTCCGTAATGTATTAGAAGGAATACAGTTTGAGTCATTAGGACAGTTAGTTGTGGATGGACAATTACAATTTACTAATGCTGGAGCGCCAATTTATAATAGTATTGTTAATGTATCCCAATTCTGGGCTGGGGTGAATGACTTCTTGTGGCTTCCAGGCGAAGCGATTTTTCATTTCTTACCTGTAGGGATTACCTGGAGTGTAACCAGAAAAATGGGAACGACTCAGATTCTAGGAATTGTTCTAGGGATTACCTTAGTTTCTCCGCAATTATTGAATGCATATGGTGTTCAAGAAATTCTAGCTGGAGATGTACAAACTTGGGACTTCGGATTTTTCCAATTAGATAAAATTGGTTATCAAGCTCAAGTCATTCCCGCAATGATGGCTGGTTTCTTGCTTGCTTATCTTGAAAAATGGTTGCGTAAAGTTATTCCAGAAGCGATTTCAATGATTTTTGTTCCATTATTTGCATTAGTTCCAACGATTTTTATTGCTCATGCAGTAATTGGACCAATTGGCTGGACTTTAGGAACAGGGTTATCACAAGTAGTAAACTGGGGATTATCTGGAACCTTTAACTGGCTATTCGGATTTGTATTTGGGGGATTATATGCACCACTTGTTATTACAGGGTTACATCACATGTCTAATGCGATTGATTTACAATTAGTTGCCGATTATGGCGGTACAAACCTGTGGCCAATGATTGCATTATCTAATATTGCCCAAGGTTCAGCTGTTTTAGGTATGATAATCATGCACTGGGGTGATAAAAAAGAAGAGCAAGTATCTATTCCAGCTGCTATTTCAGCATATCTTGGAGTAACTGAACCAGCTTTATTCGGAATTAATATCAAGTTTGTTTATCCTTTTGTGGCTGGAATGATTGGATCTGCATTTGCAGGCATGATCTCAGTTGCTCTAGGCGTAACGGCTAACTCAATTGGAGTCGGAGGTTTACCTGGATTCTTGAGTATTCAAACAGATTCAATGATTGGATTCTTTATTGCGATGGCTGTAGCCTTCTTTGTTCCAATTATATTGACTATTTTCTTCGAGAAAAAAGGAATCTTAACTAAATGGGAAAACAATCACTTACCAATTCCTAAATTAGGACAATAAGCGATGATTTAAGCTTTTGTAGTGATTTTCAATTGATGATAAGATACCATAGTATTGAAAGAACTTGAGAAAGGACTGGTTCTACAAGGCCGGCAAACGTCTATCTTAATATAGACCGATAAGCGGTACCTTGTGACCCGGTCCTTTTTATAATCTAGAAAGGACAGAAAATATGACAACTTTTCACGACAAGGTCATTTATCAGGTTTATCCAAAATCGTTCAAAGATACAGATGGAAACGGAATAGGAGACTTAAGAGGCATTATCGAAAAACTCCCTTATCTAGAAGATTTAGGTGTAGATATGCTCTGGTTAAATCCTTTCTACAAATCTCCTCAGAATGACAATGGATATGACGTAGCAGATTATACTTCGATCGATCCTTTATTTGGTTCATGGGCCGATTTTGATACATTAGTACAAGAAGCCGAAAAGCGAGGAATAACTTTGATGCTGGACATGGTATTGAATCATACCTCTACTGAGCACGAATGGTTTCAGAAAGCTTTATCAGGAGATAAAAAGTATCAGGATTATTATATATTAAGAGAAGCACAGTCAGATGGAAGCCTCCCAACAAATTGGGAATCTAAATTTGGTGGTCCAGCATGGTCAAAATTTGCGGATACTAATCTATACTATTTACATTTATACGATAAAACTCAAGCTGATCTTAACTGGCGGAATCCAGAAATGCGAAAAGAATTATATGAAGCCGTCAATTTCTGGCTTGAAAAAGGAGTTAAAGGATTAAGATTCGACGTAATTAACGTGATCGGTAAGGCAGAAAAGCTAGAAGATGCAGCGGATGGCGTCGGAAAATCTCACTATACAGATACACCGATTGTACACGATTATATAAAAGAATTAAGCCAGAAAACTTTTGGGAAATATGAGAATATCATTACAGTAGGAGAAATGAGTTCGACAACTGTTAATAATGGAATCAAATATTCTACTCCTGAAAGTAATGAATTGTCTATGATTTTCAGTTTTCATCACTTGAAAGTTGATTATAAAGATGGAGAAAAATGGACGAAGATGCCATTTGATTTCTTAGAATTGAAAAAATTATTGGATGAATGGCAAAGAGGAATGGATGAAGGGGATGGTTGGAATGCAGTCTTTTGGAACAATCATGACCAACCGCGTGCGAATAGCCGATTTGGAGACGTTAAAAATTATCCAATTGAAACAGCAACAATGCTTGCACAAACCATCCATTTGCTTAGAGGAACACCATATATCTATCAAGGCGAAGAGATTGGAATGACAAATCCAAATTATGATCAGATAGAAGACTATGTCGATATTGAAACCCATAATGCGTATAAAGAGTTAAAAGATAAAGGACTTGCAGAAAATGAAATCATGGAAATTATCCAAGAAAAATCTAGAGATAATTCTCGTACCCCAATGCAATGGAATACTGATGAAAATGCAGGATTTTCTAGTGGAGAACCATGGTTGAAAGTACCAAAAAATTATACAGAATTAAATACTGAAAATGAATTAATCAGTAAAAAAATTCGTGATTATTACAAGGAATTGATTCAACTACGAAAGGAATATCTGATTATCCAAGAAGGATCATATGAGCCGTTTGAACTTGGACATCAGAGTGTATTTGGTTATATAAGAGAGTACGAACAGCAGAAATTACTCGTTTTGAATCACTTTTATGCAGATGAAGCAATCGTTAAAATTCCAAAAGCATTACTAGATATGGAAGCAAGTTATTTAATTGGAAACAAAAAGGAACGTATACTTGAAGAAACATTTACGATGGAGCCCTATGAAACAGTTGCATTTTTATTAAATTAATTAATTGCTAAATATAAGAGTTTTTTGAACAGTAGATCTGATACTGTCAAAAAACTCTTTTTATTTATGTAAATTATATTAACTATAGCTATGGACTACGAACTTTAATGCTTTGCCAGTTGCTTTATTAGGAATGAAAGATGGGAGATGTGGTGAGTAAAGAACAAATTCCTATGGCTCTGATTATGATCGTGTTTCATATTGTCTTAATGTACTTCTGGGCATTTTAGAATGCATTGGTTACTTTCGTAAATTCATTTCTGATATAATAGTTTGAGAAAGGTAGAGATTAAAATGAAAATATTAGTTACTGGATTCGATCCGTTTGGTGGAGAAACCTTAAATCCGGCATGGGAAGCAGTTAAGAAGATTCCTGATACCATTAATGGAGCCGAAATAAAAAAAGTTATGATCCCCACAGTATTTTATAAAAGTGCTGAGGTTACAGCAAAAGCAATTGAGGAATTTCAACCTGATTATGTATTGAATATTGGACAAGCAGGTGGAAGATTTGAACTGACACCTGAGCGTGTTGCAATAAATGTAGATGATGCAAGAATTCCTGATAATGAAACCAATCAACCGATTGATGTGCCAATCAAAAAAGATGGAGCAGCGGCATATTTTACTCAGTTACCTGTAAAAGCAATGGTAACAGAAATGAAAAATGCAGGCGTTCCGGCAGCCGTATCAAATTCAGCTGGGACTTTTGTGTGTAACCATATCATGTATCAAGTCCAATATATGATTGATAAACAATATCCTAATATCAAAGCGGGTTTCATGCATGTACCGTTTATTCCAGCCCAAGTATTAGACAAACCTGGAAAACCAGCCATGAATCTTGAAGATATATCAAAAGGAATAACAAAAGCTATTGAAGCAATTGTCGAATTTGATGGGAAACCAGATTTGAAAATGATTGGTGGCACAACTCATTAAGTAAAAAAGGAATTTTATGTGTTAGTCACATAAAATTCCTTTTTTTTGATCAATAAGCTTGTGGTCCGCGTCGTCTGGCAAAGTCAACAAAACGAAACTTATCTAGGCGATGACGACTTTCAGTATATTGAAACAGTCTAGTATCTTCTAAATGTACATCACTTCGGGTAACGACCACATGATGATCACCGTGAAGAGACATTAGGCTACGGTCTTCCTCGGTAACTGGCTCTACAGTGAATTCTTTTCTTGCGTAGCCAATTTTCAAGCCAAGCTTGTGTTCGATATAATGATATAATGAGTTTTCAGCTTCTTCATCAGGAAGTTCTTCAATTACTGAAGTCAGTAAGTAGTCTTTATCGAGTATGACGACCTCATCATTAAGTTTTCTTGCTCGGATAACCGTGTGCACTTGTGTAGCTTCAGAAACTTTCAAAAACTCAGCAATATGTTTTGGAATCGAAGCGATTCTATTTTCAATCAGGATCGTTTGACTACCAATGCTTTGAGAGTCTTGTAATTCCTTGTAACTAGTTAATCCTGATATAGGAAAATTAAAACGTTTTACATCTAGTACAATAGATCCCTTCCCTTGCTTTTTCTGAATGTACCCATTCTCTAATAACAATGTTAGAGCTTTTCTAATTGTTTCGCGTGAAACATTATACTTTTTCGTTAATTCGTTTTCGCTAGGTAGCAATTCTCCAGATTTATAAGTCTGGTTTAAAATAGCGGATTCGATTTCTAAAAATATTTCGTGAAATTTGCTCACTTTATCCATTCCTTTGTTTCGTTCTTTATCAGATTTTACCATAGATCATACATTCTGCTCTATGTAAATTTTTTGATAGTCTATAAATAGGTTTTCGTCTATAATAGATAGTAATCCAATATCTTTGAAAGGTGCACATATGAAAAAATTCTTTTTTATCTTAATTATCTTAGTCAGTGCAGGAATAGGCGGTTGGACTGGCTATCATTCTTCTGAAGTGAACTCTGACCTAACGGAATTATGGTTTCAACTCGGATTTATTCTAATAGCAATAGGGTTATTTAGTATCGTTCATATTATTATCCATGAATTAGGGCATTTGATAGCAGCCAAACTTACTGGATATAGATTTTTATACTTTAGAGTGATGAGCTGGGCCCTTGTTAAAGAGCAAAGTAAATTTAGAATTGCTCGTTTTTCTATTGCAGGAACTGCTGGGCAATGTTTAATGATTCCACCAAGTAATGTAGAACCCATGCCCTATAAGCTTTATCTATGGGGTGGAGCACTGGCAAATTTTGTAGTGGGTCTTATAGGAATCATTTTAAATGGATTTGTTTTTGACTCTCTTTACCTTTATATATTTAGTATAACAAGTTTGATATTTGGTATTATTAATATTTATCCTTTCAGCTTTAATGATGGAAATACAGTGAAACATTTAAATAGAGATCCTGTCAAAAGACAGCAATTTTTCCAGCAATTAGAATTAGCTGGATCTTTTACCATAGGGAAAGAATTCGAAGCGGTAGACACCCAGTCTCTTATTGAAAATCCAAACGAACCAATTACAGAACAATATAATGCTTTTGTTACTCTTGCAAAAGTCTACCGTGAACTTGAAAGAGAAAATTTCGGTCATGCTTTAGAAATTCTTGAACCATTATGGCAGCAGCGAAATGATTTAGTTAAGCCTTACCAGATAGAAGTTATGAGAGAATATTTATTTTGTCATTTGACTCTAGGGTTACATGAGACTTCAATTCAAGATGAAATTTTACAAGATAAGCTGTTTAGAGAATACTTAAAAACAAAGCAGCTGGAAACTTATAGAATGCAGGCTGCTATTTCACTCTGGGTAGAGTATGATCTGAATCAAGCACAAGAATGGATTAGTAAAGCTAGAGATTCACTAAAACAGTCACCTACCTATGCAGATAAAGCCCTCAATACAAAGCTGTTGAATTTCATTAGTCTGAAAGTCAAACAAGAAAAAGCAGAAAAAATAACGATGAACGGTATTGAATAAAGTGTTTTGAAATTTTTATACAGTGTGAATAAAGAGAGGCAAACTGTTCACAAAATACTATTAAAAAATAAGTGAATGAGTTGACTTTTAATAGTATTCCTTATATCATTTACTATGTTGATTAAGACAGAATAATATATATTTAAATAATGGTAAAGTAGTGAAAGTGCTTTTCCACCTCAAACAGCCTATTTGGATAGGTTTCATTGGGGTGGACCAGGCACTTTTTTTGTGAAGAAAAATAGGAGGTTTTTTTAAAAATGGCAATTGAATTTGATACGATAGCAGCGATTTCTACTCCTCCAGGTGAAGGCGGGATCGGGATTGTTCGAATCAGCGGTGATGAAGCTTTAGACATTGCGGACCGTGTTTATCAACTAGGTAAAAAAACATTAAAAAATCAGAAAACACATACGATTCACTATGGGCATATTGTAAATCCAAAAACGGAAGAACAGATTGATGAAGTAATGGTTACCATCATGAAAGCACCAAAGACATACACTCGTGAAGATATCGTTGAAATTAACACGCACGGTGGTGTTTTAGCCGTTAATCAAGTACTGCAGACCGTTTTGCATAATGGTGCGCGCTTAGCAGAGCCGGGAGAATTTACAAAACGGGCTTTTCTAAATGGCCGTATTGATTTATCTCAGGCGGAAGCGGTTATGGATGTGATTCGCGCTAAAACAGACAAAGCTATGCATATGGCAGTTACTCAACTTGACGGGAACTTATCCCGCTTGATCAGAAATTTACGTCAGGAAATTTTGAATACTTTAGCGCAAGTTGAAGTGAATATTGACTATCCCGAATATGATGACGTAGAAGAGATGACCTCTCAGTTATTAGTTGAAAAAGCAAAACAAGTAAAAGAACAAGTGAAAGAATTACTAGAAACAGCCAGTCAAGGAAAAATTCTGCGAGAAGGATTAGCAACAGCGATCATTGGTCGTCCAAATGTTGGAAAATCTAGTTTATTAAATGTACTAATTAAAGAAGAAAAAGCGATCGTTACTGAAATTGCCGGAACAACTCGAGATGTTGTAGAAGAGTATGTTAGTGTCAAGGGCGTGCCACTTAGATTGATTGATACAGCAGGAATTCGTGAAACAGAAGATATCGTTGAACGAATCGGCGTAGAGCGTAGTCGTAAAGCTTTAGCAGAAGCAGATCTAATCTTACTAGTTTTCAATCAGAATGAACCGTTGACAGAAGAAGATAAATTGCTGATCCAGGCAACAGATGAACATCATAGAATCATTATTTTAAATAAGATGGATCTGGAAAATCATTTAGATTTAGAGGAACTAAAACAATTAGTAAATCCGGAAAGTATTGTTCCCACTTCTATCGTCACGCAAGACGGGTTAAACGATTTGGAAGCTAAAATTGCAGATCTGTTCTTCTCTGGTAAAACGGGCGAACGGGATGCCACTTATGTCTCAAACATTAGACACATTGCCTTATTAAATGAAGCAGTAGATGCATTTGATGATGTAATCGAAGGAATTGAAACGGGTATGCCGGTTGATTTAGTACAGATTGATATGACAAGAGCTTGGGATTTGCTGGGGGAAATCACAGGAGATAGCGTCCAAGATGAATTAATTACACAACTTTTCAGTCAATTCTGTTTAGGAAAATAACAATTGAAATTATAAACGGATTTTAAATTAGAAAGGAATAACTTGATGCAAACTTATGAGGCTGGAAGATATGATGTTATTGTAGTCGGTGCTGGTCATGCAGGATCAGAAGCAGCTCTAGCAGCAGCTAGAATGGGATCTGAAACGCTGCTTGTTACGATCAATCTGGATATGGTGGCACACATGCCGTGTAATCCGTCAATTGGTGGACCTGCTAAAGGAATCGTTGTACGTGAAATGGATGCCTTAGGCGGCGAAATGGGTCGGAATATCGATAAGACCTATATTCAAATGCGTATGCTGAACACAGCTAAAGGACCGGCTGTACGCGCTTTGCGTGCACAAGCGGATAAACACCTTTATTCGATTGAAATGAAACGTACGATTGAAAGTACAGAAAAGTTGGATATGAAACAAGGTATCGTAGATGAATTGATCGTAGAAGACAATGTTATCCAAGGGGTCATTACCAATACTGGTGCTATCTACCGTGCAAAAGCTGTTATTTTAACTGCTGGAACCTCTTCTCGTGGGGAAATCGTAATTGGGGAATTGAAATATTCTTCAGGTCCGAATAATACGCAACCATCTATTAAATTATCTGAGAATCTACTTGAATTAGGATTCGATTTGGATCGTTTCAAGACAGGAACGCCTCCGCGTATCCATAAAAATTCGATCAATTACGCTGTTACAGAAGAACAACCGGGAGATCTGGAACCCCATCATTTCAGTTTTGAAACATCAGATGAAAAGTATCGACAAGATCAAACCTCTTGCTGGTTGACTTATACAAGTCCAACTTCTCATGAGATTATTCGTGAAAATCTGCATCGTGCACCGATGTTTACAGGAATCGTCGAAGGGGTAGGCGCACGTTACTGCCCGTCAATCGAAGATAAGGTTGTCCGCTTTTCTGACAAGCCACGCCACCAGTTATTCCTAGAGCCAGAAGGAGAAACAACAGATGAAGTTTATGTACAAGGTCTCTCTTCCTCTCTTCCTGAAGATGTACAGCTAGCGGTTTTACATTCAGTAGACGGATTAGAAAATGCGAAAATGATGCGTACAGGATATGCAATCGAGTACGATGTTGTTAAACCCTATCAATTACGTCCTTCTCTAGAAACTAAACTAATTAGTGGATTATTCACTGCTGGTCAAATGAACGGAACATCCGGCTACGAAGAAGCGGGTGGACAAGGCTTGATGGCTGGAATCAACGCCGCTCGACTAGTTCAAGGCGAAGAGCCATTCGTGATGAAACGGAACGAAGGATATATAGGTGTTATGATCGATGATCTAGTAACAAAAGGAACAAATGAACCGTATCGTTTACTGACTTCACGTGCTGAATATCGTTTGTTATTACGTCATGACAATGCAAATTTCAGATTGAGCAAAATCGGTTACGATCTTGGATTGTTATCAGAAGAAAGATACCAAAACTTCCTAGAGATAAAAGAACAAGTCGAAAAAGAACTCGCTCGCTTGAAAACCATCCGTCTGAAACCGACAGATGTCGCAGACTATCTTGAAGAAAAAGGCGAACCACAATTGAAAGACGGTATCTTGGTCTATGACTTCATTCGCCGCCCTTATGTAAAATATGCTGATATCATTCAATTTGCGCCAACAGAAGTGACTTTATCAAAAGAAGTTACAGAACAAGTTGAAATCTATATCAAGTATGAAGGCTATATTGAAAAAGCTTTCCGTAAAGCAGATAAAGTCAAACGAATGGAAAACAAACGCATTCCAGAAGGTATTGACTATTCAGCGATCAATGGAATTGCAACAGAAGCTATTGAAAAACTCACTAAAATCCAACCTGAAACGATTGCTCAAGCAAGCCGAATCAGCGGTGTAAATCCATCTGATATCTCAATTTTGATGGTTTATGTTGAACAAGGTAGTGTAGCAAAAGTATAAATAAAGAACTACAAACTAAATTGGATCCTAAAGTATAGGCATTAATAATGCACCTACATATAGGATCCAGTTTTTTATTGTCTAGGTTCTCTGTCAAACAACGTTGGTAGAGAATAAAGTCAAACAGTAATAAATTTTGAAAGAGGATGTACAACGAGCTTACGCTGCTGTACGTTCTCTTTCTTTTTCTATCATTTTGATTTTATTTCTGATTGGTTTTAAATTGAAGTGCAGGATAATGCGATTTTTATAGCGAATAAAGTTCCCATAGCCATAGGCTACCCGGTTCAATACCTTGATTTTGTTATTGATTCCCTCTATCTTTCCATTGTTATAAGGATAATAGAAGGTATTTTGGATATAAAGAAAATGAGCGCGCAACGTCTTTAAACTAGTTTTCATGTATCCAGATAGTTCAGGAGAAGCTGGTTGATCTAAAACAGTTCTTAACTCTTTTGAGTCATTGTGTTCGACGGCTTTAAGAATAGCTTGATACATTGTATAAGTTGCTTTTAGTTCTGGATCGTACGCCAACATCTCAGAAACGATTGCTGATTCCAGACGCTGTCCGAACATGGGAAAGTATTGATAGCTAGTATAAGACAACTCGGACTCTTTCTTCAGTAGTTTCTTCCAGAAGCGTTTGAGTCGTCTGTACTTCTTTTGGTCTTCTCCATTGGACGTTCGAAGTCGATTCATGACTTTTACGCGTGTTTTGTTCATCGCTCGGTTCACGAGCTGAACGATATGAAATCGATCAATAATGATATCAGCGTTTGGAAACAGTTCAGGGATGAAGCTGACGTAACTGGCATTCATGTCTGTCGTAATCGTTTTGACCTGATTTCTCTGGTTTTGGCTGTATCGAGAACAGAAGTGATCTTTGATTGTACGAGTATCTTTGCTTTCTAAAATATCTAGTATCGTTCC
>NZ_FMZD01000031.1 GCF_900101525.1 Marinilactibacillus psychrotolerans | reverse complement strand
GTAAGAATGGTTTGTTTTTACAAGCGCTAACTGAAACGATTCCTGCTTTTAAACAGGAAATTATCCCTGAATTCAAAGGGATAATCCGTACATTACTAAAGAAATATAAAACTAAAAAATCAATCGGTGTGATTGAAGGCGGTATTGGAAAGTACTGTGCGTCTTCTCACGCTCTGGGACAGTTGGCTAAAGCACTAAAATAAAGAGAGTTTAAGGCTGTTTACTGAGGGAGAAAGGCTCAAAGAGCCCATATCCCTCAGTAAACAGCGAAAAACAATAACAGGAAAAAGTGATTCTAGAGATTTCCTACAACAACTTGACACACACCTATTTATTCGACATTTTGCCAACGTTGAGTCAATTATGATATAATCTTGTAAGTAATATAAAGAGATGAAATAGGGAATAAATTCCCGTAAACTCAGCCTATTAGATTCTGAATTAATCGAGAATAAGCTAATAATAGATGTATCAAAAAAGATTCTTTTACTAGAAGCCTTCATGCCAGGAATAAACCTTGACGATGAATAATAAATAGTAAACCATTATCGGTTTAAGCATGAGGTTTTTATTAATTTATTTCAAAATATTGTAGTAAAGATGGGGAGTCGGAGGACTACCCATCTTTGAAATTTAAAAATGTATAATAAATTTAATAAAAATCAAATATTGTTATGATACAATATATAAAAAGATTATAAAGGGGGAAGTCCATCTTAATGGACAGTGGAGATTTATCGAGCATATTACTATTAATTGTGTTGATTTTGCTATCGGCCTATTTTTCTTCTTCGGAAACAGCATTTACATCGGCTAACCGAATTAGATTGAAGAATGAAGCAGAAAATGGGGACAAGAAAGCAAAAAGAACCTTGCACTTAGCAGAGAATTTTGATGCAGTATTGTCGACAATTCTAATCGGTAATAATATTGTGAATATTGCGACGTCTGCAATTGCCACCTTATTATTTGTTAAATGGTTTCCAACTTATGGAGCAACGATTGCTACTATTGTTATTACCATTATTGTGCTAATTTTCGGCGAAATTACACCAAAAACAATTGCTAAAGAAAAATCAGAAACAATTGCTAAATTTTCTTCGCCAATTATTCAAGTACTAATGAATCTATTTAAACCAGCTATCTGGTTTTTTGAAAAATGGAGACTTTTACTCGATAGAGTCTTCAATTTTGAGAACATGGAAACAATTAGTGAAGATGAATTACTCTCTATGGTCGATCAGGCAGAAATGGGTGGAAGTATTGAAGACCATGAACATCAACTCGTCAGATCAGCTATAGAATTTGACGACTTAGAAGTATCGTCTATACTCATGCCTCGAGTAGACGTTATTGGTTGTGACGTAAATGAAGAGGACTCGAAGATAGAAGAATTATTTAATAGACATAACTTTTCTAGATTAATCATTTATGATGATACGATTGATCATGTGGTAGGGATTTTACACGAAAAAGACTTTAATCGTTATCTGAAAGCTAAAGTACGTACAGGCAAAGATACCTCAATATTAACGATTGTTAAAGAAGTGATTTATGTGCCACCGGTAATGAATTTATCTAAGCTGCTTCGAACAATGCAACTTAAAAAAACTCATATGGCAATTGTAACAGATGAACATGGTGGAACTGTCGGAATCGCCACAATGGAAGACGTTTTAGAAGAACTTGTAGGAGAAATTTGGGATGAATCTGATGTAATTGAAGAAGAAATTATTGAACTGAATGATGGCTTAAGTTATATCGTAAAAGGAACGGTTAAATTAGAAAAATTATTTGACCTATTCCATCTTGATAGCTCGGATGATTTTATCTCTAATACTGTAAGTGGTTTTGTGATAGAAGAATTGAATAGAGTGCCTTTAGAGGGAGATCAGTTTATATATAAGAATATGGATGTATCAGTTACTGAAGTTAAAAATAGAAGGGTACTTGAAATAAGAATCGATTATATAGAAACAAATTATGAAACTTAAAGATAAAAGTTTAGCATGTTGGTATTCAGCATGCTTTTTTTTATCAAAAATAAAGTCATTATTTAAAAAAAGGGTGAGCAGATAGTATATGTTTAATGTTACAGATGATAGTAAGTCGACGGAAGAAATTGCACAACAATTATTAGGACATCTGCTGGTTAGAGAGACTGATTTTGGTAAAATGTCAGGGTGGATTGTTGAGATAGAAGCCTATTTAGGATATGAAGATGCTGCGGCTCACAGTTATTTAGGCAAAAGAACACCTCGTTTGCATTCTATGTATCAGGAATCTGGAACTATTTATGTCTATCAAATGCACACTCATAAAATGTTAAATATAGTAACGCAACCAAAAGGCGTAGCACACGCTGTCCTGATCAGAGCAATTGAGCCAAATGAAGGGGAAGAATTAATGCAACTGAATCGTAAGAAAAATGGCGTTGATTTGACAAATGGCCCAGGAAAGCTCACTAAAGCATTAAATATTACAATGGAAGATAATGGACTCAGTATATTAGAAAAGCCTCTATACTTAGATTTAAGTAAAAAACTAGAACCTGTTAATATTGATTCTTCTCCAAGAATCGGTATACCAAATAAAGGAGAATGGACAGAAGCAAAATTACGGTATACAGTGACTGGTAATCCCTATATATCTAGAAATCGAGGAAAGGTTTCCATGGATAATGGATGGAAATCTATGTTAGAATAAAGTAACGAACATAAGTAGGAGGATAAGTTTTGAAACAAGATCTCGCAACTTATATAGATACTGAGTTGAAAAATCTTTTCCCAGTTTTCCAATGGAAAGTAATTAAAAATACAAATAATAGAATTGTTGAATTATATATAACCTTTAATGTGAAGGTAGATGAATCGCTTCAAGTCCAAGATGTAATTGGACAGACTAATCAACCTGGAAGTATTCAGTTTGAAGATGTTCTCTGTTTTTATGACCCAGCATATGCGCATGTAAAACCTCAGAATTATTTAGCTTCTATTCCAATAAATAGTCATACGGGTATAGAAAAAGGACACGTGTCTGCCTGTTTAAAGCAACTGAACATCATAACTGAGGAAGGTATCGTGGAGTTAAAGAAATTTTCTGATGATAACGTGACGGGAGATTTTAGGTTAAGATGGAATGAACGCAATTTAGAAGGAACCATACAAACTTTGAAATCAATAAATCGTTATGATAAAGAAAAAATTAAAATGATGCTTGACGAAGAAGAGTCTTTTATTGAACAAATTAAAAAGGATGAATCAAATGACGGAGTGGAAAGAATTTAAAGTCCATATTAATGGAGAAGCTACAGAAGCTGTATCAAATATTTTAATCGAATTAGGCTCTGCCGGTGTATCAGTAGTTGATCGTAAAGATTTTCTATCACTTCCTGAGTATGGGTTTGATACATTATGGGCCTTAGATGAAAAAGCTTTTCCAGATGATGGTGTTGTTATTAAAGGTTATTTTTATGGGGACGATGCTTCAAAAGAAACTGAGTTGGCTTTAATCGAGAAAATCGAATCCCTTAAATCTTTTGATTTGGATATTGAAAACTATGAAGTCACAACTGAAGATGTAGTAGAAGAAGAATGGGCTAATGCTTGGAAAAAATATTACCATCCTGTTTCGATTACTCGATACATGACAATTGTCCCACAATGGGAAGAGTATTCAAAAAATCATGAAGAAGAAAAGATTATTTATCTAGATCCTGGGTTGGCCTTTGGGACCGGCACCCATCCAACTACTAAACTCTGTCTACAAGCTCTAGAAAGTAGTCTAAGAGGTGGAGAAACGGTTTTAGATGTAGGGACCGGCTCTGGCGTGTTAACCATTGCTAGTGCGCTGTTAGGGGCCTCTAAGATCCAAGCATTTGATTTAGACGATGTTGCTGTTAAGTCAGCATATGATAATATACAATTAAATGACTTAAATACAGAAATATCCGTGCAAGCAAATGATTTACTTAAGGGTATTGATGTACAAGCAGATATGATAGTTGCCAATATTTTAGCTGAAATTATTTTACTTCTTATACCTGATGCGTTTAAAAATCTAAAGCCGGGTGGTAAATTTTTATCTTCTGGTATTATCTCAGAAAAAAAAGAAGAGATACTTCTTAGTTTAAAAGATAATGGGTTTGAAATAGAACAAATCAATCAAATGGGAGACTGGGTTGCTATTTTAGCTATTAAACCAGCTGAAGATTGAATTTTTAATGAAAGCTTTAAAAAAATAGATATTAAGAAAGAAGGATAATTATGATAGAAAATTTAAAAAGTTACATCGATCATACTGTACTAAAGCCGGAATCAACTGATCTAGATATCCAACAAGCTTGTCTGGATGCTAAGAAACATGACTTTAAAGCGGTTTGTATTAACCCTACATGGGTAGCCTATGTTTCTGATCTACTAAAAGACAGCAGCGTTAACACCTGTACGGTTATTGGATTTCCGTTAGGAGCTAATACTACAGCTACTAAAGTGAATGAAACGAAACAAGCAATTAAAGATGGAGCAGATGAAGTTGACATGGTAATTAATATTGGAGCCATGAAAAGCGAGGATTTTTCTCTTGTACGTGAGGATATAAAAGCCGTTATTGAAGCTGCAGATAAAAAAGCCTTGGTAAAGGTGATTATTGAAACTTCTTTATTATCTCATAATGAAAAGATCCGAGCATGTGAGATAGCCAAAAGCGCTGGAGCTGATTTCGTAAAAACATCTACTGGATTTTCAACTGGTGGAGCTACCGTAGAAGATATCAAATTGATGCGTACAGCAGTCGGTCCAGAAATGGGCGTTAAAGCATCTGGTGGCGTTCGCACATATGAAGATGCTAAAGCAATGATTGAAGCTGGGGCTACTCGTATAGGAACTTCTAACGGTGTGGCACTTGTACAAGGTATAGAAGGAACTAACGCTTACTAGAGTAAACTTGATAAGCATTAGTAAACCATGAGTTGAAACTATTATACAAAAACGATATAATACTATTGAGAACCAGCACTGTAAAGTGCTGGTTTTATTATCAATTAGAATGATTATTCTTCATAATTAAATAGTTTAAATAAAGAGTGAGCAGATTAAATTATTTAGATCATGAGAAAAGAAGGTAGGATCTATGTCACAAAAAAAAGACTATACTCCTCAAGAAGTCATTGCATTATGTTTGACATATATGAATAGTGAACATGTAGCATTCGTTAAGCGAGCTTATGATTTAGCAGAAGAATCACACAGAGGACAAATACGTAAATCAGGAGAAGCCTATATCATGCATCCTGTTCAGGTAGCAGGGATATTAGCAGATTTAAAAATGGATCCTGTAACCGTTGCTACGGGTTTTCTTCATGATGTAATTGAAGATACTGATTATACTTATACAGATATTGCAGAGATTTTCACACCGGAAGTAGCAGATCTTGTAGATGGTGTTACAAAATTAGGAAAAATTAAATTCAAATCAAAACAAGAGCACCAAGCTGAAAACCATCGTAAAATGCTATTGGCAATGGCTCAGGATGTGCGAGTGATTTTAGTGAAACTAGCAGACCGTGTACACAATATGCGCACACTAAAGCATCATCGTCCTGAAAAACAAAGAGATATTGCAAAAGAAACATTAGAAATTTATGCTCCTTTAGCTGATAGGTTAGGTATCAGTCGAATCAAGTGGGAACTTGAAGATATTTCGTTGAGGTATATAAATCCTCAGCAATATTATCGGATTGTTCACTTAATGAATTCTAGACGAGAAGATCGTGAGCGTTATATTGACGATGCAAAAAAAGCCATCGTTGAGTCAGTAGATGAACTAGACATTAAAGCAAATATTACGGGACGTCCTAAGCATATTTATTCAATTTATAAGAAAATGAAACAACAGAAGAAACAATTTAATGAAATTTATGATCTGTTAGCTATCAGAATAATTGTTGATTCAATCAAAGACTGTTATGGTGTGCTAGGGGCTATTCACACAAGGTGGAAACCAATGCCTGGCAGATTTAAAGATTATATTGCTATGCCTAAGGCTAATATGTATCAGTCATTGCACACAACGGTTTTAGGTCCAAATGCAACACCATTAGAAGTTCAAATCAGAACATACCAAATGCATGAAATTGCAGAATATGGTGTAGCTGCTCATTGGGCTTATAAAGAAGGCATTACAGAGAAAATCGACAACGATGATTTATCAGAACATATCTCGTGGTTTAGAGATATTTTAGAACTTCAAAGTGAATCTAGTGATGCAAGTGATTTCATGGATTCAATCAAACAAGATATCTTTAAAGATAAAGTTTATGTTTTCAGTCCAAGAGGGGATGTAATGGAACTGCCTTCCGGATCAAGTACCTTAGATTTTGCGTTTCATGTCCATACAGAAGTAGGGAATAAGTCAATGGGAGCAAAAGTTAACGGCAAGATTGTTCCTTTAAATTATAAACTGAAAAATGGAGATATAGTCGAAATGCTGACATCTTCTAATTCTTTTGGACCTAGCAGAGACTGGTTAAACTATGTCAATACTTCAAAGGCTAAAAACAAAATCAAGCGATTCTTTAAAACTCAAGAAAAAGAACAAAATGTAGAACGTGGTAAGGAAATACTTGAAAAACAAATTATAGAAATAGGTTTTAGCCCAAAACAAATCTTAAAAAAAGAAAATATCAGTAAAGTGACGGATCGCTTCAATTACCAAAGTACAGATGACCTTTATGCTTCGATAGGTTATGGTGAATTAAAAGTTGTTACTGTAGCGAATAAACTTACTGAAAAAGAACGTAAACTAAAAGAAGAAAAAGAGTTGCAATTAGATCAGAATCATCCCATTGAAATGAAACAAAAAAAAGAACCCGAAAAAATGAAAATCAAACATGAAGGTGGGGTGGTCATACAGGGAGCCGACAACTTACTAGTAAGATTAAGCAAATGTTGTAATCCTGTACCTGGAGATGAGATTGTAGGATATATTACCCGAGGGCGTGGTGTATCAATTCATCGAAGGGATTGTCCAAATGTTCATGCATCAGAAGATGCAGAGAATAGATTAATTGAAGTTGAATGGGAATCAAGCGGGAACGAAAAAACTTATAATGCGGAACTTCAAGTACAGGGGTATGATCGTTCAGGATTGTTGAATGAAATCCTACAAGTAATTAATTCACAGACAAATCAATTAAGTAATGTAAATGGTAAAATAGATAATAACAAAATGGCTATAATCAAAGTAACAATTGGTATTCAAAACCTTAATGAACTAGAACGAATCGTTGATAAAGTCAAATCAATACCAGATGTTTATTCTGTTAAAAGAATTACTTCTTAAAACTTTGTTTTTAAGGCTATAACAAAAGCTAGCAGGAGGTTTGAAATTGCGATTAGTTATCCAAAGGGTTACAGAAGCCCGAGTAGAAATTAATGGGGAAATCATTGGATCTATTGGAACCGGCATGGTTATTCTAGTAGGAATCAGTCAAGAAGATACCGAAGATGATGTGATCTATCTGGTTAGAAAAGTGAGAAATATGCGAATTTTCGAAGATAGTCAAGGGAAGATGAATCTTTCTATAGACCAAGTAAAAGGTTCTGTACTTTCTATTTCCCAATTCACGTTATATGCTGATACAAAAAAAGGGAATCGACCAAGCTTTGTGAATGCCGCTAAACCTGATCACTCAGCGCCCTTATATGAGAAGTTTAATGCGGGTTTATCTTCTGAAGGAATTAATGTAGAGACAGGAATTTTTGGAGAAGATATGAAGGTTTCGCTACTAAATGATGGTCCGGTAACAATTATTATTGACTCAAAAAATAGATAAATCAAAAAGCTCCTGACAAAAATTGTCAGGAGCTTTTAAGTTTATTCATTATCGTATTTAACTTATTTCCTTTTTAATATATTTGTCAATGGATAGATACCTAAACTCTGTAAGATAAATGAAATCAAAATAGATGAAAAAGCGATTGAAATTAATATCGGATCTTTTACTAGAGCGCTATCTATGGTCCATAAAAGCAAAACAACTGACATAGAACCTTTAATGCCGGCCCATGAGAGTACTAAGAGAACAGAAGAGAAATTTTCAAATCTCTTTTTCCACTGGGGTACTAAATAAATCGTAGATCCTAATACTATAAAACGTGCTAGTATTGAAAGAACAAAAATTAAAAAAGCTAAATACCAGTAATTAAAATAGAGGTAGGCCGCTGACTGTATGCCTATGAGAAGGAACAAAAAAGACATTAATATCGGATCGATTACATTCCAAAAACCTCCCAAGGCTACTCTAAATTCTTCTTCTTTTTCATCTTTTTTGGAAAAAGCAAACGAGAGCATAATTCCGGATACAACAGTAGCTAAAACTCCTGAAAAACCAAGTTCTTCAGCTGTTAGAAAGCTACCATAAGCTATTAATATACTAAGCATGATTTGATACTCACGGTGTGAAGTAATATGAATTGCATGACTCAATACCCATCCGAAAAATAGTCCTACAATAATACCACCTAGTGAAACAAAAACAAAACTCTGAAGAAAATTTATAACTGAAAATGCATTACCCGTTTCTACCATTGAGAGAAATACAGTAAACATAACAATACTCGTACCATCATTCAACATTGATTCGCCTTCAACAATATCTGCAATTTCATCTGCTTCTGTGTTGTTTTTCAAGATGGATACTACAGATACCGGGTCAGTGGGAACTAAAATCGCAGCCAATAGGAAAGATAGGCTCCAAGAAAGAGGGTGAAAATAGGAAGTTATCCAAAAAATCCCAGCTCCCAATAACAATACAGTTCCCACCATGCCGACTGTGCTTAATGTAATCATTATAGAGGCGTTTTTTTTAAAAGCTTTAGCCGAAAACTGATAAGATGATACAAATAAGAGACCCGGAATAAAAATAGCATACAAAATATTTTTTGATATAGACAAATCAGAAAATAAAGGCAAGAATGACAGCCCAATCCCAGTTAAAAGCAGTACTACTGGAACTGGAAAATATTTTTTCTTAACATCAAAGGTATATACAGTGATACTTACGAACAATAAAACGATTAATTGAAGATATAAATGCATAATATAACCTGCTTTCTGAATGAATTATTATATAAGTATGTAATTAAACGTAACAAATGTAAAGAAAAAACTAAAGGGAATCGTTTATATTTTGTTCTTACCTACTTATTCGGATCTTCAAAAATGATTAACATAATTATTTGTTTGGATGCGACGAAAAAAATCGACTCATTCAATTAGAAAAAAGTCTGAATTGAATAAGTCGATACAAGAGATAAAAAAATAATTAATCAAGCTAGAACAATTTTATTCTAGTCCAAGTATATATGATTTCCTTTGTTTAACCAAGAATAAGTAAGTCCAATAATCAAACCGCCACCAACAAAATTTCCAAGGGCAGCTAAGAGCCAGTTGGTTGCAACTGAAGCAAGAGTCATTCCAGGGACTGCACCACCATATGCAAAGAATGCAAGAGGGAAAGAAGCAAAATTAGCGATGACGTGTTCGAATCCTAAGAATGCAAAAATAAAAATGATGAATATCATAGAAATAACTTTACCTGCGTCATCTTTCATTCTAATAGTACAGAATACTGCTACGTTAACAATTATATTAGCAAATATTCCTTCTGTAAATATTTGAAGAGGAGACTTTGCCAATTTCCCTTCAATGGCATGAAATAAGAAATGATCAGTTGGCAAATCTTGGAAGACAGAAGATAAAGAAACTAGATAGCTTGCTAATATACCTCCAATTAAATTGAAGAGTAAACATGAAAATAATATAATAAGTGCTTTTTTTCCAGATAACAATTTACGATGTACCCCAACTGTTGCATACATCATGTTAGATGTTCCTAATTCAGCATTCATATAAATAATCATCACGAGGGACCAGCTAAACATAAATGAATATGAAAACTTACCTGAACCAGGAATAGCTTTTTCAGCTGCTTGCGCCGTAATCACTGCGATAGCAGTTCCTAAAGTTAAAAATAAAGTGGCCAACATGGCTCTAATAAAATAGCGAATTGCACTTACTTCAAAAAGTTGTTTCTTTTTTTCTATACTCTTTTCAATAAAATAAAAGAGGCCTTGATAATTTGCATCCATTAAAATTCCATCCTTCTTGTTAGTTTTTACACAATAAATTTATATTACCACTTTGTTCTTCGTTTGAAAATGAAAAACAATATATTTTCAATAAAAAAACGGATAAATGATAGAATGATTAAATGATGCCACTTACATTAAAAAATTATAAGATAGATAAGCATACCAGCTTTACTTTATAGAGCATAAATGAATATCAAAACCTTTTGATATAAAAAACACTTTTTGAAGAAAATTAGCTCTTCAAAAAGTGTTTTAGGATTTAATTCAAAAGCAAACTACTGTGAAAAATAGTCTCTCAATCCCTGATAGATTGCTTCCACTACAGTTGACTGATAGGCTTGAGTATTTACTACAGAAATATCATGGTCATTATTTAAATAACCTAATTCTAGTAGTATCGAAGGCTGAGCATTATTTTTCAATACAAAGTATTCGGCAGTTCTGACTCCATTATTAGGTAGAGTCCCGTTTGTTTCCAAGTAGTGATTGACTGTATTGGCTAACTCTAATTCATTTTTAGAATAATAATAAGTCGTTGTACCGCTCATAGAATTAGCGATTTCTATAGTGTCATAATGTATGCTGATAAATGCATCAGCATTAGCTTTATGAGCCAGATAGACCCGGTCATTTAAAGAAATAAAGGTATCATCTGATCTAGTTAAGATCGCATTGGCACCGGCGTCTTGTAGACGTTTTTGCAAAGTTTTAGCTGTACTCAAAGCAACCTCTTTCTCCAAAAATCCAGTCTCAGACAAAGCACCAGGGTCTTTCCCGCCGTGGCCTGCATCAATCATAATGGTTGCTTCTGAAAGATTTGTAGCGATTCTTTGTTTTTGATTTTCTTGTTTTTCAACATCTGCTGTATCTACTTCTGAAAGGCTGGAAACCCAGTTTGCTACATATCCAGTGCGGCCATTATCTAGTTGTACTTTATACCATTTTTCTTCAGTGCCTAAATAATTAAGCTTACTATTTGAAGCTGCAACGGTTAAAATATCACCATCAGTA
Organism: Marinilactibacillus psychrotolerans; assembly: GCF_900101525.1. GTDB lineage: Bacteria > Bacillota > Bacilli > Lactobacillales > Carnobacteriaceae_A > Marinilactibacillus > Marinilactibacillus psychrotolerans. Next base: position 5,316 of record NZ_FMZD01000031.1, on the reverse strand, counting down.
CTGGGAGAACTTCTGATATTTGTATCTTGATTTCCAATAATAACTTGTTGGGTAGAAACAGATTCTTCGGCAGCTTGCTTGACCGGTGGATCAATTAATTTTAAATAATCTTTGTGGATCCAAGCGACTTTTCCTAAATAAAGGATCTGATACCAGTCTTTCTCTTCGTATAGGACAGAAAGCTCGGTATTCTCGTATACTATACCTAACTTTTTAGAATCAGTAGTAGCGTATTGTCTAATATTGACCTCGGTACCGGTAACTATACCATAACGCTGATTTTCTGAAGAAATTTCTTCATTTTCTACTAGCCAGCTTGCTACCCATCCAATTTGGTCATTTGATAGCCTTACTTTGTACCATTCGTTATCTTCAGCTAAAACATTTAATCTCTGATCTTCATTGACTTGAGTCATAACATCGTAAGAAAGTCCTGGACCGATACGTACGTTCAGCACGTTAGCTTTAACTACGACTGTATTTTCGTTGGCCAATACGATCGTAGAAGCGATGGTTATACTCAAGAGTAATAGAATAATAGCTATAAAAATATTTTTTTTAGGAAATAATTGATTATGTATAGTTGGGTCATTTTGATCCATTACAGGCATCCTTTCAAATAGTACAGGGTAATAACACTCAGTTTTTACTATTATATCAGTTAAATCTTTGTCATTGCAATATGTAAGAGGGACTCAGAAAAATAAAAACGTATATTGACTTTACAACCTCTTTCTTGTAAGCTTGTAATCAATAAATATATTTAGAACTTAACTATTTAAATAAATTACCAATGAAAGAGAAATTAGGATACTTGTTATTGACCTAGAAAGGTTCTCCTTGGCTGAAAGAGACCCTTAACAAATATCTGAAAGACACTCTGGAGGTTTGATAGTGAAAAGCTATCACGTAGAAGGCGTTAACTTTAGAGTGAAAGTAATTTACTTTCTAAAACTAGGTGGTACCACGTGACTCAATTATTATACACGTCCTTCTTTTATACATTCGTATAGAAGAGGGGCTTTTTTTATTATATATAATGACACATGAAACTGGAGGAAAAAAATGAATTATCAAAAAATTAAAGGAACCCCTGATTTTTTACCAGAAGATACAAATAAATGGCAGTATATTGAAAGCCATGCAAGAAAAACCTTAGCTCGTTATCAGTTTAAAGAAATTCGTACCCCATTATTTGAACAATTCGAATTGTTCTCTCGTGGCGTGGGAGAGACAAGCGATATTGTTTCAAAAGAAATGTATGATTTCATGGATAAAGGAAACCGACATATTGCTCTACGTCCTGAAGGAACTGCTGGAGTAGTGCGTGCTTACGTAGAAAATAAATTATACGGACCTGAGTATCATAAACCATCAAAATATTATTATATTGCACCCATGTTCCGATATGAACGTCCTCAAAAAGGCCGTATGCGTCAATTCCATCAGTTAGGTGTGGAAGTTTTTGGGAGTAGTAATCCGGCAACGGATGTTGAAACTATGGCCTTAGCAATGGATATCTTCAAATCATTCAACATAAAAAATCTCAAGCTTGTCATCAATTCGTTAGGAAATACTGAAACACGTAAAGAATATCGTCAAGCTTTGATTAATTATTTAGAACCGCATATGAATGAGTTAAGTGAAGACTCTAAGAACCGTTTGTATAAGAACCCACTGCGTGTTTTGGATAGTAAAAATAAAAAAGATAAAGAACTTGTCGCTCAGGCGCCTTCTATATTAGATTATTTAGACGAACATTCTAAGCAGAATTTTGATGCAGTGAAGAAATATTTAGAAGCTTTAGAAATCAATTATGAAATTGATAGTAATATGGTAAGAGGATTAGATTATTATAACGATACAATATTTGAGATTATGACTGAAGATCCCAATTTTGGTTCAAATACAACTGTCTGTGCTGGTGGTAGATATGATAGTTTAGTAGAACAAGTTGGAGGACCTTCCACTCCAGGATTTGGTTTTGGTATTGGTCTTGAAAGACTCGTAATGTTACTTGAAAATAGTCACTTTGATTTCCCGGAAGTTGCTGCTTTAGATGCATTTATCGTGACGATTGGTAACGCAGCAAATAAAGAAGCTCTTAAAGTTGCTTCTATTTTAAGAGCAGCAGGACTTAATGTAGAACGAGAATTTTTAAATAGAAAACCTGCAAAACAGTTTAAGACAGCTGATAAATTAAATGCTAAATATGTATTTACGTTAGGTGAAAATGAGTTAAATAAAGGTACAATCAATGTTAAGTTGTTAGAAACTGGAAAAGAAACAGTATTATCTTTAGATAAAGTATCTAAAGATAATATAGTTGAATATTTAAAAGAAATTGAAAATAGCTTAAAGGATTAGGATAGGTGAAAAGTATGGAGAGAACGATGTATTGTGGAGAAGTAACAATTGAGCAGGTAGGAAAACAAGTCACACTAGCGGGATGGGTCCAGAAAAGAAGAGATCTAGGTGGAATGATTTTTTTAGACCTTAGGGATCGTGAAGGAATCATTCAAGTCGTATTTAATGCTGAAAAATCTCAAGAAGCATTTATAATCGCAGAAACATTGCGTTCTGAATTTGTGGTTGAATTAACTGGAAAAGTTGTAAAAAGACAAGATGGCACAATAAATAAGGATTTGCCAACTGGAGAAATAGAGATTGAAGCAGAAAGTATTTCGATTTTAAATAAAGCCAAAACACCTCCATTTGATATTCAAGATACAGTAGAAGTGTCAGATGATATTAGATTGAAATATAGATATCTTGATTTAAGACGTAACAAGATGAAAGAAAATATGATTATGCGTCACAAAGTAAAAAAAGTTTTTAGTGATTTTTTAGATAGCAACGGATTTTTAGATATCGAAACACCATATTTAACTAAGTCTACTCCTGAAGGTGCTAGAGACTATTTAGTCCCATCACGGGTACATGAAGGTAAGTTTTTTGCTTTGCCACAGTCACCTCAATTGTTTAAGCAACTTTTGATGGGGGCAGGGATTGATCGTTATTATCAAATTGTACGTTGTTTTAGAGATGAAGACCTTAGAGGAGACCGTCAGCCAGAATTTACTCAAGTTGATATTGAAACGAGTTTTATTGACGAAAAAGAAATTCAAGATTTGATGGAGAAATTATTGGTTGATGTTGTTAAAGAAACTAAAAATATGGAAATTTCTCGACCTTTCCCTAGAATTTCATATGATGAGGCTATGAATCGTTATGGTAGTGATAAACCTGATACACGATTTGACCTTGAACTTATTGAATTGGGGGATATTGTGACAAACTCTGATTTTAAAGTTTTTACAAGTACTATTGAAAACGGTGGAGTAGTCAAAGGTTTGAATGTAAAAGGTGTGGCTGATGACTTCTCTCGCAAGAATATTGATGCTCTTGGAGAAGTCGCTTCTATATATGGGGCTAAAGGATTAGCCTGGATGAAAGTGACGGAAGAAGGATTTAGCGGACCTATTGCTAAATTCTTTCATGATAAACCGATTGCTCAAGAACTTATGAAGAGAATGGATACAGAAGAAGGAGACTTACTTTTATTTGTAGCCGACAAACCTAAGGTAGTATTTGATGCATTAGGCGCATTAAGAATCCATTTAGGTAAAACACTGAATCTAATTGATGAGTCTCAATTAGCATTCTTATGGGTCGATGAGTGGCCATTATTAGAGTACGATGAAGAAGCTGGACGTTATAGTGCAGCTCATCACCCTTTTACTATGCCACTTGAAAAAGACCTTGGTAAGCTAGAATCAGATCCTCAAAATGTTTATGCAAATGCCTATGATATTGTATTGAATGGTTATGAAATAGGTGGAGGATCTATTCGGATACATCAGAGAGAATTACAAGAAAAAATGCTAAAAGCATTAGGGTTTTCTAAAGAGGAAGCAGTAAATCAATTTGGGTTCTTATTAGATGCACTGGAATATGGATTCCCTCCACATGGTGGGATTGCTTTTGGACTTGATCGATTAGTCATGATTCTTGCAAATGAGAAAAATATTCGTGAAGTAATTGCGTTTCCTAAAAATGGTAAATCAATAGATCCTTTAACGAATGCTCCGTCAGTTGTTTCTGATAACCAATTAAAAGAGTTAGCCCTGAAGATCACTGCTAAAACAGATAAGGAGTAAAAAATGATATTGATAGGTTCGCACGTAGGAATGAAAGGTAAAGAAATGCTGCTTGGCGCTGCTGAAGAGGCCAAAAGCTATGATGCAACAACTTTTATGATTTATACTGGAGCACCTCAAAATACTCGTCGTAAAGATATTTCTGAAATGAAAATCGAAGCTGGACAGAAGTATATGAGAGAAAATAATATCAATTTAGATAGTATCGTTGTTCATGCACCATACATTATTAATTTGGGAAATACGATCAAAACAGAGAATTTTGCTTTTGCGGTAGAATTTATGAAAGAAGAAATCAAAAGGGCAGAAGCGCTCGGAGCTACTCAGATGACTATGCATCCAGGAGCCCATGTTGGAGCAGGTTCAGACGCAGCTATTGAACAAATTGCCAAAGGACTTAATGAGATTCTTCATAAAGATCAGAAAATTCAAATAGCACTTGAAACAATGGCCGGTAAAGGTACAGAAATTGGACGCAGTTTTGAAGAAATTGCACAAATTATTGAACGGGTTGATTTAAATGACAAGTTATCAGTAACACTTGATACTTGTCATACTCATGATGCTGGCTATGATATTAAAGAGGATTTTGATGGTGTTTTAGAGGAATTTGATAGAATTATTGGACTGGAACGGCTAAAAGTTGTTCATGTTAATGATTCTAAAAACATTATCGGGGCTGGAAAAGATCGACATGCAAATATTGGATTTGGTGAAATAGGATTTGAAGCATTAAGCTATATTGTGCATCATCCCAAATTAGAATCACTCCCTAAAATACTTGAAACACCCTATGTAGGGGAAGATAAAAAAAATAAAAAAGCGCCTTATGGTCATGAAATTAATATGTTAAAACAAAAAACATTTAATCCTGATCTGCTGGATGAAATATTAAATGAAAAAAACTGGAAATAATTAATAAAAGCAATTGAGAAAAAAAGACTAGCTGAAAAACACAATCCATTCAATTAATATCTCACAAAAAGATATTAATAGTGGTTGTGTTTTTTAATTAATTATTTTTATTCCTGAAATTGATAATAGATCTTTTCATCAGTACCAAAATCTTTCTACCTATTATAAAAAGACCGATCTAATAAAAGATCGGTCTTTTTAATGATAATTGATAGTAGAATTTAATATAAATTATACTTTT
>NZ_FMZD01000004.1 GCF_900101525.1 Marinilactibacillus psychrotolerans | reverse complement strand
CAAATCTATTTTAGAGAACGATAGCTTACTGACCTTTTATGACTTTCCCGCTTCAATCCGAAGAAGCTTGTACTCCACTAATTTGATTGAGTCTTTTAACAAACAAATTAAAAAATACAGTCGGCGTAAAGAGCAATTTCAAAATGAAGAATCTATGGATCGCTTTTTAGTCTCAAATTTTGATCTGTATAATCAGAAATTTTTAACTCGAAGCCACCGCGGTTTCCAACAAGCTGAAGCAGAACTTTGGGAAATGTTTGGAGAACTAGAAGAAAGATAAGTTTTTTACAGAAGGAACTTTTTATTTACACAAACTTCTTGACGCTCTCTTATTATCAAAAATAGATGTTTTAATTATAATATACTTTGTCACTCTATTGGATATAAATTTATCAATTTTTATGACAAACATTCTAATGAACAACGCTAAAACTATCCCTATTTCCAAAAACAGAATCAATATTCCTCCGAGCATAATCATAAGCTTTAAAAAAGTATCCAAATCAGTAAACAAAGTTAAAATGTTGAAATCAATTGGTATCTTTTTCGTTAATCTAGGTAATATAGTTGCTATGTAATAAGTGTAGAAAGATAATATGATACCCACTATACTAAAAAGAAGTGTACTTTTCTGTATTCTATTGGTTAACGCAGAAATAACAATTAGAAAAATTCCAAAGCTAATAAAAAACAAATTGATGGCGAAAATATTGATTCGAATACTGTATTGATAAGTCTTTAAAAAATTTAAAGAGATTATTGTAATAACAACACTAGTGTATAGTACTATCCCAAGCGATCCTGAATAATTTGTAAACCTTGATTCTTTTTTTCTTCTTTTAAATCCTCCTTTATACCTTGGAGAAGGATTTATTGTATATTTTGATTCTATTGTAGGTTGATCACTTAAGAATTGCTGTATTTTTCTCATAACTATTCTAATTATCTTGATATATTTTCCAATATATTTAAAAAATCGACTTAAGAGTACTGTTATGAAGCTGATTATAATACTCACTATAAATTCTTGAGGAAATGATAATATTATATCAGCAAACCATATATACAAATTTTTTATAAGTTACATTTAGAATATCCTACCCTATTTTTAACTAATTTATTACATTTTACACTATCGATATTAAACTCCTTAATCCAATAATTAGTTAGAAAATTTTAAAATTTAATTTTTTTAGGTTGATATCTTCAGACTAAGTTTTATTCTTATTCGTTTATATATTTGAGCTAAGCAAAATCCAATCACGAAAAAGTTTACAGCTTGAATACCCGAAATATACATAAAACCAAGCGTATACGCTGCGGGTAAGATCAAATAGTATGGCTTGTTAGTCTTAACAGATTTACCTTTGTCTGATGGAAAAGGCACAAAAGCTAAATTGATTGCTATTCCAGACAGTATTGGTATGATCCAACCGATTAATCTGTACTCTGGTGAAAATACAATAATTACAATTAATAAAAATATTGCTAGCAAAATAGATACGAGCTTTTTATACGAATGTATCATTCTCTCATCCTTTCTTTTTATTTTTTTCAATCGCTTGTTTCTTAATATGTCAATTGTAAAATATTAAGTGTTACAAATAAAGAGTTAAATGAACCTATTTACTGCTATTTATCATTTACTTTCGACTTTCTTTCTATTTTTAAAAGCTACAATTGTGTTTAGTATACACACCTTATCTTTTCTGTCCAACTCAGTGTAACCTATTCAATTGTTTCAGTTACGATTGCTAATACCATAGAAAAAGCGAGACCGATAAACATCATGTTACTGTTATTAGGAGTACCTATATATTCAGCACCCTCTCTTTGAATATTAAAAATGTTTAACCCAATCAAGTTTACATTGTATTCCATCAAATCCGTACTTTTAATATGGCTGTACCCAAAACGAATTGCGATAAAACATACTATGACTCCTATAACAATTCCTAAAACAATGGACGCTATGATGCGAGTACTTGGATTATTCAGCTTCTTTTTCATTAATTTAAACCTTCCTTTAACTACAATAGTCTACTAGTTCGTTTATACAGATAAACTTAATTCAATTTTTTCTTTTTTTATTCGCTATTAGTATTAATACTAAAATCACAGTAAACACTACAGCTAAAGCTGTAGTTAACAGTAGAAAATCTACATTAACGAGTTCAGTTTCTGTCCATATTTCAAAAAAGTCATTCATTACATATTTCATCGGGATAAATCTTCCAATTGTCTGAAAAGTTTCTGGAAGCTCTGAAAATGAGGAAAATGCTCCAGTGAAAATATAGGAACTAAACAATAGGACCATTCCTGCAGGCATTAATATTCTGGTGTTTTTTACCAATAGTGCAATGATTGCCCCAAAAAGGAGGAAAATCAAATTACAATATAGACATTGAATAACATACGCAAATAAATAACCAGTACTTGGAATAGTTAATCCATACATAATAAAGCCAAAAACTATATTGGCTAAAATGCTTAAAGTGGTTAATAAGACATAGGAGAAAACGTCAGAAATAACCATGTGATGTGCTTTTAGTCCAAAATATTCTAGGCGTTTATAACTTTGATTTTGCAGACTTTCACCTAACCAAATGGGGAAACTAATTAATGAGATAGGCAGCATTCCCATACCCGTACTGATCAAAAAGTATTTATCGACAAAATAATAACCATTCCCTATATCAAAATTACCATAAGAAGTCACCATCGCAAACATCATAATTAACGGAAATAATAATGAAAAAAAGATGGATATTGGAATACGGAACTGCAATTTTATACTTGTCCATAAATATCTCACTATTTTTTCACCTCGGTCATTTTATGATTTGATTTTTCATTTGTTGCGTACGCCATTAGATAGGAAGTATAAACATTTTGTTTTATAACACTGTAGACAACATTATTATTAGTTAATATTTTTTTTACATCAACCTGCATGTCATGATTTGGACAGATGAATGCTATGCCATCACCGGTATCTGCAGTTTGAACATTCTCCATAGTCGATTTATTAAAGTTTTCCAATTGGTTATACTCTACTTTTACAACCGAGTAATGCTTAAACTTCGCAAAAAAATCTTCATTCGATCCAAAAAATATTAATTTTCCTTGTTTCAACATTAATATTTTAGTGGCCCAATTTTCAATTTCATCAAAATAATGGGTCACATTCAGTACAGTTCCAGCTATTGTTTTTTTCTTCATCATAGCGAGTAGAGCAAGTCTTTTTTTATAATCTAACCCCGAAGTTAATTCATCAAAAAAATAAATGTTTTTTTCACTTTCTAATACTAAACTTAAGGTTAATCTTTGTTTCTCTCCACCAGATAGATCCTTAATATATTTCTTCTTTAAATCTTTCAAATCATAGCTTTCGATAAAATGAGTTAAAGCTTCTTTTCTTAAGGGTAAAACTAATTCTATTAGTTCGTAAACTTTCATTAGGTCATTATATGCATTATCTTGAAAGACAATACCACAATCTTTTTTCTGAAAGTGTTTAATTATTTCTCCTTCAAAGTCTATTTCTCCTAAAATTGCATTGATCAAAGTCGTTTTACCAGCACCATTTTCTCCTAATACTGCTACATTATCTCCAGAAGATATGGCTATTTCTTCTTTTATATCAAGAATTAATTGATTGCTTTTTTTTACTTGTAATCCTTTAATTGTTAAAACTGGATTCAAAATTTCAGCTCCTTCCTAATATTATATAAATTAGTATAATTTTAACATACCATACACCTTTAAATTTAGTCAATTACTTCTACTATGAAATGATTTTAAAAACAAAATATCATTTATATAATTGAATCAATATATTTAGTTGTCGTTGAAATAAATAAAATTAAAAACGAACTATTTTCCTCCATTAGTGCATAGGAGTAAATAATTCGTTTTTACGATGATTCATTCATTAGACTTGTTTTATATTTTATTTATTATTCTTGAATAGATACTTATGTCTCTTTGAGGATAATCATTCACCAACTAATTCAAGAATTTATGAATTCTTTTAAATTACGACTCATAAAAATTTCATCATCCGTTTCAAACCCAGTTCCTCTTTCTGAAAACCGAAACGTTCATAAAGATGCTTGGCTATATCATTACTTGAATGAATGCTTAGCCATACTTTTTCGTTTGAAAAACTCTGAGTTAATTTTTCAATTATCAATTTCAAGCTCTGTTTGCCATATACTTTTTTTGAAGTTTTGAATCAGCTTTTTGAACTTTCTATTGTAAAAGCTTTGAACCTTAATAGTATGCCCTAAAATAAAAATCGATAGACTAGTATAAAAACGAAAAATGTAATAATGAATTCGAAAACAGACAGCGGCTCATAATCAATTAAATAGGTATTAAGATAAATCAGCATTAAAGCGATCATTTCCATGAATGAATCTTTTAAACCAATTATTTCGTACATGTAGCTTGTTTTTTGAAATTAAAAACATCCGTAAGTTCTTTACCAAGAATGCCTTTTGCAATACTTAAACCGATTAAATAAATTCCAAAAGAAAGTGCATCGTTTAAATTTAAAATTTGGGTAATGACACAATAAATAATCGTGAATAAGACTAAATACATATTGATACTCTTTTTTCACTTTCTTACGAACAAATAACTCTATCCATTTCTTGAATTACAAAGATATACCAATCATTAATTCTAATACTTATTATTAATCCAATTTGGTTAAAAATCAGTTGTTTTTCTTGATAGTAATCCATTGATAAAACACTTAGTTCAGGATTATTCTCTCTTAGTTAACCTTCGTCTGCTTATATGCTTAATAAACCAATTAATTCTGACTCACTACAGAACCAGTTGCTGGGAAGCCACTTTTTATGATTTCAGACTCTCTTGTTTCCGTATTCTGTTGAGTAAATTCATTAAAATATAAAGGGATCCCTACTGTATTATAAAAATCTGCACTCGCCATTGCTTGAATATGAATATGAGGTTGGGTCGAGTTCCCTGAATTTCCACAGTTTGCAATATGCTCTCCTTGTATTACATGGTCTCCCTTCTTCACAATCAATGAATCTAATTGTAAGTGCACGATTGCTACATAAAGATCAGTATTATTAGGTGAGATTACAATATAATTACCAGCAATTGCTTCTGGTCCTTTACGCATTCTACTTCTTTGCGTGACAGCATAGGGAATCAAAGTGACTAGTGAACGATACGCTTTGTGGTCTAGTTCTCCATTATGAATACTAATAATTTCACCAGAAACTGGAGAGAAGATTGGCTTCCCAAATGCATAGAAGATCTCAGGAGCCTCGGAGCTTAAATGTGTCCGCCAACTCGTTTTCCTGCTTGTTTCATTTTGACTATCTACGGCCATAAAATCGATTGCGTATCCAACGCCAAACAGATCCGTTCCATGACTCGGAATTATCTCATCTGGCGTTGCACCTACTGTCCATCTTCCCTCAAAAGGCAATGATCCTGTAATACTTGATGTATTATTTCCTGATGTAGTTTTCTTTTCATACTGATTCATGTTTCTTACCTCCCCTTATCCAGCAATCACTAGGATTACTATACTTATTATTGTTAAAAGAATTGGAACTTACTTTTCCAAATAAAATTATGTAAAATAACTATTTACTTTAGAATAACGTATTAAAGCTACATTCATAGAAAAGAAAATTTCTCTATAATTTTCTCAGATACCATAAATATTAGAGTATCTTAGCAAGATTTCAACAATTTTTTAATTTTATAAAATTCAATTTATTATAAATTTTACCACAAAATTTATAAATCTAGCGGATACCCGCTACAATAATTCACTTTAGTTTTGGTAAACTATATTTAGTATTAAATCTCTATTCATGTCAAAATATCTTTTAATTGTTGTAAAAGTATGCCCAACTAAAATTATTGGAGGAATAACTATGTCTGAAAACAAGATAAATGTATACTCAGAAATTATTGAGTTAGAAGATGTATTAAATAAGCTAAAAAGCTGGGAGAATGGTCTGGAGTTTCTAGGGGATTATTATTCATCAAACACTCCAGATCTGGAAAGATTAGTAGAGGAATACACCCCAACTTCTGCGATCTTTTGGGCTTTTCAAAGAGACTTTGTAAGGCTGAACAGAGAAGCACAAGAAAAGCTCGACTTGCTGGTTGAACAACAAAGAAAGTTATATGAATCAGAAACTACCAATTGAATTTCGAAGGCTTGGTTTTATTCTTGTAAAAAAGCGCCCTTACCAAAATAATGTAAGGACGTTTTTCTATTTAAAATATGTATAGAATCTAAAGTTAGGTACCTTAGAGCAAACAGTTTAACTTCCGGGGGCAGTACTCAACTCCACAAAGAAGCAGCTTTTTAATTTAATCTCAGATATACTATGAAATTAAATTTGATCAAAGATAGTCATACAGTAAATTTTTAAATCAATTTGAATTATACTCGTTAATAATTGAAATTGATTTATTTTCACCTTTGCTTCCAATTCTACTATATAAAATTCTTCTTTAGCGATTGTTGCAGTAATGTTCTTATGTTAGGTCCAGAAACTGCCATATCTTAGTCTCGTTATTCGTAATATCTGCTTTCAGTGAAGTAAACTATTTTAGTTTCTTTGCCTATAGTGGGTTCAAGATTATACAAGGCAACTGATTCTCCTGGCAGACGGTTTCTAAAGCCCTGGAATATATTCATGTGGATTCGAAAACTATTTCTGGAATACTAGAAGTCCGTTATCTCCGATAAGAAATAAGAAAAAACCTGTTTTTGTTTCGGACTCATACCTTTCACCCTTACTATACATCTGTAAAAGAAATAGTAGGTTTTATTATATTATGTTTTTAACATAATAAGTAAGCCCAATAAATAATATCCAATATCCATTGATTAATTATGTTATAAAGTTATTATAGTAGTAGGAGGTTATTTCTAAAAGTCTAAATCCTTTAATCTATTTAAATATGTAAATAAATTTTTAATTAAAACGTTTAATATGTATAAAAACATCAAAATTTCACTTATTTCTGCTACACTTTTATCCACAACTATTCCTGTAATGAACAATATACAATCAGTTGAAGCTTCTGAATCGGTCAATATCTAGCAAACTAAAATTCAAAAGGAGTAAAAGAGACTAACAAAAATACTATAATCAATACCCTTAAAACTACATAAAATTCTAATATCAGTGCTGAACAATTTTTTGAGCTTGTTGAAAAGTTTGATGAAGCGGAAGCGACTGTTGTAAGCGCCCAAGCAGCTTTATACTCACAAAAATTTGTTAATGGCTGTGTTCATGCTTTCGAACACAGTAATAGTGGTTTACACATATTATATGGTGATTTAAGTGAAGGCGCATTACAAGTACGTGTTGTAGATGTTTTTAGTGGGTACCTTGGAAAATTAATTGGGGATTATAGGATTATGCGCTCTCTAGAAATATTTACAAAGCTGCTGTTGGGTATGTGAATTTATAGATTCGTGGAGCAAGGTTTACACTAACTAATGAATTGCCAATTGGATAACTTACTAGCGTAAAACCCTATCACCCTTAAAGTAATTTATTTTTTAAAAATAAATATATAGAATAACTCAGGGTTAATATTGATCAGCAGATATTATCTCCCAGATTTTAGAGAAAGCTTTCTAACTTCTGTGGGAACTTTGTACAGCAAATGATAGATGTGAATTTAAACTTAAAATCATAAATGAATATCGATACAATCCTTTGTAATATAACTTTATAGAGAATTGGTCGAATAGTATATTCCTACACTGTCCAGCAACTATCATTCTAGCTTTTAGTACACTAACTTTTCTGAAGCAATTTTCATAAAAAAGAAGAACCTGTTTTAATATAATCAAGTTTCTTATTGAGAACATTTTCATAAAAAAGGAGTAATCACTTTGTTTGTATATTATCCATCTTTCGCCGTATTAACAGGAATTATTTACGTGGGAATCGTTTATTTATTAGTCAGAAAAGAAAAAAAATCTATTTTTTACAGTTTAGTCACACTTGCCATTTTTTTACAAGGTACCTTTCTTGTCATTTGGTTGGGATGGATCGCTTTAATAAAAAGTTCTGGAAATAATGAATTTCCTACAATTGATCATTTTTCTGCATTTGTAGATATATCGTATTACCCTTTGATGATAGCTTTTTTAACCATTATAACGTGGTTTGGTAGTAAACTAATATTATCTCAAAATCAATTTCCTTTTTTGAAAATAGTATTTATGTTCTTTTTTATACCTGCACTGTTTGGAGTGTTTTTATTAGCACAACCCATTTATTCTGCTTTATATTACGGCTTTGCTCCTTAATTCTTCAAACATTATTGAAACACCAGAAAGAAACTCTGGCATCTTTAGTTACACTAGCAGGATTTGCTGAAATAACACGGTACGGAAATTGGTGTGGAAAAGATAATAAAGAAAAATCAGCGATTGATGCATTAGACGCTTTATGTTATAGACACGATAAGTGCTCCGAAAGAACAGAATAATGGAAAGCTAATTGACTCTATGTCGATAACAAATAGTTCAATTGAAGAGGATATTGGTAATTTTATAATCTCTATGAAACAGTAAAAAACTAATATCAAACAGAAAATATACTAATCTTAGTATACTTTTTAAGCTAATATTTGTAGTAAGTTAGCTAGTGCAAATATAGCCATGAGAATTGAAAAACCGATATTGAATTTTTGTAATTCTTTTTTATCACCTTTATGAGTTGCGTGAAGTACTCCAAATCCAATACTTGCAAGTAATACGAAAATCGCAAAATAGAACACTATTATTGCCTCCTTTATCTAGGTAATATGTTAAGTCAGCGGCCCAAGTCATATCGACTATTACGCCGTTTCCGTCTTTGTTAGCGCCCATTCTACTTGCTAACAAAGAGGCATACGCTGATGATACGCCAGCTCCAGCTCCGATTGCTGGGAACCACACTCCTGCAGTACCCGCTGCAAAACTATCCAATGTGCTTATAGCTGAATCAGTTTGAGAATTAATATACGTAGTTTTGTAACCCCACCAATGATATTCTCTAGTAGGTACAGAAGCAGAAATAGTAACAATATCATTACTTTCTTGAATTTCTAGTTCTGAATTGATTGAAATTATCCCTTGATCAACTTTTTGGTTTAAAGTGATAAAATGCTCTTCTAATTGAGATAAATCATATTTTTCAAAATCCTCTTGAGACACGTTATCTTTAAGTTCCAAGTGCCCTTTGTTGTCTATTTCTATCATTTGTTTTATATGTGAAATATTGCTAATGACACCTTCTCTACTAGCTTGAGTAGTGTTTTCCGTAGTAACATTAACAGTTGGATTCTCTGCTGCAGCTACATTGTAAAAAGATGAGATAGCTAACAGACTAGTAAAAAAGCAAAGCAGTTATTGTTGTTGTGCGAATAAAATTTTTTCGACATAATGAAATCTCTTCCTTAATAAAACAGTACTAGAGAATAAAAAGATTTTCAAATGATACTAATTAAAGATTATAAAAATTAGTAAATTTTTACTATTACAAATTTAAATTTTTTTGATCATCAAGAAGTTTGTGTAACTAAAAAGTTCTTTCTGTAAAAAATTATCTCTCTTATTGAATAAAAAAAGTAACAATCCTGATTTTGAAGGGATTGTTACTTTTTTGTTCGATAACTTTCTTATCTAACGTTATTATCAATAGTAATAGCTAGAATGAAAGATATGAACGATTAGGTTTTAAGTTTTGGTATTGTTAAAACAACATCTCTGTTGAACCAAATGTTTTTCCTTGCGCTTTTAGTGCTAAAACATTTAAGAAGTTCCATGGACGGCTAAATCCTGGTTGGAAGAAGAAATCTGCTTTCCCTAAATCACTTAAGGTCATTTCGTTACTAATGGCTAGTGAAAGGGTGTTTGCTGCTTGGGTAATATCTCCAGTTGATAAAAATTGTGCTCCTAAGATTACTTCTGTTTCTGAATCATAGAATAGTTTCATTTCAACTTTGATGTCCCCATCACGCATAAATGAAGGACGGACTCTTTCTTCAGTATAGAAAGTTTTAATGTTTCCGTCATAGTTCTTTAAGTTAGCATTATTCAAACCAGTTGTTGCAAATTTCAAATCAAAGAAAGCTAATCCAGACGTCCCGTTGACTACGGGCATTTCGACTTTCTCTCCCATCGCATTTTTAGCAGCGATAACGCCTTGTTTTCGGGCATTTGTTGCTAAGGCTATGTTTTGTTTTTTGCCTGTTGCCTTGAAGGGGATTAATGTCGCATCGCCGCCTGCATAGACATTTTTAGCTGAAGTTTCTAAATAATCATTGACAACTACAAAACCAGCTTCATCTAATTTAAGACTGTTCGCTAGCCAAGATGTATCGGGCTTAACTCCAACAGCCATAATCACGGTATCTGCTTCATATTCAGCTTGATCCGTTACTACTGCCTGAATTTCACCATTTTCTCCTTTAATCTCTTGCACTAATTCATTTGTTTGAATTTTCAATCCTTTTTCTTCCGCTTCTTTAGATAAGCTTGGATAGAATTCTTCATCTAGGTAGCTTGGTAAGAAACGATCAACTGCATCAATGAGCGTAACATCCTGACCGTTTTCTCTATAGGCTTCGGCAACTTCAATACCGATGTATCCTCCACCAATAACGACTACTTTCTTCGCATCTTCCATACGTGCTTTAACCATTTCTGCGTCATTTCGACCACGGAAAGTATAGACATGTTCTAAATCATTTCCTGGTATGTTTAATTTGGGTGCATAGCCACCTGGTGAAAGAAGTAATCTATCGTAGCTTTCTTCTCTTTCCCCATTGTCCGTTTTCACTGTTACTGTATTTTTATCAGCATTCACACCAACAACCTCACTATTTAGATGGATGTTAATGCCTTGTCTTTTATAGGATTCTTCATTCGCATAATGTAACTCATCTGGTGATTGCGCGATATTCATTAAATAGGATTGAGCTCCGCAACTCATAAAGGATGCTTTGTCTTCACGTTCAAATAAATGAATTTCTGCTTCAGGTTCAGCCTCTAAGATGGTCTCAACTGCTTCATAACCAAAGTGAGAAGATCCAACAACAATATATTTCATTTAAAAACTTCCTTTCTATTATTTAAAGTACATATACAGTCTATTGGATATATCCATATTAGTAAACCAGAACGATTTTAATCTGACAATTTGATTATTCATCTATCTAAACGCTCCTTTAATTGTAGCAGAGGCAGTTCAAGGTAAAGCATCCATTTAAAAATGCCTTTGTTTTTTCCTCAATATTTCATACTGTAATTTTCATTTTGAATAAGGGTGTCTGAAATTTTTTTAGAATGGTAAA
Organism: Marinilactibacillus psychrotolerans; assembly: GCF_900101525.1. Classification (GTDB taxonomy): domain Bacteria; phylum Bacillota; class Bacilli; order Lactobacillales; family Carnobacteriaceae_A; genus Marinilactibacillus; species Marinilactibacillus psychrotolerans. Next base: position 134,422 of record NZ_FMZD01000004.1, on the reverse strand, counting down.
ACGGTAAATATTATTTGAAAGCGAATGAGAAATTCAATAAAGAAGCTGAAGACTATACTGAGTGATCTAACACTAATGACGAAAAACAAAAATTGGCTGGTTTAAGTCCAGTAGAATACCGGATTCAAACCAGCCAAATGGCTAGAAAATATTGAGCTCTAATGTTAAGGGGCAATACCTAATAAAGTTTTTTTATTAGGTGTTTATTTCATCTAATCTAAATCTTTACTAATCAATTGAGCTTGGATAAACTCTTGCATCATTTTCCAGGCTTTTTTTGACTGCTCTTCATTAAATTCATCAAACCACTTATGGGTAAAGCCGTGCATACTATCTTTAAAGTTCTCATAGATTACCTCTACGCCACTATCCTGTAGTTTTTGAGCGAATGCTTTTTCTTCATTTTTTAAAGCATCAAAATCAGCTGAAATAACGAGGCTAGGTGGGAATATTTCACCTTGCGCATTGATTGGTGAAGCCAATGGATCAGTCGTATCTTCATCCTTCTCAAAATACCAATTGTAATATTCTTCCATTCTGGTAACAGGTATAGCTTTATCTTTATCTTTTGATTCCCTAGATGCTGGGGGAGTATCCTGTTTGAGCACAGCATAATCAGCAATTAATCCCTTGATATTGATTTTTTTATTTGTGTCGTTCAATATACATAGTGCGGCAGAAATATATCCACCGGCGCTATGTCCCATTAACAATACATTTTCTTTTTGAAAATAGTACTGTTCACTATTTTCAAGAACCTGCTCAATAAAATCGTAAGCCGATAAAATGGGAAGCGGAAATTTGTACTCAGGTGCTACTGCATAATCCACGTTTACAACGGCTACTTCTACATTATTGGCAATATCTTGGCAATATATTCCATCTTGCTCACAATATTTTAAGACCATGCCTCCCCCATGAAAATTAAACACAACCGGTAATTCTTTTTTATAGTCATACGATTCCGGTCTATATATATATCCATCTATATAACCACAGTGTTTAGAATAATAAGAAATTTTCTCAATATTGTCTTTCAGGTTTTCCTCTTTGATCATGTCACTGTACTTTTTTTCTTTATTCATTCTATATTCAAAAATTGTTTTATCTTCATCTAACATCAACTAAAATTCTCCCATCCAATTAAAAACTAACGGTAACCACATGCCGATAGTATTATTTACATCAGTATCCTTACTTGCGTACTGTTTATTGCCACAAGCCAATCCATGCCGACCTTTCTTAAAAAGATGGTATTCACAAGGTTGACCAATTTCTTGAAATTTTTTTACTAATGAAGTTGTGTCTTCTGCATTCGTTACACTATCTTCTGTCGTATGCCAAATGAAAAACTCTGGAATATCAGAATGTAGATAGTTTTCCACGTTTAATGCTTCAACTTGCTCACTGTTTGGCGTTTTACTTTTGTGCAAACATTCATTCATACTATCTTTTTGAAATTCAGATAAATCAAGATTAGAAAGGGTATCTATTTTAGCATTGAGCATTGGATAACACAATATACAGCCTTTTGGTTTCAACTCCACTGATTTAGGTTTAAATCCTAATTGTTTTAATAGGGAATCATCATTCCATCTAAGAGCTTCCATTGTAATAATGTGTGCCCCCGCTGAAAACCCAATCGTAAAAATAGACTCTTTATCTATTGCCCATTCTTCAGCATTTTCATGGATGATATGCAACGTTTCCATAAGTTCTAGTATTTGAGAAGGATAATAGCCATTCTCATTTATTTCTGAAGATTCATTATAATAAGATTCTCTGTCTTTAATAAAGGTTGAATATCTTAAAACAAAGCAGGCATACCCTTTAGCCAGAAATTGGATAGCCACTGCTTCACCTTCTTTGATAGCAGAAATCATATAGCCACCACCAGGACAAATCACAACTGCAGGCCATTTTCTATTGACCCCATATGAAATCACTGAGTCCGGAATATATAGCTCAACAAATGCCGTATCATTCAGTTTTATTTTTTTATGCAACATGTTTATCCCTTCAATCCAGGTTCGTCTTTTCGAAATCCCCAAAAGTAGGTACAGATTGCTGCAACAACAAGAGAGATAATTGAAGCAATCACACCGTTAACTATATTACCAGTAGATTCTCCTACAAAAGCTAAAGTCGCCGTCACACTAGATGAAGGTACTAAGGTTGCAGAAACAACGTTTGCAATCCCTCCGTATATACCTCCAGCAAACCCGCCAGCCATTAATCCTAAAAATGGTTTTTTATAACGAGTGCAGATACCGTAAATTGTTGGTTCTGAAGTTCCCGCAACGATCGCCGTTATTGCATAGCTAGCAGCTAACGATTTTTGTGATTTATCTTTTAATCTGAAGAACGCACCTATCGCAACGCCCATTACTGAGAAACTAGCATAACAAAGCGCTGGCGCTGCAAAACCGTCCCATCCTTGTGTCGCAAAGATTTGAAAAAGTGCCGTAATCAGTACCATATGCATGCCTGTCATTACAAGAATTGGGTATAGTGCTGCTATTATCGCTATCCCTAAAAATCCTACATAATTCTGTAAAGCTAAAAGACCATTTACAACATAATTGCCTAAAAAGGCTCCTGCTGGTCCAATTAAACAAAAAGCGATTGGCAGCATAACGATTATTGTAAGGGCTGGAGCAAAAACGCTTCTGATTGAACTATGGATATACTTATTAAAGAATTTTTCTACATAGCTCATTACCCAAACGGATAGAATCGTCGGAATGATCGTTCCACTGTAGTTCGTCATATAAACAGGTAATCCAAAAACAGTAAACTGATCTCCGTCAGCGATCATTTGAATAAAGGTTGGGTGAATTAAAATGGCTCCTAGTAAAATTCCTAACACGGGTGTAACCCCAAACTTTTTAGCAGCTGTGTACCCTACAATAACCGGGAAGAAGTAGAATCCGGCATCTCCTACAAAGGTTAGTAAAATAAATAGATCGCTTTCAGCCGGAAGTACATTTAATAAGTCCTGACCTAAAATAGCAACAAACATTTTGAAAAAGGCACAAGCAACAATGGCTGGTATAACAGGTCCCATTGTACCTGATAGTCCATCAAGCATACCTAAACCAATTGACTTAAATAGGTTGGTTTTCTTTTTAGTTTGGGGAGTTGCTGTTTCGTTCTCATCCGTTTCTATTTCTAAAAGTATTGAAACCTCATCAAATACCTTGTTAACCTCTGCACCTATTATGATTTGCAGCTGATCCCCGACCTTCATAACTCCAAGAACGCCAGGTACTTCTTTAATCTTATCAATGTTTACTTTATCAAAGTTGTTAATATTAAAACGAACTCTTGTCGCACAATGAAGGGCATGAGCAATATTAGCTTTCCCACCAGATAATTCGATAATGCTTTCAGCAGTTTTTTTATAGTTATCAGACATAATTTCCTCCCAAATATTAAGCATGGCCTGTGCTTTTATTGTGAACGTTTACAAAATAATAATAAACTTGTTTACTTAAAAAGTCAACAAGTTTATTAAATGAAAATAAAAAAATACCTAAACAGGTATTTTTTTACGTCGTTTGTTTTTCTATTAGGGAGACAGGAATAACGATCTGGTTATCTTTTAAATCAGGTTCTGTGTTATCCTCATGTTCAATAATATCAACTAAAGCGGATACTGCCTCATAGGCTATTTGATTTGTATTTTCAGATATCATTGTAATCTCTGGAAAACTATACGCATTTAATAATTGATTACCGTAAGTGACTATTTTTAGGTCCTCCGGAATCGAAATACCTAATGACTGACAAACTTTTAAGCACTGAACTGCCAAAGTATAGGACTCTACAAAAATGCCATCTGCATCTACGTTCTCAATAAACATTTGACTTATCACACTAGGAATATCTTTCTTTCGTTCATTGGTTCCTGTAAAGTAGGCATTACATTTCTTATTACTTTTTTCTAATTCTTCAATAAACCCTTTATACCGCTCATCGTTATTTTTCCCTACTTGATAGGCAGATATATATAATAGATTCGTACAGCCTTTTGCAATTAAATGCTTCGCAGCGATAATGCCTGCCAAATGATTATCTGATTTAATAACTGGGATGTCTTCAGATAATCTATGTCCGACTGTTACAATGGGAAGGTCTTCATTAATTGGTAGATTGACATCATTTGTAAAACTCCCATAAATGATCCCACTAATTCTTTTTTCACGTAGCTGCTCAAAAAATAGTTCCTCTTTTTCTTTATCATATAATGAACTACAAATCATCAAACTATAGCCAAAACTATAGGCAACTTGTTCTAATAATGAAACTAACACACTATAATATGGTATATGACCTGTCGGGAAAACTGCTCCTATTGTTTTAAAAAACTTTTCATCTAAAAGTTGATTTTCTCGTGGTACTAAGTAGCCTAAGTCTTTAGCTACTCTAAACACTTTCTCCTTAGTTCCAGCATTAAAGGATCCTTTTCTATTGAGTATTCTCGAAACGGCTGCTTTTGATATTCCCACTTCATTAGCTATATCTTGTATCGTTGCCATAAATTCACCTCTTTAGTAAACTTTGTTTACTTTTATAGAAACAGTGTATCATATTTTAACTAGATATGGTTCAAACATTTCTCACTTTTAGATTACCACAGAGTGCTGTAAAAATTATGTATACCATTACTTCAATGCTCAATCCTGATCCAATTGTATCATATAGTGCTGAGCTTTTTCTCAAGACTACATACCACTATAGCTTATCAAATCTATGCACTAAAGCAAAAAAATATTGCCCATCCTAAAACGCTTTACTATCAATGAGTTAACTTTTACCTTAATTGAGATTTATATATTATTTCTTCCTATTTTTAAATACTTACCACTATTTTTTCTGTTTCGAATTCTCTTCTTTAAGTGCTACTACAAATAATAGAATTAATCCTAATCCTAATACAAGTTCATTATCTACCATTAACAAACCTACAGGAATTCCTATCAATAGATAGAGAAAGATTCGTAACCACAATTTTTTCTTCACTATTTCTATGATTTGCATCTGCTAACCCTCCCTTTTCGAATTCAGTTATTAAAGAGGTTGTCATTGATTAAGCTCACTAGGTTCTATCAGTAGATTAGTGTACTAGAGAGAAAATACTATCCTTTAACAACATCGATTAAAAACTAGAATTATCATATCCATTTTCAAAAACTAACTAATCATAACTATACGTTACAAAAAAAGAATAGCCTAGATGTTTTAAACTGAGACAGTTTTCTTTATTGATTGTCTCACTATTTCATCATTAATGCTTTTTGTTTCTAAAATACCAATAAAGCAGACCCCATAAACCTCCAACCGATAGCAGAATAATGAGCTTTTCTGGTCTTGAAAAAGTATGACCTGCACTCGCCACTCCGCTAGAAAATACTGCTCCTATTACGATAAATAATAACATTACGATTAAAAGCACAAAGAAAGTCTTTTTGTTATTGTCACTATACGCTCCTAACATTTTCCCTTTTAACAATCCTTTAAAGTGATCCTCTAATAAGTATTGAAAGTTCTTATCTGAGTAATTAAGACCTGTAAAAGAATAGGAACCATTGGCATCAATATAAAAATAATATCTTTTGCCATTCGCTTTAAACCCTAGACAATATTTTACAAACGGACGTGAAACAAAGAAATCAGTAATCTCCTCATACTTGATTTTTTGAACATACTTTTCCGGGTTATCATACTCTAGATACTTCATGCTTAGCATTACCAAATGATCCTCCGCAAACAATACAGAATAAGATCCTAGGAACATCGATACAGAAATAGGGTAGTGATCAAAAATCGCTTGAAGAAATGGTCTTAGCCCCCTATCAGCTATAAAGTAATTGTGATTTAAATTATATCCTAGCGATTTCATTGTTTCTTCCAGTACTTCTTTTTCTTGTTCAATTGTGTAGATTTCCCTACTCAAAACTCAAAAACTCCTCTTTTTTACACATTAATACTTGATTTAATTTAAGTTTATCACACACTATTTGATTGTTGTAGGTAAAGAATTTTGTAGTGTGATAACTTAATTTCGTTATATCAGTTTGTTAGTATAAAAGATTGTAAGTTCGATTATATTTTACCTACGAATGAGAAATAGTTCAAAATTAAAAATAGTTCAAAAAAGGGCCCTTCATCAAATGATATAGAACCCTAGAGAATTTACAAAATAGTTAGTTTTCTGCTAGCTATACCTTTATCCAAATAGATTTGGACTATCCATTAATGTTCAAAGATAATCCACTTATTTTCTTTTTCTTATAAAATATACTTTGAAAGATACACTTACAAGGATTAATAATACAAACCAGGCTATTAGAAATACTCCTTGAGATAAATACTGCGGTACTATTAAAGGATAAAAAGCTAATATGACTAAAAATATAGGCATTAGAATATAGAACATCTTATTTTCCATTACTTAACCTCCCATACTAGTATGGTCTAATTGACCAGAAATAAGTAGTCCGAGAATCACCATAGATTTTTCTGTTTTGTATTTTAGTAAATGGTCTTCTTCTCTCTTTTACTGCACCAACTTTAGTTTTATGTATTGCTTGATAGATATCTTTTTTATACTCAAAACTACTTTTTTCCGAATTATCCTATCATTTGTTAAACCTCTTATCTGTAAATGATTTTTGGCATTTCTCCCTTTGGAATTCCCTTTTTAGCATCTTGGTTAATGTGCTATAAAGTTTTTCTCACATAAAAATATATACTAAGATTATTGATAAGTAAGCAGCTAACCGTTGCCCATATCTAGATTTTCTAATTACACTCATCTGTTTTAAAATTTCAATAACTTTTTTGAATTTCTTCATCTATCTTTTTCAATTTATTTCTTAAAATAAATCTTTTACTATACTGGACAATTCTTTATTCGATTCAGCCAGCTTTTTTTCACTTTAATCAACTGCTTGGTAAAAACTATTTATAATGGCAAATAATAAATTGAGAAAAAAGACAGGTGAACCTTTATTTTCCTTTGCAACTTTTATATAAAAAGGTAACTATATCGTTGCGGACTTCATAATATTCCAGCAGCATTCAAACAAAAAATCGATAAGGGATTTTCTTATGCACAATTTTTATAAATTCCATATATTTGTGGTTCAATCTAAATGCCTAGAAGAGGAAGATGTTTTCGTTCTTTATAGGTTAAAGCAGTTTCTATACAACGCTTTAAGTCTCTAATCGGAATATCATCTTCTTTATCAAAAACAATCGCTCTATTTCCTTCATATTTGAATTGATCCTGAAAAACCTCTCTAAACGTTTCAATCAAACGAGTATTACAGTTAAAGTACAGAGCATATTGAGTGGGGGCCGCTTTTTTCCAATCCATTCTGATTGTACTGCCTTGTTTTGTAAGATAACTAGGCTCCCCCCATTTTAATGTTTCTTCTACTTCAGGAGTGCCGTTAATTTCTGAGGCTACTTCAAGGATAAGTTCACGAATAAATAATAGCTTATTTTGTGCCCAATCCGGATAATTCCCCAATGTATTTTTAACGTCTGTATTCATAATTTCGTTCATTTTATTAGCTCCTCTTCTATTATGGTAAGTTTACTGTATGGCTATTTTCCAAGCAAAAAAAATTATTTAAATTTCAACAATTAAATCACGCCATTTTTCCTCCCATTTCTTACTTGTAACCCTCTCAATATAAATTGAATGATGATCGCTATTTTTTTGATAAAATGGTGTGGGCTTAACTTTCTTTTCAAACAAATCTTTCAATCCATAAGGAGACATAATTTCTATTTCTTTATTACGAAGTCTTATAGCAACTGCCGTGGGTGTTTCTGGAAAATGAGCAACTCCATCATAAGATGATCTAAAAGGATCAAAATTACTCTTCAAATGCATACGGGCCTGATTCTTTGCTGACCATGGTTCATGGGGGAGTAAAAATTCTAATTTTTCTTCAAGAAGCTTTTCTGCTTCCCATGAAGTGTCCGAAGAATCATAGTAAATGACATCAATATCATTTATAGGAGTTCTTTTATTATTCAAACTATCCCAAACTTTATTTCGAATAATCCCTGCACATATCCAAGCATCATTTGAATTTAATTTCTCAACCGCTTTTAAAATTGATAAGATATAATTATCTTGATTAATAATTTCTATTAACTGTTCTTCATAATTAATCATGTTTTCCTCCCCTCTTCACTCTGAAAAATATTAACTTATTGAAAAAAACTCACTTATTCCCTTTATCATATGTCTCTTTGATTATTATTGTATCATTAATTTCTTGTAGTTATTCCTAGGTTTTAAACTTGTACAGTAGAGTTACTATTTTAAAATTAATTTTCACTAGTATTATAATAGATGAAATTATTCATAAACTGATATTAATCAAAAGCTTATAAATCAAACCTAAAAGAGGCTGAGACTTATGCCCCAACCTCTTCATTCATTTTAACCTTTTAATAGTTTCACCAAATTGTTATTTCTGATTCCTGCTATTCCCCAAAATATAGAGAAAAGAAGAATAATTACGACAAGTAAAGCCAAAGACATAATGTTTTCTAAAGTTAATAAATTTACAAATAAGTAACCATACTTACTATTACTTATAAATAGCATATTCGCTACAACAGCTAATAGATATGCAATAAAGAAATAAATCGTAAAAATTATTCCGTTTTCTAATGAAATAATCTTGGCAATGTCATTTTTTGAAAAACCCTGGCAAAATAAAACAGCAAATTCTTTTGTTCGATCGTAAATATATCCTTTGTTAAGAAAAACTACGACTACACCAATAATAGCTGCTATTATTGTAGACCCTACAACTAAATTCCGAACTAGTGAATGATATATTCCTGATAAATCGCCATTCTTTAAATCATATTGCGAAGTAAATTGATATTTAGGAAAAATTCCTTTTAATTCTTTGTATACACTATCAAAATTTTCCTCATCATTAACAACCACAATCATTTGGTCGAAACCAGTTCCCATAGCTTGTTCAAAGTGTTCATAATCTTTGACAATATTTTCAGTATATTCTTCTGTTGCTTTATTTACCTTATAACTTTGTGCATGAAACTGGTAAGAATCTTCGCTCAATTTATCTTGAAGATTACTTTGATCAATATACCCCACATATATAGGATAAGATGTAGATAATGCTTGTTTATATTTCGTATCATAAATACCAACAATTTTATATTTTTCAGTATCCATACCCTTTTCTTCAGAAGTTACATCTAAGTCAATAGTAGTATTAACTAAGTTCGTAATATCTTCTGTTTCAGATATTGTAAAAGCATATAAATCTGGAATCAAGATTTCTTTTGAATTATCACTAGGAAATTCTCCTGAGATGATACTTATATTATTAAAATTATAATTACGAATCACTGACAAGGGGACATTTTGAGAGGTTAATGAAAAAATTATTGACTCGCCATTCCTTATTTGATCAAGATCCTTTTTCAAAAATGTAGGGATATTTTCATAATCTAATCTATATTCAAATCTATTTCCTTCATAATCAAATTGAGATTGTACTCCTTCTACGACAACTTCAACATTGTCAATGTTTTCAATGCTAGCAACTTCATTGATATCGTCATTTGAAAAGCCAATTCGCTTACCATCATTACTTGCTAGAATATTATTATTTCTAAGTTCATCTTCTACTTCTGAAGTCAAACTCTGTGTATTGAAGACAATTGTTTTATCATCAACACCTGCAAAAAAACTAGTAAATGAATCTAATGATGCCGACTGAAAAGCAGTAAAACTCAATATAAAAGCTATTAGAATAATTATAATGGGTACACCTAGCAAAAATAATCTTTTCTTTTTTCGGAACATACTTAAAAATGTATATGTAACAATATGTTTCTTTGTTTTTATATTTTTTACTTTCTCAGGATTTGGGCTATTCTCCAGAAGTTCATTTTCATTTTTTTGATAGGTTTCATAAATTTTTCCATTTTCCAATTTATATATTACATCTGCATATTCAAGAATTGAATGATCATGCGTAATAATAAAAAATAAGATCCCTTTATTTTTTATTTTAATGATGTACTCCATTATTTTATCGGTCGTCATACCGTCTAAATTTCCCGTAGGCTCATCTAATAAAATGATTTTCGGAGACCCTAAAACGGCACGCCCAATTGCAACTCTTTGCTTTTGTCCACCACTAATATTTTTGACATATTCATTTTTCAAACTCAATAAATCCATGCTTTCTAGAATAGAATAAATTTCTTCATCCTCAAAATCCCCTGATAAATAAAGATTTTCATAGATCGTTAACTGATCGAATAATTTAAAATCTTGAAAAACCATTTTTATGTCTTCAGTTCTTAAATGATCCCAATTTTTATTTTTGTATGTCTTACTGTCCACTCCAAATAACTCATATTTCCCTTGGTAGTCATGATCTAATCCAAACATTATATTCAATAAAGTGGTCTTTCCACTCCCACTTTCACCCGTTAAAACATGAAGATGTGCCGGGTTATTTATCTGAAAGCTAACATTATTTAAAATAGTCTTATCGCCAAATGTTTTTGTTAAATTTGAAAATTTTAACATAATATCCTCTTTTCTAAAAAATAATCCATATTCTGATTTCATAGAATATGGATTTTATTATAGATATTCTTAGTGATTAAAGATTGGTGTAAAATGTACTTGAGGTGATGCTGAAATTCTGCCTTGCTTTTGTTGCAAAGGCGCAGAGTAGTGAGTAGTACTGTAACTTTGATGAGCACTTAATTGCTTAATACTATGACTTAAAACTACATTGCCTGCGCCGTGTACTTGAAATTGGTACCAGTACGAGCTTTCCATAGCACTTGTTGCACCAATTTTTGAAGCCCCGTTTACATCCTATCCCCAACTAGATGACCAGGTTCCTTGAGCACCTGAAACATAAGTATAGCAACCGTTAAAACAACAACATTTTTTATATTTCTTCATAAAAACGCTCTCTTTATTTGATAAATATATTGTATACATAAAGATATTGAAGCGCAACCATATCTAGTATTATCTTAATAACACCATTGCAGTATGTTACTATTTTAATTATATAATAAGAATGGAGGAAACTATTCTGAAAAATAAATTACCCCTGAAAAAAATTATACTCATTTTATCGCTGAGTTTTGTTTCTTTTTTTGGTTTGTATGTTTTTTTGAGTATTTACCAAGCTAACAATATTAGTGTTGTTCCTATTGATGACGTGAATAATATTAATGTGGATGCTTCTCCCGAAATCTTGTCTAGTAAAACGATCATATCTGGAGAAATCGAAGTAGATAGCTTTGAAGAAATAACCCATATAAATAAAGAGAAAGTTGATACAGTTCTATATATCGTCATTCATAAACAACCGTCTCTTTCTGGTCAAAACGCATTTTCATTTACCTTAGATGATGTACCCGATATAGAATCTATTGATAAAATTTCCATTGTATCAGGAGATGTTTACACAGGCGAAGGATCAGAACAAGGTTATTCTCTTGGTGACCTTGCAGATTTAACTGAGCAGAAAATAATCTGGGGAAAAGACTAAAGAATAAATCTAATTTCTTAAAAATCTATCTTATATTCCTATGCCTAATCTCCAATTGTATAGCTTTAAAATTAATTAAAATTTGCTTTTACAGGCTAAAATAATATGATACGATTTAAATATGATAAAAAAAGGAAGAGGTAAACGACAAAATAATGATTATGACTTTTATACTATATATCAGTGCTCTTACTATTCCTATCTGGGGTATAGTTTTCTGCTTAACGCTTATTAGAATTATCGAGAAAATACACCTTGAAGAGAACCATCCACTTGAAACTTTTTGGTTTACAGTATCTTTTGTTGTCATGATAACTGTGATCACGTACATACTAGGCAGCCTATAGTTTAATCAATCTTTTTGACAACATACTAACTAGTCTAAACTTCATTAATTTTAAATGATAAACTTAATTATGGTAGTACTAATATAAAGGAGGTCATAAAACATGCAAAAAAATAGACATATAAAAGGGATTATCGTAGGAATTATTAGTGCAATTACTGCAATGTTCGTATTAAGCTTAAACCTTAATTCATGGTTATCTTTCTTTATGATTGCTGTTATTATTTATGTACTCGCTACAATTGTCGATAAATATAAAAAGTAATCGGAATCCTGCCATAAAACAATAAAGCTAAAGCAGAACTACAGAAAATATTTTAAACACTAGAAGAGAGCCGATTTTCTTACAGAAGGAACGCTTTATTTACATAAAGTTCTTAGTGCTCTCTAACTTTTAAGTAGAGCGCTTAAAAAATTATTTTGGTTATTTTATTTTAAAAGAGTAGAAAATAATAGTGATTTTTAGAAGGAGGGTAAGAAATGAAAAAGTTCTATGATACTAGTACTGGAGAAGAAATAACTCCAGGAGAAAGAGTAATGATTGAAATAGACTTTCCAAAAAATTTAAAAGATGTTGGCAGATTAGATAAATTCTTGGAGTCTCTATTGGAACAAGAAAATGGATCTATTCAAAAAGTTAAAAAATAGTGACTTAAAAAAGGAGTGTTGAATCTGAAAAAGCGATTTGATAGCAAGTAACTATTCGTTGTTGGGAATAATTAATCCCTTTTGCTTATTATATGTATAATTTTGAGCATTACCAAACAGATTTCTCCATTAAATAACTAATCAGAACCAACCGTTTGATCAGTTATTTAATGGATTTTTTGATTAAGTATTCTATAAATCCCATGGCAATCATTTCTGTGGCAGTTTCATTGATAGTACTATACTCATGGAGTAGTAAAGTTGTTCTTCGGATATTTAAGAGACTTTTGCTTTGTTTTCCAGGACAACGTTGGAGTTATGAATTGTGTTGAATGGGCTGAAATTAATTTCATATCGACACTTTTTAGGTTTAAGCTTTTTTAGAAAAGATCCTTCTTATTAAGTCAGATTATTTTTCTGTCAACAACCAATCGACTATATAGATAATTGGGATACCGTCTATTTGCTCTACGTCATGATACCTGCCCGTAACGACTATTTTTTTGTAGTTGTTTTTTATGTTCAAAAGATTATCTGTTTCATGCTTATTGTTTGGTAATTCGTACGCTACTTGAACGTAAAGTGTCTCATCTAGTCGCCTTGCAACAAAATCAATTTCCTTGTTGTTATCAACTCGACCAACATCGACTGTGTAGCCTCTTCGACGCAATTCTACATAAACGATATTTTCCAATCGGTTACTATAGTTACCCTCTTTTCTACCAACAGCATTTCTACGTAGTCCAGTGTCGACAATAAAATACTTTCCATTAGTTCTAAGATATTCTCGGCCTCTGATATCATATTGTTTTGCTCGATAGAATAAATAGCCATTCTCAAGTAAATCTAAATAGCGATTGACTGTATGGACACTTGTTTCCACACCTTCACTTTTTAGCGTATTGACAATTTTAGAAGCATTAACTAATTGACCAACATTATCTGCTAAAAATCGGATAATTGATTTCAAAGCAGTAGCATCTTTTACTCCCGCTCTTAATGCAACGTCATTTAAAACAATCGTATCAAATATTCCTGATAAGATTGTGTCTTTGATTGTCTCTTCCGCAATGACCACGCTTGGAAACCCACCATATTTTTCGTACTGATCATAAGCACTATCTACATGACGAGAATCTTCTTCTATTCCCTTTGCATTTAAGTACTCACGAAACGAAAATGGATAAATCGGTATTTCAATATACCGCCCACTTAAAAAGGTGGCTAATTCCCCTGATAGCATATTTGCGTTTGAACCTGTAATGATGATGTCACTATTGAAACTTACTCGAACACCATTAATGACACGTTGCCAACCTTCCACGACTTGTATTTCATCGAATAAAAAATAGACCTTTTTTTGATCTTTCGGAATTAATTCATTCAGTTTTTCGCGAAATTTTTCTGCAGTTGTAATTGTCTGATAATCGAAACTTTCAAAGTTCATATAAATAATATGGTCTTCAGCTACATTTTCTTGTATTAAATACTCTTTAAAAAGCATTAATAAAACTGATTTCCCTGAACGACGTACTCCAGTAATAACTTTTATGAAATCCGAATCTTTAAATTCAATCAGTTGATTAAGATAAACAGGTCTTTGAAACATAGCTAGTCCTCCTTTGAAGTTAACTTCTTAGTAACTTCAATTTTATCATTATTTGAAGCTAACTTCAAATAAACAAATTATTTAATAGTATATGAACTTTGTTTCAAAAATATCATATAAGTTTTCTAGTGCTTCATAAAGACTTGTTATTACTCAATATATTTAGTCATTTTCAATACTGAGTTTGAATATTCATTACCTAAGTAGTACCTGTAACTATCTTCCAAATAAAAAAGCCCAAACATTCAAAGTGAAATGTTTGGAACTTTTTTATTCTTACCCTACTGATCCTTCCATCTCATAACTAATCAATCGATTTAACTCGACTGCATATTCCATTGGAAGTTCTTTAGTGAAGGGTTCTACGAATCCCATGACGATCATTTCTGTGGCGGTTTCTTCGTTTAGGCCGCGGCTCATGAGGTAGTAGAGTTGTTCTTCGGATATTTTGGAGACTTTTGCTTCGTGTTCTAGGGCGACGTTTGCGTTGTGGATCTCGTTGAACGGAATGGTATCGGATTTCGACTTGTCATCCATGATGATCGTGTCGCACTCGATGTGTGAGATCGATCCGCCGGAATTTTTTCCGAAGGTCACTTGTCCACGGTAGTTTACTTCTCCGCCGTCTTTGGCGATGGATTTTGATACGATCGAGCTGGATGTATGTGGTGCATTGTGGATCATTTTTGCGCCTGTATCCTGCACTTGTCCTTCTCCTGCCATTGCGATAGACATTGTTGTTCCACGAGCGCCGCGTCCATTTAAATGAATACTTGGGTATTTCATGGTTGTTTTCGCACCCAGGTTTCCATCGATCCATTCAACTGTTGCGCCTTCTGCGGCTGTGGCACGTTTGGTTACCAGATTATAGACATTGTCTGACCAGTTCTGGATCGTTGTGTAACGGCAGTAGGCATCTTTTTTAACGATGATTTCAACAACTGCGGCATGTAAGGAGCTTTCTGAGAAGGTTGGTGCAGTACAGCCTTCTACATAATGCACACTTGCGCCTTCGTCTACAACGATCAGTGTGCGTTCAAATTGACCCATTGCTTCGTCATTGATACGGAAATACATTTGCAGCGGTACGTCACAGCGCACGCCTTTTGGTACATAGATGAAGGTTCCACCTGACCAGACAGCTGAGTTCAGTGCTGCTAGTTTGTTATCAGTTGGTGGTACAACGGTTCCAAAGTGTTCTTTGAAGATTTCCGGATATTCTTTTAAGGCTGAATCCGTATCGGTAAAAACAATGCCTAATTTTTCGTATTCTTCTTTCATGTTGTGGTAAACCACTTCTGATTCATACTGTGCACCGGATCCGGCTAGGAATTGACGTTCAGCTTCAGGAACGCCTAGACGGTCAAAAGTTTCTTTGATTTTGTCTGGTACATCATCCCAGCTGCGTTCTGCTCTTTCACTGGATTTACGGTAATACGTAATGTTATCGAAATCCACTTCTGAAAGATCTGCGCCCCATTCTGGCATTGGACGTTTCAAAAAGTGGTCATAAGATTTCAAACGATAATCCAGCATCCATTGCGGTTCTTCTTTCCGTTTGGAAATATCTCTGATGATGTCTTCGGTCAGTCCTTTACCGGTATCGTAAATCGACTCGATATCATCGTGGAACCCGTATTGGTATTCGCTTTTTTCTGGTACATTCACCATGTTTGCGTTCCCCTCTCGTGATTGGTTGTTCTCTGTAAGTGTTCATTCATCAGTTTTATTCAATCATGTCTTCGTGCTTTAGCTGACCATCCACACCTGTACCTTGGCTTTCCAAGGCTTTTTCCAAGGCTTTCCAAGATAGTGTGGCACATTTGATTCGGGCTGGGAATTTGGATACGCCTGACAACATCATTGCGTCTCCAAGTTCTTGTTCATGCTCGACATCATTGCCTTGAACAACTTGCGAAAATTCTTCTGACAACTTCAATGCTTCTTCAACAGGCTTTCCAATAATTGCTTCGGTCATCATACTGGCACTGGCCATGGAGATCGTACAGCCGCTGCCGTCAAAACGGACATCTTTTACGATACCGTCCTGAACATTGAGCTGGACTTGAATGACATCTCCACAAGTCGGATTTCTCAGTTCGATCTGGGTGGTCGTTTCATCCAGTACGCCCCGTCTTCTCGGTGACTGAGAATGGTCTAATATGACTGCTCGATATAATTGATCTAGTTTAGTTAAGGCCATTTAAGAAAAACTCCTTCGTGGCAATAATCGCTTCTACGAATTTATCTGCATCGGCTTTCGTGTTGTACAAGTAAAAACTCGCTCTGGCTGTTGCGGGCTGGTTCAGATAGGTCATCAAAGGTTGTGCACAGTGATGTCCGGCTCTGACTGCGACGCCTTCCATATCCATCGCTGTTGCGACATCATGGGGATGAATCCCATCAATATTGAAAGAAATGACCCCTGTTCTGTGCGCAACATCTTTGGGTCCAAAAAGTGTTAACCCATCAATGGCTTCTAGTTTCGGCATGATGTACTCTACGATTTCTCGTTCGTGCTGCATGATGTTGTTCATACCGATGTTATTCAGGTAATGAATTGCTGCCGCTAATCCGATGGCGCCGGCGATATTAGGCGTGCCCGCTTCGAATTTCCAGGGCAGTTCTTTCCAGGTACTGTCTTGTTCTTCAACGAAATCGATCATTTCACCACCGAATTCGATTGGCTCCATTTGTTCGAGTAAAGCCCGTTTACCATATAATACACCAATGCCAGTCGGTCCCAGCATCTTATGCCCGCTGAAGGCATAAAAGTCTGCATCTAGCGCTTGTACGTTTACTGGCATATGCGGAACGGCTTGAGCACCATCGACGACCAGATAGCCGTTTTGTTCATGAACCCAGTCCGCGATCTGTCTGATCGGATTCACGACACCGAGGACATTTGATACGTGCGTTAGAGAAACAATTTTTGTTTTGTCGGTGATTTTATTTTTAACATCTCCCAGATCCAACTGTCCGTCTTCCGTTAGCTCAATATAAATGAGCTTTGCGTTCTTTTTCTTAGCTAACTGTTGCCAAGGGATAATATTGGAGTGATGTTCCATATAAGAGATCAGAATCTCGTCGCCTGATTCAACGATCATTTCCCCAAAGCTTCTGGCTACCCAGTTCAAGGAAGTCGTTGTGCCTCGAGTAAATAAGACTTCAGCGGTTTCACTGGCATGAATGAATGCCCGAACGACTTCTCGTGAGCCTTCATACTGACTTGTTGCGCGTTCAGCTAGTGTATGCACACCACGGTGAACATTGGCATTGGAGGTATGATAATAGGTCTCCAGTGCCTGCAGTACAGCTTCCGGTTTCTGCGTCGTTGCGGCATTGTCCAGATAGACTAATGGTTCATCATTGACAATTTGGTTTAAAATGGCAAAATCTTTTTCTAAGTGTTCAAACGGTTCGAATGGAACGGTCATCTACTGGTCAGCTTCCTTTCGATTGTTTCGACCAATTCATCTCTAATTGATTTGAGTGGAATGGCTGAGATTACTGATCCCAGGAATCCTCGGATAACCAGTCTTTCGGCTTCGCTTTTAGCGATTCCACGACTCATTAGATAGTACATTTCTTCCGGATCGACTCTTCCAACTGAAGCGGCATGTCCGGCAGTCACTTCATATTCATCGATTAATAAGATCGGGTTTGCATCTCCACGTGCTTTGTCTGAAAGCATGAGGACACGGGATTCTTGCTGCGCGTCAGATCCTTTAGCGCCTTTGATGATATGTCCGATCCCATTAAAGGTTAAGGTAGCACGATCCAAGATTACCCCATGCTGGAAAATATTCCCGATCGTGTGACTGCCATAGCTGACAACATTCGAATCAATGACTTGTGTTTGTTTGCCACTGCTGATGGCTACAGCTTTCAAGTGTGATTGAGATCCGTCTCCGACCAGATTCGTATCAAAGTCTGCAATGGTGCTTCCATTATTCATTACACCGAGTGCCCAATCGATTGAGGCATCGCGGAAAGTATGTCCGGCACGGTTAAAGTAGGTTGTAGTCTGTTCACCTAGTTGATCTACAGCAGAGAATTTCACTTGTGCCCCTTGTTTAGCCACAACTTCTACTAATATGTTTGCTGCGTTTTTCTCTTGTCCGGCGGTTAGAAATTTTTCTACATAGTTGAAATTTGAATTCACATCCGCATAGATTAGCACATGCTTGATAAAGCTGTCTTCTACTAAACTGTTTTGAATGAAGATGGCTTCTAATGGTTCTTCAACGACTACATTTTTTGGCACATATAAGAATAACCCCGAGTTCATAAATGCCGCATGAAAAGCAGTGACTTTATTCTTATCCGCTTTCACTGCCTGCTGCATATAGGCTTCTTTGACAAGGTCAGGATATTCTTTTAAAGCAGTCTTGATATCGGTAAAAATGACGCCTTTTTCTTTTAACGATTCTGGTAATGTTTCAATTACCGATTCATTTCCCGCTTGAACGACTCTTGCAGCATCTGCTTTGTCATCTATAAATTCAGTGATGTCGATTGCTTTTTGAGCAGGTGCACCTGTCAGATCAGGGACTTGCCAGAGCGGCCAGCGATTATACCGCAGACGTTCGATTACTGGAAGGTCTAATTCGTCTATTTTATCTAAGGAATCTAACCGTAACTGAGTCATCCATTCTGGTTCACCTAGTCCTTTTGAGAAGGCTGTAAGGGCATCTGCATATTCTACATACTGCTTTTCTTTTGTTACCATACGGTTTGCCTCCTCTTTTTTATTCGTGTTCTTCCACGTTGTATTCAATTCCTAATTCTTCCATTAAACCTTTGTAACCTTCTGCTTCTAATTGTTGTGCCAATTCTGCGCCGCCTGTTTTCACGACATGTCCGTCCATCATAATGTGGACGACATCTGGAGTGATATAGTTTAATAATCTTTGATAATGCGTAATAATCAATGAGCCAAAGTTATCTCCACGCATTTCATTGACCCCTTTAGAAACAACTTGAAGGGCATCGATATCTAGACCTGAATCAATCTCATCCAAGATGGCAAAAGTCGGTTCGATCATTAATAATTGCAGGATCTCATTTCGTTTTTTCTCTCCACCTGAGAAACCTTCATTCAAGTAGCGTTCTGCCATTTCTTCCGGCATATCTAGTAAGTCCATTTTTTCATCCAGCTTTTTGATGAACTCCATCACGCCCATTTTATTATCATCATCACGTCTTGAGTTGATGGCGGCACGCATAAATTCTGCATTGGTAATCCCTGCGATTTCACTTGGATACTGAACAGCTAAGAACAGACCGGCACGTGCTCGTTCATCCACTTCCATTTCGAGGATATTTTCACCATCTAAAAGCACTTCTCCTTCCGTCACTTCATATGTCGGATGACCCATGATCGCTGCAGAAAGGGTTGATTTTCCTGTTCCGTTCGGTCCCATGATTGCATGGATTTCTCCCGTTTTCATTGTTAAGTTAACACCTTTTAAAATCTCTTTACCTTCAATGGATACATGTAGGTTCTTGATCTCTAATACGGCCATTATGTACCTTCCTTTTCTAGGTTATTTTTTATTATAAATAGAACTATGCAAACGTATTTACCCGTTACATATACTCCTTTATTTTAATGTAATTGAGAATGCATATCAAGGCGAATCCGTCTCTTGAAATGCGTATATATGAAGAAAGGCTACCAGTAAGGGGTTTTTCAGATTATAAAAATTATTATCTAGTAAATAATATAAAACTATTCGCTTAGGTGTTTTCAGTACATTTCGTGTAATGTCCTTTCTAATATTCATTTGAAAAACTATGCATATTTTACTCCGTTTAAAATAAAAACACCTTTTTGATAACCTATTCTTCAGGAGATTTTGAGGACGTGCTTATTATAATTCACTCGTATAGTTTTTTTTACATTTAAAAAAATAAAATACGGTTGTAAACCACCGTTATAAATATCTAAAATTTCTGATAGTTTAGATTATGTAAATGATTAAAATTTCCGTATCTTTAATTATAAATTCATAAAGGAGAAGATTATTATGAAAAAAATATTACTTAGCAGTTTAATAGCAACATGTTTACTAAGTGCCACCATACCAGGGAGATTAGCTTTTGCAAAAGAAAACAGCGTTAATACTCCCGATATAGAAAGCTCTTCTTTAGAAAAAGAACTTGACCATAAATATAACTACGATGGATTAACTATTGAATCTAATATAAAATTAAATGAAGCAGATCTTCAAAGAATTCAAAGTGAAGTGACTCATTCAAACATTCCTAAGAAATTAGAAACAAATGACAATAGTAACAGAGGTATAGTACCCTTTGGACCTGTCCAGTCAGGAACTTACACAGGATCAATTATCCGTGGTCCTGTTGAAAGAATAAATACTAATAAAAATATTAAAGAAATAGCAAATGTTTTTGTTGCTTGGATTGGAACACATTTACCTACAAAGTTCACAAAGTCTATCGTTGCTAATTATTTTTTTAACAAAATGACAGGTTGGGATTTCAAACCTACTTATACCTCTGAATGGATTTCTAGAGCATCTTATACTTATAATCATAACTATTGGCAATACTTTGCTACCATTGTAAGACATTCAGATTCAGACTTTGATAATCCAACTGATGTTGCTTACTATTCTCTATATACTGAAAAGAAATAAAAGATTTGAGGCAGCTACTAATGAAGTACTTTAACTATATAGATTTATTATTTTATGTACCGCTAACTTTTTTGATGGTTTACGATTATTTCCCTGATTTGTCAATGTTTAACTTTATTCCCAGAGAAATATATATATGGGTTATCTTAGGCTTGGTTATTTTTTCTCTCTTTTTTAAACGTCTCCAAACTGATAATAGACTTGAAATAGTATATAGCCAAATTTTTTCATTGTCCTACTTGTTATTTCTAATGATTATTTTAACTGTATCTGGTGGAGAGTCATTATCCGGAATCGGATTCGACGATATTGGTACATGGATAGTAATAATTCTTTCAATCGCAAGAATTGTGTCGCAAAAGCGTAAACTTCAAAAGGAATGACTATCTTTAATAATTAACAGCAAAGTCAGATTAGAAAAGTTATTGTGTTCTATAAATAATGAGGTTGGTGAAAAATCACCAACCTCATTATAGTTTGATCATGAGTTCTTTCTAGGGATAAGATCTTGTAGTATGACCAATATAAATATAACAGTTAAAAAAATTACGAGTTCAACCATTGATTTTGGATAGAGAGTCGGAAACAAGCGTAATACTATAATCAGAATCAATAAAAGCATCACTAATCGTTTGTTATTTTTCTTTTGAACATACGTCTCGTTTTTTCGAAGGAGAAAATTTATTGTTAATGATAGTAGTACACCAGATATAGGTAAGATCAAAAATAGAATATTATTATCGAACTTATCGTTAAAGTCTAAAAAAGTATTACAGATTGCACCAACAAAAATACATCCTAAGTAAACTAAAAAGTTTTCTAATAAAAATTTTTTTCTTTCTCTAGCCATATTTCCTCCTATGAATTACGATTATTGCTATTTAGTTTTATCTGAATTCTCTTACACTACTTGTATTTTAAAGAGACTATTCTTTTGTGTTCAGCAGATATTAATCAACCCAAATCTGGAAAGTAACGTTTACTTTTAATTGGGTAAAACAGAATATAAAACGAAGCTTGTAATCTAATCATAAGACACAAGCTTCCGTTTTTATCGTTTTATTAAATAGAGTGACTTATGAATCTAATAACGAAACCTGACTTTTATTGTAAGAAGTCTGATTTCAAAAGATAGTATTCATTCATGTCTCTGTATTGATCATACATTATAATATCTTGTCGTTTTGTTCCAACTAGCTGGAATCCTGTTTTTAAAGCCACTTTGTTACTAGGAATATTTTCGACATCTGCAAAAATCGTTAATTTATTCAACTTAAGTACTTCAAAAGAATACGCGCATAATGTTTTGACTGCTTTAGAAATGATATTTTTACCAGCGTAACTTGAATGAATCCAGTATCCAATTTCACCTTTTCCATTATTCGAATCGATGTGATGCAAATCAATGCTTCCAATTATTTTATCGTCAGAAGCGATTAAAAATATTTTATCCGTTCCATTTGCTGCACCGGCCATCTTCATTTTAAAATAATTCATTTGACTGGTTACATCTACAGAATCGTCAACAAAACTCAAGAACGTTCTTAAGTGGTCTCTGTCAGAATCGACTAAACGAAAAAGTTCCTCTGCCATACTAAACTCTGGAACGATTAAATTTAAATTTCCCTCAATATTTATTCCCATATACTTTGTCATAGTCGCTCTCCTCATAAAAATATTCAAAAGTATACCATAGTTAAAATATTGAATACAAGCTAATCCATCCATGTAAATTACCATAATAATCTAATTTATAAAGATCTATACATCTACTTCAGTTTTTCTTATAAAATTATGTTTATATGTAGCTAATCAAGTGCACATCCTGTAATCTGCTTGAAAAAGCAAACGTTATTACTTATCCTTTGATTTTATCCATCCTGTGATCATTAATCCAATCATGCATTCTCATTTTTCCTTTTTCTTCTTTTAACCCTTAAAAATTCAATTAAAGTAAGTCCTATAGCGGTATATATCCCTGATCCTATGAAATCTCTATTTACTATATATTCTATTGAAACACCAATAAAACTAGTCAGTAACATTACTAATATGATATGAGCATACGGGTGTTCTTCTATAAACTTTCTATACTTATTAATCATATTCTCATCCTTATTCTATATAAATCATATAGTTTTTAAAATCGAACAACGCAAATACACAAGTCATCCTAATGTAAATCTTTAACATACATTCTCAACTCGTTTTTTAAAAATTCCGTTCACTTACATAAGCTATTATAACGAAAAACATGATTTAAAAAGAATTTTAAGTTTTCTTTATTCAGTGTGGTCTTCATAGATAATAAATTATTTGGAAGTTATTTAAATTGATATTTTTTCAAATTTTTGTTGCTTTAGGAGCGTTATAAAAACACAATAAACAATATGCCCACTATGCCCAAAGAAATACAAAACACAGAAACTAGTTTCAAATAAATCTCTATATTTTTTTGTGGATTCTTATGTTTTAGAAGAAAAACTCCTAATCCTAAGATAATTAGCGATGATATGAATAAAAGACTTTTTGAAAATTAACCCAACTTCTATTCCTCCTATAATGATTTGAAAATGTTTTTTAAGGCTTTTATAATAAATTTTTTTATTTGGTTAGAGTTTTTCATCCTTCAAAAGCTATTTCTACGCTTTCCTCAACTGATTGTTAGAATTAATGTGTTAAAAAATGATTTAATCTTTACAATTAACCCCAAACAGCTCCCCCACAACAAACGTGAAGGAGCTATTTAAAATCCACTTTATCAATTCAATAAATAAAAATTTAATAATTAATCCTCATCTTTTATTTTTCTTCTCTTAATTATTATAAATTGAATTAATACAAGGGTTAAAACAGTATATAACCCTCCGCCGATGAAATCTTTATTTACTATATATTCTATTGAAATCCCTATTATACTAGCAAACAAAGCTATTAATATGACATGGGCATACGGATGTTCTTTTGCAAAGTTTCTATACTTATTAATCATGACCTCTCCCTAATTCTATATAAATCTTATATATTTAAAATATAGCAGCGCAAAATTTCTATTGTAATGGTTATTTTATTATTGCTGCAGATAAAGTTTGTTCCCACTTAATAAAACCTTACTCTAAAATAAGCATCTGGAGATCAACCCTATTCGATAAAATGGTTGCATAATATAACGCCTGCTCTATCTCCAAAAAATAGGAGAAATTCAACTAGTTTACCAACAAACTTGCCCTTGCAGATAACTATTCCCCAAGAGGCGTGTAATAGTTTATGTCTCTAAGTTATAGAAGTAGGATATATCTCCACGCCAATGGTTTACAGTATGATAATCTTTTGACTATAACCACTAGTATTTGAGCTTAAATACATTATTTTGATCAGTAACTTTCTCTACCTCATTAACTTTCAAGTCATCTTTATCAGATCTACTCTGTTCTACTTCGGTAATGCTAAGTAAATAGAGAATAGAATTAAAAGTATTCCAATGATTAATAAAACTTTATATAAGGTATTTTGTTTTGCTCTTGCAAACCCTACTATAACTAAAAAAATGCCTATTATTGCTGATAAAATCATTAAAATAAACCCCATTAGTCTTCTCGCTCCATTTCTATTATTCTGTCGTGATGATCTGCTACTGATCGATCGTGTGTTACAGTAATGATCGTACTTCCATAATTTTCATTAATGTCATCTAACAATTCTAAAACACGCAATTTATTTTTTTCATCCAGAGAAGCTGTTGGTTCATCCGCTAAGATAATGTCGGGCTTCATTAGAATAGCCCTAGCGATAGCTGCTCTAGAACGCTGGCCGCCTGAACACTCCAAAGGTTTTTTGGCTAATAAAGGTTCGATATCCATTTTGTGTGTAATCAATTGAAAGTGTTCCTCTATTTCTTTTTTGTTAGGTTCATTTGTATATAAAAGAGGGAGTTTAATATTCTCTTCAATACTTAGAGAATCAATCAATGAATTTTCTTGTAAAACAAATCCAATATTTTTATTTCTTATAACGGCTCGTTGTTTGGAAGTGAGTGATTTCGCTTCATCTTGAAATAAGGTGTACTCTCCTTCATAATCCGAATCGATTAAGCCTAGGATGTTTAGTAATGAGGTTTTTCCTACTCCCGATTCCCCCATAACTGCTATTTTATCACCAGATAATACACTTAATTGAAAATTATTTAAAATCGAAAGCGTACCTTTATTAAATAATTTATGTCTAATATTCAATTGAATTAGTTCTTTCATGTTAGAACCCCCAGAGATATAGGAATCTTCTTAATTTTTCTCATCATAAATTCAACAATAAAAATCCCCATAATCATATCTATTAATAGAACAATGATTAATGCCATCCAGTCCATTCCAATTAATTTTAATATACCTAGAGTTGCAAATATGGCATCTTTTCTGTACCACGCACTATATCTATTAACGGAAACGAATATAGTGAGGAGTGAAAAACTTATAAAGAATACTATTCCAAAATATTGATAAAGTATACTTCGCAATCGGGGGTAACTTAAGCCAACCAGCAGATGAACTGTAAAGTCCTTTATCATTAATCTAATACTGATCAGTGTGTTCCAAATTGCTAGACCAGTAGCAATTATGAAACAAATCAATGTCAACATACTGATTATTTGTAACCCATTCATATAATAATCTTTGAAAAACTTATCATTTTCTTTCTGACTAAAAAAATTAAACGTTAGACCTGTTGTGCTTTGTATCAAATCCTTAAGATGATTAACTTCTTTTTCAGAAGAATTAAGTAGTATTAAATCGTTTAGCGCATTTACATGTAAGTCAAGACTAGATTGCTTAATGAACTCTTCATCGATTGGAGAGTAGATAGAATAATTTAAGTAATTTTTTGAGTTAAGTGCATAGATATTAGAACGAGAGGCATTTTTTTCTAAAATACCATTCACTTTTAATTTAGTGGGTTGATGCGTCACGGGATCAATCATTTCTATAACAGATCCAACCGGATACTCTTTAGCTAGCCCAGCACCTATTAGTACAGGCTTTACAGTGTTAAGATCTTGGAATGTTATCTGTTTGCCCTCTGATAATTTTATGTCTCTTAAATCATAGGCTTGCTCATTTATATACCTAACTGAAACTTCCATGTCTTCTGTATTAGGGATATCCGCAACAAATCCATAAGTGTCTATAGCATACTCGTAGTGACTTTCTAAGTAGTCATAAACTTTTTGCGTCTCTTCAATTGTAATCGCATCAAAATTTTGTTCAACATCTGGATCCAGGTTAGAAATAAAGAGTCCATCTTGATCTAAAATCTTATTTTCTTGATTCCCTTGATAGGTAGAAATTAGAGATCTTGAGGCTGTAAAAGTCAGATAATTAGCTAAAAATATGATAAGCAGCATGCCTAATACAAGAATCCATCTTTTTAAAAAAATTCGTTTTATAAAGAATATTAAATCTTTCACTTTACTTTCACCCCAACTGTGCTTACTAAAATATAGTTTATAAAAATGAAAATCAAATACAGATTAACCATTAAGCTTATGCTTAGATAAATATTTAGCAAAAGCGAAACAAAATAGCTCAGTGCCATTATGATCATACTTTGTATAAAGTATCTATACCTAATCTCCCAAGAAGTCTCCCCCACAAGGAATCGAATACGGATTTCTGTTTTCTTTCTAGTAATAAACTGGTAACAAAATATTATGACTAGAAAAGTGAGCATAATAGTAATAATGAGTCTATATTCGACAATACTATTAATATAACTACCAATTAAACTGTCGCTACCTTGATAGGTTCTTTCTGCATAAATCAGTAATGCATTCACTACAAAACAAAACAAATAAATAAAAAAAATTTCTAACCTATCGCTGAATCTATATAATGAATTTTTCATAGTTTACTCCACTGTAAAGAAAGAAATAAAGAACTTCTTTTAAAGTTATCATTTCTTTCTTTTTATCTTCTTAATTCTGCTGATTTAATTATAGTTGAATCCTAAATAAAGAGGGAGCAACGTTCCGTTGCCCCCTGTAGAAACCTTATAGTATCAACAAATTTATTTTTTACACACGATAAATGTGACAGCGTTTTTGTGTTTTTGTCACATTTGTTTCGGCTCTGTTTTTTCCTTTCCTCGAAGTTTTTTAGCCTACGCAGAACCTAATTATTTCCGAAAACCATCATAATTTGAAATGTTCTAACTTATGTGGTTTACCATTTAAAATCTTCTTTAAGAGTAAATCAGGCTTTATATACTTTCTTCAACCTGATTTTCTTTCATAGACCTAGACAAAATAAAATACGGATATGAAACTACTGATAAATGGTCTTCTCTTTTTTAAACTTAACCTTCTTTAACTTCTTTAATAGGAAATAAGACCTTGACGCCTAGTACAAAAGAAAAGACAGCAAGTGTTATGTATCTTATGACATTTATCGTCACTTCAAGGTTGTATTGTGTTGTATCCATTCCTCCATCATCAATTATTGGATAGATCATGTTAGGTAAGTTCAACACCGTGAACACTGTTATCACGATAAATGCTACCCCTGAGTATTTAAACTATTTTTTCAAGTTATTCTCCCTGTTCTTCATTTTGATGGAAGTCAGATATTAAATCCTCTTCCTCACAACTTTTTGTCTCTCGCTTCTAAGGAAAAGAATACTACTTCCCTTAAAATAAAGCTAGCAAGTTTTTATTAAACTTGAACTAAGTTTTTTCTTTTGAATTAAATGATCCTATGTAGAAAAGACGCCCATTATATGCTATACTAGTGTCTCATATGGGAATGAATGTCTCCCAAGGCGTAGCCTAAACTGCTGAAAAGCTGATGACTTCTGTGATGAAATGCTTCATCCAGGAGTCTCGGCTTTTTTCTATGCTTTGATAGATTGGATCGAACTTTCATCTCATCATATTATCTGAGAGGATTGAAGAACATGTTAACGAGTTTTGCTTTAATTTTTATAGCTGGTTTAGCTTTAGGAGGGATATTTAAGAAGATCGCTTTGCCAGGATTGATCGGAATGATTATTGCGGGTGTAATCATGGGCCCGTATGCATTAGATATACTGGACGATTCTTTGCTTTCGATTTCAGCTGATTTACGAGAAATTGCTTTAGTTATTATTTTAACCCGTGCGGGACTTTCTTTAAATTTGGCTGAGCTTAAAAAGATTGGCTGGCCTGCCATACTAATGAGCTTTGTTCCAGCATCATTTGAGATTGGTGCCATTACGTTACTAGCGCCTTTATTGTTTAATCTGACTTATATAGAAGCAGCGCTGATGGGATCAGTTGTTGCAGCTGTATCACCGGCTGTTATTGTGCCTTTAATGTTAAGAATAAAAGATTCTGGTTACGGACAGAAAAGAGGTATTCCCCAACTTATTTTAGCTGGCGCTTCTTTAGATGATATTTTTGTTATCGTACTGTTCACTTCCTTCTTGACCCTAGCTTCTGGGGGCGTTGTATCTGCAGGACACTTTTTAACGATTCCTGTATCCATCGTACTCGGTATTCTGGTAGGGGTTTTGACTGGTTTTGTCATTGGGAAGTTCTTTACATTCATTCGAATGAATCATTCCGTAAAAGTTCTTGTACTGCTCAGCACTTCATTTTTCTTGTTGGCTTTAGAGGACTGGTTAGCGGGTACTATTCCTTTATCTGGACTGCTCAGCATTATGAGTATGGGGATTGTCTTGAATCAGTTGTACCCTGATCTCTCCAAGCGACTATCTGGAACGTATTCAAAACTTTGGATTGGCGCAGAAATTCTCTTGTTTGTATTAGTCGGAACAACTGTTGATTTAAGCTACGCCCTTTCTGCTGGAGTTGCTGCGGTAATCTTGGTTCTTGGTGCTTTAGTCTTCAGAATGCTTGGCGTCTATCTCAGCTTGACACCTTCTACTTTGAACAATAAAGAAAAACTGTTCACGATGATTGCTTATACCCCAAAAGCAACTGTACAAGCTGCCATTGGTGGTGTACCTCTTGCCATGGGGCTAGCCAGTGGACATTTAATCGTGACGGTAGCTGTACTTTCAATTTTGATTACTGCTCCCATCGGTGCTTTTATTATTGAACATACTTTTAAAAGGTTGCTTGAACGGAAGCAATTGAACTAAATCCATCATTTGTTTCTAATATTTGTCATTACTCAAGAAAACGATTTATTATGGAAAATCTATTTGTCATACAATTTATAAGTAAGGTATACTAAATACACTTATGAATGGTTTTTGAGAGGATGAGACAAAATGAAACCAGTTATCGGAATTCCTGGAAATATATTGACGAATTTCAGTCCACGGTATGAGAGCTTCCCAATTACTTACACGCCTCAAGGATTCGTGGAAGGACTCCATAGGGCTGGTGCTTTGCCTATTGTTTTCCCAATTTCAAATGAAGAGAATGCTAAACAATATGTCAAAAGTGTCGATGCCATTGTTCTAGCTGGTGGGCAAGATGTCTCTCCTTTAAGTTACGGTGAAGAACCTCATATCAAATTGCAAGATACCAACCTCGAACGTGATCGTTTTGAAATGGCCGTCATTAAAGAAGCTTGGGCAGAAAACAAACCTGTATTAGCTATCTGCCGTGGCTTACAGATTTTCAACGTGGCTCTTGGTGGGACACTCTATCAGGATGTCTCTATGTATCCCGACTTGGCTGTCCAGCATGTACAAGTCTCCACGCCAGAAACGGCTGCTCATTCTGTCAATATCGTGCAAGATTCTTGGTTAGGTCAATTATATGGAGCACAAGCTAACGTCAACTCCTACCATCATCAAGCCATTAAAGAGTTGGCAGCTAGTTTACAGCCAGTAGCTTGGTCGAAAGATGGGCTTATTGAAGCCTTTGAAAGCAAAGACGATCAACACATTACCATTGGCGTACAATGGCATCCTGAGTTGATGATCAGACATAATGTATCGGCGCAGGGATTATTCGATGCTTACGTAGAAACTGTTAAGAACTGGTCACAAACAAAAGCATCACATTTATAGAAATAATTATTTATAAAAGAACAGTCAAGAGGGAGATTTAACCTTCCCTCTTGACTGTTCTTTTTTCAACTTTAAAAAGCTAATAATTGTATTCGGCTGCTCTATAAGAAATCTTTTTTCATGAAATATCTTGTTTCGCCTTCAGCAGGAGAATTTTCAATTTGAGCCAGAATGTTATATCCATTCTTTTGATAAAACACAGGGGCATTAAAACTCATTGTCTCTAGAAATGCATATTTACAATGCTTTTCTAAAGCAATCTTTTCAACTTCTTCTAATAATTTTGTTCCTACGCCCTTCCCTCTGGTATTCGCTTCTATATAGAAGAGCTCAACAGATAAATGATCCCAGTGGACATGACCGACGATTCTTCCCAATACTTTATTCGCTTCTTTATAGACAAAACTAACTTCTTCATAGCGCATATCCAGATCAGGCATTTTTTCTTTAGTGTATGCTTCAATACCCGCTAAGGTTTTTTCTCTATTTTCTTTATAAGGTGCTTGTTCAATTGACATAGGCTGACTCCTCACAAAACTAAGTTATTTACTATAAGCATCCTAGCTGATTCAAATTATAATGTCACATAAAAGTTTATTGAACTAAAATTTCAAATTGAGCCTTTACTTCTATAGACCTATACCTTGCAGCTAGATTAATTGTTTTATTTATTTGCTTTTTTCATCTTCAAAAAACTGCATAAAGTCATTATATAAAAGATCCGTATCAATGATATAAGAGCTGTGATCATGACCCTTTATAATTTTCAATGTAGCATCTGGAATTTGGTTTTCGATCGTACGGTACATTGATCTATAGAACAAATCATTTTCTCCTGCGGTAATCAATGAGGGAATCTGTATCTTTTTCAATGCTTCCGGATCTATATTTGGTTCATTCAACATCAGATAGAACGCTGGGTCTTTAGTTTCTTTATATTTTTGTTCTAAATACTGCAATGGTTTTTTCTTCCAGTCTTTTGGAGACAGGTTTGGGCTTAAGCTGGCTATTTTATTTAAATACGCTTCTTGTCTGATTCCTAAGAGGAGGGCGATAATCCCGCCGTCACTGAATCCAACAATATTGACTTCCTTTAGTCCTAATTGATTAATCAATAAATGAATATCTTCAGCCAAATCCTCATAATTAAACGTTATTCCTGTTTTCGTGCTTGATCCATGCTCTCGGCTATCAACCGCATAAAGTGTAAAATGCTGTTGCAACTTTTCAGCAATTGTATCAAAAATATGATGATCTTCTCCATTTCCGTGTAATAAAAGCATAGCCGGTCCGTGACCGCTAACTTCTACATTTAGTGTGATCTTTTCTGTAATCTTTACCTGCATCGATTTCAACTTCCTTTATTTATTCATTTCTTCTAGTATAAACTATTTTTAAGATTAAAAAAAAGGAATAAATTCCACTGAGAGCTTCAAAAAATATTGAATATAGACTTTTAAATGGCTGTACCTCTGCCTTTTAATGTATAGAGTCACTTATGCGTTAGAGAAGCATGCTCAAAGAAATTTATACTTGCCTACTCACTAAAAAAGATCAGATCGTTTTCAATTATGAAAACAATCTGACCTAGTCTACGTTTATAAGTCTTCGTATGAGTGGTGAGTATTTAGTTCCTGAATCTCACCTGTCTGGAAGTAAACAATCCATTCAGAGATGTTGGTAATGTAATCTCCAATTCTTTCAATATACGTGCCGGCCATAATATAATCCGTTGCCCCAAGTACTAG
This sequence comes from Marinilactibacillus psychrotolerans, assembly GCF_900101525.1. Classification (GTDB taxonomy): domain Bacteria; phylum Bacillota; class Bacilli; order Lactobacillales; family Carnobacteriaceae_A; genus Marinilactibacillus; species Marinilactibacillus psychrotolerans. Next base: position 102,797 of record NZ_FMZD01000004.1, on the reverse strand, counting down.
TTCGGGATCTTTTTTCATTTCGGCAATACTCGCTTCTTTTATATCATACACTAAGCTATCTACTAGATAATCATAATTCGCTATCTCGATAGCTTTCTCTGTATCATATTCAATATAAGCAGTGATGACTTCTTCACCCATTTTTTTGATCTTTTCTCCGGCATCTGAAATCATACCTTCGATCATGCTGTTTCTTTTATTTCCTTTAACACGGATAGTTGATTTTGAAATACTGACAGCATGGTCTCCCATACGTTCTAAATCTGCAGAAGCTTTCATAACGGTAATAATTTTTCTAAGGTCCGTTGTCACTGGCTGCTGCAAAGCGATTAATTCAATACAAGCTTGTTCTAAGTCATGTTCGAACTGGTTAATTTCTTTGTCTTCCTCAATAACGCCTTTTGCCAGTTCTTTATCGTGATTGACAAAAGCTTTGATAGATTTATAGATTGCTTCGTTTACCTTACATCCCATTTGATAAAACTTACGGTGCAATTGTTCTAATTCTTCATCATATGCTCTTCTCATAATCCATTCCCTCCTATTAATAAAAAGCTGTTACCTGCTATTATCCGAATCTACCAGAAATATAATTTTCTGTTTCTTCTTGATCTGGGTTTGTAAAGATTTTACGGGTATCACCATGTTCAATGATATGACCATTCAAGAAAAAGGCTGTTTCATCAGAGACACGGGAAGCTTGCTGCATATTATGTGTGACCATAACGATCGTATACTCTGACTTCAAATCTGAAACCAATTCTTCGATTTTAGCTGTAGAAATTGGATCCAAGGCACTAGTGGGCTCGTCCATTAACAAGACTTCCGGTCCAACTGCCAAGGCTCTAGCGATACAGATTCTTTGTTGTTGTCCTCCTGAGATAGAAAGGGCATTTCGATCTAAATAGTCTTTCACTTCATCCCATATTGCGGCTTGTTTTAAGCTGCGCTCAACAATTTCATCTAGTTCTTTTTTGTTTTTGATTCCATGTGTACGTGGTCCATATGCTATATTATCATAAATACTTTTTGGAAAGGGGTTTGGTTGTTGGAACACCATTCCTACCTTTTTACGGAGTTGGTTGACATCTGTTTTATGATCATAAATATTTTTACCATCTAACTCAATGGTTCCTTCGATCCGACAAGTCTCGATCAAGTCATTCATTCTATTTAGTGATTTAATAAAAGTAGATTTACCACAACCGGATGGTCCGATAAATGCTGTGATTTTTTTATCGGGAATGGCTAAGTCCAATCCATGTAAGGCTTGAAAATCTCCATACCATAATTTCAAGTCTTTTACTTCCATTTTATATGTTGGTGTAGACATCTATTTTCCTCCTTTAGATAAACGGGCACTAACTAATGTAGATAAGCCATTCAGAATTAAGACAAACAGTAATAAGACAACTGCTGTAGCATAGGCTTGATCAACATGAAACCCTTCGTTAGACAATACGAACATGTGCAGTGCGAGTGTTCTACCTGAACTGAACAAGTCGCCTGGAATATTAGAAGCAGAGCCTAATGTATAAAGGAGTGCTGCTGTTTCACCGATTACACGTCCAGTAGCTAAAATAACACCTGAAAGAATCCCAGGCATAGCAACCGGGAGTACAACCGTAAAGATTGTTCTTAGCTTACCAGCTCCAAGTGCGTAACTAGCTTCTCTAATCGGACGTCCGGTGGAGACCAAGGCTTCCTCAGTTGCACGAATAATTAATGGAAGTGACATAATCACTGATGTCAAAATCCCTGCGATCAAGGATAGACGAAAGCTTAAGAAGGTTACAAAGAATAAAAATCCAAATAATCCATATACGATTGAAGGAACTGCCGCTAATGTATCGGTAGCCATACTAACCGCTTTAACAATTGGATTTTTACGGTTCGCATATTCAACAAGATAAAATCCAGTAAAGACGCCAATTGGAGTTGTAATTAATAAGGTTCCGCCCACTACATATAAAGTAGTAATAATTGCTGGCATCATAGAAACGTTTTCTGAGGTAGAATTCCAGGCGAACAAGTCAGGCGTAAGAAATCTGACTCCATTAATTAGAATAAAGAAAATGACATACCCTAACATTCCAAATGTTATCGCTGCAGACAGATAAACGAATCCTCTTATGACTTTTGCACTCATTAATACTTCGCCTCCTTGTTTTTAAAGTATAGAAAGATTGAATTGATCAGTAGAATGAATCCGAATAATACAACCGCTGTAGCAATCAGAGCGTCTCTATGTTCGCCCGTTGCGTAAGCCATTTCGATGACAATATTCGTAGTCAACGTACGAACACCGGAAAGAAGACTATCAGGAATAATTGCCTGATTACCGGCAATCAATACAACGGCCATTGTTTCACCAATTGCGCGACCGATTCCCAGAATAATACTGGATATAATACCTGATTTAGCCGCTGGCAATAATACTCTAAAAATACTTCTTTCGTGGGTCGCCCCTAAAGCAATACTCCCTGTATAGTAAGTACGCGGTACAGCACGTAAAGCTGATTCAGAAAGGCTAATGACTGTTGGCAGTATCATAATCCCAAGTAAAATCGAAGCTGTAAGGACACTATATCCATTGCCGCCAAAATATTGTCTGATTAGTGGGGTGAAAACTTGTAAAGCAAAGAATCCGTAGACAATAGACGGAATAGCAGCCATTAAGTTTACAGCTGGTTTTAATATTTTATATAAAAATGGCGGACAAAAATCTGCCATAAAAATTGCGGTCATTACGCCAATGGGCACTCCAACGACGGCAGCACCTAAAGTAACGTAGATGGATCCAATAATCATTGGAAAAATTCCATATGAAGCTGGTGAATTAGTAGGTGTCCATTCCATACCGAAAATGAACTTAAAGAATCCATAATCAAGCATAAATGGCACACCATTAGCAAAAATAAACACTACAATTAATAATAGTGCAACGATAGAGAAACAAGCCGAAAGAAAAAAGATTCCCTTCATAATCATTTCTTTACTATTCTTCAATATTAAGCATCCTTTCCAGAACAATGATAAGATACGTGCTTTTGTTCATCATAACTAATAAGACCGACAAAATCTATACCGGCCACTAACTTATCTTTGACTGTATAATATACACGCAAAAAAGGTATGGAACCGAATTGAACTCAATTCGGTTCCACCCCTCTAGTACTCATTTCAATTTATTCAATTGTAAACCAACTATTTAAACTTAATAAGATCTATTATAAGGGGAAACTTATTTAGTTAGAATCTTATATCTGTGCAGGAATAAAGGTTATTCCATTACCTCTTCCCAAGTCGTTACTTCACCAGTGAAGATTTCACGAACTTGATCTAAAGTTAATCCTTCTAGTGGATTATCATTATTAACGACTACTGCGATTCCATCATTAGCGATCGCTTCAACCGTTAAATTAGCTGCTTCTTCTTCTGACAATTCACGAGATGCCATACCAATGTCTGCAGTTGCGTCTTGTGCAGCAGTTATCCCAGCACTTGATCCTGTAGCAGAGATTTCAAAGACAACATCTGGATATATTTCTTTAAATGCTTCAGAGATTACTGTAGCAACAGGTTCTACTGAAGTAGAGCCTGCAAGACTGATTGTACCTTCAATCCCTTCAGCTTCTTCGTATTCAGCTGCATCTGGTTCTACAGGAATGTATCCTTCTTCTTCAACCATTGCTTGACCTTCAGCACTAAAGATGAAGTCCCAGAATTCTTGAGCTTGTGGAGATAAATCTTCACCGTAAGCCATGTTGAATGGACGAGCAATTGGGTAAGAACCATCAGCTACTGTGTCATGTGTTGGTTCCACATCATCAATCATTACTCCTGCAACAGAATCATTTAAAGAACCTAGTGAAATGTAGCCAATTCCGTTAACGTCTTCAGATACTGCAGTAATCACACCTTGAGTACCACTTTGGATAATTGCGCTTTGAGCAGTATTGTCTGTTTCAGTGTCGCCATCTTCTACTAATACTCCAGTAATTTCGTTAAACGCTCCACGAGTACCTGAAGCTGTGTCACGCGCTACTACAGTAATTCCTTTAGAAGTATCAAAGTCACCCGACGATTCTTCAGACGAATTTCCAGAATCGTCATCAGATCCTCCATCTGCACATGCTCCTAATAATGCTGTTGCGCTTAGTGCCATAATCCATTTAGATGCGTACTTAAGTTTCATTTTAAATCTCCTTTGATTTAATGTGTGATAGACAGTCTTCCTTGTCCTCGGTTCCTATATTACAAGCTGAATGTTGATTCATTACTGAATTTATGTGTATTTAATGTAAACTTATGTAAATTTATTGTAAATATCATTGGAACTCTAGCGATCTTCCCTACGAATCTTTTACCTAAAGGATTTTCAAACTACTATCATCGTTACAAAGCAAAAAGTTCTGAACAATTTTTTACTCAAGTGAACCGCTTAAGTAAATGCTCAGAACTTTCTTAATAATCGTTTATTTTTAAAAATTCAACAGGATTGGCTGTAGGAAATAGACAGCAAGTACAATGACTACAATACTCACCATGTTCATCCAGAATCCGGCCTTAACCATATCTTCAATTTTCAACTCATTCGTGCTGAAGACTGCGGCATTAGGCGGTGTAGAAATTGGCAGCATGAAGGCACAGGATGAAGCTAATGCTACCACTGCCATGATGCCATAAGGCGCTACCCCAATCCCTGCAGCTAATCCTACACTGATTGGCATCAACATATTTGATACTGCTGTATTAGACATGATTTCTGTCATAAATAGAATTGTAGCGGTTAGAATGATCAAGATCACCAGATAGTTAAACTGTTCCAGGTTAGATAAGATATCACCGAACCAGCTTGTTAATCCAGAATATTCAAACGCTGCTGCTAAGGACAAGCCTCCACCAAACAACAACAGTAATCCCCAAGACAGATGTTTCATATCGATCCAGTCTAGAATTCTGCCGCCTTTTGAACTCGGAATCATAAACAACAGAACTGCTCCAGTCATAGATATGGTGGTATCAGATAATTCAAAGGGCAAAAATCCACCGAATATCCACAAAGAACCAATTAGACAAAAGATGATTGAGACCATTTTTTCTTCTATAGACATTGGTCCAAGGTCTTTTAACTGCTGTCTAGCAAAATCTGAAGAAATTTCTCCAGTTTGTTTGACTGGAAACTTAATTTTTGTAATGTAAAAATATAGGACAATCATTAAAACCGTTGTCACTACAATCCCAAACAAGAACCAATCAGAAAATGTAATATTCTGGTTGAGCATACTATTTGCGATGGCAACAAAGGCAGCATTGGGAACTGAACCAACGATAGTAGCTAACCCTCCAATAGAGGCTGAATAAGCCACCATTAATAATAATCCTTTTGAAAAATTCTGCATGGATTTTTCATTAAAGAATTGTTTCTCTTTGATTTCTGTAATCAGCGCAATCGCGATTGGCAACATCATCAAAGCTGTTGCCGCATTTGAAATCCACATGGATAAAAAAGCTGTGGCAAGTCCGACACCTAGAATAATTCGGTTGCTGCTTGTGCCTAGAATAGAGATAATCGACATGGCGATTCTTCTATGTAAATTCCATTTCTCGATGGCTATCGCAATGGTAAACCCACCCATATACATAAATACAATAGGGTTCCCATAAGCCATTGTTGCAGTAGCTTGGTCTGCTCCACCTGTCAAAGGAAGTAAAATAATGGGTAAAAGAGAGGTAGCAGGTATGGGTAACGCTTCTGTAATCCACCAAGTCGCCACCCAAGCGGTTACACCAAGTACGGCTCGAGGTGCACTATCTAGACCTGTAATCGAAGGGATGAAATAAAATAAAGAAAATAATAATGGTCCTAGTACTAATCCAATTTTTTTAAAACTCATCTGCATTGTATCCACTCCTTGAATCTGATTATCTTATAATTTTTTGTTCTTGCTTAAACAACGAAATAGTGCACATTCAGAATAAACACTCTGAACTGCACTATTTCTTAATGTCTTTTATTTAGTTTTGAACAGTGTTTAAGTTCATATAACTGGATCAAAAAAAGTTGCTGTAAGTCAAAATAGTGAGACACTATCCTTGGTACTCGCCTTTAGTTGCAATATTGTTTTTCTCAACATCGTTAATAATGACCGTTATGGCATCTTTTTTAGCGCCTGTATGAGTTTCCACCGCTTTAACAATATCTTCCACTAATCCCTTTTTTTGCTCATCACTGCGCCCTTTGATCATATCGATGTGAACGATTGGCATACAACTCACTCCTTACATTTAATTCATTCAATCATAGCATACTTCAGATTTAGAAAATAGATAACTAAAATTTTAAAAGTGTTTTATAAAAATACTTAATTTTAAAAAGTAAATTATTTGATTTCACATTTATTATTTTGTGTTTGCTTCTTACTAGTCACTATTATTTAGAAACAGGGACCACTGATCCGCCCCAATTTTCCAAGATATAGTCCTGTGTTTCTTCACTATGCAATGCGTCTACTAATTTTTGAATTGCTTCATTTTCTGCATCTTCAGAACGTACGGCTATAATGTTGGCATACGGAGAATCTTCACTTTGTATTGCGATAGAATCTTCTACTGGATTGATATCATTATCTACTGCAAAGTTTGAATTAATAAATACGACGTCGCCTTCATCACTGTTCAATAATTGAACCATCAGCGCTGGATCATAATCATACTGGAAATCAAGGTTGCGTTCATTTTCGGCAATATCATCAAATGTGGCTTCTGTAATGTCTACGCCTTCTTTAAGTTTGATTAATCCATGGTCTTGCAAGATTTCTAAAATGCGTCCATAATCGGGAGCATTGCTGCTGACCAATATTTCTGCACCTTCTGGTAGGTCTTCTAATTTTTCATAGCGTTGTGAATAGGCTGCGATTGGCTCAATATGAATTCCACCAGCATTGGCAAAGTCATATCCATTTTCTTCTACTTCTGCATTAAAATATGGAACATGCTGGAAGTAGTTCGCATCTAAATCCCCATCTGCAAGTGCTTGGTTGATCAGTGGATAATCTGTATAGGTTACAATATCTAATTCTACGCCTTCTTCTTCTAAAGTCGGCTTAACAAATTCCAAAATTTCTCCGTGAGGTGTATTCGTTGCTCCGACTGTTAAAGTTTTTGTTTCTTCTGAGCCTGCATTTCCACTTGATTCCTCATTAGATGAATCACTTCCGTTACCACATGCACTTAGCAGTGCGACCGCTCCTGCTGATAAAAGAACTTTCTTTAATAATGATTTAGACATTTGCTTTTCCTCCAAATTTTTTGTTTTTTTTTGTTTTTTATTCCCACATAGTATTATGTTACCTTTTATCAATTTTCTTAACGATGAAGTCTCCAATGGCTTGAAGTACAAAAACAATCGCTACAATCGTAACTGTTGCCACTAAGGTCACCGTATTACGACTTCGCTGGAATCCGTCCAGATAAGCCATATTCCCTAAGCCGCCTGCCCCAATAATCCCGGCAATTGCTGAGAAACCAATCAACGAAATAGCCGTTACGGTAATCCCTGAGATCAATGAAGGTAAACTTTCTGGTATGAGCACTTTAGTGATGATTTCGAATTTGCTGGCACCCATAGCTTCGGCTGCTTCAATAACGCCTTTATCTACATCTCTAAAACTCGTTTCAACAAGTCTGCCATAAAATGGTGCTGCTGATAAAATCAATGCTGGCAGCCCAGCAGTAGGACCTGTCATTGTATTTAATAGTGCTCGTGTAAATGGAATGAGTAGAACAATGAGTATAATAAACGGAATTGAACGGAAAACATTCACAAAAAGGGTCGTAATATAATAGATGACTTTTGCAAGTTTTCCTTCTCTTTTATTTGTTTCATATAATATTAGTCCTAAAATTAATCCTAAAAGTAATACAGCCACAAGAGAAGCAAACGTCATATACAACGTATCTAATGTGTTCGTCCATAACTTGGCAGGATCTACTTCTTCCCAGTTCATATAGGACTGGATGATTTCTATAAAACTCTCTTCTTTACGCATAATCGATCACCTCGATTTCTATATGGTACGCTTTGATTTTTTGCAAAGCTTGCTCTATTGATTCAGTGCTACCGGTAATCTGCACGTATAATGAGCCTAGTGACGTATCTTGTGACTCTTGCACACTTCCTTGAATGATATTGATATCCACATCATATTCCCTTGATATTCTAGAAATAAAAGGACTTCTGACTTGATCTTCCAAGAAAACCAACCGAGCAACTTTTCCTTCTGGGTATTTCCGAGCTAGCTCATGTAAAATGGTTATGGTATCCTCTGCATCAATATTCGTATCTTGTCTGATAAATTGTTTAGTAATAGTTTCTTTAGGATTCTTGAAGACTTCTTTAACTTGACCTTCTTCTACGACTTTCCCCTCACTCATTACAGCTACCCGATCACAAATTCTTCTGATCACTTGCATTTCATGGGTAATTAATACAATCGTCAAATTCAGCTTTTTATTAATATCTAGTAAAAGTTCTAAAACATCTTCCGTCGTTTTCGGGTCCAATGCACTAGTGGCTTCGTCGCAAAGGAGTACGGTAGGATCATTAGCCAGCGCTCTAGCAATTCCTACACGCTGTTTTTGACCACCGGATAATTCTGAAGGATAGGCATGTTCTCTTCCTTCAAGTCCTACCAATCTAATCAATTCCAAGGCTCTTTGTTTTCGTTTTACTTTAGATACACGCGCAATTTCTAAAGGGAAAAGAATGTTTTCCAACACCGTTCGACTCCATAGCAGATTAAAATGCTGGAAAATCATCCCGATTTTTTGTCTTTCTTTACGTAATGTCGAGTTTTTCAAAGTATTTAAAGCTTTTCCTGCTAGTGAGACTTCGCCACTTGTTGGTTTTTCCAGCCCATTCAACAGTCTGAGTAAAGTACTTTTTCCAGCTCCTGAATACCCCACGATTCCATAAACTTCTCCATCTTGTATTGCAATATTAACATCGTCTAACGCCGTAACGTCCGCTTGTTTAGTTTTATAAATTTTTCTGATTTCTTTTAATTCAATCATGCTGCTTCCTCCTTTAAAAGTAGTGGTAAACAAGTACTTTGTTTCTGAATATTATTTTGACTTATAAAATCAGACAAAAAAAGCTTCTGTCCTATAGAATCCTATCATAGATTCCAAAGGACAAAAGCTTTAGCTCTCGTGTTACCACCTTTATTCGTCATATACTCACGTATATCACCTCATCCAGTACTTAGACATTTTACCTTATCTGTATACTGTGGCATTTTATCGGATGCACCCGGACCAAGCTTGTGAATGATCATTCACCTGATCTGCTCAAAGATCATTTTCCATCCCGCCTGCATTGCTGCTTTTCACCAAACCACAGCTCTCTTTGAATGTTTCTTGGATGTACTCTTCTTTTCATCGCATTTAATTTCTATTAAATTCATTTGTTTTAAGTGGTCTTTATATTATCAGTCTATACTTAGGATGTCAAGATTATTTTTTACTTTCCCAAGGATCGTTTGCAAATGTGTCTACGACAGCTTGATCTACGCCACTAACTTCAATAATCCAATTTTCGTTTTTATCGGGAGAGTTCAGTAATTCGGGCTCATCTTCTACTTCTTCGTGAATAGCTTTTACTTCCCCGGCTACTGGTATGGTCAGTTCGGTTACGGCTTTTGCTCCTTCAACTCCTAATAGTACATCTCCTGCTTCTAGCTTTGTGCCATATTCCGGTAATTCTACGAACATCACTTCGCCAATATCATCTTGCCCTTTTTCAGATAAACCGATTCTATAATTTTCACCTGTTTTTTCGATCCATATACCTGATTCATGATACTTCACTGTCATTTTGTGTTCTCCTTTTCTGCTGATAGCCATACTGCTTCATATTCTTTTTCTTTAAATCCTATGGTAAAATTATTTTCCTTTATAGCTAAGGGACGCTTAACTAGCATTCCATTTTTTGAAAGCCATTCTGCCGCTTCTTCTATAGACATATCCGAAACTTTATCTTTAAGTTCATACTGTCGATATAGCTGGCCACTTGTGTTAAAAAATTGTTTTAGGGGTCGCTTTGACTGTTTCATTAGTTTCATTAACATTTCTTTTGAGGGTGCCGTTTCTTTTAAATTAATAAATGTGTAATCAATATGATTGATCTCTAGCCATTGTTGAGCTTTTTTACAGGTAGTGCATGTAGGGTGACAATAAAACTTCATTTTTAATTGTTCCTCTCACTTAAATCGTCTTTTACTATTATAATCCATTTGTATTAAAAGAAAAAGAGGACAAAACAAAAATGAAGCAAGCTTAAACCGCTACTTCATTTTCATTCTTAAATTATCAGTTATTCTCTTTTATTTCTTCTTTTTCGTGGATATCCTCTAATTCGTCTTCTTTTAATCGATTAACTTTGTAAAGCTTTCTTTTCATAATGACAGTATCGGATTCACTTGGATAACCTTCCCAAGAAGTGTCTTTCAGCTGTTCTTGGTGTTTTAATTCCGATTCATATTGCGGAACAGATTCCTGGCGCTGCCATTCAAAAATAATCACATTGAGTAACCCGCCTAATAAAATAATTATACTAGACAGATACAAGAACAGCATTAGGGCGATGAAAGCTCCAAACGTTGCATTTGCTACAGCATCTCCCCCAGCAAAATTAAGATAGAATGAAAAACCTTGCACTAAAGCTAACCAGCCAATCGTTGTAAATAATGCTCCCGGGTAAGAATATTTGATAGATAAACTATGATTTGGAACAAATCGATAGACTATGAAGAAAACAGCAAACAAAATAACAATTAAAACAACATATCTTAAAACTAAAAATTCCTGAATAAACGGCATGCTTATCCCCACAAAATTTTGTACAAGATTCAGTATTTGTTCTCCAAATACAAAGAGGAACACGGTCAAACCAATGACGACTAGAATGGCCATCATGACTAATACGGAAATAATTCTAGCTACAATAAAGTTGTTTTCTTGAACAACACCATAAACATCATTCAAGTTGTTTCTTAAGGTATTAATCACTCGGCTGGATGACCAGATAGCTGCCAGCAAACCAAAAGAAATGGCCCCTCCGCTAGCACTTTGTAAATAACTTTCAATTGTCGGCTCTAAAACATTATAAATATCGGTGGGAATCAAATCAGACATAAAACTTAATACGTCACTAGTAGCCATAGGAAGCAGAGGAATAACATTTGCGATAACCAATAATACAGGCAATAAAGATAATAACAGGAAATAGGCCATCTCTGCAGCACTTTGAGCAACTTCAGCTCGTTCCCAATTTGACTTCAATATACGAATTAAGCGTATCAGCTTTTCTTTATGAGGAACTTTTTCTTCGAATTTTTCCATTTTTTCCATTTTATTTCACTTCCTTTTTATGTTAACTGTTAACAGTTCTTTTTACTATCATATCACAGAGTACTCTTTAAGTAATATCGAAAGGCATTATTAAGAACGCGTGCAGAAAGAGAGCAAAATAAAAAGCCTTTTTAAGCCAAGATCTACGGTATTTAACCCAATTAACTGGTTAACCGGAAACTTCTCTTAAAAGGCTGCTCAATTTTTTACTGATCGTGTAAATTGTATTCAGCTATAATCATTTGAATCCCTTCATCAATTGTTTTAGCCGTCATTTCTTTTTCTGTTTTATACCGAACCGCAACTTGCTCATCTAATGGTTGTCTAACGGTTCCTATCACTTTATTTTTCACTAATACTTCAAGTTCTGTCAACGAGTCTGACTGGTTCGTTGTTTCTTTAATTTCTACTTCAATATTTTTATTTCTATTAGCCATGTGAAACCTCCGTTTTTAGTCTACCTATACTTATTCTTTCTCTTTAGCATACTTCAAACTAACCGTATGAGCAAGAAAAATTCAATCACTGATTCATTATAATTCTATATTTTGAATCTTTTCGATATAATGATTTGACAGAATATAAAACGCTTCACAGAAGGAGCCAAAATAATGAAACTCGTTCAATACTACCATAAGAATTCCACCCTTACGACTCAGCTTGGTATTGAGACAACGCACGGTTTAGTAAACGTAGCAAAGCTCAGTAGCTATTTCAATAAACCTACTAAATATACTATGGATTCAGTGATCGAAAATAGTAACGAGCAATTAATGAAGCTAAAAGATTTAATTGAACAATTAGATGCTTCAGGGGTAGCGATTGAAACATTTATTGAACAAAAAGATCTGATTACTTTTCTTCCTGTAGTTCAAAATCCAGAGAAAATTATATGTGTTAGTATGAATTATCTGGATCATGTGAAAGAAATGGATGGAGAAATACCTTTAAACCCTGTTTTATATAATAAATTCAATAATACCTTGGCTGCTCATAAACAAGATATTCCGATTCCGCCTGTAGCTAGACAAGTAGATTATTCTGCTGAACTCGTTGTGGTTATTGGAAAAACAATGAAAAATGTCCAGAAAGAAAATGTATTTGACTGTATATTTGGGTACACAGTTGGCAATAATTTGACTGACCGTAAATTACAAAGGAAATCTTCGCAATGGATGCTTGGAAAAACGTTAGATTATTTTGCACCAATTGGTCCCAATATTGTTACAAAAGATGAGATCCCTAATTTAAATAATCTTTACGTTAACTTAAAAGTCAATAATGAAATTGTTCAAAATGGAAATACAAAAGAGATGATTTTTGATATCCCAACTATTCTCAGTTATTTATCCAAACATCTTACTTTAAAACCTGGAGATTTGGTTTTTACCGGTACGCCCAAAGGAGTTATTTTAGCAAAACCAAACGATGAACAAAACTGGTTATCTCAAAATGATTTAGTTGAAGCAACTATATCAAATATTGGTACGTTAAGTAATCAAATAAAGTAATAAAAAAAGCAGCGGCTTTTCTATTTTCAGAAAAGTCGCTGCTTTTTAATTATATTAAGGCAATTCAATTGGCTCTGCTACCTCTTTTAAATACCCATGTCTTGGTATTTTTGATTGTTTCTGGAATGGATAACGCATTCCTAAAGTATGTTTCGCAATTTTCGTTGAATGATCCGACATTCTTTCCAAGTTGGAAACAATATCTACAAACAAAATACCATCCGAAGGTAAGCCAACGCCTTTATTCAATCGCTCAATAAACTTACTACGGATATCGTCTTCAAGCTTATTGACATCCTTTTCTCGTTTTAATACTTTCCCCGCTAGTGCGTAACTATCTGTAGAGAAAGATTCTACTGCATCTTTAATATTTTCTTCTACTAATTCAAACAATTTTACCAAATCGTCATCATAAAAAACTTTCTCAACTTTATCTTTATTATTCTTATTGTGTTTTTTATTAGCTTTTACAGCTTCTTGAATATTTTTTATGACGTTTTCTGAATGATCTCCAATACGTTCAAGGTATTTCGTTACATCTACTAATTTTGCATGTTCCGTTGAATTCTGTAAAGGAAGATCTTCAACCGATATCAACATCAAATATTCTGTAAGATACCCATCTATTTTATTCACAACTTCTTCAAGTTGCAAAGTATTCAATCGACTTTTCTCATCTTGATTTTTATAATAATCAAACATAGATTTAAATTCTTCTGAAACGAATTCACCCATTTGTTCAATTTCAAGTTTTGCCTGATTCAAGGCAATTGAAGGAGCTGTTTGAATAATTGAATAGTCCAAATTAGAAGAATCATATTCAATCAATGCATCGTCTCCTGGAACCAGTTTAGTCACTAAAGCAGCAATTTGACTGATGAACCACATTTGAACAAGCACATTAAATACATTAAACATCCCGTGAGCAAAGGCAATCTGCATCGCAGCATTCAAGCTTAATTGTGTTGACAAATAACTAACAAGACTGGTAAATGGACTCAGAAGTAAAAGGATAACTATGGTACCTGACAAGTTGAATATCACATGAGAAGCTGATGTACGTTTTGCCGCTACACTTGCCCCTATCGCAGCTAGAATTGCCGTAATCGTTGTTCCGATATTACTTCCAAATAAGATGGGTAGTGCCGCATCTAAGCTCATGCTCCCTTGACTATATAACTCTTGAAGTATCCCAATCGTTGCTGATGAGCTCTGTAGCATAAATGTAAATAGCGTACCCGAAACAACTCCTAGAATAGGATTTTGAGATAAAGTTACCATTGCATCTGTAAAAACTTCTAGATTTTCAAGTGGGCGTAAACCGTCTCCCATTAATTCTAACCCATAAAATAATGCTCCAAAACCGAAGATTACTTGGCCCAGGCTATTGATAAACGGGCGTTTAAAGAAAAAGAGTAAAAGTGCGCCTGCTGCAATTATAGGTAAAGCATAGGCTCCTATATCAAAACCAATGATAAAGGCTGTTATTGTCGTTCCAATATTCGCACCCATCACAATCCCAATCGCTTGTTTCAATTTCATAAATCCAGCGCTTACAAGACCAACAGTTAAAACTGTTGTCCCACTACTACTTTGAATCAATACTGTTACAACGATTCCTGCTAGAACCGCTCGAAAAGGTGTTGATGTAAATTTATTTAAAATATCACGCAAATTATCTCCAGCTGATCTTTGCAGGCCATCTCCCATATATTTTAATCCAAAAAGGAAAATACCCAGTCCGCCTAAGAACTGAAAAATGATTTGTTGTACATCCACTATTTTATACCCTCCGTATAGTCGTTACATATTTTTGGTTATGGATAACTTGAAGTTACACATAGGAATGCTTATTCAATATGGTAACCATCGAATTCAGAGTCTCCATCCCTATCTTAAATGTTCGTTTACAATAAATGAACAAAAAATTTACAAATTAGAGGATTCTAATCTCACTTGCACTTATAAATAAATGAATTCAACACCTGATTTTTAATCTGCTTTTTCAAACGAGATTTATTTCCGAAACCAATTACTAATTACTTAATAAATTGTTCGGAAATCTCCGAATAACTCCGAAAAGATTCCGCTTACATATTCTTTAAATTCGCTCACTTAAAATCCCTTACTTTTCATTATCTTTTACAAAATGTTCACATAAAGTTAACAAATTCAATTCTACTTTTATCTGCTACATTTCACTTTTGTGTTTCTGTTTATTAAAAGAGTTTGCTTATGTAAACTTTAGGCTAAATATTGATTAATTTTCTCTATTAATAGCCTTTCTTTGATAGAATGAAGGCACTACGTAAAAAGGGGTAACCATACTATGAAAATAAGCTATACAAAAGCTGAACATAGCTGGATGTTTTATGACTGGGCCGGTTCGGCTTTTTCTATTATCGTGACGACTGCTGTATTTCCAATTTATTATAGTAGCGCTGCAGAATTATCGGGTGTTTCTGATGCAAATTCTACTGCCTATTTGGGTTATACCATATCTATTTTCACTTTTATCGTTGCGCTTCTTTCCCCCTTACTTGGTACAATGGCTGATATTAAAGGATTTAAAAAACGATTTTTCCTCACGTTCTTCTCACTTGGTGTACTAGGGACTTTAAGCCTTGCGCTCGTTCCTCATTCCTCCTGGATCCTTTTACTAATTGGTTACGCCATAGCTTCAATCGGTATGTCTGGCGCTAATGTATTTTATGATGGTTTCTTAGTAGATGTAACCGAACCCGACAGGATGAATCGTGTTTCTTCAAGAGGATTCAGTCTAGGCTATATTGGCAGTAGTATTCCTTTTATTATGAGTATTGGCCTGATATTACTCGCTCAAAATGAATTAATTCCTGTTTCTACTGTCAATGCTACTCGGCTTGCTTTTATATTAACGGCTTTATGGTGGGGATTATTTAGTTTACCGATGATTCGAAACGTGGAACAGATTCATGGGGTTCCCCGCAGACCACAATTAATCAAAAGCAGTTTTAAAAGATTACTCAGTACCTTTCAGCAGCTTAAGCATTATCGGGCAGCATTTACTTTCTTGATTGCCTATATGTTTTACATTGATGGGGTAGGAACCATTATCTCAATGTCTACAGCTTATGGTAAAGATTTAGGTTTAGCTTCAACTGATTTACTGGTTGTTTTATTTGCCGTACAAGTTGTGGCTGCTCCCTTTGCTATTCTTTATGGAAGACTAGCTGACAGATTTCCAGGAAAAACAATGATCTATGTAGCAATCACGGTATATATAGGAGTTTGTACTTATGCTTTCTTTATGAATACGCTGATAGATTTCTGGATTTTAGCTATGTTGATTGCTACTTCTCAAGGTGGTATTCAAGCTTTAAGTCGAGCTTATTTCGGACGGATTATTCCTAAACATAAAGCAAGTGAATTTTTTGGGCTTTACGATATTTTCGGACGATTTGCTTCTATTATCGGGCCAGCTTTAGTGGCCGTTATTACACAAGCTACGGGGCAATCAAATTACGGCGTGTTTAGTTTAATTATTTTATTCCTGATTGGATTCTTTGTCTTGACACAAGTACCTGAGTCAGAGACCGGCAGCGATCCGATGCAAGAAGCTATCTGATTCTTGCATCTCTAGCTTATTATTAAATTATAAGGTGACAAAAAGCCCTTTAAGATCAGTTCGTCTCACCTGACCCAAAGGGCTTTCCTTTATCTTTAATTTTTTGAGCCGAAGTCTTTCATTAGATGTACCATATGTTCAATTCCTTGATAAAAATCATTTAATCTGACATTTTCATTTGGCGCATGTGCTCCAGAATTGGCCCAGCTAGTTCCACTCCCTAAAATCGGCACACCTAAGTATTTCCCGAATCCATACATTGGCCCAGTCCCTGGAGAATTAGGTGTTAAGACTACCTCCTCCCCATAAACTTTTTTCGCTGAATTCAGTACAATATCCACAAAGGGATCGGTCAGATCTGTTCGAAAAGATTTTTCTCCTGTCAGCAGCTTTAACTGAACATCTTTAAATCCTTGTTGATCCCAATGGTTTCTAATGATTTCATAGACATTTTCTGGATCCATACCTGGTACTAAGCGTACATCAATCTTTGCTTGTGCTTTTCTTGGTAATACCGTTTTAGAACCTGGGTCTGTATAACCGGATAATAATCCAGAAATGGTTAACGTTGGATATAAAATCAGCGCTTCTTGAGGTGTTCTATTCCAATTTTCTACAATCAGAGGGTGTTTTAATCCATAATTTTCTTTTAATTTTTCTCCATTAAAGGGCGTTTTTTCAACAAATGATTTTTCTAGTTCAGTTGGTGGTGTCATCATCTCATAGAATCCATCAATGATAACCTGATGGTCTTTTGTTCTGAGCGAACTTAACGCATGCATTAGTCTCCAAGCTGCATTATCAACCACTGCTCCTTTTGAAGAATGAATATCTACATCTGCACTTTCTACCCAAGCATCAAAATAAGCAATCCCTTTGATGCCCGCATCGATATTAAATCGTTCTTCGTTATCTTTACTTCCAGATTCCCAAATACAAGCATCTGCTTTAAATAAATCTGCATGTTTCTCTAGGTACAAATCGATAGTTGGACTACCGATTTCTTCTTCTCCTTCAATTAAAAATTTCACATTACAAGGAAGGCCTTCTTCTGATTCACTCAAAAGCTGAATAGCATTTAATCGAGCCATAAAATTTGCTTTGTTATCCGATACGCCGCGACAATAAAGCACGCCATCAATGATCGTTGGTTCAAAAGGCTTTGTTTTCCATTCCTCTAAAGGATCTTCTGGCTGAACATCATAGTGATTATAAAATAGTAGCGTTTTTTCTGAATTGCCTTTTTGTCCTGCTGGGAAAAATCCATAAACAATGGGATGCCCGCCAAGATCATTTAATAATTCAGCTTTTCCACCAAAATCTTCAATCAGCTGTTTTACAAATTCGGCGGTTTCTGAAATCATTCTTCCTTGTGTGGAAACAGACTCTAATCTTAAATATTCAAAAAATAGGTTCTGATTCTCTTCAGCTGTTGCTTGAATTTTTGCTTTTGCTATCTCTTTCACTATATGCCTCCTTTACTTTCCAAAATCTTGTAGTAGATACACCATATGAGCCGTTCCTTCGAAGAAATCTTTTAGACGAACAGATTCATTTGGTGCATGCGCTTTTGAATTAGCCCAGCCACAGCCACTACTTAAAACAGGTAAACTCAAATATTTATCAAAATTATACATTGGTCCCGTTCCAGCGTTATTTGGTGACAGCACTACATCTGTTCCTTCCCCATAAGCTTTCTTAGCAGATTCTACTACGGTATCCACAAAATCATTTTTTAAATCCGAACGAAATGCTTTCTGTGCTTTAATCAGGTCTAGTTTAACCTCTTCAAAACCATTTTTGTCTAAATGCTTTCTAATCAGTTTATGAATCTTTTCTGGATCCTGCCCAGGAACAATGCGACAATCCAGCTTTGCTGAAGCAGCTCTAGGTAAAACAGTTTTGGTTCCCGGACCAGTATACCCAGAAATAAATCCACAGATTGTCATTGTTGGGTAAAAAGCTAGAGCTTCATTTGGTGTCCAATCTAAATCTTTTGTAATAAGCGGATGTTTTAATCCATAAAGGTCCTTTGTCTTCTCGTCATCAAATGGTTTTCTGGCAACAACTTCTTTTTCAAAATCAGTAGGCGGTGTAATATCATCGTAAAACCCTTCTACTAAGACTTGGTTATCCGCACTTCTCAAACTTGCTAATGCATGGGTTAATCTCCAGGCAGCATTGTCTACAACTGCTCCAATCGAAGAATGAATATCCACATCTGCACTTTCAACATATAAATCAAAATAAGCCATGCCTTTAATTCCGGCTTCAATAACATAATTTTCATCTTCATCTTTCCCACCGAATTCCCAAATACAGGCATCACTTTTGAATAGATCAGCATATTTCTCTAAGTATCCGCCTAAGGATGGGCTACCATTCTCTTCTTCTCCTTCAATTAAAAATTTAACATTACAAGACAAACCTTCTCCTGACTCTAGTAAAGCTTGAATGGCATTTAATCTTACCATTAAGTTTGCCTTATTATCAGCAACTCCACGGCAATAAAGAATATCATCTTTTACTGTCGGCTCGAAGGGTGCACTCTCCCATTCATCAATGGGGTCTTCTGGTTGAACATCGTAATGATTATAGAACAGTAACGTTTTATCTTTATTCCCTTTCTCTCCTGCTGGAAAGAATCCATATACAACCGGATTCCCACCTAGATCATCTAAGACTTGTACTTCTCCACCAGTTTTTTCAAGCATATTTTTGACATATTCAACTGTTTCAGGAATTTTTCTATCTTGAGTCGAAACCGAATCAAGCCTTAGGTAATCGTAAAATTCAGTCATCCTTTTATCTATCACATCTTGCAATTTACTTTTTAATATATCCATATATAAAGCTGCCTACTTTCTGATCATATTTTACCTTTACAAATTTATATATAAAAAGGCTGATTTTAAGCAATCTTTTAAACTCTAGAATTTATCCTAGATTTCATTAAGATCATACTTAAAACCAGCCTCCATATTTTTAAATTCATTTATCTATGCGTATTTCTGTCCTTCTCTTAGTAACTTATCACGTTTTTTGCGATACAATTCTACTTCGTCCTGATGACAGTAGATATAATGTTCTGGAGCAATTTCATGTAATCCAACTTTACTCAGATCTTCATATTGATGGTACTTAGGATCATATTCAGTTCGGATTCGGTTCCGCTCTAACTCAGGATCAGGCGTTGGTATGGCTGATAAAAGAGATTCCGTGTAAGGATGAAGCGGTGCTTGATACAATTCGTCTGCTTCAGCAATTTCAAGTATTCGACCGCTATTCATTACCCCTATCCGGTCACTAATGTATTTCACCATGGATAAGTCATGCGCAATAAATAGATAGGTTAAGTTATTTTCCTTTTTGAGTTCTTTTAATAAATTGACTACTTGTGCTTGAATCGATACGTCAAGCGCTGAGATGGCTTCATCTGCAATAATAAAATCCGGTTCTACAGCTAATGCTCTTGCAATTCCAACACGTTGGCATTGTCCTCCAGAAAACTCTTTTGGATAGCGGTTAGCAAATTCTTTACTCAATCCTACTTGTTCAAGCAATTCATACACTCTTTCATTGCGTTCACTACTATTTTTGTAGAGACCATGAACTTTTAGGGCGCCACCAATAATATCTTTCACTGTAATTCTCGGATTTAATGATGCATAAGGATCTTGGAAAATCATTTGCATTGATTTACGAAAATCTAAAAGATTTCCCCGGCCTTTAATCTTAGTAATATCTTGACCTTTATAAAGGATTTGTCCACCTGTAATGTCTCCCAGTTTGATCAGTGCCCGTCCTGTAGTCGACTTGCCACTACCAGACTCTCCAACTAGTCCAAATGTTTCTCCTTTATATATATTAAAACTTACATCGTTTACTGCTCTAACTTCATTTCTTTTACCTTCATTAAAATACTGTTTGTATCCGAAGATTTCAACTATCGGCTTTTTCTCTTTAACCTCTGCTACCAACGACTTCACCTCCTACTTGGTTACTGGTCTTTTTTTCCGCATATAAGCTTTCATATTTTGCTTTACGTCTAACTACTTCTGCCGGAGGTGTAACATCCGGTGCTTCAGGATGCAGTAGCCAGGTCTTCGCATAATGAGTATCCGTGACCTTGAACAATTCTGGTTCTTGTTCAAAATCAATTTCCAAGGCAAATTCGTTTCTAGGTGCAAAGGCATCTCCAACTGGTGGATGTAATAAGTTCGGCGGTGAACCTGGTATGTTATATAGATCCGTCTGATTAACATCCAAGGTTGGCATAGATGCTAGTAAGCCCCAAGTATAAGGATGCATTGGATTATAAAAAATTTCATCTGCTGTACCGATCTCAACGATTTGGCCTGCATACATTACCGCAACTCGGTCTGCCATCTGGGCTACTACCCCTAAATCATGCGTAATAAAGATAATGGATGTATCCAGTTCTTGTTTCAAATTATTCATCAAGTTCAGAATTTGAGCTTGAATGGTTACATCTAATGCAGTAGTTGGTTCATCAGCAATTAAAATTTTAGGTTCACAAGCTAACGAGATAGCGATCATAACCCGCTGTCTCATTCCACCAGAAAATTGATGCGGATAATGTTTATGGGTCTGTTCAGGATTTCTAATCCCTACTAATCGCATTAATTCTATCGCTTTTTCTCTAGCTTGTTCATTTGATAGATGTTGATGTTTAATCATCGGTTCAGCGATTTGCCGACCCACTTGCATTGTTGGATTTAAAGAGGTCATTGGATCCTGGAAAATCATAGCTATATCATTACCGCGAATCTCTTGCATTTCTTTATCTGAAATGGTTAATAGATCTTTGCCTTCAAATAGTATCTGACCACTTTCGATAATCGAATTTTTTTTAGGTAACAATCGGTTAACTGCTTTGGTAGAAACAGATTTACCCGAACCTGACTCGCCAACGATTGCTAATGTTTCTCCTTTTTTCAGTTCAAAATTCACCCCTCGAACAGCTTGGACTTTACCTTCAAAGGTTTTAAAAGAAATAGCCAGATCCTTAATTTCCAGCACATTTGTGTTATCCATTTTGTTCACCTCTATCTTTCCTTTTCCTACTTTTATGAAAGGACGTAGTCATTCATTACGTCCTTTCACGATTACATTCAGTATCCTTTAATTGATTATTCTTGTGGATCTAGTGTCCATTCGTGAACGTTATACAATGATCCTGCCCAGTACTCATTAATTCCACCGTTCAAGTTATCCACTTGAACTGAGAATTGAGAATCTGAATACAATGGAACGATGATAGCCTGGTCTTGCATGTATTGTTGAAGCTCTTCATAGATTGGGAATCTTTCATCAACACTCGTTCCTTCATTCCCTTTAGCTAATAAATCATCAATCACTGGATCAGCAATCGCTGAGTTGTTTGATGTTGCACCTGTTTGAATATAAGTGGACACATTCGGATCAACTGTATGTCCATATCCCATTAGGCCAATATCATAATCCAAGTCTTGAGCTGTTTGCAGCCATGTCGGGAAGTCATAATTCTGTTGATCAACTTTGACTCCAATATCCGTTAGTGCTTGTTGGATCAAGTTACCATTTTGTTCTCTGACAGCATTCCCTGTTGGTACGCCAAATTTAAGTGTTTGATTGAAATCAAATCCAGCATCTTCCAGCATTTGTTTAGCTTGGTCAGGATCATACGCCAATGGCTCAATCTCATCTGAATGATATGGACTCGCTGAGGTATACATACTAGATAATACTTCTCCGCGTCCTTCTAGCAAGTTATCTACAGTCAATTGACGATCTATTGCATGAATAAATGCTTTTCGTACTTCTGGATCTGGGAATTTATCGTTATTGATGATCATATATTGTCCATTGAAACTTGGATTTTCTTTTACTTCTAATCCCTCAATATCTTCTAGAAGTGAAATATCTTGGATCGGTACCATACCAATACCGCCACCTGCAGCCATATGCAGATTACCAGCTTGGAATTCAGTGACCATTGCTGTACCATTCATAATTCTTCCATAAATAGTTTCAATTTTTGGTGCGCCTCTATAATAATCTTCGTTTGCTTCTAACTGTACGTAATTATCATTGTCATACTCTACAAATTTATAAGGACCACTGAATACAGATGGTTGGGTTGCTGCTTCAGAATTTGCTATTTCAGTTGGTTCCATTTCTCCAAAAATGTGCTGCGGTGCAATTAGAACATCAAACCCTACAAATTCTTTCATCAATGCGATATCAACGGGTGTTTTCGTTTTAATTGTTAATGACTTATCTCCCGTTACTTCTACACCTGAGAGTGATTCTGCGCCTTCCTCTAAGATACCAGATTCATCTGTTCCTTCAATCATTGCAATACGCGTTCCCAATGATGATTCTATTTGCGGATCAGCAATTGCATTCAAGGTAAAGGCTACATCATCTGCTGTAACAGGTTCCCCGTCTGTCCAGTTAGCATTTGGATCAATTTCAATGGTAAAAGTTTGATTATCTTCTGTTTCAAAACTTGATGCTAACGCACTATCCCAAGAGTCTGCTTCTGGCATGACAAGTAAACTATCATACATAAACCGTTGAATCCATTTCCCAGAGATTCCTGGTGCATAAAATGGATTAAAACTATCCGGAGCATTTGTTAATCCAACCATTAAAGTACTAGTATCTCCTTCTTTTGCTTGGGGAACACTACTTTCTCCCTCAGCTCCTCCAGCAGCATCATCTGGTCCTGGAACTGCAGAATCCCCACAAGCTGCAAGTACTACCGTCGATGCAAAGATTGTTGCTCCAAATTTAAATCTTGTTTTCCAATTTGACATGAATTTTCTCCCCTTTTAAATAGACTTCCCCAATTAACTCTTTTTTTTAACTATGAATTAAACAACTATAAAGCTTGTGTTCTACTATGAATTAATTTGCCTTTAAACCAATTTTTATTAAATCGTTTGAATTCGTTAATGATCTTGCATTTTATCCTTTATTCTCGCCCTCGATTGCTTCTCTCAAACCTTCTCCGATAAAATTAATGGAAAGTACCGCTACAAAAATCAAAATACCGGCTGGTACCCATCGCCACGGTTCAGAAGTCAACACGCGAATCGATTGAGCCTGCGACAAGATATTGCCCCAGCTTGGCCTAGGCGGTTGTACTCCCACACCTAAGAAGCTAAGGGATGCTTCCGTTAAAATCGCTGTAGCAATCCCAAAAGTAGCATTAACTAAAATGGGTGAAATCACATTTGGCAAGATATGCACAAACATAATTCCAAATGTTGAATAACCAGTTGCCTCAGCTGCCAGCACAAAATCCTGTTCTTTCAACGTTAAAACTTGCCCACGAACTAATCTACATAAAGGTGGCCAGCTCAAGACCCCTAAGACAATTGTGACGACCCATATTCCTGATCCAAGTAGTGAAACCAAAGTCAAAATGACTAAGAAAAATGGAAAAGACATAAATGCCTCTGTCACGCGCATGATAATCGCATCAATGATGCCACCAAAGTAACCTGACACCAGACCTAGAGATGTTCCAATTACTACATAAATTGCAACAGAACATATTCCGACAATCATAGAGACTTGTGTTCCATGAATTAATCTCGTCAACGTATCTCTACCTATATCATCTGTTCCTAAAAAATAATTCCCATGTGGTGCAGATCGAAACCCTCCTACAGAAGCATCTCTCGCATATGGTGAAAGCTGATTCGCAAAGACTGCAACTAAAATCATTGCTATGAAGATCGCTAAGCTGATTACAGCGACTTTATTCTTAAAAAACCGTTTAGCGATCGTTTTAACGTAACTGTCGCCATTCGTTACAATCTGTTCATCCGAACTTCCAGGGAAGTTTACCCGGTTAGCAGTATCAGCTATGCGGAAAAGTGACTCTGTTTTATTGTTACTACCTATATTTTGAGCCATTTACTCTCTCCCTTTCATTAGTTATATTTAATTCGCGGATCAACTACGGCATACATAATATCTACTAACAAGTTAGCGACTAAAACGACTACAGCAGATAGCATCGTAACGGCCATCAAGATCGGATAGTCCCGTTGCTGAATCGCCGTGATCGTTAGTCGTCCTAAACCCGGCCACTGGAAAATTTGCTCTGTAACGATTGCTCCCCCGACCAATCTAGGCAAATCCGTTCCAATAATTGTAATAACTGGAATCATAGCGTTTCTTAATCCATGTTTGGTTAAAATCGTTTTTGAAGCTAATCCTTTTGCTGTAGCTGTCCGCATATAATTTTCTCCATAAACTTGTATCATTGTGGAACGCATATATCTCGACATGTTGGCTATATAGAATGCTGAAAGGACAATAACGGGTAAGACAAGATGTTTGAGTACTTCAAAGAAACCGCCATTTCCACCTAATTCTGTCATTCCCCCAGTCGGTAACCACCCTAGCCGAACAGCAAAGATATAAATCAATCCAAGTCCCAGGAAAAAGTTAGGGATTGATACACCAATAAAGGATCCTCCTGTCAGTAGATTATCAATCCAAGTTCCTTGTTTTCTTGCACTAATAATCCCTAGCGGAATCGCAATGATATATGAAAACAATAATGTTGAGCCCATCAGAACAACAGTTGGAATTAATCTAGAAAGGATAATGGGCAATACAGGATATCTAGTTGAAAATGAATTGCCTAAATCCAGTGTTAAGGCTCTTCCTAACCAACGAACATATTGAATTGGCATGGGTTGGTCTAATCCCAGAGCACGTTCAGTAGCAGCAATTTGTTCTGCAGTCGCATCTGGCATTACGTATAATTCCGCTGGATTCCCAGGCGTCAAATTCACCATTAGAAAAGCAGCCATCGAAATCATAATCAATACTGGAATAGCAGTCAGCAGTCGTTTCGTGATAAATTTTTGCATATTTTCCTCCCCTTTGCTTCGTACAAACGTATCTTATACTTTAAATTTCTAACTAAGGTATTCATCAATAATGGCTAAAAATACTTCTCCAGATCTTAATAAAGAGTCTTCATGAATCACAAATTTAGGATGATGATGTGGATATGGAGACTCATCTTCTGGAAATTTTGCCCCCACTCTTAAAAATGCCCCTGGCTTTTCTTTTAAGAAATAAGCAAAATCTTCTCCCCCCATAGATCCTT
This sequence comes from Marinilactibacillus psychrotolerans, assembly GCF_900101525.1. Lineage (GTDB taxonomy): Bacteria > Bacillota > Bacilli > Lactobacillales > Carnobacteriaceae_A > Marinilactibacillus > Marinilactibacillus psychrotolerans. The sequence continues at coordinate 77,122 of NZ_FMZD01000004.1, read as the reverse complement.
CTACTTCTTCTTCCATAAGCTCTTCTGTAAATACGGTTGAAAATTTTTGTTTAATTCTTTCCACTTGTGCTGGATCATTTTGAATCGATGGATAACCTCTAACATAATCAATAGCTAATGTTGCATCAAAAGCTTCTGCAATCCCTGTGCTAATTGATTTTAATTTACTCTCCATCAGATCCTGTATTTCTTTATGCATCGTTCGAATCGTTCCTTTGATCTCAGCTGTATCTGCAATGATGTTATATGCTTCACCACCAGCATTAAACCCTGCAAAGGTCAAAACAGCCGGTTTAACGGGATCAGCTAAACGACTTACAATCTGCTGTAAGCTTGACACGATTTGTGTGCCAATCGTCAAAGCATCATGCGTATCATGTGGCGCTGCACCATGTCCACCTTTTCCTTGAATATTTAATCTAAAGGTATCTGAATTGGCTGATCCAAAACGATAATTATAGTAGACTTTCCCTAATTCCTGCGTAGCTCCTAAATGAATACCAAATACATAGTCCACATCTTCCAAAGCGCCTGCTTCGACCATTGACTTGGCTCCTCCAGGTAAAACTTCTTCAGCATTCTGGTGAAGTAAAACAACATTCCCTTTTAATTCATCTTTATGATTAACTAACACTTTTGCGACGCTCAAGAGTGAAGCCGTATGTCCGTCATGCCCACAAGCATGCATGAATCCTTCTTTTTTTGATTTGAAAGGAACATTCGCTTCTTCTTTTATTCTTAAGGCATCAAAGTCAGCACGTAACGCAATAGTTGGTCCAGGATGGGCGCCCTTAATTCTTGCGACAATTCCATATCCATTACCCACATTCGTTTGAATGTCTTCTACCCCAAATTCTTTTAAATTTGCCAAAATAAACTGTGCTGTTTCTTTTTCTTCAAATGAAGGTTCTGGATGTTCATGTAAATGCCTTCTCCAGCTGACGGTTTCATCAAAATTTTGTTTTAATTCATCTGCCCATGTTTCATATGCCATGATCCTTCTCCTTCTTTCTATACTTTATTCATTTAGTACGAATTGACTATTCTCCCACAACTGATGATGCTTTAACTTTATGCGTTTCTTTCTCGGTCAAGTAATGATCAATGATGGCTAAGAAGCACTTACCACCTAACAAGAGTGCACGTTCATCAAAGTCAAATTTTGGGTGATGGTGAGGATAAATGATTCCCTTTTCTTCATTACCTGAATTAACGAAGAAAAATGAACCAGGCTTTTCTTCTAAGAAGTAAGCAAAATCTTCTCCTCCCATACGCAACGGGGTTGATTCAACCGTTTCTTCGCCAAATGTTTCTTTAAATAAATCAGCAATTATTTCAGTTTCTGTTTCATGATTATAAAGCGCTGGATAGCCACGTCCATAATTGACTTCACAGGTTGCATCATGTGCTTTACAAATTTGTTCTGTCATAAATTTGATTTTATCTTCTATCATATTTCTTACTTCAGGATCAAATGTACGAACTGTTCCTTTGAGAAAAGCTTTGTCCGCAATAACATTATTTGCTCCATCCCCGGCTTTAAGGGTAGAGAATGTTAGGACCCCTGATTTAGTCGGATCTTTTTTACGGCTAATGATTGATTGGAGCTGATTCACTACATAAGAGGCGATCACAACTGAATCAACTGTGGCATTAGGATGCGCTGCATGTCCACCTTTACCCTGTATCTTAATTTCAAAGAAGTCCGGAGCAGCCATAGCGTAACCAGAACAATAAGTAACTTTACCGTATTCAAGAGGTGATCTCAGATGAAGTCCATATATGAAATCCACATCATCTAATACACCTGCATCAACCATTGCCTTTCCGCCACCTGGTAAAACTTCTTCTGCATGTTGAAAGATAAATTTTACTGTGCCAGATAAACTAGACTGATACTCTTTCATTACCTTGGCTACACTAAGCAAGGTTGCTGTATGTCCATCATGTCCACAGGCATGCATAACACCGGGATTTTTAGATGAAAAAGATAATCCGGTAGCTTCTTGAATTTTTAAAGCATCAAAGTCTGCTCTAAATCCAATTGTTGGTCCTTCTTGCTTTCCTCTCAGATAAGCAACAATTCCGCCACCCCCTACTTCTTCCTCAATTTCTTCATACCCAAACGATTTTAATTTATCCGCAATATATTTCCGGGTTTCATATTCTTCGAAAGAAGGTTCTGGATTCTCATGTAACTGTCTTCTCCATGAAACAGTCGTTTTATAATTAGCAGCTAACGCTTCTTCCCAAATTTTATATCCCATTTATCCTCCACTCCTTCTGTCTAATGAATTATGTATTTAAATCTATAAAATTAGAATACACACATTTTTATAATCTTTTTCAAATTTTATATTTATTAAATGATAAAGTCAATGGTAATTGTCAGTAAATTCAATAAACAATACTTATAATTCGCATTTAATATGTTATACACACGTTTTTCTAGCGATTTGAAATCGATTGCAGAATAAATGTGACACTTTTTTGAACAAGTTACTTTATGTTAGTATTTTCCTGTTTTTAGTTACTCAATATCTCCATATCTATTAATTTCAAACGTTGAGTTTCCCGTATCTATTACCTTATTAGAGTTTTATGCCTTACATTCATTATTTATTATTTCTTATTCATTGTTTATATTTGAATAGAATAATTATAAAATTGGTATTGTTATTTATTATAGAATTTTAATTATTCACTTTTTTTATTTACAAATTCACTTATAAATTTTAGAATTGTAATATATTTAATACCAATATTATAATTCCGTTAATATTTTATTAACTATATGATTATTAACGAAAGAAGGTAGAGGCTTATCTGGATGAAAGAAAATACAGAATATCAAGAGATCGTAGCATTCGCTGAAAACATGGGAATGACGGTAAAAGACTACCTAATTTATCTCCATCGTAAAAATCAATCCGTAAAAAATGTATTGCTGGAAGATAGTCATGGGTTTAAGAATTTCCTTGAAGATTTTCATAATGTATTAGATGATTTGACCGTGTGTACAAAAACAGACGAAGCTAGAGCTGCAAAAAAAGAGCAGTCTCTGCAGGCTGCTGCTAATCTGATGCATAAAGTCAGTTCAGATCCTATGCTGTTAGCACAAATGTATAAGCATTATCACTATGATTCTGATGAAGGTTCAAACAGAATAATAAGCAACTAAAAAAATACGCTCAGTATGTATAGAAAATAATTTCTCTATATACTGAGCGTATTTTTATTATTCATTTATAGCTTTAAAGGTTTCTCCGACTTTTCCTTCTATATATAGGTCGACTTTTAGATTTCTTGTATCTATCTCTTCATTATTGATGACTACTACATGTTTCCCTTTGAAACGATGGATCAGGTTTTTTGCTGGATTTACCGTCAGTGATGTTCCGGCAATAATTAGTAATTGTGCTTTACTAATCGTTTCTTTACTTTTTTCTAAAATACCTCTGTCTGGGTTCTCTCCAAATAATACAATGTTTGGTCTGACGATTCCCTGTTCGATTGGGCATCTTGGTATATTCAGTTCATCTTTTTCAACTTCTTCTGGCTTGTAAACTCTGGAACATTCCATACAATACCAGGTTCTACTATGACCATGTAATTCTAATACAAACCGATGACCTGCTTTCTGGTGAAGACCGTCTACATTTTGAGTGATTACACGTATATCTTTCCCAGCTTGTTCCATTTGGGCCAATACTTTATGTGCATCATTTGGTTCGGGTTCAACCCTATCTTTTTTAGGTCGTCGGTTAAAGAAAGCTTGAGGATGTTCTATCAGATATTTATGACTCATTACTTCTTGAGGATTTAATTTCTGTCCTTCCATTTCTGTATACAGACCCTTTCGTGATCTATAATCAGGTAAACCACTTTCAGTAGAAACGCCTGCCCCACCAAAAAAAGCAACAATTTCTGCTTCATCTATATATTTTTTTAATTGAGTTATTTTTGAATCCATTTATCAGTACACCTTTCTTACCTTTTCATTCATTATAACAAGCGTCTATGTAAATCACACGATTATTGTTTAGATAAGCGAACAGACTTTCATTTCTAAACAATTTGTGCTATAATGCTTTTAGAAATGGTCGTTCTCTACGATCCATTTGCTTTCAAGTTTTATTCTATATCGGGGTTGTTACGGATTCGACAGGCATAGATTGAGCTTGAGTTGCGTTCTGCAGGTGACGAGACTGCATACCAACGTCACAGTTAAATATAACTGCAAACAATAATAATAACACTTACGCTTTAGCTGCGTAATAACAGCTTATTAGCGTGATCCGAACTGGCATCGCCCACGTGTCACGTTTGGGTCCTATAATTAAGTGGGATACGCTTATTCTTTCCGTCTGTAAGAATAAGAAGAGATTACCAGACTAGCGACACATGACGCCTGTTATGCGGCTAATGTTGAGCGAAATCTAATAGTGTAACTATGAACGTAGAGGCTTGAGTGCCAATGTGTCTGGACAGGGGTTCGACTCCCCTCAACTCCATTGTGTAAGTTCAATCGTAACCTAAAAAACATCTGATTCCTTTAAATTAAAGGAATCAGATGTTTTTTTTGCATAGACTACAGTACGATTCATTTTATCACACTGACAAACTATTATATTGGAGTCATACCTTTGTATCCACTATTAATATTTATATCTAATATTGGATACGGAAGTCAACTCTTTTAATTTTTTTGATTGATAGTCTGATAAAACAGCTCGATCATTTCTGATTGCTTTAGAAATATCTAAGTTCATTCGACTCAAAATCATAGGAACAGAAGCGCTCTTTTGTTTTAACTCTTCAAGATAATTCTCTAACACTTTTTGTAGCGACTCGTTACCTAAGTCTGTTTTTAGATCATCTAATAAATCAGTCATAATTTTTTCTGCTTGTTTCGCCCGTTCATTTCCTCCGGAAAACCATTTTAATTTGCTCATAAAATATCCTTCCTAAATTCAATATACTTTTAATTTTGATTGATATTGTATATTTCTTTACATGCCGTTGAAAATGCCTTAGCTTGACTAGTAGAACATAATTGTTGAAACTATAAAATATAACTATAACCCATGTTCGATATCAAACTTTGCCTAAAAAGACCCGTGCAAGTATAAATACCCATCTATGTTATGTAATACCATGGATGGGTATTTTCTTTATTTTTTTACAATATAAAAATGAGTATCTTTAGTTATCATTTATTCCAACCAGCGGCTCCGCCTGTAGCCCAATTTGCTGCTGCATTATTTCCGATAATTCCAATAGCTTTTCCCCAATCTACAGTGCATCCTTTTTTATTACAAGAAACACCATTTCCATAATATTTCCCTCCTTTAGTTTGTTGCATTTCTTTAACGCTAAGTTCTTTAACCTTTTGCATGTAATCACACGCTCCTTCATAAAATATTTTGATAATACGCTGACTGTACCACAATTTTTTTATTCGTGGAATGTTTATTCCTGAACTACAACGATACTCTTCCTTAACCTATACTTTCTATCGGTTATATTGTTCAGGAATAATTTACTAGCGTTTCAGGAAAGTTTTTCGTTTTATAACTAAATGTATGGCATACTATCTCTGTAAAAAAATTGGAGGGAATAAAAGTGAACGATAAAAAAGACTTAAAAATTGAAGAGTGTTCTGAAAAAAAATTAAAACAAATACGAGGCGGTAATAAATCAGTAACTAAAGGGGCCCCCTCATCTAATTTAGCACAATGTGTCTTTTCTTTTTTCAAAAACTGCTAATAATCTTTAACTTTCGTATAATTTAATCAGGGAGGTATTTTCTTGATTATCATTGATACAAAGGCTTACTTACTACGTATGTTAATAAATATTTTTATTTTTTACTTCTTAATATTCTTTGTTACTAAAGATGAAGCTACAATTAGTAAATATTCAAAGGTAATTGTGCTTATTCCAATTACCTTTTTTATCGAATTATTTACCGATTTTTCTGATTTGATACCGATAATTAGTAGTTATTTTTTCTTGAGAGAGAACGGGAACAAGAAAATTGTCCTTTTAAATAAGCTCATGCTAAGTTTACTCGTAAGTTATAGTATATCAATCATTAGCTCATTATTGATGATACCCAGATTTTTCCAAGGAGTTAATGATTATGACTATGTAATTATACAAATAATTTTTGAATGTTTCTTGCTAACTATATTTGTTTTGTTATACAAAAAGGTAAGTATTCAGAAAATCATTAAAAGCTATAGTTCTATTACAACTTTTATGTGCATGATTTACCTATGGGGAATTTCTTTCTTCATATCATATACTGCGCATCAATATAAAGTATTTGATCAATTCATTTTAGGAATTTTAGTTTTCCTTGTCGTGCAGACCATATTTATTTTTATTTTAGGTGTTCGAACAACTAAGAAGCAAAAAGAAACATATGAGCAACGGTTGAAAGAACAAGAACTTATTTATTTAAAGAGATACACTGATCAGTTAGAACAAAGTCAAGAAAAACTAAATAAGTTTAAACATGATTACAAAAATTTATTACTCAGTTTAAAAGAAATCTCTTACTTAAAAAAAGACATAGATTTTTCGAAACAAGTCCATGAATTAGATAAGTATTCTAATCATTATTTTGTAAAGGATATATCAAGTAGCAGTCAACAATTAAAGAATATAAAAAATTCATATTTAAAAAGTCTTTTTATTTCGAAAATTTATCAAGCAAATGAAAATCAGTTAGATATTCAATTAGAATGTAACCAAACTATTGAACTAGTCCCTATTCCGATTTTTGATTGTGTAAGAATATTGGGTATTGTTCTTGATAATGCAATAGAAGCCTCTAAAGAAAGCGAAGAACGGAAATTATCTCTTATGATTTATCAAGATGACTCACAGCTTGAATTTCTTCTTGAAAATAGCTATAAAGGAACTAACCTTTCTATCAGAAAGTTGATGGAAAAGGGTGTTTCAACAAAAGCGGATCATAAAGGATTAGGAATGAACACGATTCAAGAAATAAATGAAAAAACTCAAAATATGTTTATTCAATACAAAATGAAAAACTCTACATTCATCACTAGTATTATCCTGATGTGGTAAGAAAGGAACTATTATGACTTATCCTATTATTATTTGTGAAGATCAACTTATTCAACTACAACAGATTGAAACAATCATTCAAAATTTCACACTTTTTCATAGTGATCTTTTCCAAATCAGTTTAAAAACACAAAGCCCAGACGAAGTAGAAAATTACTTAAAAAAGTTTAAACCTAAGCAGGGAATTTACTTTTTAGATATTGATTTAAACCACACTATAACCGGAATTGATCTAGCGGAAAAAATACGTGCGCAAGATGTCCAAGCAAAAATCATTTTCATTACAACACATGATGAAATGATCCCTTTAACTATTAAAAGACGTGTGGAAACATTAGGTTTTGTGATAAAAGATCAACCTTTGGATAACTATCGGTCAGAAATTGTAGATTTACTACTCCTTGCTCAGAAAAGAATTGATGAAGCAAAAATTAGTTTAAACCAAGCATTTATATTTTCTATCGGGTCTCAAACATTTACTCTTGATTTACAAGATATTTATTTTTTAGAATCTTCTAAGCTTCCCCATAGATTATCTCTATATACTAAAAATGGTCAATATGAATTTTATGGAAAGTTAGTTGAATTAGAAAAAAAATACCCTACTTTATTCAAGATTAATCGATCTTGTTTAGTGAATTTAATTAATGCAAAAGAAATTAATTTTAAAAAACGTGCTGTTTATTTTGAATCTGACTTAGTAAGAAACTTTGCATTAGGGAAAGCAAAACTAATTAAAGAAAAATTGAAATAAATATTAACTTAATTTTGAAAGGACCACTGTACATTGATGAAACTTTTTACTCATATTCAGCAACAAGACGAAAAAGATTGTGGTGTTTCTTGTATATCCATGATTTTAAAACATTACAAGACAGAAATTTCCATTCACAAATTACGTGATTTTTCAGGAACTGATTTAGAAGGAACCACAGCTTTTGGATTAAAGAAAACATTTGAACATTTATCTTTTGATTGCCCCGCTGTTCAAGCGGATAATGATGTGTGGGGAGAAAAAGAGTTACCACTACCTTTAATTGCACATATTGTAATTGAAAATAGCTATATGCATTATGTAGTTGTTTATGGAATAAAAGGAAAGACCTTATTAATTGATGACCCAGCTATAGGGAAAGTAAAAATAACGATTGAAGAATTTGCTAAAGAATGGACAGGTATTTTATTATTGCCTACTCCCAAAGAAACTTACTTTCCTAGTAAAGAAAAAGTTGCGAGCATAAATTCTTTTTTACCAGTTATTTGGCATCAAAAAGGGCTTGTTTTTAATATTATTTTAGCATCAATTTTTATTACTTCTTTTGGCATAGGAAGTTCTTTCTATTTTCAAGGAATTCTCGATTTTTTTATTCCTAACCAAGCCCGTTCTGCTTTAAACGTTGTCTCTGTGGGATTAATTGTTATCTACTTCTTTCGTATCATATTTGAATATAGCCGAAATTATATCTTAGTTATATTGGGCCAACGTATGAGTATGACGATAATGCTTCAATATTTTAAGCACGTACTTTCTTTGCCAATGAATTTTTTTGCTACTCGTAAATCGGGAGAAATCATTTCTCGTTTTCTTGACGCTAATAAAATTATTGATGCTTTAGCAAGTGCCACCTTGTCTGTTTTTTTAGACATTGGTATGGTCGTAATTGTAGGGATTACCTTAGCCTTTCAAAATGTTACCTTATTTTTGATCACTTTAGCCTCGTTACCTTTTTATTTAGTTGCTATTTTAGCTTTTGTCAAAAACCATGAAAAAGCGAATCAAGAAGAAATGATTGCTGGTGCAACTTTAAATTCTAGTATTATTGAAAGCCTTAAGGGGATTGAAACCATTAAGGCATACAATGGTGAAGAAAAAGTCTATGATCTAGTCGATCGAGAATTTGTTAAATTGATGAAAAAGTCTTTTCGTACGTCAACCTTAGACAATATCCAACAAGGCATCAAACACGCTATTCAGTTAATCAGTAGCGCACTAATTTTATGGGTAGGTTCTTATTACGTCATGGATGGTACGATTAGCTTAGGTCAACTTATTACTTATAATGCGCTGCTTGTTTTTTTTACTGATCCTTTACAAAATATCATTAATTTACAGGTAAAAATGCAGACAGCACAAGTTGCCAACAAACGTTTAAATGAAATTCTTGCTATTGAAACGGAGTCAGTTAACCAACACCCTAATCGTGTTGTTACAGATCAAACATTTCAACAGGGAATTAGCTTAGAAGATGTTTCATTTTCTTACAAAATGAATCCTCCAACTTTGAGTAATCTATCTTGTACTATTCCACCATTTAGTAAGGTTGCCTTTGTTGGCGTTAGTGGTTCGGGAAAATCTACCTTAGCAAAATTACTAGTAAATTTTTACTCCCCGTCTGAAGGAACTATTCGTTATGGTCATATCAACCATTTAGACATTCCTTTTCATCAATTACGCGACCGAGTAACTTATATTCCCCAGGAATCATTCTTTTTTAGTGGATCTATCATTGAGAATTTAACCTTTAGCTTAGATATCTCACCTAGCTTTGAACGAATAGTTGAAGTTTGCGATGCAGTTCAATTGAGCGCATTTATTAACCAGCAACCCTTACGTTACGACACAATAATAGAAGAGGGCGGAACCAATCTTTCTGGTGGTCAACGGCAAAGATTGGCTATTGCTCGTGCCTTATTGAAAGACGCTGATGTCCTAATATTAGATGAGGCGACCAGTGGACTGGATAGGTTCTTAGAGCATACAATTTTAGACTACCTGATAAATTTAGAAATGAAAACCTTGATTTTTATTGCTCATCATTTACCTATAGCCAAAGTCTGTAATCAAATTTTAGTACTTAACGAAGGAAAATTGGTGGAGCAAGGTACCCATGATGATTTGCGTTACAATGAGGGCCTCTACCAACAATTATGGGAAATTTAAGATAAGGAAGGCAAAACAATGCATAAGAACGACTGGCTTGACCACTCAGGTATATATAGTCAACAACATCAGAAATTCTATCGGTGGGTGCTATACTCTGTAATTATTTTCTTTCTCTTGGTTAGTCTATTCTTGACTTTTACAAAAGAAGAAGTTTTTATCCGGACATCGGCTCAACTAACCGCAACTAAAACAGAAGACCAACATATGCCACTAGAAACAAAAATCAAAGTAAATAATCTTGAAGAAAATCAAGAGGTCAAAAAAGGAGAGATTTTGGTGACATTCGATAGTACTGCTTTGCAAAATAAAAAAGAGCAATTAGAACAAGAAAATATGTCCCCGGAAGAACAAAGCAAAGTAGTCACTTTAGCAAATATTGATGAGCAGATCAATCAGCTAAAAAAAGAAGTAGAAAAATTAAAAGCAGAACAAGCAAGATTAGTTTCTCAAAGTGCTACTGAAAATGAAACGAATATTCAAATTGAAAAAGGAAAATAGAATACAGAACCTTAGCTACAAAAAAGCAACAAAATAACTCTCACCCTAAAGACGTTACTGTATAAACTTACTTGAAGAGGCGTAAGTAAAAGACCAAAGAAACAATACTAACAGAGATTCATATTTAAGAAGATAACTCTTTATTCACTTTAGTCTTTTATCAAAGTAGTACTTTGTTACGCCTTCTATTGGCATATCTTCTAAGGTTGCAAAAACTGTATAGCCATTCTTTTTATAAAAGTCGACTGCTTGATAACTTCTCGTTGTAAGAGTGATATGAATGATGCCCTTTTCTTTTGCGATTGTTTCAATTTCCTGCAACAATTTACTGCCTATTGATAATCCTCTAGCGTCTTGAGTAATCACTAATAAGGAAACATGGATCGTTTGGTACTCTTTATCCGCAACGATTCCTCCGACTAACTTCTTGTCTAAGTAAGCTCCTATGGCTATTTTTTCTTTATTTGTTTCCACTATACTTCCAAAATGATCTATATCTTGTTCAGCAAAGACTTTTTCGACCATTGAATCTAGTGTTTCCATTCCTACCCTTTTCATTTCTATCATACTTATTTCTCCTCTTTTTAAACTTTTCTATATATCACGGCTCAATCACCAACATATTATGCTCATCAAATTTCCAGCTATCTGCATAGGCCACTTCCCAATAATAACCATCTGGGTCTTGAAAATATCCACTATAGCCACCCCACGATACAGTTTCGGGTATTTTGGCTATCGTACCGCCCTTTTCTTTTACTAACGCCATCAGTTCATCCACTTCTCTTTTTTCTTTTGTATTAATTGCAAAAGTAATTCCATTAAAACCTTGTTGTGTGATAGTCGGGGGTGTTTGCGCATTAATATCCTGTGCCAGCTCTTTTAAAGGGAACAACTCTAACTTCGTCCCTTGATTATCAAAAAATACGATAGGTGGATTGGAAGAATCCTCATAACATTTAAACCCTATTCCTTTATAAAAAGTCAGTGCTCTTTCCATATTTTGAACGCCTAAGGCAATAAGATTGATTCTATTCATTTTTATTTCCTCCTCCTTGAGTCTCAGTTTACCCATAGTATAGTTGATGAAACTGCTTAAAACAATCATTGCTCCCCTTATTTTTCTAAAATAAACCCCATCAAAAAAAATTGCTAAGGACGCTAACGAGGAGCCCTCTAAGTCATTCTTGATACGGGTTAGGAATTTCAAATTATTCTACTTGACTATTCGAACGAATGTTCCTATTATTAAACTATACAAACATGCATTCGCATAAAGGGGTAATCACTATGTCAGAAGAAGTCATTCTACTTAATCCAGATAAGTTAGGGTATAAAGATCGAGGAATAAAGAAATGGCAAGGAATGATGCTGTCAGATCACTCTGAAGCATTGAAAATGATGAAAGCAGAAGATGAGAAAAGCGACATCACCGCTAAAGAAGAAATGACAATAGAAGAGGTTTCAACAGTCCTTTACGAGGCTTATCTCACAAAATCTCCCGTTGCCATCCAAGCAAATGTGTTAAGAAACGGACAGTTTTACCCAGATGTTCATTGCTTAGTTATGGGCTATCTAGGGGACAAGATTATATTACAATTAAAAGATGGACGAGTTAAAAGGGTGAATATCGATCTGATTCGAAATGTGGAAGTTTATAATGTACTGAAATGGCATAACAAACGCACAAACTGATCCTAGCCTATGTTCAGTAGGTGTAACCTTTCAATGTCGCATTAATTAGGGTTTGATGTGCGATTTTTTTTTGATAATGCTATAATAAAATTGAAAAAGGAGGTGCGATAAATGAATTTTGACCAGATGAGAATTTTGGATAGCTTGTTAAAAGAATTCAATACAATGATTGATGAAGATCCAAAGTTAAATGATATTGATATAAAGAAGTATAAGCTGCTATTTGAAATGGACCAAGAGCTTTATTCAGCTGACTTCATTATTTATGATCGCGAAAGTGATTCATTTAAGTTACGTTACATGACTCCTACTAGTCTTCGCTTTGTATCTGCTCTTAGACCGGACAATGACTTTACTGAAGAATTCTTTAAAAGTTACCGACTTAGCGATGAGGATTTCAGAAATTTATTAAAGACACCAGATATGCTGTTACTTGCTTTAATTGATGTGGTTAAAAAGTTGCATCCTTCTTTGTTCCGTAAAGATCGATTGCAGAATGGTGAAAATATCGTATATAATCTTCAAGGATACCATAATGATTTTGAATTGAATTTTCTACTTTGTAAAGATAAAGAATTTCATCCTGTTTCTTTAGTAGAAGACGATGAATAAAAATTATACTTAATATCATAAAATCACACACCTTCCTATCATTCGATTGACAAATGATAAAAAGATGTGTGATTTTTGTTTAGAATTAAATCAGTCCGAAATGTTTTAATCCGTCTACGATTCCACCATTGATATTACTCTTTGCAATATAATCAGCAACAGCTTTGACTTCAGCTGTACCATTTTCCATTGCTACGCTGTAATCGACTTCTTTAAGCATCTCCAAATCATTTGGACCGTCTCCAAATGCATAAGTCGGTATCTCTTCAAATCCTAATTTATTAACTAAACGATTAATTCCAATTGCTTTTGAGTTTTCTTTTAGGATCGTATCAATAGAGAAAGGCGAGTTTCGATAGAAAGATAATTCAGGAAATTCTTCTAAAAATTCTGCATCTAACGTTGTGTTTTCTGTAAAAAGTAAAGCCATCAGAATTTCATGATGATTCTTATACTCTTGATCGACTTTTGGAACTTCAGTATGAATAAACTCATACGCTTCAGTAGAGTTTTTATCTTTTCTAGTGATTCTGAATCCATCTTTACTATAATAGGCAACTGAAATATCGGTTTCCTCAACTTTAGATTGGATCCTATCTAAAAGACTCTGATCAAAGATTCCTTCATAAATATCTTGACCTTCATATTGAATATACTGTCCATTTAAAGAAATAAAGGAATCAATAGCGGTCTCTTTTAATACATGTTCCACTTGCAGGTGACTACGACCTGTAGAAATAAAAGGCACTCCACCATTTACTTTTAATTTTTCCAGTGCTTCAATAACATCCTGGTCTAGTTCTGACTGATTATTTAACAATGTTCCATCTAGATCAAAAAATACTAATGCTTTAGGTTTCAATACTTTATCCTCAAATCTAACTAATTTTATTCTTCATCTCTAAAATGAGAAACATCATTGTAACGGTCAAGATGATATTTACCATCGTGATAAGCCGCTACAGATACACTTGCGTTCAGCAATGCTTTTGTATCTGTTAAGTCAGGAATCAGGTTCTGTAGTATATAACGAATTGTTCCCCCATGAGCTACTAGTAATATAGTCTCTCCAGTATCCCGATGTTTGTCAATCAATTTAATCAGACCTTGTTCCACACGATTCCAGAACATCATAAAGTTTTCAGCATCATGGTAAGGATCTGTTTCTCTAAATGCATTCATTCGATCTGGAATTTCTGTATTTAAGAACATGTCACGGGAAGAAGCGTACCCCATCTGTTCAGCAACTTTTTTCCACGCTTCTGAACCAGGCATTCCTTCGTAAGAGCCAAAGAATACTTCTCTGAATTCAGGCATTTGTACCATATCCATTTTTGGAGTTTGCTTATTTTCTTCTAAAATGATGGAAGCTGTGTCTTGTGTACGTGTTAAGTCACTTGTATAGACTGCGTCAAATTTCACATCAGTTAAGCCACGTCCGCATCGACGAACATCTTCAATACCATTATCTGTTAATGGAGCATTACTCCATCCTTGCATACGTCCGTAATAGTTTAAATACGTTTCTCCATGACGAACAAAATAAATCGTGACACCTTTACTAGTCATAATGAATTGTTGCTCCTTCCAAAATATGTTTTCTCATATATTGTAACAGACTTGTATGGCGGATGCTAAGAGAATGAGGTAAAGTTCATATTAATCTTAAACGAATTGCTTATATCAACATTCAATACAGCTTCAACTAAACAGCATTCTGACCTTTGCTCTGGCGTTTCAACTTTACATAAATATAATGTACTTCAAGATAAGTATTATGTAGAATATAATTATAAACTTCGGCTTTCACTCTATCCTGAGTAATCCGATTTCCCCAAAACAAAGGAGGAGTAACATGATAAATGAAATAAAAGATTACGCTGTTGAAGTGCACGGGTTAAACAAACAATTTGGGGATTTTACTGCAGTTGACGAGATTGACTTGAAAATCCAGAAAGGAACTGTTTATGGCTTTCTTGGACCAAACGGTGCTGGTAAAACCACTACTTTAAAAATGTTAACTACTTTGCTAAAAATTGATAATGGAACAGCTAAGATATTCGGTCATGATGTTGCCAAAGAAGCTAAAAAAATCCGTCCCCGTATCGCGCTGACTGGACAGTATGCTTCTGTGGATGAAGATTTGACAGGTACTGAGAACCTGGTTATGATTTCCAGACTGATGGGCTATAGCAAAAAAGAAGCTAAAATCCGTTCAGCTGAACTACTGGAAGCTTTCGGGCTAGCGGAAGCAGCTTCTAAACAAGCTAAAGAATACTCTGGCGGTATGCGCCGACGTCTAGATATCGCCGCTAGTATTGTAGTGACCCCTGACTTATTATTTTTAGATGAACCAACGACAGGATTAGATCCTAGAAGCAGAAACCAAGTCTGGGCTGTCATTCGTGCATTAACATCAGCCGGGACCACTGTTTTACTGACTACTCAATATTTAGAAGAGGCTGATCAGTTAGCAGACCGAATTGCTGTAATCAATAAAGGAAAAATCATTGCTGAAGGAACAGCACAAGAACTAAAATCATCTGTCGGCTCAGGTATGCTCCATATCACTTTAAAGAACGAAGCTGATCGAGAAAAAGCAGAAACTATTCTAGAAGAAAGTGTTGGATCTGTTTTACATGAATCCTCAAAGAGTTTGCAATTGTTTATTAAAGTAGATGATCCTTCTGCTTCTGCTAAAGCTTTAACTGATTTAACTGCTCAGCATATTGAATATGTTACTTTTTCCCTTAGTCAGCCCAGTTTAGATGAAGTATTTTTGGCTCTAACTGAAGATGAATAAATTTATATAAGGAGGATTTTTATGGATCAGAATCAGTCGATTAGTCAAGATCGCTTACAGAAGACTATCATTTCTAAAAAGCGGCCATCGCCCCCTAATTCTTTTACTTCTGTAAGAATTTTTGCCATGAGGGCTCTTCTCAGAACGAAGCATGCACCGACGGCTTTATTGGATATTACAGCTATGCCCATTTTATTTTTACTGTTGTTTACGTATCTTTTCGGAGGCGCCATTGCGGGTTCCGTTCAAGAATATCTTCAATTCATTTTGCCGGGAATCTTAGTACAAGCAGTGACTCAAATCACGATGTATACTGGACTCGATTTAAATAAAGATATCCAAAAAGGCTTTTTTGATCGACAGCGGACCTTACCGATCTGGTCTCCATCTTCATTAGTTGGTGCAATGTTGTTTGATACCTTACGCTACACGATCGCTTCCATTATAATGATTATTTTTGCAATGATCTTAGGTTTCAGACCCCAAGGCGGATTCTTTGGACTGATTTTTGCAGTGGCCTTATTGCTAGTCTTTGCATTTTGTTTATCCTGGATTTGGAATGTATTAGCTTTGGTTTTAAAATCCGAAAACGCTTTAATGACTATTGCAATGATGGTTATTTTCCCACTCACATTCTTAAGCAGTGCGTTTGTAGATCCAGAGACAATGCCTCATTCTTTGGAACTATTTGTTCATATTAATCCAATAACTATTCTTGTTGATGCAGTAAGAGGCTTAATGCATGGAAATGTTATGCTCTCAGATATTTTCTGGACCCTTACAGCTTCTGGCACTTTGCTTATTATTTTTGCTCCTATTACAATGTACCTCTATCATAAGAAAAATTAATCGTTTTTTTTTATAGATTATGAATATATAAATAAATACCAGAGCCGTTTTAGATGCTCTGGTATTTATTGGTTTATTAGCGATAGTCTTTTAATGCACGCTCTACTTGTCGTTTCTGATCTTTGCGTTTAATGGATTCACGCTTATCATATTGTTTCTTACCTTTTGCTAATCCGATAAGCACTTTAGCATATCCATTTTTTATATAGACTTTTAATGGAACGATTGTTACTCCGCCTTGTTTCACTTCTCCAACGAATTTATCAATTTGTTTTTTCTTCATCAATAATTTTCGTGTTCTTAATGGATCATGATTAAACTGGTTCCCTTTTTCAAATGGCGCAATATGCACATTATATAAGAACATCTCACCATTTCGGATACTTGCATAGCCATCTTTCAGATTGATTCTTCCAGCTCTGATAGACTTTATTTCTGTTCCATTGAGTACGATCCCAGCTTCAACCGTATCCAATATACTATATTCATATCTTGCTTTCCTATTTTGAGCAATCAGCTTGCCTTCACCTTTAGGCACCTAGATCACCCTCCTTCTGTCTCAGGCTATTGCTTGCGTTTGCCTGTTCTTTTTTTCTTGGTTTTTCTTTTTTGTGTATGCTGATTTTTACGATCAGCTTTTTTATCGTGTTTCTTTTTCTTAGGTTTTTCACCTTCTGGTAAGTCAGCCAATTCAAAGTCAATCTGATACCCTTCTTTATTCGCTGCTACCAGTTTGACTTTTACAGGTTCTCCGATGCGGAAAATCTTACCTGTATGTTGTCCAATCAACAATAGTCCACGTTCGCTGAACTCATAATAATCATCATTCATTTTCGAAATATGAACTAATCCTTCAACAGAATTGGGTAACTGAACGAACATGCCAAAGTTTGTAACAGAAGTAACTAGACCTTCGAATTCTTCGCCAATCTTTCCTTCCATAAATTCTGTTTTCTTCAATTCATCTGTTTCTCTTTCAGCATCTACGGCACGACGTTCCGTTTTGGAACTATGTTCCGCGATTTCAGGGAGTTTTTTCTCCCAACGCTTCCGTGCTTTCTCGTCTTTAGCTACTTCATCATAGTAATGAATCAAACGATGCAAAATCAAATCTGGATAACGTCTGATTGGAGAAGTAAAGTGAGAATAATAATCAGCTGCTAATCCGTAGTGTCCAATAGGATCTACGTCATATTTAGCTTGCTGCATTGATCTCAACATCAGCATACTAACCACAATTTCTTCTGGTTTCCCTTTAACTTCCTTCATTACAGCTTGTAAATCTTTAGGCGAAACACTGTCCTTTGTTCCTTTTACATTAATTCCAAAACTAGTCACAAATTCGAGAAATCGCTGCATTTTAGCTTCATCTGGACGCGCATGGATACGATAAAGAATTGGCAGATCTTGTTTTGCATAATATTCAGATACAGTCTCGTTGGCTGTAAGCATGAATGATTCAATCAATCGCTCGCCAATACCTCGTTCACGAATGACAATATCTGTTGGATTTCCTTCAGAGTCGACTTCGATTTTTGCTTCTTTTGAATCAAAATCAATCGATCCGCGCTGTTCTCTTTTCTTTTCTAAGATATGATGGAGTTCGCCCATCGTCTCAAAATGTTCTACAAGATCAGCATGTTCCTCCATCGCTTTTGGATCTTTTTCCATCAAAATATCGTTTACAGCTGAATAAGTCATTCGACGATAAGATCTAATGACACTTGGGAAAATCTCGTAGCTGACCACGTCTCCTGAAGCATCAATTTCCATCTCACAACTAAGTGTTAATCTATCAACATTTGGATGGAGAGAACAAATTCCATTAGATAGTCTCTGTGGCAGCATTGGAATCACTCTATCTGTTAAATAGACACTCGTGCCTCGTTCAAATGCTTCTTGATCCATTGCACTATCTTCTGTTACATAATGTGAAACATCTGCAATATGAACGCCTAAGTGAAAATGTCCGTTTTCAAGTTTCTTAACGACTACAGCATCATCTAAATCTTTTGCATCTGCTCCATCAATCGTTACGATGACTTCATCTCGCAAATCTCGTCTGCCAGCTAAGTCTTCTTCAGCAATTTTTTCCGGTACCGCTTCTGCTTCTTCAATAACTTCTTTTGGAAACTCAGAAGGGATGCCATATTTGTTTACAATGGTTAAAATCTCGATACCTGGTTCATCTTTGTGTCCAATTGTACGCATGATAATTCCATACATATCTTCTTCACTTGATCTCGGGTACTTTGTCACTTCTACTTGAACGATACTGCCTTCAACAGGTCGTATCCCTTTAGCCGTAATTTGAAGTTTCATACTTGGCAACTTTTTATTTTGTGTCTGAACGTAACCAAATAGTCCACGTTCTTCTACTTCATCGTCTGTATAGGCATGAAATTCTCCTACAAGTGATTTCGTTGCGCGTTCGACTACTTCTAATACTCTTCCCACAGGTCCTTTGCCTTTCCAAGGAACAGCTTCTTTTGTAACTTCAATAGTGACTAAGTCGCCGTTTAGTGCAGAATTTGTTTCATGAGGTGGAATAAAGATATCTTCTTCAAATTCTTCAATCGGAACAAATCCAAAACCCTTATCTGTTCCGCTAAATACGCCTTGCATAACTGGTTCTGCCTCTTTAAGTTTAAATCGCCCTTGCTGTGTCAGTATAATTCTCCCTTCACGTTCTAATTCTGCTATGGCATTGACCAGTTTTTTAAAATCTTTAGAGCCCGTACTGTTTAGTCCTTCACTGATATCATTGACTTCCACACTGTTTAATTCACTTTTTTCAATAAAGGTTAAAACTTTTTGCTTTAATTGTTCTATTTCTTCGTTTACTTCCTCGTTCATTTCCTTACTCATGTATTGCCTCCATTCCATTCTAATGTAGATAAGAATGATAATAAATCTACTTGTAATTGTTTACCTGTTGGCCCCGTTGTAATACTATGCGGACCTTCTTCATACCAATGAAAATCTACATTTGCATTGATTAAGGCGTCTCTATACTCACCAGATTGATGAGGATTAATCATTTCATCTCTTCCGCCTTGACCTATAAATACATTTCCTTTGACATTTTTATATTGCGGTACCATCGTTTGAATAAAATCGTTTAGTCCTGTTAGAATTATTTTCAATTGAGGTTCTGCCGCTGTTTTTAATCCAGCAACTTCTTCTCTAGAATACCCTGCTTGCTCTTTTAGATTTTCATACCAAGTCATGAAGTTTTCTGGAACATGACTCTCTTGATTATCTATCACTGGAGAAGAAAACGTTCCTGCTGCTAAAACATCTTTTGTTAACATTAGATGTGTGGCTACAATCCCCCCTAATGATAAGCCGAAAACAGCTATCTCTTTATATCCCTTTTCTTTTAAAAATTCATAGGCTTTTTCCCCATCTTTTTTCCAGTCTTCAATTCCGTAATCAAATAAATCATCCGGATTATCTGTTCCGTGACCAGATAAAGTAGGTGCATAGACGGTATAATCAGCTCGTTCTAGTGCACGTGCTAAACTTCTCACATCATTTGGAGTACTTGTAAATGCATGGAAAAGTAAAACAGCTCGTGGGCCTTTTTCAAAAAAAATTGTTTTATCTCTCATTCTTTTCACTCCTTAACTCTATATCTTTATTTTACCTTAATTGATCCTTTTTTAATACCAAAATACAATACCTACTAATCTCATACCTATTGCTTACTGATTAACCAAAATAAAAAGAGCAATTCCATCGTCCGCTTAAGCATGCTGGATCCCCATGCTCGGGTACTGTGGATTTGCTCCTTATCAGTTTGTATTTTAAATTACTTAAAAGAATCGAGTTAGGGCTAAAGCAATAACAAAGAAAAGTACAATGCAGACGATTGTCGTTTTAATCAAAACAGCTTCAAATCCTCTTGCTTTTTGTTTTCCAAATAATTGACTAGCACCACCTAAAAAGGCATTTGACGCATTCTGCGTTTTAGTTGGCTGCATTGCAACTACGATTATAATAAATACTGATAATACGAGCATAAATCCTAATAATATATCATACATATCGGAATTGACCTCCCTTTCATAAGTCTCTCACTACTTAATATAGCACAAACGTTTTTGTATTACTAGAGGGATTGTCATTTCCATATTTAGGAATCCCTCTGTACCAGCTATTGATCTATTCTATTTTAGAGTTATCCTAATGCAACGTCTAAAACCATCATAATCACAAATCCAACCATCAAGGATAAGGTTGCAATATCTTTATTCCCATTTGTCTGAGATTCTGGGATCAACTCTTCAACTACGACAAAAATCATAGCGCCGGCTGCAAATGCTAATGCATACGGTAAGATGGCTGCCATTGAAATAACTGCCACTGCCCCGATAACCGCAGCAATTGGTTCAACAATCGCTGAAAGCTGTCCATAATTGAATGCTTTAAGTCTACTGGTGCCTGCTGCTCTAATCGGCATAGATAAAGCAGACCCTTCTGGTATGTTTTGGATTCCGATCCCAATAGCTAAGCCCACAGCACTCAAAAAGGCATCTCCGTTTGCTGCTCCTGCTACCACCGCTCCAAATGCAACCCCAACAGATAAACCTTCTGGTATATTATGTATGGTAATCGCTAGAAAAAGAAGCAAGTTCTTGGAAGCTTTTGTTTTTGGTCCTTCACTATTTTCTTCCGGTTCATTCAAATGTAAATGCGGAATCACTACATCAATCAACCTTAAGAAAAACCCTCCCATCATAAAGCCAACAGCAGCTGGCACAAAAGCCCAGATACCATATCCGCTATCTTCCGCATTGGAGATAGAAGGGGCTAATAGTGACCAGAATGATGCAGCTATCATGACGCCTGCTGCAAAACCATTCATGACGTCTAAAAATTTACGGTTGATATCTTTAAATAAGAAAACAAATGCAGAGCCGAATATTGTACAACTCCAAGTAAAAAGGCCCGCTATTAAAGCTTGTAAAACGGGATGAAATGAACTAAATGTTTCAAGCATACTGCTTTTCTCCTTCTTAATAAATTTCTGTAGTTCCTATAATTTTATTCCTTGATTAAAGAAAAGTATAATGAGTATAAGAAATTGGCTACTACTAGTATACTATACATTATATATAGGAGGAATCGAATTGCCTAATCAAAATAAAAATCACCATCAATCAAAATCAGCTTCTAAAAACGATCAAACCGTCAAAAATATCGGTATTGTATTTATATTAAACCTTGTATTTTCCGGTCTGGAATTTATTTTTGGTTTTATTTTCAATAGTTCAGCTATTTTATCAGATGCTGTACATGATCTAGGAGATTCTGTTTCAGTCGGTCTTGCCTTTTTTTTCCAGAAATATTCTACCAAAAAAAGCAACGATAAATTTAGTTTTGGTTATCAACGGTTTTCATTACTAGGTGCTTTGATTACAGCAGTTGTTTTATTAGCAGGATCAATTCTAGTAGCTTTTAGAAGTGTTCCTCTGCTTTTTGATCCACAACCTGTTAATTCATCAGGTATGCTTTGGATTTCGATTTTTGCAATTGTAGTTAATGGTTATGCTGCTTGGCTTATGAGCAAAGGAAAATCTGAAAATGAAAGCTTTTTGAATTTGCATATGTTAGAAGATGTTCTTGGATGGATAGGTGTTCTTGTCGTCAGTATTATTATGCAGTTTTCAAATTTATATATATTAGATCCTATGCTATCCATTGGTATTGCGCTTTATATTTTTGTACAAGCTGTTCCGAAATTTTATCATACTTTAACGATCTTTCTTGAAAGTGTGCCGGAAGGCGTAGATTTGAATGAACTCGAAAGCAATATCCTGACAATCGAAGAGATTGATGATTTTTCTCACTTTCATTTCTGGTCTATTGATGGTCAAGAGAATGCTTTTTCAGTCACTTTACTCGTTTCTTCTGAACATATGAAAGATGCATCAAAAATTAAAGCCCAGGTACGCGAACAGTTAGAAGGTTATAATGTAACCCATTCAACGATTGAACTTGTTACAGAAAAAAAAGATTTACGAAAACATAATTAGAGTATAGTACAAAAGACTTCTTATCATCAATGTAGGTATCTGATGGTAAGAAGTCTTTGATTTGAAAAGTATTTTATGCTGTCTTTCTAAATTTATGTTTTAAAGAATACATCCCTGAATAGGCACCAACCAGTATGATAAAGATTTCTAATCTGCCTAAAATCATTCCGAACATTTGAATAATTAAGGTACCATAATCTGTACTAGGACCTGTAAGTCCAATAGATAATCCGACTGTTCCTAAAGATGAGGCAAACTCAAACATGGCTTCTGTCAATGTTGCACCAGACGTCCACGTAATTAGGATTCCTCCAGTTAATAAAATTAATATATAAAAAGTAATAAACCCGATAGTATCTGTCATTAAGGAAGTATCAATTTCTTGTTTCCCTTGGGCTGTCTGATAATAGGCAGTATTAACTCTTCTAGTGGAAGAAACTCTTTTTTTGATATTAAGACCTAAAATCCTTAACATTAGATAAACCCTAGTCAGTTTCAACCCTCCAGCAGTTGATCCTAATCCTCCACCTATAACCATCATTATGATCATGATACCAATACCAGCAGCAGGCCAAGTATCATACGTCGTTGTCGAATATCCAGTCGTAGATAGAGCTGAAACAATATTAAACAAAGCATGTCTGAAACTTTCCCCTAATCCCATATACATTTCAGAAAATATAGAAAAGGATAGTAATGGTAAAAATACCAATAGAATCAGTCCAAAAAATCTTAATTCACTTACCTTGATGAGCTGACTGAATTTTCTTCTAGCTAGTAACAATAGTACAGCAAAGTTAGTCGTTCCAATTACCATTAACATAATCGTTACAGCTTCTATTTTTAAGCTTTCATAGGCTCCGATACTATTTACTTCTGTTGAAAATCCACCTGTAGAGAGCGCGGACATTGCGTGTAAGAGACTATCCAGAATAGGCATTCCGAAAAGTATATAAACCATCGTTCCTATTGCTAAAAAGAAACTGTACATCTTAAAAATGACTTGTGCTGTATTTTTTATATTTGGCATCAAACGATCTGTATGCCCTTCTGCATTATAAAGGCTCATTGATTCTTTTCCTTGTATCAACATAATCATCATCATCATGAATCCTAACCCTCCACAAAATTGCATAAAACTCCTGTAAAATAGAAAAATTGGAGGAGTGACACTGACATCCATTACAGATAATCCTGTAGTTGTCCAGCCGCTGACTGCTTCATATAAAGACTGAATAAACGTTAGCTGATTGGACAAGTAAAAAGGAAAAGCACCCATGAAGAAGCCATAGAACCACGCAAAAAGAACAATTAGACTTCCCGTTTGATTCATATACTGAAAATCTATTTCTGTACTCTGAGACTTAAACTTTTTCCCAACAACCAATCCTCCTAAGATAGAGAAAAGGGATGGAATAATAAAAGACATACTATAAACACTGTCTTGAGGGTAAAAAGGAATCATCCCCAAAGGAACCAATGTTAATGTTCCAATAATTATCATTAACTTTCCAATGTTATTTAACTCTTTAAATTTAAAGTTCATATCAAATCTCTCCTGTTAGTTCTTTAATTGCTTTTTCCTTTTTATCGGATGAGATTAAAATCAATTCATCACCGGCTTGAATTCTAGTATCTCCTCTGGGTACCATGCTTTCTTCATCTCTTAATATACAGCCGATAATCACTTCTTTAGGCAAATCAATCTCCCATAACTTCTTCCCTACTGTTTTAGCTTTCATGGGGATTTTGACTTCGGCAATGGTTATGCGCCCTTCTCCTACTGGGATAACTGTTGTAATCTCATCAATCAAAGCTTGTTGCTCGACAATATTAGTGATGGCATTGATCGCTGAAACAACCGAATCAACCCCCATTGCATAAAAGAATTTTATTTTCTTAGGATCATCAATTAAAGAGACCGTTTTATAGACTTCAAATTTCTTTTTGCAGAGTTCACAGATCACAAGATTGGTTTCATCTTTCTGAGTTAAAGCAATCGCAATATCGACTGTTTGTATTTGAGCTTCTTGTAAAACAAAGGGCTTTGTTCCATCGCCAAAAATAACATTCAATTTAGGAATTTCTGCCATTTTTTGACAATGATCGTAGTTGCTATTGATTACCGTTACTTCATATCCTTTTTTTAATAATGATTGACTCATAGAGATTGTTTTATTATACCCGCCAACTAGCAATATATGCTTTTTCATTAGCCTTCTCCTCTCCTACTCTGTTGTTCAGTTAATAGACGATTGATTTCATTGACGGACAGGATTGCGGGATACACAAGCTGAATATCATATCCATCATATACCGCTTTTCTCTCCGGATCATATAATCTGGAAATCACGTTTTCTTTTTTAAAAATTTCTTTTGCCATCTGTGAAATCATAATATTGATCGTATCTGCATCTGTTACAACAATCACAACAGAAGCCTTTTCTATTTGTGCTTCTTTTAATACCGCCAAATTCGTTGCATCTCCTGTAATCGTCATCCCCCCAAAAGAAGGAGCTAATTTTCTAAAAGCAGATTTACCTTTATCAATAACCACAACGTTTTCTCCTTGGTCAGAAAGATCATTTGCTAAGCTTGCGCCCAAACGCCCTGATCCAATAATTAAATTTAACCGATCCATTTTTTGTTCTGCATTAAATAGTTTCATCATCATTCTCCTAATTTAATTAGTCTAATTCCTTACAGTCGTCTTCGAAGTAAGCGGGTCTTTTTTTTGCATTAAATTCACCATAACGGTAAAGATTATACCGTACTGGCTTAAAGGTAGGCTCAAGTGCATTACCAGCTCGATAATGGCTCATAGCTCCATGCTTATGGCCTTTTTTCTCTAAGAGAATCCCGTATAGATTATGGGGATGTGGCGCATGTGGAAAATCTTTAAGTGCTTGTCTGATTAGTTCTTCTGCTTTACCAAACTGATGCATATCTATGCTTTCTTTTACTTCTCTACTTAAATCATCTAGTAAAAGCCTGTCTTTTATAGAAATCAATTTTTCCATTTCTTGACCCTCCAATTGTTCTACAACTTTTCTATAACTAAATTTTAACTGCTTAGGTGTGAGGATAGTGTGAGGATGCTGCTATACTCGTTAGCTTTTTGTGAGTTTGCATAAAAAAAGACCTGCCCGAAAGCAGATCGTTTTTCTATTCTATTCTATTGTTCAATCATTCTATAGCCGACACCAATTTCTGTGATAATATATTGTGGTTGAGCAGGATTTGCTTCAATCTTTCTTCGCAGGCCCGCCATCATTGTCCTTAACGCTTGGGTGTCCTCTCCATAAGCTGTTCCCCAGATTTCCTTTAAGATAAATTTAGTTGTTAATACTTTTCCAATATTCTTGAAAAATAGTGCCAATAGGTTATATTCCATAGGCGTAATATGAATAGGCTCTTCCTTTAAGCAAACTATCCTTTTATCGAAATTTATTTTCAGATGGCCTACTTCTATTTCTGATTGTGTTTTTGTCGAACTCATGCGATAATAATGTCTAAATCCCACTCGAATACGGGCTAATAGTTCTGTTGCTGAAAAAGGTTTGGTCAAATAATCATCTGCACCAACATCTAAAGCTTGAGCCTTTTCCTGATCTTGATCTCTTGCAGAGACTACGATAATAGGGACTTCAGACCATTCACGTACTTTTTTAATGATCTCAAGACCATCAATATCTGGTAACCCCAGGTCTAAAATAACCATATCGATACTTTCAGAAATTAAGCTATTCATAGCTTCTTTACCTGAACTAGCCGTTTTATACTCAAAGGATTCATTCTCCAATATATAACTTAAAAACTTTCTTATTTGTATATCATCTTCTACAATTAATATCTTTTCGTGCAATTGACCCATTTCATTACCCCTTTAATGGCAAAGTAAATATAAATTCTGCTCCAGAGACATCTTTGCGGTTTTGAGCAGTTATTGTACCACCGTGCGCTAGTATAGCTGTTTCACAAATTGTCAAACCTAAACCAACCCTGTTTTTTGAATCGACATGTTTTGCCCTAGAAGTATAAAAAGGTTCAAAAATATTAGGTAGCTCTGCTTCAATAATCCCTTCACCTTTATCTGCAATCGTAACTTGAATTTTATTTTGCTTCAAATCCTTTTCAACGATTATTCGAATTTCTCTTTCCTTTACAGAATGTTTAATGGCATTTTCTAGTAAATTAATAAATACTTGTAGAATTAATTTTGAATCTACTGGTACTAATACCATTTCTTGGGGCATTTCTACTGAAATAGTATATCCATGAAACCTTTTCGTTACAAAACGAATCGACTCATCGATTATTTCTTCTAAAGCTTCTGATTTCTTATCCAGAGAAAGCTTTCCATTTTGTAGTCTTGTTAAACTCAAGACATTCTCGACTAGGGAATGCAGCCAAACCGTATCTTCTTGAATGTCTTTGATCATTAAATATCTCACATCTTTATCATCCGTCATACTTAATAACATCTCAGCAGTTGCTATGATTCCAGAAAGAGGTGTTCTCAAATCATGAGAGATCCCTCTCAGCAAATCCCCTTTCTGCCGTTCTTGGGTCGTTTCTTCATTTGATCTTGCCCTTTGCTTGGATAAATAAATCCTGTCCATCGCTAATGCAGTATTCTCAATCATTGATAGTAAAGTTCTTTTTTGGGCATCCGTAATCTGCTCGGCAACTTCTGTTGAGATTCGGATTAATCCTAATACATTCTCTTGTCCATAAATAATCCAATAGTAATAATTCGCATCAATGTAAAACCCTCGCCTTGTTCCTTGAACTTTTTCTTTTATATTATTTTCATCCGTAATATATTCAGTAGTTTGTTGAGTTGGCGATTTTTGCTGTAAAAAGAAATCACTGGGATTCCCATTTTCATTAAAATATAAGCAGCCGACATTTGTATTCAACACCTGACTTATTGATTGAATTGCGATGCTGGCAACTTCTTTAATTTCAAGTGTATCGGTTAAGCGGCTTGTTAAATTATATAAAGTCTTTGTTTCGTTTTCTTTTTCTTGTGCTTTTAGTGTATTGAGTTGGATCCTAGAAGTTAATGTACTCGTAATAATTGCTGCAGTCGTCATAATGATAAAAGTTAATAGATAACTCGGATTATCCACTGTTAACGTATAATAGGGACTTGTAAACAAATAATTAAATAAAATAGTCGCTATCAGACTTGCCAGGATTCCATAGACATATCCCGAAGTAAACCTTGAAATGAGCAGTACCGCCAATAAATAAATAATAACCACATTTGTTTCAGGAAATCCTAGTTCAATAAATAGATTGCCTATACCAGAAGCTGCCCCTAATATGCACCCCATCAATAAAATATGGATCATTATGTACCTTTGTGCCTTTTTATTTATCATTCTATTTCCTTCCACCTTCAGCCCAATATGATTTCCCTCTCATTTTATAGTAATCTTTAAACGATTGCACCTGATTTTTATAGTTATCGTTTTACAGTTTAACAAAAAAACCCCTTAATCTACTATAGAAAACGTAGATTAAGGGGTTAAAGTCTGAGTAATTACAGGTTCAACCAGTAATACTAAACTGATTTAATCTTTAAATTAAGATTAAATTATTTGTTTTTTAGGTTGTAGAATGCATCTAAGCCTTCGTAGACAGCTAAGTCGCCTAATTGGTCTTCGATTCTTAATAATTGGTTGTATTTAGCGATACGGTCAGTACGGCTCAATGAACCAGTTTTGATTTGTCCAGCATTTGTTGCAACTGCGATATCAGAAATTGTTGAGTCTTCTGTTTCACCTGAACGGTGAGATACTACGGCAGTGTAACCAGCTTTTTTAGCCATTTCGATTGCATTGAATGTTTCTGTCAATGTACCGATTTGGTTAACTTTGATTAAGATAGAGTTACTGATGTTGTTGTCGATACCACGTTTAAGGATTTCAGTGTTTGTAACGAACAAGTCATCTCCAACTAGTTGAACTTTGTCGCCTAAGCGTTCAGTTAATAGTTTGAAACCATCCCAGTCATTTTCGTCCATACCATCTTCAATTGAAAGGATTGGATATTTGTTTACTAATTCTTCAAGGTAATCTACTTGTTCAGCAGCAGAACGTTTTGCTCCGCCTTCACCTTCGAATTTAGCATAGTTGTATACGCCGTCTTCGTAGAATTCAGAAGCAGCACAGTCAAATCCAAGGTATACATCTTTACCTGGTTCAAGACCTACTTTTTTGATTGCTTCAAGAATTGTTTCAACACCGTCTTCAGTTCCTTCGAAACGAGGAGCAAATCCACCTTCGTCACCAACAGAAGTTTCTAGTCCACGGTCTTTTAAGATTGCTTTAAGTGCGTGGAAGATTTCAGCTCCCCAACGTAAAGCTTCTTTGAATGTTGGAGCTCCAACAGGCAAGATCATAAATTCTTGGAATGCGATCGGTGCATCAGAGTGAGAACCACCATTAACGATATTCATCATTGGTGTTGGTAACACTTTAGTGTTTGTTCCACCTAAATATCTGTATAGAGGAAGATCTAAATAATCAGCAGCTGCACGAGCAACAGCAATTGACACGCCTAAAATAGCGTTAGCGCCTAATTTACCTTTATTAGGTGTTCCGTCTAATTCGATCAACGCTTTATCAACGCCCATTTGATCACGGATATCCATACCGATGATTGCTTCAGCAATTGTATTATTAACATTATCAACTGCTTTAGTAACACCTTTACCTAAATAACGGTCTTTGTCTCCATCACGTAATTCAACGGCTTCATGTTCACCAGTTGAAGCACCTGAAGGAACCATTCCACGTCCGAAAGCGCCTGATTCTGTAAATACTTCTACCTCAATAGTTGGGTTACCACGAGAATCTAAAACTTCACGTGCTAGTACATCTGTAATATATGGCATTTATAATTATCTCCTTTTAGTTTTGTTTTTTTATTTATACTCACTTTTTTAAGTGGTCAAATACATCATAAGTGTTGCATTGGTAATTATCTATCTTGAATGATCAGACTTTCTCCAGTCATCTCTTTAGGTTTCTCAATATTCAACAGTTCAAGCATTGTCGGTGATACGTCAGCTAATTTACCATCTTCACGTAAATGAATATTGTGTTTAGTAACGATTACCGGTACAGGAACAGTTGTGTGAGCTGTGTGTGGTTTACCTTCTGGTGTCAATTCAGTATCTGCATTTCCATGATCCGCAAAGATAATAGCTGATCCACCTTTTTCAAGGATCAAATCAACGACTCTACCCAGATTTTCATCAACTGCTTCAATCGCTTTGATTGTTGGTTCTAGCATACCAGAGTGGCCTACCATATCCGGATTTGCAAAGTTCAAGATGATGGCATCATGTTTATCATTTTGAATATCTTCAACCAATGCATCTGTTACTTCATAAGCACTCATTTCTGGTTTCAAATCATACGTTTCAACTTTTGGAGAAGGTATTAAAATACGATTTTCTCCAGGAAACTCATCATTTGTCCCACCATTCATAAAGAAAGTAACGTGTGGATATTTTTCAGTTTCAGCAATGCGTAATTGAGTTAATCCATGATCAGATAGTACTTCTCCAATAACATTTTTCAAATGAACTGGAGGGAACATAACATCTGCTTTCATATCCGCAGTATATTGTGTCATCGTAACAAATTTGATGTTTTTTGGTGTGTTTTTACGCTCAAACTCATCAAAGTCTGGTTCAGTTATCGCACGAGAAAGTTCGCTTGCACGGTCAGGACGGAAGTTGAAGAACACGATTGCATCATTATCTTGAACGGTTCCAACTGGTTTACCATCTTTTTCAATAACAGTAGGAACAATGAATTCATCCATTTTCTCATTTTTGTAGCTTGACTTAACAGCTTCTACTGGATCAGTTGCTTTCACACCTTCGCCATTAAAAATAGCGTCGTATGCTTTTTGAATACGTGGCCAACGGTTATCGCGGTCCATTGCATAAAATCGTCCAGATATAGAAGCAATTGCCCCCACACCTTGTTCAGACATAACATTTTGCAAGTCTTGAATAAATCCAGCTCCTGAATCAGGGGCAACGTCTCGTCCATCAGTAAATGCATGAACATAAACTTTGCTGATGCCCTTTTCTTTTGCTATTTTTAATAGAGAAGTTAAATGACGAGAATGACTATGCACGCCACCATCAGAGATTAATCCAAAGAAGTGTAAGGCTGAATCATTTTCTTTTACATGATCGAAGGCGCCGTTTAAGGCAGTATTTGTCTGTAATTCTTTATCTTCAATCGCTTTGTCTATACGAGTGATACTTTGATAGACAATACGCCCTGCGCCAATATTTGTATGCCCAACTTCAGAATTGCCCATTTGACCTTCAGGCAGTCCTACAGGTAAACCGGAAGCTTGTAAAGTTGCATGAGGATACGTCTTCCAGAAACGGTCAAAATTTGGTTTATTGGCTTGTTCTACTGCATTTCCGTATTGATCAGGTCTCCATCCGAATCCGTCTAAGATGATAATCGCTACAGGTGCTTTACTCATATTACTTAGCCGCCTCCAATAATTTCAAGAATGAATCTGCTTCTAAACTAGCTCCACCAACTAATGCACCATCAATATCAGGTTGTGCCATTAGTTCAGCGATATTAGCAGGTTTTACAGAACCACCATATTGGATACGAACTGCATCCGCTACTACATCACTGTAAAGTTTTGCTACAGTTTGACGAACTACAGAAATGGTGTTGTTAGCATCTTCTGCAGTAGCTGTTTTACCTGTTCCGATTGCCCAGATTGGTTCATAAGCAATAACAGAAGTTTTAATTTGTTCATCAGATAGACCTTTTAATGCTTTCGTTACTTGATCCGCAACTAATTCATTTGTTTGTCCAGCTTCTTTTTGTTCTAATGTTTCTCCAACACAGATAATTGGAATCATACCGTGGTTAAAGATTGCATGAGCTTTTTTATTTACGTCTTCATCTGTTTCGCCAAAGTATTCACGACGCTCAGAGTGTCCAATAATGACATATTGTGTACCTAAATCAGCTAAGGCAGCAGGAGAAGTTTCTCCAGTGAACGCACCTTCGTCTTCAAAATAGCAGTTTTGAGCTGCAATCTTAAGTTCTGAGTCAGCAGTCATGTCAAGTAAGCTTTGAGTAAATAAATTAGGTGCACCGATTACAGCATCTACTTTATCTGAAGAAGGGATATTATTTTTAACCTCTTCGATGAATGATGCCGCTTCAGTAGCTGTTTTATTCATTTTCCAGTTACCAGCAATAATAGGTTTACGCATATTACATTCCTTCTTTCGATTAGTATTTTCTGATTCATATCAGAAAGAGTGTTGCGGTAAGTTTCATTACCGCAGCTACCCTTATTGTACGCTTTAAGTGTTTCATTTTAAACTAAATTACTTATCTGAGATTGCAGCGATTCCTGGTAATTCTTTACCTTCAAGGTATTCTAGTGAAGCTCCTCCACCAGTAGAAATATGACTAAAGTCATCTTCAAAACCAAGTTGTTGTGCAGCAGTTGCTGAATCTCCACCACCAATGATTGTTGTTGCATCATCTAGTTTAGCTAGGGTTTCACAGATAGCACTTGTTCCTTTAGCAAAGTTAGACATTTCAAATACGCCCATTGGGCCATTCCAAACGACTGTTTTTGCGCCTGCAAGCTCTTTAGAGAATAATTCAACTGTCTTAGGCCCAATGTCTAAGCCCATTTTACCTTCAGGAATATTGCCTTCTACTACTTCAGTTTCTACATTATTAGAGAACTCAGCAGCTACAACAGAATCAACAGGAAGAACTAATTTATCTCCAGCTTTTTCAATCAATTCTTTTGCTAAAGAAACTTTGTCTTCTTCAAGTAGTGAACTACCAATGTTTTTTCCTAAAGCTTTGTAGAATGTATAAGTCATTCCGCCACCGATTAAAACTTTGTCAGCTTTAGAAAGCAAGTTTTCAATTACACCGATTTTATCTGAAACTTTTGCGCCACCTAAGATCGCAACGAATGGACGTTTAGGTTCATCAACTGCTCCACCGATAAAGTTGATTTCTTTTTCTACTAAGAAACCAGCTGCTGATTCAACGTTAGAAGCAATCCCAACGTTAGAAGCGTGTGCACGGTGAGCCGTACCAAATGCATCATTTACAAATACGTCCCCTAAGCTAGCCCAATATTTTCCTAATTCTGGATCGTTTTTACTTTCTTTTTTGCCATCTACATCTTCAAAACGAGTATTTTCAAACATTAATACTTCGCCTTCTGAAAGTCCGGCAACAGCAGTTTCTAGTTCTTCTCCACGAGTTTGAGCTACGAATTTAACTTCTTTGTTTAATAATTCGCCTAGGCGCTCAGCAACAGGTGCTAGAGATAAACCAGCCTTGTCCTCTTCAGTTTTCACACGGCCAAGGTGAGAAAATACGATTGCTTTTCCGCCTTGCTCTAGTACATATTTAATAGTTGGTAAAGCTGCTTGGATACGGTTATCGTTTGAGATTTTTCCATCTTTCATAGGTACGTTGAAATCAGCACGTACTAATACTTTTTTACCTTTAAGTGCTAGATCTTTTACTGTCTTTTTAGGCATTAATAGTCTACCTTCCTTTGATTAAATTATTTTCAAGTTCTTTAAATTCAAAAATACGACAATCTATAATAGATTATGTCAATAAATGGGTAGCCAGTCTAACTGTTTATTAAACAAAATAAAAAGCAGGGAAGCGCGATACTAAAGCGATATATTATAGAAAAGAGATCTGTTAAAACGACTGTAATCGTTAATCACATTCTTTTACCATAGTTTATCGCATAGAGTGAGTGCTCCCCCGCTTATTCATTCTTGTTCTGTT
Organism: Marinilactibacillus psychrotolerans; assembly: GCF_900101525.1. Lineage (GTDB taxonomy): Bacteria > Bacillota > Bacilli > Lactobacillales > Carnobacteriaceae_A > Marinilactibacillus > Marinilactibacillus psychrotolerans. The sequence continues at coordinate 43,726 of NZ_FMZD01000004.1, read as the reverse complement.
CAGTTAATGATCAGTTAGTGTATCTTTACGCTTTTCTTCTTATAAAGAAGCGAAGTATTCAAGAGTACGAACTAATTGAGCAGTATATGACATTTCATTGTCATACCAAGAAACAGTTTTAACTAATTGTTTTCCGCCAGCAGAAATAACTTTTGTTTGAGTTGCATCGAATAATGAACCATAAGTCATTCCTAAAATGTCAGAAGAAACAATTGGGTCTTCAGTATAACCATAAGACTCATTTGCTACTTCTTTCATTGCTGCGTTAACTTCTTCAGCAGTTACTTCTTTAGAAAGAATAACTTGTAATTCAGTCAATGATCCAGCAGGAACTGGTACACGTTGAGCTGCTCCATCTAATTTACCTTGTAATTCAGGCAACACTAGACCGATTGCTTTAGCAGCACCAGTTGAATTAGGAACAATGTTTGCTGCAGCAGCACGAGCACGACGGAAGTCACCTTTAGGGTGTGGTCCATCAAGTGTCATTTGGTCTCCAGTATAAGCATGGATAGTAGTCATTAAACCAGTTTCGATTCCAAACTTGTCGTTTAATGCTTTAGCCATTGGTGCTAAACAGTTTGTTGTACATGAAGCACCAGAAATAACTGTTTCTGATCCATCTAAAGTTTCGTGGTTAGTGTTATAAACGATTGTTTTAACATCGCCAGTTGCAGGTGCAGAAACAACTACACGTTTTGCTCCAGCTTTAAGGTGTAATCCAGCTTTTTCTTGAGAAGTAAAGAATCCTGTACATTCAAGAACGATATCTACTCCAAGGTCTCCCCATGGAAGATCTTCAGGATTACGTTCGCTTAATACTTTAACATCGCGTCCGTCTACAGTGAATTTGCCGTCGCCGACAGTTACTTCACCATTGAAGCGTCCTTGAGTTGTATCGTATTTAAGCAAGTGAACCAACATATTTGGATCTGTCAAGTCGTTTACTGCAACAACTTCTAATCCTTCAACTTCGTTAATACGACGGAATGCTAAACGTCCAATACGTCCAAATCCGTTAATAGCTACTTTTACTGACATAATACAATTTCCTCCTTAGAAAATTGAAAGCTTTATTTTTTTATCTTAATCGACGCTAATCAATTAAGTTTGAAACACTTAAATTATAATTTTATAGATTTGCCATATAGTCTAATGTTCTAACCATATTTCCAGTAAAACCATACTCGTTATCATACCAAGCAACAGTTTTAACTAGTTGGCCAGCGTTACCTTCGATGATTTTTGTTTGAGTTGCATCGAATACTGATCCAGCAGGAACACCAATAATATCTGAAGAGACAATTTCATCTTCGTTATACAAGTAAGCATCTGAAGCGTAATCTTTCATTGCTGAGTTGATTGCTTCAACAGTTACTTCTTTATTCAATACAGAGTATAATTCAACCATTGATCCAGTTACTACTGGAATTCTTACAGCTGTTCCGTCAACTTTTCCATCTACTTCAGGAATAACTTTTCCAACTGCTTTTGCTGCTCCAGTTGAAGCTGGGATAGCATTTTGAGCTCCAGCACGACTCTTACGTCCACCTGGTGAGTCTTGTAATGTTTGAGTTGAAGTATAAGCATGTACTGTGCTCATTAATCCGTGATCAAGTCCGAATTCTTTGTTTAATACGTTGACCATTGGAGACAAGCAGTTTGTTGTACATGAAGCTGCTGAAACGATTTTGTCATCTGATTCAACTGTTTCATGGTTAACACCAAATACGATTGTTTTAAGATCGCCTGAAGCTGGTGCTGAAATCAATACACGTTTTGCTCCGGCATCGATATGAGCTTGAGATTTTTCTGGTGAAGTATAGAAACCAGTACATTCTAATACGATATCGATTCCTAAATCACCCCATGGTAATTGACTAGCATCTTTTTCAGCAAAAGCTTTGATTTCATTTCCAGCAACATAAATTGCATTATCTTTAACTTCTACTTCGTGTGGGAAACGTCCTTGCGCAGTGTCATATTTCAATAAATAAGCTAGATCCTCATTATCTGTTAAGTCGTTGATTGCTACGACCTCTAGGTTTGTATCTGATTCTAAGATTCTACGTAGAGCTAAACGTCCAATACGTCCAAACCCATTAATTGCTACTTTCTTTGACATTATTGTTTCCTCCTTAAATTTTCGTTTCTATTTTAAGGGGTTTCCCCCATTTAAAATCTCGTTAGCTGCTGCCTCATCCGTTACTAACCATGTATGCGGAGGGACAGTTTTTACATAAGCTTCAATTGCTTTAGCTTTGCGTCTTCCGCCTGCTACCGCCACTACGTGAGGAATCCGTCCCATTTGACTTGATTGCAAGCCAATACGAGAGAGTTTGTAAACAATCTCTCCTTTAGGGTTAACGAACTCTCCAAATGCCTCAGCGATCGCATTTTTCTCTTTTAACAAACGAAGTTTTGCATCATTCATTCCACGACGTTCTGCCATTTCAAAAGCACTACCTATACTGTACAAAACTAAAGAAGCATTTTCAACTAATTGAAGTGTTTCTTTGATTTCAGGTTCTTCTGACAAAAGTGAATAGGTATCTGAGCGAACATGATCAGGCGCATATAGTGCCCTGCTCTTTCCGCCAGATTTTCTAGCCATCGTTTCTGCAATAACATTCGCTTGAATGTCGACCGATTCTCCTAACCCGCCACGAGCAGGAACAAAGAGTAACTGTCGATTTTCTCCAAATTTCTCATCCATTGCATGAGCAACTTCTACCATTGTCGTCCCACCCATCACGGCGACAACATTCTTTCCAACAGGTAAAAGAAAATCCAGAGCCTTAATTGCAGCATGTCCCATGTCTTCCAGTATGCGGGTATCTTCATCAGAATTTCCAGGAACAATAATACAATGACTAATTTTTAATGTATGAGCCAATCTAGTTTCCTGATCTTTTGATCTGACGTGTTGCCCCATCATACGTTCGAGCTGACGATAGATTTCAATCCCACTGGAAGTACATTCCATTCCAGCTGAAGAAATTTTGATCAATCCCTGATTACGCAGAATTTCTACTTCACTTCTTAAAATCCGTTCAGTGAATCCAAGTCGACCTGCAAGCGAACGTCTCCCTATCGGCCCAGATTTTTCAATCTGCTTCAATATGTGATAGCGTCTTTTTAAAGTCTGAAATATATCTGGCGCAACTTTTTCAATAACTGACAGCATTCTAGACCTTCTTTCTCGGCTGCATCTACACCTGTACTATTGAGAAAACTTTCTCGATCGAAAGTGCAAAAAGTTCGCAGCGAAAAAGTGCTAGCGTTCATACTGCATACAGATTAAATTCTTTGTCCTTCATAGGTAATTATAAAAGAATTTATTGTTGCGATCTTGTTAACACTTCTTATTTGATTGCGAGTTAATTATACCAACATGCGGGGCATTTTTCAACCCGTAGGTATAAATTAAAGGGACGTTTTATGTCCAATCATTTCCCATGAAGACTATTTGAACTACTTCGATTCAATCTTGTTTCAATGATTTCTTTCAACTCTTCATTTGAAATATGTTCATCAAAAATATAATTATCTATAAAGACAGTAGGAACGAGTTGAACATTCGCTTTTTCTGCTTCGGCTATAATCATTTCTGCATCTGCCAAATTTTCTTGCACTTGCAAGTTCCTTTTCGAAACAGCATATTCTGCCACCTCTGGCTCTTTTAAGCTTCCCCATTCAGTTTGATGTTCAAGAAAATAAGAAAGGTCTTCTTTCGTTTTATCTGCATTATTGTAGTCAAGATAACGATGGATCACATTACCCTTTCTCAAACTTGGTTTTTCTTTATCAAACAATTTTATGATTCTTTCAACTTTTCCTTCTTCTACATAAGAATCTAAAAGTGGGGTTGCATTTTTCCACCATTGTCTGCAAAAAGGACACTTTAAATTTAAAAATTCGACTATTTTGACTGGCGCATTTCCTTTCCCGAGGTGTATACCGCTTTCAGTCGTTACTTCTGATGCATTGATACTCGAAACATCCAACATATCCTCTCCCTTCTTGAATTTCTTAACTCTTTTTATTATAACGCTCTATTATATATATGACCAGTGAGAAGGCTGTTCATAAGAAACAAATTCAATAGCCGATTTATCTTCCAGCTTGTATCGAATTACCTTATATAGAACAAAGTCGTTTCATACGTAAAAAAACAGGACCTGCACTCAATGCAAGTCCTGTTTCTATTTGTACATTTTTATCCATTTTAAAAAATGTTCGATTATTTATTTAAATCCGCTGCGCTATCCATTATTTCATCTACTAAACCGTAGTCTTTTGCTTCTTCAGCCATCATAAAGTTATCACGATCTGTGTCTCGTTCAATAACATCTAGAGGTTGTCCAGTCTGTTCTACTAAAATGTTATTTAGGCGCTCACGAGTTCTTAAGATGTGTTTAGCCGCAATTTCAATTTCAGTAGCTTGCCCTTGTGCGCCACCTAATGGTTGGTGAATCATAATTTCAGCATTTGGAAGTGCGAAACGTTTGCCTTTTTCGCCAGCTGCTAGTAAAAAGCTTCCCATTGAAGCAGCTAAACCAATTGCTATTGTCTGAACATCTGATTTAATAAAGTTCATTGTATCGTAGATTGCTAATCCAGCTGTTACGCTACCACCTGGAGAATTAATATATAGGTAGATATCTTTTTCTGGATCTTGAGCATCCAAGAATAATAATTGGGCGATCACAGAGTTTGCTACTTGATCATCAATTGGTCCGCCTAGCATTATAATACGGTCTTTCAGTAAACGGGAATAAATATCATATGCGCGTTCACCGCGGGGTGATTGTTCAATAACTGTTGGTACTAAATTCATTTGTAATGTCCTCCTTAAATTCACTCAAATTTATTTTAACATAAGTTAATTATTCATTTTGTATGAAACTATAGCTATTGTACTCCAAAGGTCAAAAAAGGTCAAATAGTAAGTTTGTGGTTTTATGTTCGTTTTCTATCTATGACAATGTTAGTATAAAAAAGGATTATTTATATTACCTTGTAATGATATTCCAGAAACCAATCATCATAAAAATTGCAAATATAAACGCAATCACATCTTGAAAGACAATAGACACTGCATAAGTTGAAAGATTTAACATTATAGCAAAAACTGCTATATTTCTGTATAGTTTCGATCTTATATTCTGATCAGCATATATCCATATATTTCTCAAAGCATAAATAAAGAAACCCAAGATCAAGATACCGATAGCAATTTCAAAATAGACTTCAGATTTATCCCAATTCCAACAATAAAGCCAGACAGACCCAAATAGAGAAAAAAATAATGGAAATAAACATTTTTTATAGATTGTTTGATTGATACTGTTTAACATATAATCCCTCTTTGTTAATTTGTCAAAATTTCTTCCAGTTTATTTAGTAGTTTTTCTTTAGAATCTAACACAAATCCTCTTTTTTTTATTAACCCCACTATATAGAGATTAACATAGGAAAACTGCGATTCCGCAATATCGTCGATCGCATCTATTTTCTGCTGGTTCCCAAAGCTTCCTTGTCTTGAATCTGTATAAAGCGCAATGATTGGTTTATTCATAGAATAAAAATACCCAATCTCTGCAGCTAATCCAGGATCAACCACCGGTCCATCCAGTAACGCTACCAATATGTCAGATGCTTCTAAATGAGCATTGTCTCCCTCAGCAATCATGATACTATCTGCATATCCCGACTTATCATTAATTGCTTCGTTCTCTACAGGGTTATAAACCTCTACCTTTAATTTTTTCCTAATTTCATTAGCCAGCAATTTATTATAACTCGCTTCCATTTCACTGAAAAGCGGTCCGCCTAAGTATATTTTCTTCATACTATATAATTTCCTTTCTGGGTTTAAAAGTATGCTTTACTGATTATCTTAGCACACTGTTGCTATAATTAAATCCTTTTTAATAATTTTGTTATTTAATAGGCTGAAACATTGAAAGACTGGAAAAATATCACTCAACACTTGATGATTACAGATGGACTCTTTAAGTAAGAAGTAATAAATTTTCATTATATAAATATCCATATGAATTAAAAAGCTAATGAAAAAAGCTATTTACCTCAGGTTTCTCCATTAACAGAATCTTTTAGTTCTCAGAATTTAAATATGTTTTCGACTGTTTGAACAACAGCTGCCATATCTTCATCTTTTAATGGTTCAATGTATTCAACCTGTCTAAATTTATTGATAAAATCAAGTTGAATTAAGTTCAAACGTTTCTCTAAATATGGTGTTGATCCTAAAGTAGTTTATCCACATTCTTTTAGGCATCTGTTTGCAAAGAACTTTTTATTATATCACAATGATATTGCTTTGTTAGCGGATTTGATGGGACAGGATAGTATTGAAACTACTCGAATCTATCTAAGAAAAACCTCTACTGAACAACAACAAATCGTTGATAAAATTGTTACCTGGTAAACTTATGCGCCTTAAAAGAAGCAAGGCTGGGGAGAAACTAGCAAAAAAAGAAATAACCGTCAAACCACTCTAGTCCTTGGTTTGACGGCTTTCTACTTATTTAGCTAGGCAAATCCTCCTTAGAAGGAGACTTTTGTTCCAGCTTCACTTTTATTTACAATGGTAACTGGACAAAAAACTTAGTGCCAGATCCGGGTTTGCTTTCGGCCATGATTTTACCTTCATGCAAATCAATGATTTCTTTTACCAGGGACAGACCTAATCCATTCCCTTGAGTCTTTCTTGTTGTATCTTCTTGATAGAATCGTTCAAACATTTTTTGAGTAGTTTCTTCTGTCATACCGATTCCAGAATCTTTTATTTCGATGCAGCAGTTTGTATCGTCTTTTGTCAGTGTTACTGTTGCCATTCCACCAACTTTGTTATACTTGATTGCATTATCAATCAAGTTCAACCATACCTGATGCAGGAATTCTTCGTCTCCATCAATGTTGACTGTTTCCAGATCAAAGATCCATTCTAATTGTTTCTTTTCCCACTTAGGCTGTAGAAATAATATAACTTCTCTTATCTGTTCATCTAACCGAAAATTTTTCTTATCTAATACAAAGTTTTCGTTATTTAATTTTGTCAGATTCAAAATGTTGTCTGATAAAGTTGACAACTGCTGGGTTCCATTCAAAATTCGTTTATAGTAATCCTGTACTTCCGCTTGAGAAAGTTCTGAATTCTGGAGTAACTGCACGTATCCTTGAATAGTCGAAACCGGAGTTTTGAATTCATGTGATACCGTAGTAGTGAATTCGTTTCTTAAGGTTTCTACACTATTCAATTCTCTAACCATCGTATTAAATGATGTATAAAGTTTCTGAACTTCTTTAATCGATTGATGCTGGTTCAACTGGATCGTAAAATCTCTCTTGGCTACTTTTTCCATGTTGGTCCGTAAAATCATAATAGGATGCAGCACTCTATGTACTACAAAAGCTGATACAATTGTCCCAATTAAAATACTGAAACTTCCGAAAATAAGCAATATAGGTACGGATCTAAAATTATTTGTATCAATAATCTGTAGACTCGTCAGCAAATACATCAAAGCGAAAAAAGCCAATGTAGACAGGACTAATGAGAAAAAAATCAACAGAGTCAGATAGATCCATAATTGTGAAGTTACTTTATTTTTCATTTTTCAAAACCGCCTTATATCCTAATCCACGTATAGTGATAATTCCAAAATCAGTATTTCGTGAAAACCTACTGCGTAGTCTTTTAATATGGACATCTACTGTTCGTTCATATGTATCAGACTCAAAACCCCAGATGTCATTCATCAATTGTCTTCGTGTAAAAATTTTTTCTAAATTAGACAGTAACTTATATAATAACTGAAATTCCTTATTGGGTAACTCAATCATTTCTGATCCCGATGTCACAGTCAACTGATCCTGATTCAAAATTGTGTTCCCAACCGTTAATTTATGATCTTTATTCATTTTAGATCTTCTAAGAAGCGCTTCTACACGTAAAACCATTTCTTGTACATCAATTGGCTTGACCATATAATCATCAATTCCAATACGAAATCCGATTTTTTTGTCTTCTAAAGAGCCTTTTGCGGTAATCATCAAAATAGGTATTTCATTTTCTAATTCTCTTAAGAATTCTGCTAGTTCATATCCATCCATTTTGGGCATCATGACATCCGTAACCATTAGATCAAGGTGTGTATGTTTCATTAAGTTCAATGCTTCTTCCCCGTCATGCGCTGAAAAAACAAAAAATCCAGCTTTAGATAAAACTTGTTTATATAACTCGATTAAATTTTCATTATCTTCTACGATCAAAATAGACTGCATACTTTTCTCCCTCGTGCATCTGTATTCCTGTATATTTTAACAAAAATTTCTTTCAATTCATATTCAGTTCATAGATGAGTGCTATTCTAAATCTATATAAGTAAAGAAAATCGCAGTGAAGGAATGAATCAGGCATGTTAGAAGTACAAAATATCAAGAAATATTACAAAGTCGGTGAAACTACCACAAAAGCATTAGATGACGTTTCCGTTGCTTTTAGAAAACAAGAATTTGTAGCAATATTAGGCCCAAGCGGTTCTGGTAAAACAACGATGTTGAATGTGATCGGTGGACTGGATCAATATGATTCAGGTGATATGATCATTAATGGCAAGTCGACTAAAACCTTTAAAGATAGAGATTGGGATGCTTACCGTAACAATTCTATCGGGTTTGTTTTCCAAAATTATAACCTGATTGGTCATCTCGGCATTATTGATAACGTCGAATTAGGAATGACATTAAGCGGTGTGTCTAAAGAAGAAAAACGTGAGAAAGCAGAAAATGCTTTAACTCGAGTTGGATTAAAAGATCATATGAATAAAAAACCCACTCAACTCTCTGGTGGGCAAATGCAGCGTGTAGCAATCGCACGTGCTTTAGCTAATGATCCGGATATCCTCCTTTGTGATGAACCTACAGGCGCGCTAGATACTGAAACCAGTATTCAAATCATGGATTTGATAAAAGAATTATCGAACGAGAAACTAGTAGTTATGGTAACACATAACCCTGAACTGGCTCATAAATATACTGATAGAATCATTGAATTTGAAGATGGTAAAATTTTAAGTGATTCTAATCCATATACTGAACAAGTTCAGACAGATCAGTTCAATTTAAAACAAACTAAAATGACGTTTTTTACTGCTCTTAAATTATCTTTTAATAATATCCGAACAAAAAAAGGACGTACGATCCTGACTTCATTTGCCTCCAGCATTGGAATTATCGGTATTGCAATTGTACTGGCGTTATCTAATGGTTTTCAGATACAAATCGATCAGACTCAATCAGAAACGTTGGCTCAATTCCCCATCACTATTTCAAGTGTAACAACAGACCGAAGTTCGGTTGGAGACACTGAAGAGGAAGAAACCGAAGAGTATCCTGACACAGAAACGGTTACTGCTGAACAAAGTGATCAAGAACAGATTCAGCATATAAACAATATTGATGAAGAATACGTTGACTACATTGAAAATATCGATCCTGGTCTAAGTAATAATGTTGGATTCACTAGATCTATTGGAATGAATCTTTTAAGAGAAGTTGATGGTGAAGTAGAGCCCGTTTCATTCTCTAATGCTGGTTCTAACGATAGTAGTTCAGCAATCACAAGTGCTTTGTCAACTTCAACTGGTATTGGTGTTTCAACTTTCCCAACACAACTAGATGATAGTAATGGGAACTTCTTGGAAGATAACTATTCATTGCTAGAGGGTAAATATCCTAAATCTCCAACAGATGTTGTGCTGATCGTTGACGAAACTAACACAACAAACATCCATGCTTTGGAAAATTTGGGTTTTGAACTTGAATCGGGGGATGAGCTGAATTTTAAGGACATTGTTGGTACAACAATCGATTTAGTAGCTAACAACGATTACTATACTGAACTACCTACTGGTGGATTTGTCCCTAATACAGATTATCAAAGTATATTCGATAATGAAAATAATCAAACAATAACTGTTTCTGGTATCTTGCGCGTAAAAGAAAGTTCCACAATGGACTTACTGGCGCCTGGCATTGCCTATAGCAATGATCTTACAACTGATATTATTGAACAAAATCAAAATTCTGCTATTGTCCAAGCACAAGAAGACAGCGATATTAATGTTATGACCGGTGAACCTGTTGATGAAACAACAAAAGGATCTTTAATGACTTATTTAGGTGGAGAAAGTATGCCTTCAAGTATTATGATTTATCCTAATAACTTTGAGGATAAAGAAGAAGTATTAAATTATCTGGATGAATATAATGAAGATTTATCAGAAGACGATCAAATCGTTTATCAAGATTTAGCAGGAACCATGACTGAATTGACTGGCGGGCTGATGGATGCTATTACGTATGTACTGATTGCATTTGCAGCTATTTCGTTAATCACTAGCATGATTATGATCAGTATCATTACCTACACTTCCGTTATTGAAAGAACTAAAGAAATTGGTGTTTTAAAAGCTTTAGGTGCTCGTAAGAAAGATGTTACTCGTGTATTTGATGCTGAAACCTGTATATTAGGTGTTACTTCTGGAACCCTTGGTGTCTTAATTGCCTGGTTGGTAACTTTCCCGACAAATTATGTTTTATACCAAGTAACTGATTTAGAGAACGTAGCTCAATTAAATCCGCTTCACGCAATTCTGTTGATCGTTATTTCAACAGTTCTGACGATGCTTGGTGGTCACATACCAGCTCGTATGGCAGCGAAGAAAGATGCAGCAATCGCTTTAAGATCAGAATAATGGCTCATTAAGTAAAGACCTTTTCCTTGTGGAATAATTCACTTGGGAAAGGTCTTTATATTTTACCCTTTTTACTTTACGATTCACTTTATCCTTTCAGCTTGCAACTAATACTTCTGATATATGTTAAAATAAATTTTAATAGTACCGGATGAGCGTTAGCTGAAAAAAACACTATATAATTTGGAGGGGCCCAAAATGAAAGGAATCATTTTTGATTTTAATGGTACGATGTTTCAAGATTCACCTTTTCATGAGCAAGCATGGATTTATATTATAAAGAAATACTCGACTAAAGTTGTTACAAACGAAGATATACTACATAAAATCCATGGGCAAACAAACGATAAAATTTTAACCTATTTTTTGAATGGATCGCTATCACAAGAAAAAATAATTCTCCTATCAAATGAAAAAGAAGCATACTATAGAAAACTCGTTCTTAATCAGCCTGACCTTGCTTTAACTGAAGGGCTGGAAGAAATACTAAATAATTTACATCAACGAAACACGCCCATGACAATAGCAACAGCGAGCCCAAAACAAAATTTGGAATTTTATTATAGCCTTTTTAACTTGGATCGCTGGTTTGATAAAAATAAAATAGTATATGATGATGGTTCTTTTCCTGGTAAACCGTGTCCAGACATTTTTATTTTAGCCGCTCAAAGATTAAATTTACTTCCGAAAGATTGTCTAGTAATTGAAGATGCTATTTCTGGTCTGAAAGCGGCTATGAATGCTGGAATTGGGACAATTATTGCAATTGATCCAGAAGGCCACAATCAACCGCATTTCGACCAAAATAAATTAAGTTATGATGGGATCATTACAAACTTTAATGATTTTGCCGATTACTTGTAATTTATAATAAAAACTCTTACACAGGTCCTGCATCACATATTACTATCTGCTGCATCAATCTGTATAAGAGTTTTATTTTTATTCGCCCATAATCATTACATGGCAAGTTCTATCTCTTTCTCTATTTTGATCAAAGTCAATGAAATAGATTGAACCGACGGTGCCAATTTGCAAATCTCCCTCTTTAATGATCAGTGATTCACTGGCTCCGAAAAAGGAAGCTCGAATGTGTGCATCTCCATTTAAAATAGTTCCTGGATCTGCTGGGTAATTCGGATCATTCATTCCCATCAGAAAATCAACATGTTTTTGACCAGGATAGCGATAATCGGTGTTTTCACTTAATTCTCTAGGGATGATTTGATCTAATATTCGATTTAAGTCCACTTGCAGATACTCATCTCCATTAAAATCCAAATCATGAACAAATTCTTCAAAAATGACAGAACAGGTTGTATGTGGAGATTGAATGACACACACTCCATTTTGTATTTCGCTTGTTTCTAATATACGCTTTACTTCATTTGTAATATTATGGTAGGTAACTCGCTTTCCATTAGAGTGTAAGGTTAGTTTATCTGTGACAATCATTTAATCAGTCCTTCCATTTCACTAATTCTTGCAGCATAGCTTCTACTGTAGCCACTGGGTCAGTTGCTTTAATAATGCCACTTGTTCCTCCCGTACCCTCTGCTCCAGATTCAATTGCCTGTCTGACATCTTCTACTGTACTTATCCCAGCAGCTTGAAGGACCTGAACCGTTGCGTTCGCCTCTTTCACAGCTTGATTTGTCTCTTTCATATAGCTGACATCGCTGACTTTTCCTGTTCCAATCAATTCTGTCGGCTCGCATACCATAATATCCGGCCCTAAAGAAGCGATGGCTCTCGCTTCAGCCATTGAATCTGCACATACAATAGTTAGGAGATCTAGTTCTTTTGCTCGTTTAATCGTTGCAACCAGTTCATTGACTTGCACTGGATGCTCGGCATGATTTAAAAAGGTTGCTTCTACACCAGCGTCAACCAACGCCTCTCCTAGTATATAGCCCATACCTCTGCCGGCTTCTAAAGAATCCATGTGTTGAACCGTCACTATAATGTTTGATGTTTCTTGCCTGATTCTGTATGCATCTACGTGTTGCACAGTAAAAAGAATATCCACATCATACTTTTCAGCCAATTGGTCAACTGCTTTTGCTAGCTTAAGTGATTCTTCTCCATACAAGTACGCTTTTGGATTCACTACAAAAAACGGTTTGCGCAATTTCCTTTTGCTCATTTAAATTCCTCCACTGACATTGTTTTAAAAAGATCAAAATAATGTGTGAGTACTTTTTCCATGGCTTGATTGGATAGTTGTTTTAATGAAAGATAATCTTCAGGTCTTTCTTCCTCAATAGCTTTCAATGCTCCACTGATAAAATCCGTAAAAATGTTAATTTTACAGATACCGCTCTTCGCACATCTAGCTAGGTTTTCATCTCCAGAGGAAGATCCACCATGTAAGACTAAAGGAATTTGTAATGCTGCTGTAATTTCATCCAGACGTTCAAAATTGATGTGCGGCTCTCCTTTATAGATTCCATGGGCTGTTCCAATCGAAACGGCTAAGGAATCTACTTTAGTTGACTCCACAAAGTGAACGGCATCTTCTACTTCTGTATAGATACTATCAGTATGGTCATGATTCTCATAATTGATTCCAGACCCTACATGTCCAATCTCAGCTTCTACAACCACTCCATTTAAACGTGCAAGATTAACGACTTCTCTGGTTTTACGAATATTTTCATCTAGTTTTTCCTGAGAAGCATCAATCATGACAGATGTAAAACCTAACTGAACGGCACGTTCAATAAAGTCAATATCTTCTCCATGATCCAAATGCAGGACCACTGGCATCTTACTTTTTTCTGCAAAGTATTTACCAATCAATGCGGCTTCTTCTAATGGAAGCACTTCTGCATGAGCCTGTGCAAATGGCAATATCAAAGGTTTCCTTAGTTTTTCAGCAGTATTTACGAAGGTTCTGGCGGAGTCCAAATCAATAAAGTTCGTTGCTGGGATCGCATAGCTATTCTTTTGTGCTTTTTGAAATAAATTTGTTGAAGTTACCAACATCCTTTGTCACCTAACTTTCACGAATTTGTCTTTCAATTTCATCATACATTTCCTCTGTTCCCATTCCAGTCAACATAGGAACGCCGCTAATGACTTTATCTTTTACTCGATCTGGAACAACTGTTGTACTGAGTACTACATCGTATTCATCTAGTTTGTTTACTTCATCAGCTATTTTAGATTGATATAATTTGACGTCTGATTCTAATCCTTTTTCTTTTAACCAGACTTTTATTTTATTCGTTACTACCGTCGATGTTGCTACACCTGTTCCACACATGATCAATAATTTTTTCATCAGTTTTCCCCTTTTCTATTATGATTCATTAATATCTTTTAAATCTGCCTTTTTACCTGGTAGAACTTTATTTACGTAATACAATCCGCCCAGTACGATTAATCCAATGACTGTTAATCCGATCCAGCCCATTAGTTGTGTAATTCCAACATACATGCCTGTAGTCCACAATCCACCTTCTGCTAAAGCAGTAATGGCAGAATTTCCTTCTAAATCGAAATTAGCAGATATTGCAGCTTGTGTCACTAAAGGTGCGACCCAAGAAGTAATATACAATACACTTACCATATAAAATGTACCTGCGATAACCGTTCGTATAATATTCCCATTAAACACTGGTGCCATTAAACACACTAAGAAAGGAATTGTAGCTAAATCCCCAAAAGGAATCGTACTATTTCCTGGTAAAATAACGGCTAAGAAAATTGTAATCGGAACTAATAATAGACTTGAAGATAATACAGCTGGATGTCCAACTGATAAGGCTGCGTCCATTCCGATATATAACTCTCTTCCAGGAAAACGTTTCTTAACAAATTCATTCGCTGCTTCAGAAATTGGTGTTAACCCTTCCATCAATAGTGCAACCATTCGTGGTAATAAAATCATAACTGCGGCTGTACTTACAGCTAGTTGTCCTAAAGCCGCTACATCGTACCCTGCTAAAAGTCCAATAGCTAAACCAATTATAAATCCGACAACTGCTGAATTTCCGAATACACCGAATTTGTCTTGGATGGTATCTGGATCAGCTTTCCAGTTTTTAATACCTGGTATACGGTTAAATAACCATTCAAAAGGCAGTGCAATAATAAATCCTGGTGCTGCTGTTCCGTGTGGAAAAGTTAAATTTGGAAATCCATAGAACTTTTTGATAATTGGACCTAGTAAGTCCCCGAATAACAAAATCATCATGATGTAAACGACTGTTGCCAAAATGCCCATTAAGAAATTATTTGTCAATGCATATACTAAAGATGCAATAAATGCAGCGTGCCAAATATTCCAAATATCAACATTTAGCGTTTTAGTTAACCCAAAAATCAGTAATACTACATTAATAGCTACACCAATTGGAATCGCTAATGTTCCTAAAATTGATCCATATGAGATTGCTGCCGCGGCTGGCCATCCTACATCAATTACGGTTAAGTTCAATCCAAAACGTTCAACCATTTGTTGGGCTGCTGGTCCTAAGTTATTCGTCAATAAATCAATAACTAAATTCAATCCAATAAATCCGATACCAACTGTTAACGCTGAAATAAAAGCTTTACCCCACTTTGCTCCCAACACTATTCCAAAAATAAAAATCAATATGGGTAATACGACAACTGCTCCAAGATCTACAAACCATTGTAATGCTGACAATGCCCAATCCATTTTACCTTCCTCCATTCTTTCTCTCTATTCATTTAGTTCCTTACTCAACAGTTCTTTCCATTTCCTTTTTAAATAGTGCAAGGATTTCGCTTTCACTATCTGTATTTTTAAACGCTTTTATAAACTCTTTATTACTGAATATTTCCATCAACCGAGATAACATGCCTACTTGTTCTTTTGGTTCCTTAATTCCTAATACTAAAATCACTTCTGCTTCGACTAAAGTATCACTTGTTCCCATTTGTATAAAAGGAATGGGTTTTTCCAAAGTACAGATATAAACAAATGGTTGTTCAATATGTTTTACATCTGTATGAGGAATGGCTATTGATAAATTTTCAAATTGTAAGCCAGTAGGATAATTCTCCTCTCTATTCTCAACCGCTTTCAAAAAAGTGTTTTTTACTAGTTCTTTCTCTAATAATTTTTTATAAATTGTCTCAAATAGTTCATTTCTGTCTCTGAAAACAGCATTTAGTTGTATGAGATCTTCTCGAAATAATTCAGCGTATTCCATCTATTGTCTTCCCTTCTATAAAATTCATTGCTTCTACTGAATCAGCAGCAGATAACAACTTTTCTTTTAAATGTTCAGAGACAAACTTTTCATTTAATCTCATCAGCCAGTTCACGTGTTCATTATGTTGACCTGGTGCTAGCGCTACAATCACCTGATACTTTTCTCCATCTGGATCTACTATGGGATGTTTGAGTATAGAAATCTGTACATCCATTTTCTGAACACCTTCTTCGAATCCCACATGAGGAAGTAATACCTGTGGTCCAATCAGCATGGTTTTATACGAAACTGCAAATGCCTTTTTACATGTTTCGATATACTGCTGGTTAATATTTCCCCTATTAGAAATCGGATTAAATGCTTTCTCTATACAATCTTCCCATTCCCATTTTTCATCAATAATAGATATCTGACAGTCATCTATAATTAAGTCTTCTGATTTTTCTTGTTCTTTCTCTTCTTCGACCTGATCTTCTGCTAAAAACTTTGATAAAGTATCTATTGCTTCCTTTTCTTTTTCCTGCTTTAGATAATCTCCAAGGTAAGAAAGAATATATCTTGCTTTTCTAACGGTATTCTCTTCAATCTTTCTATCTACGCGTTCTTTTAACTCTACACGATCTCTATAATTCATATAAGAAGAGACCAGTAAAACCTCTTGATCCGTATTAAGAGGAACCGTTGAAAAAATAAAGTCAGCTTCTATAACACTACTTTCAAATTGTCTTGCAGAATATGTTCCTTTAAATGAGATAAATGGAAACAATTCTTCTAGCAAACCAAGCAACATTTTAGAAATACTCGTTCCACTTTTACATACAACTACTGCTTTGAACGGTTTATCTTCCTTTTGTTTAGAGTATTCCATAATATTACTTAATACGATCATTGCAATAAACGCTGTTTCGTCTTCAGAAAAGGGGTTTGGAACAAAAGCATCAAACATTGTCATTTCCTGTTTGACTAACCTATATATCGACCGATACTCTTCTTTAAACTGTTTTGTCAATGGATTAACGATTGAAATACCTAACTCTGCTCTAAAAAGTGCTGGACGTATATGCTGCAATAATACCTTTTTCAATTGTTCCACATTGGAGAATTGAATAGCTAACTTACTTTCGATGGTTGCGATGAAACACGTAATCGTTTGATCTAGTGCATCCGTATTATAGACAGTGAACTCAGAATTTATCATATTAGATGATAGAACTAATACAGCTAAATAGATTAAATCATCTTCATCTAAAAAATCGTAATTCCAGAAAGCAGAAATAATTGTTTCATATTCTCTTGAATTTGTTACAGCTTTTATTTCCGTAGTAAGGGAACAGGAACTATTCGTATTCTTTTTCCTCTGAACAATGGAATAGGCCGTATAAGGTAATACCTCAACCATTTCATCAGATAATAATATATTCAGACGTTCTTCTACTTTTTGAAGTCTCTTTTGTAGAAAAATGACTTCATTAGCATCCAATAGACCTTCTTCAAATAATAAATATTTTCCGACAGGAATATTAAATATTTTGTTTACTGTCTCCACTAAAAGTTTCCTTACTATTAGTTCCTCACCTTCTAAACTATAGCCATCTTTTCTCGAGTAAAATAATCTACACTCTTTCTCTTCCAAATCGCTTTTTAAGGTATTCAAATCTGAAACGATAGTATTCTTACTTACTTTCATCTGTTCTGCTAAGTCTTGTAAGGAATAAGAGCTTTCTTTTAATGCCAGCAAAAGAATAAGCAACATTCTTCTTAGTGAAATTGAGTACTGCAGGAACCCTTCTTTTTTTGATATATGATAGTACTTTTCAACTTGTTCTTGAGAAAAATATATTTTTTCTTTTTGATACTTTATGACTGGTCTTTCTTCTTCAGAATTAATTCTATCGATACTTAAGATCACTTTATTTTCTGTTATTCCTAAAGATCGAGCGATTGTATGAATTGTTACTTCATTTCTAACTAAGGTATTCGCTATAATTTCTAATGCTAATTGATCCATTTTCTCACCTCCTATCCTTTTACTTCTAAACTTATTTTATCACTATTATTCAACTTATTGCGTAGGTTGATCACAAATAAAAGAAACCGCTTTTATATAAATTGTGATGAACTTTTTTAGTTAGATTATTTACATATCTTAAACTTTTAGACAAAAAATTTCGGATAGACACAGATATATAGCCCACTGTGTCTATCCGAAAAATAAATACTCTATTCTATTTAATTTAAACTTTTAATTAATCGATGGAGTCCATCTACCACTTTGTCTCTAGGACACCCGACATTGAGTCGTAAAAAGTTCCTTCCGTTTCCTCCGTATACTCCACCGTCCATTATAGCTACTTGACCAATTTCTAGTAACTTTTTTTGAATTTCTTCCATTGTTCCTGGATAATTTGTCATATCCAGCCACATTAAGTAGGTAGAATGTGATTCCACTACTTTTATAGTAGACATTTTTTTTAACAATTCTTTCTTTACATATTCAATATTTCCATCAATATACTCATTCAATTCTTCTACCCAATTTTCACAGTTGTCATAGGCAGAAATGGTGGCTTCAAGACCTAAAGTACTTGCAGAAGAGAGCCCGTCTCTATTTTTCAATCTATATCTAAATGCTTTCCTATCCGTTTCACTAGGCAAAAGGACGTAGGAAAAAATTAAACCTGGAAAGTTGAATGTTTTAGATCCTGAAGTTACAATAGCAACATTTTGCTCAGAAAGTTCCAGAATGGGATGATGAGAATATTCTTTTCTTACTATATCCATATGGATTTCATCCGATATTAAGAATACTTGGTACTTCTTACATAATTCTACGATTTTCTTTAACTCTTCCTTTTCCCACACTCTTCCAGTTGGATTATGGGGAGAGCATAACAACAGTATTTTATTTTGTGGATCTGATAGCTTTGTTTCCAGTTCAATAAAGTTGATAGAGTATAGTCCATTTTGATAAAGTAATGGGTTCTCAATAAGTTTGCGCTGGTTTCCTACAATCGTTTTGAAAAATGCGTCGTATGCTGGCGTTTGTACAATAACACCATCTTGTTTGTCAGAGTGCATATCAATCAATAATGAAATACTATAAATAACTGACGGACTGTAATTCAGCCATTCTTTTTTTATTTCTAAATTAAATCTATTCCGATACCACTTCAAAACTGCTTCTTGGAATGCTTGATGATTCCACCTAGTATAGCCAAAAATCCCATGTTCAAGCCTTTTAGATAAAGTATGTCTAACTTCCCCCGGCAACATAAAGTCTGTGTCAGAAATAGTAAATGGTAAAAGATTATTTTCTCCAAATCTGTCTTCAATATAATCCCATTGTGTACAATGAGTACCCTTTCGATCGACTATCTGATTGAAATCCACACACTTTTTCTCCTTCCTAATCATATAACAATGAATCTAATTCATTTCTGACACTCGTTACCTTAGTCCCTATGATAACTTGTACATTATTCTCTCCGAGATGAACAACTCCTAAAGCCCCCAGTTCTTTAAGTTTATTATCATCAACGATGGCACCCTGTTTCAAAACTAATCTTAAGCGAGTAATACAATTATCCACTACTTCAATATTTTGCGCCCCACCTAAAGCATCAATCATTTCGGGCACATGGTAGCTTCCTTTTTTCTTGTAATGCGTTTCTTCTTCCGTGTATTCTGTTTCATCTGTAAGTTTTTCTCGTCCAGGAGTCTTTAAGTCAAATTTTAGAATAACTGTCTTAAATACAAAATAATAAATCGCAAACCAGATTGCACCTATTACAAGAACCATCCACCACCTAGTATAATTTCCTTGCATAACACCGAAAATAAGAAAATCGAGTAATCCTCCATCTGTATTCCCAATGACAACGCCCACTAACGGCATAATCATAAATCCTAAACCAGTCATAATAACATGGAAGATCCAGAGTAAAGGACTTATAAACAAGAAGAGAAATTCTATTGGTTCTGTAATACCCGTAACTGCTGTTGCTACAACACCTGATATCAATAGTCCTTTTATTTTATGCCTATTTTCAGGCGTTGCTGCATGATACATAGCTAAGGCAGCAGCAGGCAACCCAAAAATAAATGTAGGCATTTTCCCTTGCGAAAGGAACGCCGTTGCATCTCCTGATATCGGAATTCCTTGCTGTAACTCAGCGTAAAAGATATTTAATGCTCCAAATACTTGATTACCATCTATAATTGCTGATCCACCTGCTTCTGTGAATCGCACCATAGCCACTAGGATATGATGTAATCCAAATGGTAATAGCAATCGCTCCCCCGCACCAAACAGAAAAGGTCCAAATACTCCAGCACTTTGAATCAATGTACCGATTCCGGTAATTACTACCGCAAATACTGGCCAAATGATCGGTATAATCAACCCCACAACCGCTAAGACTAAAGAAGTGATAATGGGAACAAACCTTACTCCTGAAAAGAAGGAAAGACTATCTGGAAGTTGAATAGTATAGAAACGCTTATGAAGTTGGTAAACTACTAACCCAGCAATGATTCCACCAAGAACCCCCATTTCGATTGTCTGAATTCCAAAAACCATTCCTTGTCCAGCTTCTCTTAATGCTTCTGGATCAGCCAGTAAATTATTTTCTGTCAAATAAAAATTTATGGATAAGTTCATAATCGTATAGCCTACAAATCCTGAAAAAGCAGCAATTCCTTTTTCTTTTCTTACTAGTCCTAATGGAATTGCCATTGCAAACATCACTGGTAAATAACTAAATGCAAATGCTCCAATTGTTGACATAAAGCGGAAAATTATTTGTAAAAATCGATTTCCTAAAAATGGTAATGCATCAATCGTTGATTCTCCTGAGAATGAACTACCGATCCCAAGTAAAAGTCCCATAAATGCAAGCAATGCTACAGGTAACATGAATGTTTTACCTAAACCCTGAAAAAACTCCCAAAAACTTACTTTTTTCTTGTTTTTCATTTTTATCCCTTCCTTTGCTAAATTTGCCCGGACATTTAATACACCTTTATTATATGGGCTACAATAGCGGAATGCTATCGCTTACATAACGTTGGAAGTTCTTACACGATTATGTACAGATTTACATTATCTAAGGCTTCTCTCCTGCATATCGAATTAACAACAAATCTAATATACCGGTTAGTGCTACTCTAGAACTCAAATCTACTTCTCCAAAATATAGAGGTTCCACAAATGCCTTCAAAGTATAGGTAGCCATTTTCTCTAAAGAACTATTACTGACCCCTACAACCGCAACGATAGGAACATTATTCTTCACAAAATTAGTAGCATATTCAGTAACATGAATTGTTTCCCCACTTAAGCTGACTATTATAGCTAAGTCTTTTTGAGTTAATGATCTGGAAATCGATCTTAATTCATCCCAGTCTGTTCGAGCTGTAGCTTTTTTTCCAAGTGCTATAAGTTTTTTTGCTGTATCTATACAATTTGGCAAACTTCCACCTACTCCTATAATCTCTATCGTATCCGCTTCTTTCATTAGCTTTGTTACTTTACTGACAACTTCATCCTGAATATTTTCAAAAGATTTAGAAATTTGGTGGTTTAAATTATCACTAAAAAGAGAAGTTTCTTTTGATAACTCTTTAATATTGGTCTGGCCTCGCTCTTTATTTGTATAATGTAAGATAGCATATTTCAACTCCTGAAACCCTTTAAAACCAAGATGCTTTGCTGTACGAGAAATTGTTGCGGTAGAGATAAAAAGTTTATCAGCTAACTGTTCAATCGTACTTTCTGAGACTTCAAGAGGATTTGCTAAAATATACTCTAGAACTTGATTTTCTAAATTACTTAATGTAGATTTCTTTTTTTGCAACTTACTAATTAGAGAGTCCATTAGTTTCCTTCTTTCAAGTATAGTTTTAAAAAGCATATCATATAAAAGAGGGATTAGCTTGTATCCGCTTTATGAATGTACTTTATTATTTGTTTATGCTACATTAAAAATAAAGGAGTCCTAACTTGTGAAAGAAGATACAGATAACGAGTCACCAAAAGAAAAAGATTCAGCTGCTGGTTCAAGTACGGGTATGGGAATTGGTATAGGGGTAGCTTTAGGAGCTGCCATTGGAATAATGATGGATAATCTAGCTGTTGGATTAGCAATTGGCATTGCCCTAGGGACCGTTATCGGGGCTGCAACTTATACAAGTAAAAACAATAAAAATGATGAATGAATTAAAGCACAGTATCCTTATTTTCTTGGGTACTGTGCTTTATTCTTGAGAAAAATATTGTATTTATATTAATAAAAGTTTCATTGCTGAATCTTCATTATCTTTTTTGAATTCGCTGATGATATTATTTTAGATATAACTTTATCATTTGATATTCATTAATTCAGTCAATTATTCTCTTTACCATTCAGCTATTGTACCATCATAATTTTTCCATTTAGGGTTTGTCCAAACCAAGCCTTCTTGAGAAATTTCTTCAATTAATTCTTCATTTAATTCTAACCCTAAACCTGGCTTTTCTGGTATACCAACAAAACCATCTTTATATTGAAAGATTTCTTTATTATGGACAAAATCTAGTAAATCAAAACCTTTGTTGTAGTGAATGCCTAAACTTTGTTCCTGTATGAAAACATTCGGAGTACATACATCTAGTTGTAGTGTAGCTGCAAGAGCAATTGGCCCATATGGTGCATGAGGCGCTACGGCCATATCATGAGCTTCTGCCATAGCCGCAATTTTCCTTGTTTCTAAAATGCCTCCTGCCAATGCAATATCTGGTTGAATAATATCGATTATTCCTTCTTTAAATATATTTTTAAATTGCCAACGTGTTTGTAACCGCTCACCAGTCGCAAGTGGAGTAGAGGTAACTTTTCCGATTTCTTTAAATGACTCTTCATTTTCAGGTAAAACTACTTCCTCTAAAAACATTGGTCGAAATTGTTCTAACTCTTTTGCTAGTACTTTTGCCATAGGTTTATGAACACGACCATGAAAGTCCACTCCTATATCTAATTCATACCCAAATTTGTCTCGTAATAATCCAACTCTTTCCACTACTTTTTCTATTTCTTTAAAGGAATCAATATAATGCAACTCTTCTGTTCCATTCATTTTTACTGCTTTAAACCCTCTATCTAAACGATCTTGGGCCTGTTCAACTATATCATCTGGTCTATCGCCCCCTATCCAGGAATAGACTTTTATTCTATCTCGTGTTTTGCCACCTAAAAATTCATAGACAGGCATATTATAATATTTTCCTTTTATATCCCAAAGTGCCATCTCAATTCCTGAAATAACCGTGCTATTAATCGGTCCAAATCTAAAAAATGACCGATGCAACTCTTGCCATAAACGTTCAATTTCAAATGGGTCTCTTCCAATAATCCTATTCCCCATTTCATATGCTCCTGCTACTACAGTTTCCGTTTTAGTTCCTGAGATCATTTCTCCCCATCCATCAATTCCTTCGTCTGTACTTATTTTGATAAAAATCCATCTTGGTTTTATTTTATAAACAGTAATATCTGAAATTTTCATACTTTCTCTCCTATCTAATTTCAAATTTCTAAGTTGTCAGATTGAACAGATACTTCTTGCCTATCTGCATCATAAAAATCTCCACGACGAGGTTTAATCACTTCAAAGTAATACCAACAAGCACCAATAACTATTAGCATAATGGGTATAGAGATGAACAGATTCATCGTAAAGGCTAGATAAACTAAGAAACTATGGGTTAAACTAGTTGCTGCAAATGAACTGATGAATAATGCTGTTCCTACTACTGCAATATCAATCCCTACTCCTTGTGCAATTGAGGTTAATTCTGGCGCTGTAATAGAACCTGCATATAATAAAGCAGCCGTTGTGAATAACCCTATGATAATATTTTTGAATAAATTCCCTCTAGTTAACGCAACCACGAGTGCTACTCGGAAAGGAATAACAGCTAAATCTGCGAAAGGAAGCATCCGATTTCCTGGCAGAACTACAGCTAAAAATATAGTTAACGGGATAATGATTAATGCTGTCGTAATAACATCTTGATTTCCTACTACTACCGCTGCATCTAAACCAATAAATAATTGACGATCTTTAAATACTCTTTGACTCCATTTTTGAGCTGCTTCTGAAATAGGCATCAAGCCTTCCATAAACATTGAAGCCATTTTTGGTATAAGGACTAATACAGCAGACATGCTTACACCTAATTGTAAAACTTCTTGTATATTATATCCTGCTAATAATCCAATAATGGATCCTAAAAGCAGACCCATAATCATTTGATCTCCAAAAAAACCAAGTTTTTTTTGAGCATCTTTTAAACTAAAATGAATTTTATTAATACCTGGAATTTTGTCTAGTAACCAGTTCAACGGCCATGCAATTAATAAACTAGACGTAGCCGACACGGTAGGAAGAGTAACGCCTGGGATACCAAAAAACTTTTCAATCATAGGTTGAGACCAGTCTGCAATTTTAAATGTTGTAGCAGCCATTACAACAGATGCTGCAATTCCTAAAAGAGCATTTCCAGTTGTATAATGAACCATAATCCCTACAATCGCCATATGATGATAGTTCCAGATATCCACATCTAATGTATTGGTTACCTTTAAAATCAACATAACGACATTGGTGATCAAGATAGCCGCTACAAGAATCGCAATAATAGGTGAAGACCAAGTTACAGCCGCAATCGCGCCCCATCCTACATCTAATACATCCAGCTCAATTCCTATATTCTTTACCATAGCTTGGGCAGCAGGACCAATGTTGGAGGTCATATAATCTAAAATTAATCGAATTCCTGCAAAACCAATACCTAATGTTAATCCTGCTTTAAAAGCTTTTGTAATTTTCAATCGGAATATAACACCTATCACTGTAATAATAACAGGTAGCATAACCGTAGGACCTGCATCCATCAACCATTGGAACGCTGCCATAAGAGCATCTAACATAGTTTATTCTCCTTTACTGTTCTAATTTAGTTATAATTTCTTGTAAGGTGTCTTCTTGTCCTATTCCAGTTAATAACGAAATGGCACGAACCACCGGAGTATCAACATCCCCTCCAAATGTACCTGTCGTTACAACCAGATCATAACTACTTGCTTTCCCTGGAACTTCCATTAATTTACATTGATCGGTTTGAAGTGCTATCCCTTTTTCTTCAGCATATTCTCTAATTTTTGAAGCTACTACCGTAGACGTAGCAATTCCATTTCCACAAGCTACTAATACTCTTTTCATCTTAAACCACTCCCAATTTTATTTGTTTTCTGTTAAAGCAGGTTCTAATAAGGCTACGATTGTTTCTGTTGAATCAGATGCTAAAACCTTTTTGGTTAATGCTTCATTTTGGATAATTGCTACTATTCTTTGCAGCATTTCAATTTGTCCTTTTGGTTCTCCAATAGCTAACATAATAACAATTTGTATATCTAAAAGTGTTTTTGAATCTTCCATTGAATAAAAACTAACCGGTTTATCCAATACTCCAATAGCAATCGTTGTTTCATTTACTAAATCATGATTAGTATGTGGGATAGCAATATTAACTCCTGCTGAAGGAAGGCCGGTAGGATATCTGTGCTCCCTTTCTACTATGGATTTTTTATATTCTTCCTTAACATATCCTTCTTCATACAAATGATTTGCAAGAAAGCGCAGAACTTCTTCTTTTGTTTGGAAATTCAAATTTGTTAAAATATTTTCTTTTTTTAATTCAACCGCCACATCCACTTAATTGCGCCTCCTTTTAATTTATTGCTTCTTCAAATGCTCTTAATGACTGTTTGAGACCTTCAATATTTTTGTGCTCAATATCTTCTTTTTTAAATAAACTAGAGCCTACTCCTAAATACTTTGCGCCATTCATTAAGTATGCCTTTGCATTATTTTTATTGATTCCACCAACAGCCATAAGTGGTAAATCGCCTAAAGGACCTTTTAAAGCTTTCATGTGATCAATAGCAATAGAAGCTGCAGGGAAAACTTTTATAATATCTGCTCCGTCTTCTACTAATTTCCATACTTCTGTAGGTGTTAACCCTGAAGGGACCGTTAAAACACCATGGTTCTTGCAGTAATTCAAAGTTTCTCTATCTAATGCAATTGGGGATAAAACAAATCTCGCTCCTGAATCAATCGCAATTTTTGCTTCATCTAAATTCTTTACTGTTCCTGCTCCAATCCACATTCTTTTTCCATATTTTTTTGAAGCAGCTTTTATAGTAGTAAACGCATCTGGAGAATTCAGTGTAATTTCTACTGCATATTCTCTTCTACTTTTTTCCAACTCTTCTATAGCAATCATTACTTGGTCTTTGCTGAACCCTCTAAATATGACAGTAATGATTGGAAACTGATTTATATTCAATGACTAAACCTCTCTTTCTTATACCTTTATTTCAAAATCCAATAACTTTGTTCTTATTATTTCAATAACTTCTTCGGCATTATGCTTACTCATTAATTCTTTCATCAATTCAGTATCTTCTGCCAATTTTTGTAATTGAAGAATCGCTTTTAGATGATTTGTTTTTTCTTCAATAGCTAGCGGCACAACAATTTGAACTTTATGTTTATTCTTAAACTGAATAGGTCTTTTCAAGATCAACATAGAAAAGCCATCATTTAGTATTTGATTAGGCCTATCAGCATGGGGGATCGCCATCGTTTCTCCTAAAAAGCTATACGTGTGTTCTGTATCATTTTCGTTGATTAAGGTTTCGATATATTGCGGCGTGATTTTTTGTTCCTCAACCAATGGAGCGCAGGCTAGACGAATTCCCTCTTTCCAATCATCTACTTCCTCAATAAACCGAATCCGTTCTTCGTTAAGATAATTCAATAAAGAAGGTAAAGAAGATTCGAATTCAACAGGATCTTTCGTTTCCACATTACTATTTAATATATTTTTCAAACTAGAAACTAATTGGTCTTCATCATAAATTTTGGCATGTTTTTTTATTACAGATAATAATCTAGTAATCGAAAGCTCTTTTTTATCAATCCCTAAATGTTGATAAACTTGTTTTTGTAATGCTTGTTTTTCTTTCTCAGTAATAAGTGGATTCAATAGAAAAGTTTTCTGATCTGTTTCTAGAGGTACTGTAGAAAAGGCAATATCAAAGTCTCTTGTATATTCTTTAAATTCTCGTATAGAAAGAACATTTAAAAATATAAAATCCGGAAAGAGCTCTTTTAGAGAGTAATTTAGAATCCTGGAAATTGAAATTCCATTTGTACAAACCACTACCGCTTTGATCTTGTTTTCTAAAGATATACCTTGATTCAATAGTTCCGCTCCAAAGAAAAAGGTCAGTAAAGCAATTTCGTTATTATTAAATATTCTATTTGTCAACTTTTCAATAGGCTGTATAATCTCTTTGATAATTTCGAATAGAACTGTGTAGCTCTCTTCTCTTTCTATATAATCTAGATACCAGTCATTCTTCAAACTAATTTGATATTTCACCCGATAATAGGCAGGTCGCAGGTGTTGAGCCAATCTCTCGAGTAAATATTGTTTATTAGAAATCGTTAGATAAGTTTTTTCTTCAAACAGCCAAATCATTTCTTTAATGGCCATAATCAAGTCCTTATCTTCAACCACATTTTTAGTAGAATCTTGAAAGTTTGCAGTAAGAAATTGTAGAATCAACCATTCTCTTTCTTGATCAAGCAGATTTATAAAAGGTATTAAGTGTTCATTTATCACCTCATATTCTCTTGTATCTCGAAAATCAACTACAGATTCATGCCATGACCTTTTCAATACATTTCCTTGATTTACTCTTCTTTTATTAACTAAAAGCAACCAAGGTAAAACAGCTAAGCTTTGATCTGTATATTGAATACCAAGTACTTCTTCTATTTTTTCAATGACAGGAAGAACGGCTTCTACATTTAATTGTCCAATTTTTTCTAAATAGTATTGACCTTTATACATTTGAAGAATTTTTTCCAATAAAGAATTGAGCAATTTTCGGATTATCAATTCTTCTCCTTCGATTTTATAGCCTTCTGCTCTAGTGTAACTAATGGCTAACCCGTAATTACTTAGCCCTTCATTTGCAACTTTTATATCTCTCACTACTGTATTTTTACTAACTTCTAGGATATCCGTAATATGAGCCAGTGATAGTTCTTCTTTTTTCGATAAAAGATAGAATACTAAAAGAATCGTACGTTCTTTCTCAGTTGGTACATATTCCAATTGTTCTGACTCATCTTGTTGACTACTTAAGTTAGTAAAATATTGAATAACTTTCTGATCTAATGAAAAACTGCCGTTTTTACTCCGCTTGATTGTTGGCAAACAATTACTCTCTAGCCAACCATTTATTTTCTTAATTGAGTAATTGATTTGCCTTCTTGTTAACTGAAATTCCTTTTCTAAATCAGCAATTCGATTATTTGGGTTTTGGACTAGTAATTCAATAATTGAATAGCTTCGCTTATCTAAAAGCATGTTCTTCCCTCCTGACACTTTTCATTATAAGGGCTTACTGACAGTAATTGTATAGGCTTTCATACCAAATAATGAATTATACGATGACTTACTTTGTCATAGATGGGTATACAACATTAAAAAACCACCTAAATCTTATCTTAGCAGATTTAGGCGGTTTCAATTTCAAATATTTATAATATGATAGATGATTTTAAGGGTAATAGTTATTCTCGTCTTTTCAAAATTTTATTCAGCAGTCATCAATTCTAATGGAGAAGAAATTACGTTTTCTACATCTTTTCCTGAGACATAGTCATAGGCTGCTTGCACTGCTAATGAGCCCATTTCATATGGTTGTTGCGCTACTGTTGCATCTAATCGACCTTCTTCGATTTGAGCAAGTGCATCTTCATTTCCGTCAAATCCGATTACTACAATATC
Source organism: Marinilactibacillus psychrotolerans (assembly GCF_900101525.1). Lineage (GTDB taxonomy): Bacteria > Bacillota > Bacilli > Lactobacillales > Carnobacteriaceae_A > Marinilactibacillus > Marinilactibacillus psychrotolerans. The sequence continues at coordinate 14,840 of NZ_FMZD01000004.1, read as the reverse complement.
TTCTAATCCTGCTGCTTCTATAGCTTCTATAGCACCCAATGCCATTTCATCATTTTGAGCAAATACAGCATCAATATCTGAGTTGGATTGTAGTAGGTTTTCCATTACGGTTAATCCTTCTGATCGGCTAAAATTAGCAGATTGACTATCTACAATATCTAATTTTTCATTTGCCACATTATTAAATCCTTCACCACGTTCATTAGCAGCAGATGCTCCTGGGGTTCCTTCTAGTTGAACAACTTTAGCATTTTCTCCCACAAGCTCAACTATGTGTTCAGCAGCCATTTCTCCGCCTTGAACATTGTCTGAAGCAATTAATGTAACGACTTCTCCACCTTCACTTGAACGGTCTAAGGTAATGACAGGGATCCCAGCTGCATTAGCAGATTCAATCGCTGGTGTGATGGCATCAGAATCTACTGGATTGATTAAAAGAACATCTACGCCTTGTTGAATCAAATCATCAATCCCATTAATTTGTGTAGCTGTATCGTCTTGAGCATCAACTGTTCGCACTGTCGTACCATTTTCTTCGGCTTTATCTTCTACCCCTTCTTGCAGCTGACCAAAAAATGGATTATTTAATGTTGAAATAGATAGACCAATAGTCATTTCATCTGGAGATATTTCCGCTACTTTTTCACTTTCGTCAGATTGTTCGCCTTCTAATGTTGCTGAACCACAAGCTCCTAAAAGAAACATTGTAAAGATTGTTAATAGTCCAAAAAGTTTTTTCATGTTAATTCCTCCATTTATCTATTTTTTTCTGTCTAACAATACTGCAATAATAATAACGATTCCTCTAACTACTTGCTGATAAAAACTAGATACGCCAAGGAGATTTAATCCATTATTTAATGTTCCAATAATCAACGCCCCAATAAGTGTTCCCACTATACGTCCTTTTCCTCCTGCTAAGCTTGTGCCACCAATTACTACAGCAGCAATTGCATCTAATTCATAAGCGGTCCCGGCAGTAGGTTGTGCAGAATTTAATCTCGAAGTTAAAATCAGTCCGGCTAGCGCTGACATCATTCCTGAAATGGCATAGACGGTATATTTAACTCTATCACTTTTGATCCCAGCTATATAAGATGCATTTTCATTCCCCCCAATCGCAAAAGTCTTACGACCAAATGTCATTTTGTGTAAAAGAACAAATAGTATCCCGAAGGCAATAGCCATTAATACTACTGGGAATGGTATTCCGAATAGATACCCCCTTCCAAAAAATAAAAATGTGAAGTCATCACTAAATCCTGTGATGGGATTTCCTTCTGTATAAACTAACGTTAATCCACGAAATATTGTCATTGTAGCAAGTGTTGCGATAAATGGTGCTACTTTCCCTTTGGTAATCACAATACCATTCAGTAATCCTAACGCTGCCCCTATCAATAGACCAGCAAAAATCGCAACAACAGGTGGTACACCTGCCGCTAGAATCCCAGCAGTCAAAGCTCCACTAAGCGCTAGTGTGGATCCTACTGATAAATCAATTCCTCCGGTAATGATAACGAATGTCATACCAAAGGCAATTAAAGCATTCACAGATACTTGTCTTAAAAGATTTAAAAGGTTTGTCGGACTGATAAAATTTGTATTCAAAAAGGTTACCACAGTAACTAGAACTATTAGGGCAATTAGTGGCCCTAACTTCCTAAATAATTCACTTCTTTTAGCTTTTGTTTGAGCAATACTTTTAGATTTAGCTTCCATTAAGATCCTCCTGTTGCTAATGTCATAATTTTTTCTTCAGATAAAGATTCTTTTGAGAGTTCTCCTGCTATTTTTCCTTCATGAACTACAATCACCCGATCACTAACGCCGATTACTTCTGGTAAGTCGCTCGATACCATAATAATACCAACGCCTCTTTCCGTTAATTCTTTCATTAAACTATAGATCTCTTTTTTGGCTCCTACATCTACTCCACGAGTTGGTTCGTCTAGAATCAATACTTTCGATCCAGCACCAATCCATTTGGCAAGCACAACTTTCTGCTGATTCCCTCCCGAAAGAGCAGATGCCGGCAACTCCATATCTGTTGTTTTAACCGTCAATCTTTTAATTAGTAGCTCTACAAACTCTGCTTCTTCTTTACGATTGATCCAACCATATTTAGAAAATTCTTCAAAAGCCGTCATGCTGATATTATCTCGTATAGAGAAATCTAAAAATAATCCTTCGTCTTTGCGATTTTCTGTTAGGAATCCAATTCCTTTTGAAATAGCATCATTCGGCGTTTTTATCTCTACTTTTTCACCTTCTAAAAATATTTCCCCTTTTTCTAATCGATCAATCCCAAATATTGCCCGCATGATTTCCGTACGACCTGATCCCATTAATCCAGAAAATCCAATTATTTCACCTGAATGTAGCTTGAAAGAAATTTCATTAAAAAGGTTAAATCGAGATAGTTCTTTAACCTCTAATACCATCTCTCCCTTCTCGCTTTCGATAGTTGGGTAATAATCCTCTAAGTCTCTTCCAACCATTTGACGAACAATTTCATCATAATATGTGTCCTTGGTAGGTTTAGTACTGATTGAGATTCCATCTCTCATAACTGTTACCCGGTCACTAATTTTAAAAATCTCTTCCATCCGATGAGAAATGTAAACAATCGCTACATTTTTTTCCTTAAGTTGATTTATTATCTTGAATAATAGCTCAATTTCTCTATCCGTTAATGCAGCTGTTGGCTCATCCATTATGATGACCTTGGTCTCGTTCATTAAGGTTTTTGCAATCTCAACTAATTGTTGTTGTCCTACACTTAATGTCTTCATTTGTTTGTCGAAGTCTATTTGGATACCAAGTTCTCGAAAAATATTGTCTGCCTTATTCTGCATCTCTTTGGTTTTTATCCAACCAAAACTAGTTTTCATTTCTTTTCCCATAAATAAATTTTCTAAAACTGTCATTTCTGGCCATGTAATCATTTCCTGATGAATAAAGCTAATCCCATAATTTTCAGCTGCTTTGGGACTATCAAATAGCTGCTCTTTTCCATCAATAAATATTTGTCCCTCATCTTTTTTGTGCAACCCTGTCATAATATTCATTAAGGTGGATTTTCCAGCTCCATTTTCTCCCATTAGTGCATGTACTTCACCCGCTTGTAGATCAAAGTCCACTCCTCTCAAGACATAATTGCTGCCAAAAGATTTAGTAACCCCTTTCATTTCTATGTTCATTTTTGCACCTCCTAGAATAATACTCCGGATTGTAAAATCACATTTGCATAGGGTGTTGCTTCTCCAGTTCGAATAATTGTTTTAGAAAATTGAGACTGTTTTTTAAATTCTTCATGTTGTATATAAACAACTTCAATATCAGAACTTTTTAATTTTTCTACTGTTCTTTTATTAAGGTTCGAATTTTTACCTTTTATTTCTTCAGCCAATATCGCTTTTTCTATCTTCATTTCATTCATCATTAAGTTTAATAACTCTTCAAAACTGGGTATGCCTTCATATATCGATAGATCAATTTTTTTCACTCCATCAGGAACTGGCAACCCGCAATCTGCAATAATCAATTGATCTGTATGCCCCATATCCGCTAATATTTTACTGATTTCGCTATTCAAGATCCCATTTTTTTTCATATTCTATTCTTCCCTTCATTTCTTTTAATGTCGGCATTCCATTTTGTGCTCCCTTATTTTGAATAGCAATAGCTGCAGCTAAATTCCCGAATTTTATACTTTCTTCTATCTGCAGACCCGAGGTAACCGCTACAGCAAATGCTCCATTAAAGGTATCTCCTGCCCCTGTTGTATCTTCTACATTTTCTACGGGTATTGACGGGACTTTAATAATAGATTTACCATCATGGAATATGGCTCCTTTTGAACCTAAAGTTACTATTAATTTTTTTGGATATTGTGTTAAGACATCTTTTAATTTTTCATTAGGAAACATCGTCTTAAACTCCGTTTCATTTGGAGTCAGAAATGTTAATTTATCAATAGTATTCTTTGCTATTGTTCTAGCTGGAGCTGGATTTAATAAAACAGGCACATTCTCCAGATTACATAAATCAATTAAACTTTCTACCGTTTCTTCTTTTGTCTCATTTTGTACCAAAACTAAATCAATTTTTTCATCTTTTCTATTTTCAAAGTAAGTTCTGACCGCTAGTGGATTATATTCAGCATTTGCTCCTGGTACATATATAATTGAATTATCTCCTTCAACCAAAGTGATCACTGCAGAACCAGAAGGTGAATGTGTAACCCGTTCCACATTGCTTATATTTATATTATTATTTTGAAGATTCTGTAAAAGTCTTTCCGCAAATTCATCTCCTCCAACAGCTCCTAGTATCGATGTCTTTGCTCCTAAACGAGCGCAAGCAACGGCTTGATTAGCTCCTTTTCCTCCAAAATCTGTGGTAAAACTTGTTCCTTCTATCGTTTCTCCAACAAGAGGTCTCTTATTAGCTCCAACAATGAAATCTGTTGATATACTTCCTACTACTACAATATTTGACATTTTCAAGCTCCTATCTTAAAGTATCTCGACAAACCAGATCCGGTTTTAAAATAACTCTTTTTTGTGTAATTGATTTTTTTTCAATTAAATTAAATAACATTTTTGCTCCTCTGTGCCCTACTTCATAAGCTGGTTGAGCAATAGTAGTAAGCCCCGGAAACATGTAGCGGCTAAAAGGCATATCATCATAACCAATGATCTGTATATCCTGTGGAATACGATACCCCCGTCTCATCGCTTCTTTCATAACGGCTAGTGCGTATACATCATTACTTGCTATTACACTATCAAAATTTTCAAAGGTTTCAAAAAGGCTTCTTGCTATTTTTTCTGCTTTATCAACTTGATAAGTATTTGTTTCAAAGATTTTATAATTTATATTAGATCGGTTTAAGATTTGAAGGTTTCCAGTAAGACGATCATTAGCTCCTGGTACTTTTTTAGGTCCCGCCATTACAATAACGCTCTCTGCTCTTGCTTCTTTAATTGCCTTAGCTGCTAGTTTACCGCCCAAGAGATCATCAGTAGAAATGGAATAGTCTTCTTTTTCCATTGCTCTATCTAATAAAACAAATGGTATGGTTGATTTAGCATCTTTTTGTATAGCGGAGGCTGACAATACTCCAGAAACATTATATTGTGAAAAAAACTTAACATAAGATTTTTCTTTTTCTAAATTATCTTCCACATTTCCAAGAATTACCATATATCCTTTTTCTTGAGCATAATCCTCTACTCCCTTTGCTAGTAAAGGAAAATATGGATTAGAGATATCAGGCAGTAATAATCCTATCATCTTAGATGTTTTTTGAAACAAGGATCTAGCCACTTCATTAGGATAATACTCTAAAGTTTTAATCGCTCTTTCTACCTTTTTTCTGGATTCTTCTCCCACATATCCACTATTATTTAACGTTCTTGAAACTGTGGCAACGGATACCCCAGCAAATTCTGCAACATCTTTGATTGTAGTCATCTTATCTCCCTCTATCTGTAACCGATTACACAATTAGTTTACCATCATTTTCTACTTTGTCAACTATAAATAATTATCTTCTAAAAAAAGCATGCTATCTAAAATAATTTACTAAGGATATACCTTTGCATATTAACTAAGAAACGTTTTTCAACATACAAAACTAGCTATATTAAGCCGATGAAACTCAAGACTTAACATAGCCAGTTAATTTTATTTTACTTACTCAATTTCAACCCATACCAATTATTTTAGAACCTACTACACTATCTATTGCCTCGTGGTCAACATTCGGATACATTTGCTTCAATAAATCTAATGTTTTTTTAGCTCCGGTATCCATTGAATGGGCTCCAGAAATCAATAAGATGTCATCCGGATTTAACCTTTCAACGCCTAGTTGCAGCGCATCGTCTAACTCCTCAAAAAAAGCTACATCTATTTTATTCTTCTGCATCACTTCTAAGAATGCTTCTAATTCTTCTTTTGTAACCTCATCTTTTTTCATTACATGCGATCGACTGGTTGTTAAAATGATGTTTTCTATATTCATTTTATTAAACCACCCTACTATTGATTCTGCAATTTCTTCGCTTAATTCTGGTCCATTACTTCCTCTTTTAACATATTCAAGAGGGATATTATTGATTAACGCGGTTAGAATTGCTGTTGTGGCATTATATATTGAGTGATAGCCTGGAACGGATAATTGAATCTTAAATTTTTCAGGGCTGATTTGTGTCCCATTTAATGTATTAAGGCGGGACATAATATTGACGGTAAAGGACGGCTTACCAGACGATAAATCGATATCCGTTATTTTAACAATCCCTGAACTATTTTCTATTCCAAAAGTTACGACCTGAGCTTCCGTTTGATTTACCAGCGGATTTAATATCGGCTCATCAATATTCAGAATTGCAAAGCTATTTTTTGGTGCATTTCTTATAAGTAGCGATTTTGCATCAAAATAAGCTTCAAAAGATTCATGTAATCTAATATGTTCAGGGCTAATATTAGTAAACGCCACTACATCAAATGCTGTTTTATGAACCCGTTTAAGTTCAAGTGCTGAAGAGGAGACCTCCATAGAAACATGAGATATTGCCTCATCTTCCATTTTTGCAAAGTATTTCTGTAAATCATAAGATTCTGGCGTTGTTAAAACACTAGTTTCTATCTCGTTATCAATTTTAGTAATAATCGTGCCGATTAGTCCTACTTTCAATTTATATGCTTTAAAGATCTCATCCGTCATATATGTAATTGTCGTTTTACCATTCGTTGCCGTGATACCAAAAATGTGCATAGACTTAGATGGTTGTTTAAAATAATTACTAGATATGGTAGCTAAAGCTTCTCGACTGTCCTTTACTTTAACCTGAAGAACATCCAAATCCTTAATGAACCGCTCTACAACAATAACAACAGCTCCTTTAGCAACAGCTTTTTCTGCATACTGATGACCGTCTGCTAGATGACCTTTGATGCAAACAAAGATTGTATCTTGGCTAACTTCTTTTGAGTGATAGGCTACATTTTTTATATTTAATTTTTCAGTATTCGTTTTTTCTTTAGCAAGACGTTTCGAATCAATCTCTACCGATTTTAATAGTTCTGTTAATTCCATTTTAATAGTGTCTCCTCCCAGAGATTGGTTACCGTAGCTTTAAAGAAATAATCAACTTTCGTTTCGTGAGTCTATTTAATAAGGGCTATCATTTAGTTTACTATTTATATGAAATTATGTCATTTAATTTGCTTATGTATACAAATAATAAAACGACTTCAAGTTATTGTTTATTTATCTGTTTCTCTTTTGGGAATAAAAACTATCAGTATCTTAAAGAATTATTTAACATAGTCGATGAATGTTTTGATTTATAAATTTACATGATTTGTCAGATTGCCAACCTTACTTTATATAGGTCGGCCCATTATAAAGAACGTCTGTTTCAAATTCCAGCTACTAGATTCAGGCTATTCTGTTGCTTAATTTCTATCTGTTTATCCACATTACAATCAGTATTAAAATACCTTGATGTGCTGGATAAAACACATAGAAAAAATATTTAGATACTTTAGGAAGTTTAAGGCTTATATTGCTTAGAAACAACGGCAGAGCCATTAAAGAAAATGCTTGAACCGAAATACCCATTATAAATTGTACAAGAATGGAAAATAAAATACCTTGATCGCGATCTTGTTCTTTTATCCAATATATTGCCCAACCAAATAACATACCATAAACTCCATATTCCACTGGGATACTCAGCAGTAAAAAGACGAATAAATATTTCTTGTATTTTATAGAAAGCGAAAATAGAGCAAGTAGGAATATTACATTTAACGTATTCGGAGTAATGGGCATAGATATTACTCCAAGCATTAATAATCGTGTTATATATTTTTTATAATTGTGGGTACGATTAGTCCCCTCTATAATGCCATACAAAAAACAGGGAAAAGCAATTCTTCCAATTACTCGCATCCATAATAACTGCGGAAACAAAAAATAGCCCATATGATCGATTAGCATCGTAATTATCCCAATCCATTTAATAGTGTTTAATTTATGGTCAAATTCTTTTTGCATGTCACGATTCCTTTCAAAGATGAATTTGGTTGATCTTATCATTTAAGTAACTTTAGTTTATTATAACAGGTTCCGTCTGCTTTTGAGACCCGTTATCTTGCAGCCGTATCTATACAGTAATAGAAATAAGCACTCTAAACGAATCCATACGTTTAAAGTGCTGGTTAGTGATTATTCAATTATTTATTTTAAATTTTTCTGGCACTCAATGCATAACGAGAAGCTTCCTGCCCTTCGTTCTCTTTCTCTGCATCATAGAATCGATCGATTTGTATCTGTTGAAATCCAATTGCTTCAAGTTCATTCTCTAAATCCGTACTGTCAATTCCGTGCCCATGATGATGGGCATTTATTTCTTGTTTCTGCATTTCAACGATTAGTAATTGTCCATTTAAGTTTAAGGCATCGTAGAATTGTGATAATAGATTTTTAGTATCTGTTATATGGTGTAATACTAGAGAAATAATAATCGTATCTGCTTTAATTGGTAAGATATCCTCTTCTTCAATATTCAAGCATAATGTGCTCGCCTTTTCCACATTTAAATCAGCTAGTTTGCTCTCTACTTCTTCAATCATCTTAGCTGAAGCATCCATAAATACTAGAGAATCAAATTCATCTATTAACTCCAAGCCGACTAACCCTGTCCCGCAACCAAAATCGATCGCTTTGCTAGTCTGTGTTCTATCCATTAACTCTCGAATAGCTTCAGCAGATCGTTTAGCCATTTCTATATTTCTTGGTGTATCGTAAGTAGCTGCCAGTTGATTAAATTTATCTAGATGTCCGATGATCAACACTCCATTTTTTTATTATTATATTGATTATACTAAATATTTTGAAAAGCTTCTTCGCAAGCATCGGCTATGATTCCTACCCCAGTCATATGCCCTTGGCTGGCAGAAACGATCAACTGAGAAGGTCCAGTTATTTCTCCCGCAGCATAAATCCCTTTTACATTCGTATGTCCCATCATATCCGCGGTAATATATCCTGCTTCATTCACTTCTATCCCTAACTGTTCTATAAAAGGAAGCGAATTGTCTAATACGGTTGTACAGAATCCGCCAGACCTTTCGACTTCTTCTCCATTTTTGAAAACAACACTTTTCAATTCTCCATTATTGCCTTTAAGTTCAGTAATTTTCTCTTCTATCAAACGAATATGATTGAGTTCGAAGACTTTTTTCTGCTCTGTATCAAAAACGCTATGACCATTAGTTGCTACAATCAAATCATCTGTCCAATTTTTTAATAACTTTATTACGTGTAAAGCTTGTGCAGATTCTGCTATTAATATCAAAGGTTTATCCTTCATTTCCCATCCATCACAGAATGGACATGAAAACAGACTGGTTCCATAATAGTTTTCAATTCCTGAAACTGCTGGCAGCGTTTCTTTGAGACCTGGAGTGATCACGACATTTTTAGTCTGAAGAATTTCACCCGCTTCTGTCGTTAATTCGAATAATGATTGATCAGTTTTTTTAATCTCTAATACCCTGCCGTCCTTTATAGCGATCGTCGGGTATTTCAGCAGGTCTCTTCTACCTTTCTCTTTGAAATCTGCTGGCTTTATGTTGTCTCTAGTTAAAAAAGCGTGAGATTCCTTTGTTACAGCATTTCTTGGTTTATTTTCGTCTATCAATACCACGTTTTTCTTTCCTCTTCCGGCTACTAAAGCTGCACTCATGCCAGCAGGACCTCCACCAATTACAACTACATCCATCCTATTCAATCCTCCTATAACCTCTATTAAAGATCTACAATATCTATAATTAAAACAAAATTAGCTCATCACTAATTTTCAGTATGCATTTCAGACAATATTTTGGCAATGGTTTTATTTGCTAGTTCTTCTTCCATCTTGTTTTCAACATCTGACATCGCTCGTTCAATTAAGCAAGATTTGTTCCACTTGCCATCATGGGACATTGTACAGTTGAGTAAAGATTCATAACCTTCTGTTGCTCGAATCACATCTAAAAATGTACATTCCTCTGGTGCTCGTAACAATCTATACCCACCCTTTACTCCAGGAGTAGACTCAATCAGATTTGCTTTGGCAAGCTTAGTCAATATTTTAGACAGATATGTCGGGGACAGCTTTTGACGACTCGCTAAATCTTCTACTTTAATCGCCTCATTACCTGATTCCATCGCCAAATGGACCATTGAATGCAATGCATAATTCGTTGCTTTTGAGAATTTCATCATTTACTTCCTTTAATTACAGATTCGTTTTGTCTTTAATTGAATATAACGAAAGTACAGATTAAAGTCAATACATTAAAAGTTATTTATTCAACCTATTGACTCACTCTGTATCTTACTTATCCTTCACGGAAAATTTTTTCCATTGCTTTCCCTTTTGCTAACTCATCTATCATCTTATCCAGATATCTGATCTCCTGCATGATGGGTTCTTCAATGTCTTCAACTCGTATCCCGCAAATCACACCTTTGATTTGTCTTCTATAAGGATTCATCTGAGGAGCTTCTTTAAAAAAGATTTCAAATTCTGTTTGTTTTTCTATTTGAGCTTCTATTTCCTTTTGACTATATCCGGTTAACCAGCGGATAATCTCATCTACTTCAGCTTTCGTCCGTCCTTTTTTCTTTGCTTTAGTAATATAATGTGGGTAAACTCTGGCAAAACTCATTGTATAAATTTTGTGTTTCGTCATCCTGATCCTCCTGTTCTATTTATCTATCAAAAGGGACTTCTTCTATACTTTGTGCTTTGTTCAAAGGCATAGGCACATTCAAGTAGAACTGATTCAGCATAAGCGCTGGCTGTGAAAGTCATACCTACCGGTTCGCCTGCTTCTGTATAGCCAGCTGGAACAGTTATTGATGGATAACCAGCTTTGGCAGGAATCATAGCTCCTGCATTATTTGGAGTGATGACCGCATCCAAGTTATGCTCGTCTATTACAGCATCGATTCCGTTTTCTCTAGATTGTTTTTGGTCAAAAACTAGACTTTTCAAGTATGCAGTCTCTGTTAGCTGACCACTTGTTGCTTCTGCTTGATAAAATAAAGCTTGCCCATATTTCAATGCTCTTTTACCTATTTGACGATTTCCATTAATGAGATCATTTAGTGTATGCAATCCTATAGAAGCGTCGATCGTCTTCAAATACGTTTCCACAGCTGCTTTGAATTCATAAATCATTACATTGATGTTCCAATTTTCATTAGCTGAAGGAATGGAAATATCTTCTACAACCTTTGCACCGGCTTTTTTCATCTCTTCTATTGCTTGGTTTATCAAAATTTGTTTTTCTGTGTCTACATAATCAAAGAAAGGCTTTCGTGTAATCCCGATTCGTTTTCCTTTTAATCCCTTACTTGAGAGACACTTTGTATAATCTATCGCTAGATTTGGATTGGTTTCCGTGATTGGATCTTTTTTATCGTAACCTTGTAAGAGATTTAGTAGTATTGCTGCATCTTCTACCGTTCTGGTCATCGGACCTGCTGTATCTTGTGTATGAGAAATGGGTATAATTCCACTGCGACTAATTAAGCCAACCGTTGGTTTTAATCCAACTAGTGAATTCTGACTTGCCGGACTCAATATTGAGCCGGATGTTTCAGTTCCAATACCAGCTACGGCTAAATTAGCGGCTACTGCAGAACCCGAACCGGCGCTAGATCCTCCGACCATAAATTCTTTCCCATATGGATTTAACGTTTGACCTCCACGTGAACTATATCCAGTTGGCATATCCTCTGCAATAAAATTTGCCCATTCCGTCAGATTTGTTTTGCCTAATATAATTGCTCCTGCTTTTCGTAATTGTTTAACTATAAATGCATCTGCTTTTGCGACGTGGTCTTTTAATAATAATGAACCTGCTGAAGTATGCATCTTATCTTTTGTATCAATATTATCTTTTGTATCAATATTATCTTTTGTATCAATATTATCTTTGATAACGATAGGGATCCCATGCAAATCCCCTTTTATTTTTCCACTTTTTCTTTCTATATCCAACTTATCTGCTAAATGCAAAGCGTCCGGATTTATTTCTATTAAAGCATTTAAATTTGGGCCTGAAGAATCAATTTCTGCAATACGTTCAAAATATGTGAGGACTAATTCTCTTGAAGTCGTTTCCCCTTTAGTTAAGGCATGCTGTAATTGTCGGATCGTCTTTTCTTCAATCCATTCTGTTCGTTTGCTCACTGTTTTTCCTCCGTTATGGTCGTTTAACTGTTTTATTTGCAAAAATATAGTAGTCTGGTTTGTCGTCGTAATAAATTTCTTTCTCAAAGTTCAAAACTGAGATTTGTTCATCGAACAACTCCGGATTTATTGCAGTCATCTGATGTTTTGTATTACGGAAAAATAAGAATGTTCCACATTGATTACAGAATCCTCGTTCAATCTCTTTGGATGAAGGATAGAGGCCGACTGTCTGTCTTTGATTGAAATGGATCTGGTCATCTGGGACTCTCTCGGTGTAAAACATAGGCCCAGCCGCCTGCTTTCTGCACATACTACAGTGGCAGACCGTCAAATCGTGCGTTATTTGGCTGACGGTAAGAACTGTTTTGCCACATAGACATTTCCCTTGCAAATTCTCCATTTTCATCACTCCTCGTTTGTTAGTCTTATTTTAAAGAAAGATGATTATCTCTACAATAGATAAAGAAACTTAACTAATAATAGATTAGAATATTAGAGATAATAAAAGAACGTCAGCTATATCCAGCTGACGTCCCTATTCTTCATTACCTGTTGTCGATAAATTAACCGTTACTTACATCTTCCCCATTTGAAGCGATAACTTTTTTATACCAGTCAAATGATTTTTTCTTCGTACGTTTCAGTGTTCCATTACCATCGTTGTCACGGTCAACATAGATGAATCCGTAACGTTTTTTCATTTCACCCGTTCCGGCACTTACAAGGTCAATACATCCCCAAGAAGTGTAACCTATCAAATCAATACCGTCTAACTCAACAGCATCTTTCATTGCTTTGATATGCTCGGCCATGTAAGAGATTCTATAGTCATCTTCTACGTAGCCATTTTCGTCTGGTTGATCAACTGCGCCTAGCCCATTTTCTACGATGAACAATGGTTTTTGGTAACGATCATAGATATCGTTCATTGTAATGCGTAGTCCTAATGGATCAATTTGCCATCCCCACTCACTTGCTTCTAGATAAGGATTTTTGATTGAAGCAAAGATATTTCCAGCAGTTTTTTCGTTCACTTTAGGATCGCCTGAAGCTACACGAGATGAATAATAAGAGAATGAAATAAAGTCGACAGTATTTTTTTTCAATAATTCTTTGTCGCCTTCTTCGAATGGAATCTCGATATTTTCACGTTCTAATTCTTTGATCGCGTACGCAGGGTATTCTCCTCGAGACTGTACATCGATGAAGAAGTAGTTTTCGTGATCTTCTTGTTGAGCTGCGAATACATCTACTGGATTTGGTGTGTTTGGATAGTATTTACCCGCTGCCAGCATACAACCAACTTGGTTTTCAGGATCTACTTCATGCGCAATTTTAGTTGCCAATGCACTAGCAATTAATTCATGGTGAGCAGCCTGGTATTTCACTTGTTTCTGATTTTCGCCTTCGTCAAATGCTAATCCAGCACCCATAAATGGAGCATGCAGGATCATATTGATTTCATTGAAAGTTAACCAGTATTTTACTAATCCTTTATAGCGATTGAAGATTGCACGACAAAGGTTCTCGTAGAAACCAACCATCTTACGGTTACGCCATCCACCATACTCTTTAATTAAGTGCATCGGGCAATCAAAGTGAGTAATAGTAACTAACGGCTCGATACCATATTTATGACATTCTTTGAATAAGTCTTCATAAAATTTCAAGCCAGCTTCGTTTGGTTCTGTTTCGTCCCCTTTAGGGAAAATGCGAGTCCAGGCAATAGACAGACGGTACGTTTTAAAGCCCATTTCCCCAAACAATGCAATATCTTCTTTGAAACGGTTATAGTGATCGATTGCTTCTTTAGCTGGATAGAAATGGTCCTCATCGAAGTCAAAATGTTTTACTTGTCCTGTAATGATTGGTCCACGGTCTTCTCCAACGGGTACCACGTCAACGTTCGCTAATCCACGTCCGTCTTGATCGTATCCACCTTCAAGCTGATTGGCAGCAGTTGCGCCGCCCCATAGAAAATCTTTTCTAAATGCCATTATATATGTTCCTCCTTGAGTATATTGTCTGTTTCAAGACAGTAAAAACTATTTGTTATAGACTTATTGTATAAGATGTAATCCATTACATACAAGCGCTTTATTGTAAAACTTCAATCAAGAAAGATTATTGGTAATTATAAAAATAACGTGAATAGATGAAATCATTTCTTTATACTGGAAGTAGACGTATCAACCAATATTTTAAAGGAGTTTTTTCAATTTCTCGTTTGTCAAATTAAGCTAGACGGTTTCCAATCTGATACATGCTCATGAAAAACTTCCATAGGGGTTCTATAATCTAAAGACTTTCTAGGAATCGTATTTCTGTAGTTTGAAACAGAAGAAATAAAGGATTGATCGGTTTTATTAAAGTCCATCTGTTTTGGCAGTCCGTCACGTCGAAGCAATCCGTTAGAGTGTTCATTCAGCCCACGCTGAGACGGACAACCAGGATCTGCAAAGAAAATAGAAATATCATGGTGGTTACTAACTGATTTCCAATTAGAGAACTCTTTTCCACAATCAAAAGTGATTGATTTAAAAGAATGGGAAGGGATACTGGAAA